>JACQFL010000050.1 GCA_016200085.1 Candidatus Rokuibacteriota bacterium | reverse complement strand
CTTCGAGTTCCTTCCGTTCCGCATGGGTCAGCTCGATCCGGTACGGGCTTACCCTGGGCATCGGTGTCGGCACCTCCGCCACCAAGCATGTCGGAACGGGGCTTAAAGTACGTCATTATATTTACGAAACGCAGTACTTAGGGAGCGAAGTTTACCACACCCGGAACGCCCCCGGCATCCGGGAGCGATCAGGAAACCTTTTCCCTGAGCCCCCGGCACGGATCGTCGTCATCGAGGCGTGGCGTGAACCAGACGTAGTCGAAGGGCGCCCGATAGTCGGGCACGCGTGGCTCGCCGTCCTGCACCTCCACGAAGCCCACGCCGGCGACCGTGGCGCCCGCCGCGCCCGCGACGAGGTGCACGGGCACGCCGCCATCGCGGTGCACGTGGCCGGCGCCCGCGACGAGGACGGCGCCGCCGTCGGTGGCGCGCTCGACGAGGCGCGCCGCCATGACCGCGTCACGCGCGCGCTGCACGGCCACCATCACGGCGAGCCGGCTCTCGGGGATCGTGCCGCAATGGGCCTCGCGGATCTCCTGCGTCATCGCCGCCGCCGCCGCCCCGTCGAGCGGGCGATCGAGGCCGAGGCGCGCCGCGAGCGTGGGATCGAGGCTGCGGCCGTCGAGGAGCGCACGGACCTGGGCACTCGTGAGATTGGCCGCCGCCACCGGCAGCCGCGCACGCACCGCGGTCTCGAAGAGGGGCGCGTACAGCGACCAGGCGGGCCAGCCCGAGCGCGCCCAGCCGACGGCGCTCGCGATGCCCGCGACGTCGTCGGGCGCGCCGGCGAGATGGCGCGCGAGCGCGGTCTCCTGATCGGGCGTCAGCATCTCGAACGCGACCGCGGGCCGCCGGCCAGCGGCGAGCAGCGCGCGCAGGACCCAGACCTGGAGCGCGTGGTGGTCGGGATTGTCGTGCTTCTCGCCGAGGAGGACGAAGCGCGCGGCCGTGAGCCGCCCCACCAGCGCCTCGGCCGTCACGAAGCGCGCGCCCGCGCTGTCCCAGATCCGGCCCGCGAGCGGATGCTCGCGGCCGAGCGCGCTCCGCCAGCCCGCGAGCGGGGGCGGTCCCGCGGGCGGGCGCGTGGCGCACGCGACCAGGGCGAGGACGATCATTGTAGCGGGGACCGCCAGGCCGCCTCGGGCCGTGGATGGCCTGCTGGGGGTGGGGCGCGGCTCCGTCGGCGCGTCGTGAGTAAGGCTTGCGTTCACTCCGGCTGGCCCCAGCGGCGCGCCGGCACGCGCGGCAGCACCTTGTCCACGAACCGGTTCCAGTGGAACGCGCGCTCGGTCATCGGGGTCTCGATCCATCCGGGCCGGATCACGTTGGCGCGCACGCGGTGGCGGGCGAGCTCGACGGCGAGCGCCCGGCGCCATTCCACCGAGCTCATCTCCATGAACGCGCGCACCTCGCCAGGTCGAAGACCGGATACGCCATCTGGGCTCCTTCCCCCGTGGGTCGGGCCAGCGTAGCAGGTCGGTGTCGGGTACGCTCATGTCCGATGACCACGCTGATGCGCCTGGCCGCGACCGCGGCCAGCGCCATCGAGCCCGGGGCGCTGCCGCCCGCCGATCACCGCCCGTGGCCCGTGCCGCGCGAGCCGTGGGTGATGGCGCAGACGTGGGAGCGGCTGCTGTTCGTTCACTGGCCGGTGGCCCCCGCGGCGCTCGCGGGGCTCCTCCCTCCCGGCCTCGCGCTCCACACCCGGGACGGGCACGCCTGGCTGGCCGTGACGCCCTTCCACCTCACGGGCCTGCGCGCGCGTGGGCTGCCGCCCGTCCCCGGGCTCTCGCGCTTCCACGAGCTGAACGTCCGCACGTACGTCATCGCCGGCGGCAAGCCCGGGGTCTGGTTCCTGAGCCTCGACGCCGAGAGCGCGATCGCCGTCGCCGCCGCGCGGCGGCTCTATCACCTGCCCTACTTCCACGCGCGCTTCGCCGAGACCGTCGACGGCGGGCGCGTGCGCTACGCGAGCCGGCGCGTGCACCCCGGGGCGCCGGCGGCCGAGCTGGAGGTCGTCTACGCGCCCGTGGCGCCGCCGGCCGAGAGCGCGCCGGGCAGCCTCGAGTGGTGGCTCACCGAGCGGTACTGCCTCTACACCGTCGACGACGGCCGGCTGCTGCGCGCCGAGATCCATCACGCGCCGTGGCCGCTCCAGCGCGCCGAGGCCACCTTCACGCGCAACACGATGACCGCCGGCCACGGCGTCCACCTCGAGGGCCCGCCCCCGCTCCTGCACTACGCGCAGCGGCTCGACGTCGTGGTGTGGCCGCCGGCGGCCGTCGCCGCCTGATGCGCGCGGCGCTGGCCTGAAGCGCCTCGCGCGGGCACCGCCGCGCCGGCCGGGAGCGCGGAGCCGCGCGGTATAATCCGCCGAATGAAGTGGGCCGTTGATCGTCGCGCCTTCGACGAGGTCTTCGAGCAGGCGTCCCGGCCACGCACGCACTACGAGCCGCTCGTGTCCGCCCTCGAGTCCTTCACGCAGGCCGAGCTGGACCGCCGCGAGCGCCTGCAGAAGCTCTCCCTGCTCGACCAGGGGATCACCTTCACCGTGTACGGCGACGAGCAGGGCACCGAGCGGATCTTCCCGTTCGACTTCGTGCCGCGCATCATCCCCGCCGCGGAGTGGCGCACGATCGAGCGGGGGCTCGTGCAGCGGATCACCGCGCTGAACCTCTTCATCCTCGACGTCTACACCGAGCAGCGCTGCTTGAAAGACGGCATCGTGCCCGCCGAGCTGATCTTCTCGCGCCAGGAGTTCAAGCGCGAGCTGCTCGGCGTGGTGCCCCCGCGCCGGGTGTGGACCCACATCGTGGGCACCGACATCATCCGCGACGACCAGGGCGAGTACCTCGTGCTCGAGGACAACTGCCGCTGCCCGAGCGGCGTGTCCTACGTGCTCGAGAACCGGAACCTGCTCAACCGCGTGTTCCCCGAGTTCTTCACGCACTACCCCGTGCGCCCCATCAAGGACTACCCGAACCTGCTCCTCGACACGCTCCGGCAGAGCGCGCCGCGCCCGAGCGAGAGCCCGGTGGTCGTCGTGCTCTCACCCGGACTGCACAACTCGGCCTTCTACGAGCACTCCTTCCTCGCCCGCGAGATGGGCGTGGACCTGGTGGAGGGGCGGGACCTCCTCGTCGAGGACGGCGCCGTCTACATGCGCACGACCCAGGGCAAGCAGAAGGTCGACATGATCTACCGCCGGGTCGACGACGACTTCCTCGACCCGCTCGCCTTCCGCCGCGATTCCCTGCTCGGCGTGCCCGGCCTGATCAACGCCTATCGCGAGGGCAACGTGGGCCTCGCCAACGCCCCCGGCGCCGGGGTGGCCGACGACAAGAGCGTCTACGCCTTCGTGCCCGCGCTGATCTCGTACTACATGGGCGAGGACCCCGTGCTGCCCCAGGTGCCCACGTACCTCGGCTTCCGCCGCCAGGACCTCGCTTACATGGTCGAGCACGCGCACGAGCTGGTGGTGAAGACCACGGGCGACTCCGGCGGCTACAACATGCTGATGGGGCCCTTTGCCACGAAGAAGGAGATCCAGGGCTACGTGGAGCGGATGAAGAAGAACCCGTCCAACTACATCGCCCAGCCGCTCGTGCAGCTCTCCACGCATCCGACCTACGTGAACGGCGACTTCCAGCCGCGGCGGATCGACCTGCGGCCCTTCGTGCTCTATGGCGACGCCGTGCGCGTGCTGCCGGGCGGGCTCACCCGGGTGGCGCTGCGGCCGGGCTCGTACGTCGTCAACTCCTCCCAGGGCGGGGGCAGCAAGGACACCTGGGTGCTCGCCCCGCGCCGGCGCTAGCGATCCGATGCTGTCTCGTGTCGCCGACGCGCTCTACTGGATGGGCCGCTACCTGGAGCGCGCCGAGCACTGCACGCGGCTGCTGCTCGTCACCGAGGACTTCTCCACCGAGATCCTGGCCCTGCACGAGGAGCTCGCGCGCGCGGAGTGGGCGGACCTGCTCGCGATCTTCCCCGGCTCGCGGCTCACGCGCCGGGCGTTCCCGAAGGCCGCGCCCTTCGCCTTCCCCTACCTGACCTCCTTCTACCTCGACGACCAGAACCCGTACTCCACGTTTTTCTCGCTGCGCAAGGCGCGCGAGAACGCGCGCGCGGTGCGCGAGGCGCTCACCCTCGAGGTCTTCCTCGGCCTGAACGACGCCTACCACGCGCTGGAGGCCCAGGCGCGGCGGGGCATCCGGGACGTCCCGGCCTTTCGCGACGCGCTCTCGGCCACCCAGAAGGGCCTGCTCGGCACGGTGGGCGCCATCGCCCACACGCTCACGCGGGACCAGGGCTGGCTCTTCCTCAAGCTCGGCGAGGCCATCGAGCGCACCGCGCGCACCGCGACGATCCTCATCGCCAAGCTGCCCGCGCTGCTCGATCCTGCGCCCAAGACCGACATTCCCCTCTATTACACCCGCTGGCGCAGCCTGCTCCGCGGGCTGGCCTCGCTCGAGAACTACCGCAAGGCGCGCGGGGCCCAGATGGAGCCGGCCCTGGTGCTGCGCTTCGTGCTCTTCGACGCCGACGCGCCGCGCGCGCTCAACTACGGCTGCCGGGCCGTGAAGGACTGCCTGGACCGCCTGGACAAGCCCGGGGAGCTCACCGCCCCGGCGCGCATCGTCGGCCGCCTCTGCTCGCGGCTGTCCTACGAGGACCGCGAGGTCATGCGGCGGGGCGACTACCTCGGCTTCCTGCACTCGGTGCTCGCCGGGCTGGACCAGGCCCACGAGGCCATCGCCGCCCAGTACTTCGTGACGTGAGCGGATGCTTTTAAGCGTCGAGCACCACTTCGCCTTCGAGTACGACGGCTACATCAGCGAGTCGTTCCTCGAGGTCCGCGTGCAGCCCAAGACCACCGTGCACCAGACCGTCCACTCCTTCCTCCTCGCCGTCGGGCCGCCCTCGCGCCTGGCGCGCTATGTGGACTGGAACGACAACGTCACCCACCACTTCAACATCACCCGCTTCCACGACCGCATCGAGGTGCTGGCGCGCTCGGTGGTCTCCACGCACCCGCAAGCCCCCGCGGTCGCCGCCGTCACGGACGTGCCGCCGTTCGGCGGGCGGCCCTACGCCCTCCTCGATTTCCTGCAGCTCGGCGGCCCCGTGCCGCTCACCCCCGCGCTGCGGCGCTTCCACCGCGCGCTGAAGCTGCCGCGCGGCGCGGGGGCCGGCGCGCTGGTGGAGGCCGTGGGCGGCCAGATCCACCGGCGCTTCACCTATCGCAAGGACGTCACGCGTTACGACTCGACCACTGAGGACTTCCTCCGGCTCGGCGCCGGCGTGTGCCAGGACTTCACCCACCTCGCGCTGGGCTCGCTCCGGCTCAGCGGCATTCCTTGCCGCTACGTGAGCGGCTACCTGCACGTCGATCCCGCGCAGCAGGCCGAGCCGGCCCAGAGCCACGCGTGGATCGAGTTCTGGTCGCCGAGCCATGGCTGGATCCCCTTCGACCCCACCCACAACCGCCCGGTCGACGAGCGCTACATCGTGGTCGGCCACGGGCGCACCTACGACGACGTGCCCCCCAACCGCGGGATCTATCGCGGCTCGGCGCACGAGAGACTCCAGGCCGAGGTGCGCACCAGTGCCACGACCCAGCGCGTGCCCCTCGCCTTCCAGGAGGGCACGCAGCCCATCGACCTGCCCGTCTTCAAGGAGAACCCCGGACGGGCGGGCGACTACGACCTCATCGTGGTCGAGGCCGCCGCGCAGCAGCAGCAGCAGTGACGTCAGCGGAGGCGGCTGATCTCCTCGTCGATCGCGGCCGCCATGCGATCCACCGTGGTGAGCGCGCCCTCGAGCTGGCGCGCGACCTCTCCGGCGCGGCGCCGTCGCTCGGCCAGACCCGCCGGGGTTGAGGGCGCGACGGCGCCGAGCGCCTCCTCCAGCGCGGCCACGTTGTCCTGCGCGCGGGTCAGCGCGGCGATCAGCGTGGCGTAGGGCTCCGCGATGCCGGGCCAGAGACCGGTCACCGCTTCGTCGGCGGCCGCGGCTCGCGCCAGCACCTCGGCCGTCCTGAGGTCCTGGCGCACCTCGCGGAGCCTGGCGGCGCGAGCCGTGGCATCGCCGTCCTCGACGTTGCGATCGACGGCCTGGTAGACACGCTCGAGAACCCGCGTCACGGCGAGCCGGCCGCGCAGCGCGGGGCTCGGGAAGAGCGTGGTCATGGCGTCGAGGTACATGACCCCGGTCCTCACCTGGCTCCGCGCGCCCCGAAGGAGCTGGCCTTCCTCGGCGGCGATCGCGGCAGGCAGCCGGAGCGGGGCGTCGTCGCCCGGAGCCTCACTCTTCAGTCCGCGGAAGAATGCCAGGTAGCCGCGGTGGATCGAGGCGATCCGCGTCGTGGCGTCGCCCGAGAAACCGGCAAGATTGTCGTAGGACCGCTGGAGGAGGTCGCCGGTCTCGGCGGCGCGCGCCGCCGACACGCCGGGCAGGCTCGGCAGCCCCGCGCGGGCCTCCGCGAGGGTCTGGCGATAGCCGTCGAGCCGGCCGCGCGCGTCATCCGCGCAGCGCTCGATCACCGCCAGACGCGCTTGATGCGTGGCGATGAACTCGTCGGCCCGGGCGAAGGCCTCCCGCCGCGTGAGCCCGGCGTAGATGGCGTTGGCGACGAATCCCTCCGCCACGCACCGGCGCAGCAGGGCTTCCGTCTGCATCCGCGCCTCCGCCAGTGCTCGGAAGCGCGCGATCACCACGTCGACGGACCGCGACTGCGCGCCCACCGGCGCGACCACGGCGAGGAGCAGCAGCAGCGTCGGCCACGCGATGTCTCGGGCTGGCGCCCCTCTCATCGCCGCAACGAGGCGACCATCAGCCGCCCGGCGAGACCGGGGGCCGGCGCGTGCGCGGCGGGCCCTACGGGGCTCTCGGCGGCACCGGGATCCACGGCTCGGGGCACTGCGGGACGCTCGGGTAGTAGCCGCCCATGCTCTGGCAGTAGTACCGGAGGCCCGCGGCCGGGGCTGCGCCATGGAGATAGGCCGGCGCCGCCGGGGCGACCGGGGGCGGCGGGTACGGGAACGGGCTCCCCCACCAGTACGGGCTCCCGAGAAGCGGCGGGGCCACGACGATCACGATGCCGGGGCCGTGATGGAAGTGGTGGTGGCCCCGATGCCCGCCGCGCGACGACCACGCCGCGACGGGCCAGGACGCCGCGAGGACGAGCGCCGCCGCCAGCATCGCCACCGGCGCCGGCCGCCTCATGGCGCGCCGTGTGTCACGCCGCGCGTCCCTGTGCGCACGCTGCCCGTCCGTGGCGCGCCGGCGTCAGGCCCGACCCGGCGCGCGCAGGACGCGACCGGGCAGCGCGCCGGTGTGCGCGCCGTGGTCGAGCACCACCTGGCCGCCGACGATGACGTGGTGCACGCCCTCGGCGCCCTGCACGCGGCGCGGCGTCCCGGCGGGGCCGTCGCGGGAGACCTCGTCCTCCTTCACCCCGATGCGCGCCAGGTCGAAGACCATGAGGTCCGCCATCATCCCCTCGCGCACCAGCCCACGATCGTGCAGGCCCATGATCCGCGCGGGCTGGAAGGTGAAGCGACGGATGGCGTCCTCGAGGCTCAGGAGGTGCCGCTCGCGGACCCACTCGCCCAGCACGTAGCTCGACTCGCCCGCCGTGCAGAAGTTCGTGTTGAGGTGCGCGCCGGCGTCGGACTGCGACGGCAGCGCGTGGCCGGTCTTCACGAACTCCGCCAGCGCGACGTCGTCCTCGGGCGGGCGCGTGTGGAGCTGGAACTCGGTGTCCAGCCCCTCCGCGACGGCCAGGTCGAGCATCACGTCGGCCACGTGCTTGCCCTGCTCCTCGGCGAGGTCCGTCAGGCGGCGGCCCTGGAGCGCGCGGTGCTCGTCGCGGGCGACCCGGTTGACCACGATCGACTTCCACGGCACGAACCGCCCCGGCACGCCCGGCCGGCGCCGCTGGCGCTGCAGGGCCGCCTCGCGCATCTCCGCGCGCTTCTCGGGATTCGTCAGGGCGGCCAGCCGCCGGTCGAGCGGCAGCTGCATGACCACGTCCCAGACGTCGAGGTTGCCGAAGAACGTCGTCTTCTTCAGCGTGAAGCGCGGGTTGAAGGGGATCGCCCGCAGCAGGTTCACGAGCTGGGCGCCCTCCCGCGCCGCCGTCTCCACCCACCCACGCGCGCTGGCGTCGAAGCCCAGGAAGAAGACGGGACGGCCGCTCGCGCGCGCCACGTCGAGCAGGTGCTGCTGGTCGGCCTCGTCGGGCTGGGTGATCGACTTCGGGAGGATCTCGATCACGCCACGGTTGAACTCGCCCTGGGTGCGGCCGAGCGCCACGCGCTCGTCGTTCTCGGCCAGCCGCGTGGGCACGGGCTCGCCATGCGGGCCGGCGTGGGTGGGCGACACGGTGGTGCTCCAGCCCCACGCGCCCTCCTCCAGCGCCGCGCGCAGCATCCGCTGCATCGAGGCGATCTCCTCCTCGGTCGCCGCGCGCTCCCACGCCGCCTTCCCCATCGCCTCCAGGCGCAGGGGATTGTGGCCGACCAGCGGCATCATGTTCACCCCGAGCCCGATATCGATGGCTCCGAGGTACTCGCCGAAGCTCTCCCACGTCCAGGGCAGCACCGAGGCCAGCGACCGGACGGGCAGGTCCTCGACGCAGCAGAAGGTGGCGAGCATCGGATCGCGGTGCTCCGGGCGCAGCGGCGCGAGGGTCAGCCCGCAGTTGCCCGTGAGGACCGTCGTCACCCCGTGCCACACGGAGGACGTGCACAGCCGGTCCCAGAAGGGCTGCGCGTCGTAGTGGGTGTGCAGGTCGATGACGCCGGGCGCGACGAACAGCCCGTCGGCGTCGATCGTCCGCTCCGCGGAGGCCCGGATGCGGCCGATCTCGACGATCCGGCCGTCCTTGATCCCGACGTCCGCACGATAGCGCGCGAACCCCGTCCCGTCGACCACCATGCCGTTCCGGACGATCACGTCGTAGGGCATGTCTCTCCTCGCGCGGATTGTTTACATGGGGGGCCCCGATCTGGCCCCCCATACCCCCCAAACGCTCGGAGCGCCCCGGCGAAGCCGTGACGCTCCTCGATATCCCGAGAGAGTCCTAGCACAGAACCCGGCGCTCGGCCAGCGCCGCGGGGCGGCGAGACGCGGTCAGCCGGAAGCGTCAGCCATGAATACCGTGATGGGATAGATGCAGAAGTAATCGGGCGTCGACAGGATGTTCGCCGGCGCGCCGGGCTCGCACACGGCGGAGCGCCGCTCCCAGTCCTCGCGGGACAGCAGATCCCGGAGGCGCTCGCCCCAGTTGCGGGAGAAGACCGTGTGCTGGATGTACTCGTGATCGGCCGCGCCGAGCGGAGCCCGGCGCTCCAGCAGGTACGTCCGCATGGTCGCGGTCAGCCCCACCGTCCGGAGGGAGGCGAGCGTGGTCTGCCGGCGCTCCTGGAACGAGCGCCCGCCGCCCTCGTCGAGGGTACGGCGGATCTCCGCGAGCTGGATGCGGCGCTCCAGCTCGGGATGGCCGGGCAGGAACAGCGCGGAGAGGACCTGCGACTCCTTGACGACGATGCGCCCGCCCGGGCGTACGACGCGCAGGAACTCCCGCAGGGCCCGCTCCGTCTCGACGATGTGGTGGAGCACGTCCCCGCACCAGACCCAGTCGACGCTGTGATCCGGCAGCGGGATCGCCGTCCCGTCGCCCTGGCGGAATTCCAGACGCCTGGTCTCGAGCCGGCCGGCCACGAGGGTGCGCGCCGTCTCGACGCGCTCCGCTTCCGGCTCGATCCCGATCACGTGGCCGCCAGGGCCGACGGCTTCGGCCAGCCAGAGGCCGTACAGCCCGACGCCACAGCCCACGTCGAGGCCGCGCGAGGCCGGCGGCAGGCCGAGGTCGGCGATGATGCGGCGCGCCTCGGGTTCCTGGAAGCGATTCATCCGCTCCAGGGAGCGGTGCGGGGACTCACTCTCGCGAGCGATCGTCATCGTCTCAGTCGGCGTCGCGCCGACGAGGACCGCCGCGGCGAGCAGGCGGCCGATCCGCCCGCCGCGGGCGTGCGCGCGTCATGGCCCGGCCCCGAGGGTGGTGGACGCCACTCGGGCCGGGGCCGGGCCGCTCAGGCGCGCGCCGTCACTGGCAGGTCGGGAACTTGAACGACGCGATGCGGGTGCTCCAGTTGAAGGACCCGGTCGCTTTCAGATACTCCGTCGTGTAGAAGAACGTGCAGTCGTCCACCGGATCGACGCTCATGGCGCTGTAGTCGCCCCAGCGGCTCAGGCCGCCCGTCTGCGAGCCGACGCCGTTGGTGATCGTCCGCTCCGACTGCATGGTGCCGAGGGCGTCGGTCGGGACACGTCCCGTGTAACGGATCGACGGCGCCACCTTTCGGCTGGAGACGCTGTAGCCGACGGCGATGTTGCCGACCTTGTCCATCGCAATGCTGCCCATCCAGCGGAAGCTCGCGTCGGGCGAGAAGGTGCCCTGCTGGAAGACGCTCACCACGCCGCCGCTGATGCGCAGCTCGTACCAGCGAACGGCGCTGTGCCGGGGCGCGGGCGACGTGGCCTGCACCGAATGGTTCACCACCATGGCCTCGTGGCCGTCCGGGAACTTGCGATAGGCGAGGCGGTACATGAGCCGGTCGGCGAGGGAGTCGAGCAGCGCGCCGGGCGTCGGCTGTTGAATGCAGGTCCCCCCGTTGCACGCGGGCGTGAACGCCGCCACCGGGAGATTGGTGGGGCCGGTGAGCGTCGTGTTGGCGGGCGTTACCCAGTCGACGTGGAACTTCCAGACGTTGAGGGAGTTCGTCCCGAAGTTCACGAAGTAGTTCGGCGCGCCTGCGGGCGGCGCGGTGATGCCGTCGAGATCGGAAGGAAGGAGACCGCCAAAGGACGGGCTGAGCTGGAAGCACTGCTGCGTGGCCGCGGCCCCCGTGAGCATCTTCGCACGGTCGTAGGCGCAGACCTTGGACCCGGCGAAGGTGACGCCGTTCGTGAAGATGTTGAAGCTGATGTAGTAGCCGTCGGGCCACACCCCGAGCTTGGGATAGTCGTTGAAGTCCGAGTTGCCGTAGCTGAACGAATACCGGGCGTAGGAGCCCGTGGCGTCCGAGGTCGTCGACACGGCCACGCACTGCAGGAAGGGCGTGGTCGAGACAGAGAACTGACTCAGGATCCAGCGGTTGGCCGCCTTGTCGTACTGCGCGATGGGGTCGCCGTCGTTGTTCGTCTCGCAGCCCCCGCCGAAGCCGATCCAGGGCGTGTTGCCCGCCTTGGGAAATCCGCCCGCGATCGCGCCGGTGGCCTTGTCGAAGACCGCGAACGACGCGTTCACCCACTGCACGACCTGCGTCGCCCCGACGGCCATGTTCGTGTCGGGCGGCGCGAACTGGTCGGTGAAGCCGTAGTCGCCCTGACCGACGCCGGGGAAGTTGAGGATGTCGACGGTCGGCACGAGCGGCCCGGCGGCGAAGTCCTGCAGGACGGGATCGTGCTGCTCAGGCGCCGGACGCTGCGGAATCGGCCGGACCGGGATCATGCGGAGCCCACCCGCGCCCGGCGGTGACTTCAGATCTCGCAGCGGCGGGGAGACGTCGTGGTGGACCGCGGCGTTGATCTCGTGCGGGGCGGCCGATGCGACCCCTGGCGGCACGAGCCCCAGCACAGCGATGGCCGCCACTACAGCGAGACGCGTCACGAGACTGCCGGCGTTGGTACCGTCACTGGGTGTTTTCATGGCGGGGATTCTAGGCCAGCCGCTCCGGGGAGTCGAGCCCGAATTCTGGGCTTCGTCGCAACCCCGTGGAGTTCCTTTCCGTGTCGGATTTCTTGACACAGCAAGGACATCCTGCGCGTCTTCCGAGCGCCGGCTCCGCCGGCGCCATCCGCTTGTGGGCGGTGAGCCAGGGCGACACGCGTCCGGCATTTCACGCGAAAGCCGTCCGGCGATGGGGGGCATCGGCCGGGAGAGTCCGAGGGGGGGGCCTTGCCCCCTTCGCTTGAACGAGTCCAGCGCAGCGCGCGCCCCGATCTCAAGATGGTGGGCGGAGCAGGGCTCGAACCTGCGACCCCAGCCTTGTAAGGGCTGTGCTCTCCCGGCTGAGCTATCCGCCCGTGCCTGGATTGTAGCGCGGTGAGCCCGCGCGTACGACGGGACGGGGGCGGCCTCCCACCCCGGTCTGGTAGTTCGGATCGCGGCGCAGCTTCCAGATGCAGGCGTCGACGACGAAGTGGTGGATGTTGATGAGGGCGAGCACGAGCATCAGGCTCCTGGCGGCGTCGAAGCCCAGCCACGCCAGCGTGACGGGCGGAAGACCAGCACGATCGCCAGGTCCTGCACGCCGTGGAACACCGTGGCCCACACGAAGGAGTCCAGGAACTTGAAGAGCGTCCACCACACGGCGTTGGCGTACAGCACCATCACGCTGATGGCGGGCAGCACCACGCCCCGGCGCGCCAGCAGTTACTCCAGCTCGAGCGACGCGAGGCGGGCGGGGGTCGGGACGCCGTCGGCGTCCCAGCCGCGGCGGCGGTAGTAGTCGTCGAGCATGGCGTCGAGCTCGTCGGGCGGACAGTACATCCCGGCCGACGGGCCGTCGGGGATGGGCTCGTGCATCACCTTCCAGGGCAGGGTGTCGTCGGCCCGGCGCACGCCCTCGCGCACGTTGAACATGCGCTCGAGGTTGACGATCCGCTCTCCCACCCGCTCGAGCTCCTCGACGCTGACGTCCCAGCCCGTGACCGCGCGCACCATCGCGGCATAGGGCTCGCCGACGAAGAGCCCGAAGCCGCGCTCCGAGGTGAAGCGGCACATGACGAGCGAGTCGCCGACCGCGGTGAAGTGCTGGCTGCGGATCGCGAACGCCGGCTTGTCCGCCGTCCCGCGACGGTCGAAGCCGGCGGCGTACTGGGGCGTCGGGCGCGTGTCGTGGTGGCTGCCGCCCCGGGTCGCGGTGGCGTACCCGATGGACAGGCCCTTGAGCGCGCGGGCGGAGTGCGCGGGCAGCTCCAGCCGCTTGACGGCGTACACCGCGCGCGTGGCCTCGCCGCCGAGCGACTCCGCGAGCCGCCAGGCGCCCTCGGCCAGCCGCGCCCCGAAGCCCTCGCGGCGCGCCGTCATCTCGACGAGCCGCAGCATGCCGCGCCAGTCGCCCCAGCCGAACGGCACGCCGACCTCGGCGGGCGCGAGCCACTTCCGCTCCAGCGCCTCGCAGACGAACGCCAGCGTGACGCCCATCGAGATCGTGTCCATGCCGAGGAGATCGCAGGCGTCGTTGGCGAGGATCAGCGCCTCGGGCTGGCTGATGCCGAGCATCGGCCCGAGCGCGAAGATGGTCTCGTACTCGGGCATCTTCGCGCGCGTGCCCGCGAACTCGCCCTCGCGGATGGCGTACTGCTTGCCGCACGCCACGGGGCACTTCAGGCACGTGGTGTCACGGTCGTGGAAGTGCTGCTTGAGCGACTCGCCGCCCACGAGGGCCGCCTCGGCGAACGTCTCCTGGCGGAGGTTGTAGGCGCCGAGCCCGCCGAGCGCGTTGATGGGGCCGACGAGGAACGGCGTGCCGAAGGTGGTGAGCGCCTGCGTGCCCTTGGTGAGCGGCTCGCGCGCCTCGCCGAGCAGGGCCTTCAGCGCGGCGGCGTCGGCGACGTCCGTCTTCCGCGTGCCGCGGACCACCACGGCCTTGAGATTCTTGGCGCCGAGGACGCCGCCGATCCCGCCGCGCCCCGAGACGCCCTCGCGGTTCTTCCAGTAATGCGCCATCGCCGCGAAGCGCACGCGCGCCTCGCCGGCCGGACCGATGGCCAGCGCGTCGGCGTCCGCGCCCTCCGCGGCGACGATCGCCTGCACGGTCTCGCGCGTCGTCCGGCCCCACAGGTGCCGCGCGGGCTTGACCTCGGCGCCGCGCTCGTCGATCACGACGTAGGCCGGCGCCGCCGCCCGGCCCGTGACCACGACGGCGTCGAAGCCCGTGCGCTTGAGCGTCGCGGGAAACCGGCCGCCGAAGGTGGAGTCGAAGAAGAGCCCGGTGAGCGGCGACTTGGTCGCCACGCAGGCCCGGCTGTTGCCCGGCACCGTCGTGTCGGTGATCGGCCCGACCCCGAACACGACCGCGTTCGCCGGATCGAACGCATCCGTTCCCGCCGGCACGGTGTCGTAGAGCAAACGGGCCGCCAGCCCATTGCCCCCGAGCAACCGCCGCGCGGTGGTCTCGTCGAGTGGCACGATGCGCGAGCCGCCGCTCGTGAGATCGACGAACAGGATCCGGCCGCCATAGCCCTTCACGCGGGCCATTCTAGCAGCGCGTCCGGACACCGTGTGGTTCGAGCGCCGATCGACGCTCGTCGCGTATCGGCGGTGCGAGGGCTGGGGGCCGGGGCGGCCTCGGCGATCCGACTGACCGTGATCTCCATGGGCGTGTCCGCGCGCCGCGACTCGCGCGAAATCAAGCGCTAAAGCGCGCTCTCACCACGCGGCGGTGCGAGGGCTGGGGGCCGGGGCGGCCTCGGGCGATCCGTTGGGTACGGGGAGAAGGCGTCGCGCGCGCATCGTGGCGCGCGGACACGACGTTTGAAATCACAGTCAGTCGGATCGCCCGAGGCCGCCCCGGCCCCCAGCCCTCGCACCGCCGATACGCGACGAGCGCTTAGCGCTTGATCTCTTCGAGGCCCCGGCGCGCGGCGTCCGTGAGGTCGGACGGGACGGCCTCCTGGGCCAGCAGCTTGCGGTAGACGATCTCCGCCTCGTCCGGCTGCTTGAGGACCGCGAAGCTGCGCCCGGCGCCCACGAGCGCGCGCCGTCCCGCCGGCGAGTCCGGCGCCACGTACGCGGCCGTCATGTAGTACTCGACCGCGGCCTGGTGCTGGCCCTCGGCGGCGTACGTCTCCCCGAGCCCCAGCGCGGCCTCCGCGGCCGTCGCGCCCCCGCTCGCGGCGAGGACCGGGGTGAGGGCGGCGCGCGCCTCGTCCCACCGCTTGTCCTGGATCAGCAGCCGCGCGTTGCCGAGCTGGGCGTCGATGCTCCAGTCGAGGCCCCGGCCGTCGCGCGCGGCCTGGGCGTAGGCGGCGAGGGCGCCCGCGCGGTCGCCGGCGGCCTCGCGCACGCGCGCGAGCAGGACCCACGCCTGCGGGGCGCGCGGGTCGGGCGGCGTGGCGCCCGTGATCTGCTCGAGATCGGCGCGCGCCTCCGGGGCCCGGCCGACGCCGATGAGCGCCTCGTCCACGCGGAGGCGCGCGTCCTCGGCGAACGGGCTCTGCGGATACCGCTGCCGCAGGAGCGACGAGGCCTCGAGCGCCGGCGGCCAGGCCGTCGCCTTCGCGGCGCCCGCGCCGACGACCTCGAGGGCGGCGGCGGCCCGGTCGTCCGCGGGGAACTCCGCGACGAGACGCCGGGCGATGGCCAGCGCGCCCGGCCAGTCCTGATCGCCCGCGGCGAGGCCGGCCAGCACGTACAGGATCGCGGGCGCCATCGGCCCCTTGGGATCGGCGTCGAGCGCCGCCTGCGCGCCCGTCTTGAACTCCGCAGGCGCGCCGCGATTGAACGCGACGACGGCCAGGCCGTACTGCGCGGCGCCGGCGATGGCCGGCGAGCCGCCGTCGCGCGCCTCGTTGAGCTCCCGCGTCGCCTCGTCGAGCCGGCCCTCCACGAGCGCGACGGCCCCGAGCCCGAGCCCCGCGAGCGCGCCGAGCCCCTCGCCCCGCGCCAGCGTGAACTCCTTGCCGGCCTCGGCGGGCACGCCGCTGTTCAGCAGCGCCGCGCCCAGGATGGCGTGCGCGCGCGGCGAGAGCGGCGAGTACGGCGCGCGCTTGAGCCAGTCGCGCATCAGCGGCACCGCGAGCGGGCTCTGGCCCCCGCGCATCATCAGGAGCGCCCGGTTCATCCGCGCGAAGTCGGTGCGCGGGTGCGTCGGGTAGGTCGCGAGGATCCGGTCGAGCAGGTCGCGCGCGGCGTCGAGCTCGGTCGCGAGGATCGTCAGCTCCGAGGCGAGCAGCATCGCGTCGATCGCGTAGGGATCGGTCGGCGTGGCCGTGGCGAAGTCGAGGAACTGCCGGCGGGCCTCGGCGTTCTGGTTCTGCTTCAGGGCCGCCCACGCCGCGGAGAGCCTCACCAGCGCCGCCGAGGGCTGGCCGGGAATCTCCAAGAGCGCGCGCCGGTAGGCGGCGGCCGCGACGGGGAAGTTGCCCGCGTAGTACGCCGCGTCGCCCTGGAGGAGCAGCGCCGCCAGCAGCAGGTCGGGGGACAGCGTCACGCCGGCCAGCGGGGTGACGTCGTTGACGGCTTGCGCGAACTCGCGCAGCTCGAAGTTGCTCTGGGCCAGGCGGTACGTCGCGTATCGCCCGACGGCGCTGGCGGCGTCGGCCTGGCGGGCCAGGTCGTACTGGGTGCGCGCCTCGTCGCGGTTGCCGTCCTGGCGCGCGGCATCGCCGCGCATCGCCAGCAGCCAGGCGCGCACCGGCGGCTGGAGCGAGCCGGCGAGCAGTTGCTGCATCATGCCCTGGGCGTCCGCGAAGCGCTTGGCCTCGACGGCCGAGACGACCAGCGAGAGCCACACGGGCAGCGCCAGCGGCGAGCGCTGGGCGTCCAGGGCCTGGACGAAGCTCTGCGCGCCGGCGGCATCGCCGGAGGACAGGAGCGCCAGCGCCATGCCCGCCTCGGCCCACGGCCGCTCGTCCGAGCCCGCCCCGGGGGCGGCGGGACGGCCGAGGTACGAGCGGAAGGCGGCCAGGCTGCCCGGGACGTCGTTGGCGCCGAGCGCCCACCAGCCCCGGCGCAGGACCGAGGTCTCGAGCAGCGGGTGGCCGGCGGCATTCTGTGCGAAGCGCGCGAGCGCCTGCGCGCCCTGGGCAAACTGGCCGATGCGCCCCAGCGTCTCGCCGTTCCAGAACGCCACGTCGCGCTCCAGCGGGGCCGGCACCCCGCGGGCGATGAGCTCCGCCCACGTCTGCTGCGCGTCCTTGTACTGGCCGAGCGCATAGAGGGCGAGCGCGAGCCCGTGGCGCGTGAAGCCGTCGATGCTGGCCGGGTGCGCCGCGGCGAGCACCTGCGCGAAGGTGTCGCGCGCGCGAGCGACGTCGCGCAGGCGGAGCGCCGTCCAGCCGCTCGAGTGCAGCGCCCACGGTCCCGGCTCGGCGGTGCGCGCGTCCTTCGCGACCTGGCGGAAGAGCCAGTCCGCCTGCTCGATGCGGTCCAGCCGGTACAGCGCTTCGGCCAGCCAGTACCGCGACTCGTCGAGCAGGTCGCGGTCGGAGGCGGTGGCGCCGCGCATGGCCTGATCGAGCGCCTTCGCGGCGTCCTCGTAGTCGCCCCGCCCGAAACGCGCGCGGCCGCACTCGAGCGACTCCGAGGCGATCCGGAGCCACGCGCCCACGCAGGGCAGCGTGCGGGGCGGGGGCAGGAAGGCGGTGGGCTTGTCCGCGCCCGGCACGACGATCGTCGCGGGCGGCAGCGGTGGCATCAGCGCCGGCGGCGCGAGCGGCGCGACCTCGGGCAGCGGCACCGGCGGCTTCTCGAGCGGGGCCTTGGCGAACGCGATCAGCGGCGTGAGGTCGGGCGGCGGCGGCTTGAGCGGCGGCGGCGGCGCGGCGGTGACGGCGAGCCAGAGCGCCGCGAGCGCGAGCACGCGTGTCATGAGCCCGCCTTCGGCCGGGCGCGCCCGTTGGCCGGCGTCGCGCTCATCTGGCTCCTGACCGCCCTGGCGCGGTCCTTGGCCCAGTCCCGCAGCTTCGTATCCGGGCTCTTCGCGGCGACCGTCTCGTAGGCGGCGAGCGCGGCGGCCCAGTTCTTCTGCTGCTCGCGGGCGAGACCGAGCCCGGCCAGCGCGCGGAAGCGGATCCACGCCGGCGGGCTCTTGACGGCGCCCACGGCCTCGAACGCCTTCGCCGCCGGCGCGAAGCGCTGGAGCTTGAGCTCGGACTCGCCGACCGTCAGCCACGCCTCCGCGCGCAGCTCGTCGTCGTCGGCGGCGGCGGCCGCCTTCTCGCCGAAGGCCGCGGCGTCCTTCCACTGCTCGCGCTTGAAGGCGGCGGTGGCCAGGGTGTACGCGGCGCGGCGGGCGAGCGGGTGCTCGGGAAACTGCGCGACGAGCTTGCGCCAGGCCGCCTCCTGGTCCTTGGGGTTGCCCAGACGCCCGGCGATGTCCGCGGCCTCGCTCAGCGCCTCGGGGGTCGGCGGGCTCTGGGCCATGAGCGCGCGATACACCTTGAGGACGTCCGCGCGGTTGCCCTGCTTCGCGAAGGTCTCGGCGATCAATCCCTGGGCCCGGGGCGCCAGCTCGTGCGTGGGGTTGGCCTTGACGAAGGCGCGCAGGTCCTCGACGCCGCCCTGGGTATCCCCCGCCTGGATCCTCGTCCACGCGAGCAGGTACTGGGCGTCCCCCGCGATCCGGGCCTTCGGGAACTTCGCGAGCAGCTCCCGCAGGCCGAGCTCCGCCTCGTTGTAGCGCTTGACCTCCGTCTGGGCGCGCGCCATCTGGTACATGGCCGACGGGGCGAGGGCATGCTCGGGCCACGTCTTGAGGAAGTCGCGGAACGCGGTGATGGCCGGCTCGGGGCGCTTCAGCTCCAGCTCCGACCAGCCGTAGCCGTAGAGCGCCTCCGGGGCCAGGGGCGACGCGGCATCCGTCCGGATCACGACGTCGTAGGCCGTGCGCGCCTCGCCGTAGCGCTTGAGCCGGAACAGGCTCTCCGCCTCCCAGAACTTCAGCTCGAGCTTCCGCGCCGCCGGCGGCTCCGTCGCCGGCACGCGCGTGAAGGCCTCCAGCGCGGCCTCCGTGTCGCCGGTCACGAACCGTGCCCGGCCGAGCAGGAGCACGGCGTCGCCCAGCCGGGGATCCTGGGGATACTGGTCGACGAAGCGCTCGAGCGCGCGCCGCGCGAGCGGGTAGAGCCCGTCGTCGAAGGCGCGCTGGCCGACCAGCCACAGGCGCTCGGGCTCCTCGATGGCCAGCCCGGGGGACATCCACGAAGCAGCGAGCACGAGGACGAGCGCGCTGAACGCCGAGAGGAATTGCCGTCGGCGCTTCATGGTGACGCTCTCGATGGTAGCACGATATCCTACGAACGCCGTGGGACTCTGCGTCTTCGACCTCGATCACACGCTCGTGCGCACCCCGCTCGACCTCGCCGCGATGGCGGCCGAGATGCGGCGGAGGCTGGAGGCGCGCTGCGGCCCCCTGCCGCCCCGCCAGGAGCGCTACCGCATCGGCGAGCTGCTCGCCCACTGCCGCGCGCACGCGCCCGCCCTCGAGGCCGACCTCTGGCGCCTGGCCCTCGAGCGCGAGCACCGCGCGATGGAGCAGGCGACGCTCGAGGCCGGCGCGCTCGAGGCCGTGGCCGGCACGCGCGCCGCGGGCTTTCGCACCGCGGTCTGGACGAACAACGCGCGCGAGGTCTCGCTGCCCGCGCTCGCGCGGCTCGGGCTGCTCGAGCACCTCGACCTCGTCGTCACCCGCGACGACATGCGCGCGCTGAAGCCCGACCCGGACGGCTGGCGGGTGATCGCCGCGCATTTCGGCGAGGTCGGGGTGGCGGTGGTCGTGGGCGACTCGTGGGTGGACGGGGTGGCGGCGGCCGCCGTCGGCGTGCCGTTCGTGGCGTACCGGCCGCGACCGGGCGAGATGGACCGCTTCAAGGTCACCCCGGTGGCCTGGACCGACGATCTCGCGACGCTGCCCGCGTGGCTCGTCACCCGCTGGAGCGGCGCGCCCTGATGGCTGACCTGTTCGGGGAGCCGCCGGCCGCCCCCGGGCGTGCCGCCGGCGAGGCGCCCCTCGCCGATCGCATGCGCCCGCGCACGCTGGACGAGATCGTCGGCCAGGATCACCTGCTCGGGCCGGGCCGGGTGCTGCGCGCGATGATCGAGCGCGGCGAGATCCACTCCATGATCCTGTGGGGCCCGCCCGGATCGGGCAAGACCACGCTGGCCTCGCTCATGGCCACCATCGCGGGCGCCCGCTTCGTGGCGTTCTCCGCCGTGCTCTCCGGGGTGAAGGAGATCCGCCAGGTCATCGCGGACGCCGAGCGCGACCGGCGCCGGCGCACCATCCTGTTCGTGGACGAGATCCACCGCTTCAACCGCGCCCAGCAGGACGCCTTCCTGCCCCACGTGGAGAGCGGGGTCCTCGTGCTCGTGGGGGCCACCACCGAGAACCCCTCGTTCGAGGTGAACTCCGCGCTGCTCTCGCGCTGCCGTGTCTACGTGCTCCGCGGCCTCGACGAGCCCGACGTGGTCACCATCCTGGGGCGCGCGCTGGCCGACCGCGAGCGCGGGCTCGGCGCCCTCCGTGCGGACGTCGCCGACGAGGCGCTGGCCCTGATCGCGCGCATCGCCAACGGCGACGCCCGCTCGGCGCTCAACGTGCTCGAGGTGGCGGTGCGGATGGCGCCCGAGGAGGGCGGCGCGCGGCGCCTGACCGAGGCGGCCATCCGGGAGGCGGCGCAGAAGAAGACGCTGCTCTACGACAAGTCGGGCGAGGAGCACTACAACATCATCTCCGCGCTGCACAAGTCGCTGCGCGACTCGGACCCCGACGCCTCGCTCTACTGGCTGGCCCGCATGCTCGAGGCCGGCGAGGACCCGCTCTACGTGGCCCGCCGCCTCGTGCGATTCGCCTCCGAGGACGTCGGCAACGCCGATCCCGCCGCGCTCGCGCTCACCCTCGCCGCTCGCGACGCGTATCACTTCCTCGGCACGCCCGAGGGCGAGCTCGCCCTTGCCCAGGCCGTGATCTACCTGGCGCTGGCGCCCAAGTCCAACGCCGTCTACGTCGCCTGGGACGAGGCGCGCGACGACGTCCGCCAGCGCCCGGCGGAGCCCGTCCCCCTCCACCTGCGCAACGCGCCGACCGGCCTCATGAAGAACCTCGGCTACGGCCGCGGCTACCAGTACGCCCACGACGCCCCCGACGCGCGCGTGGAGCAGGAGCACCTGCCCCAGGCGCTGCGCGGCCGCGCGTACTACCGGCCGACGGATCGCGGGCAGGAAGCGGAGATCGCCCGCCGCCTGGCGGCCTGGAAGCGCTGGCGTGCAGAGCGGGCGGGCGGAGCCTGACTCCCGCCGAGGGTGCCGAACGCTCGAGCGTATGGGGGGTCGAACCCCCTCTCAGTTCGCCCGAGATCGAGGCCCGCCTTGGCTTGGCCGGGGCGGGCCGAGCGTGGAAGGGGCATGGGGGGGTCGAACCCCCCATCTCGATCAGAACGGGATCCCGAGCCCTGCACGCAGTACGTCCGGGCGGGAGGCGGCAATGTCGACGCCGTCCGCCCACCGGGCTACCCGTACGCGGCTGCCGGAGGTTGTCAGGGGTGGGCTGGTAAAATGACGGCGTGGCGTTGCGCGTCGGCGTGATCTTCGGCGGTCGCTCGGGGGAGCACGAGGTCTCGCTCGCCTCCGCCGCGTCGGTGATCGCCGCGCTCGAGCGCAGCGGACATCGCGTGGTGCCGATCGGCATCGCGCGCGACGGCCGCTGGGTCGTCGGCGGCGATCCGATGCGCGCGCTCGCCAGCGAGGCGCGCATCGCGCTGCCCGCGGACGACGCGACCGGCTCGGTGAAGAAGGCCCTCGCCGATCGCGCGGAGTCCGCGATCATCACGCACGAGACCGCGCTCGCGCGCAGCGAGCCGGCCGGCGGCTTGCCCGCGGAGCTGCGCGAGGGCCTCGACGTCGTCGTCATCATGCTGCACGGTCCCTACGGCGAGGACGGCACCGTGCAGGGCCTGCTGGAGCTCGCCGACGTGCCCTACGTCGGCGCCGGCGTGCTCGCCTCCGCGGTCGGCATGGACAAGGCCGCGATGAAGGCGCTCTTCCGCGCGCACGGGCTGCCCGTGGTCGAATACCTCGTCGTCCTGCGCCACGAGTGGCGGCAGGATCCCGCGGCGACCGAGCGTCAGGTCGCCGCGACCGTTGGCTTCCCGTGCTTCGTCAAGCCCTGCAACCTGGGGTCGAGCGTCGGGATCAGCAAGGTCCGCCACCCGGGCGAGCTCGCCGCCGCGCTTGCCGTCGCGGCCCGCCACGACCGCAAGATCCTGGTCGAGCGCGGCGTCACGGCGCGGGAGATCGAGGTCAGCGTGCTCGGCAACGATCGACCGGTGGCGTCGCAACCCGGGGAGATCCGCTACGGCGCGGAGTGGTACGACTACGCGACCAAGTACGCCGAGGGCCAGGCCCAGCTGGTGATCCCCGCGCCCGTGTCGCCCCAGATCACGCGCCGGATGCAGGAGCTCGCGATCGCGGCCTTCCGCGCGATCGACTGTGCCGGCATGGCGCGCGTCGATTTCTTCCTCGAGGGCGAGCGCGTCATCGTGAACGAGATCAACACCATCCCCGGCTTCACCTCGACGAGCGCGTACGCCCGCATGTGGGAGGCCTCGGGGCTCTCCTACACGGCGCTGATTGACCGCCTCGTCGAGCTCGCGCTCGAGCGCCAGCGCGACCGATGATCGTCGTCGCCGGGGGCGGGACCGGCGGCCACACGAGCCCGGGTCTCGCCGTCGCCGCGGTGCTGCGGCAGCGCCGCGTCGAGATCGCCTGGATCGGCAGCCGTGCCGGCGTCGAGGCGCGGCTGGTCCCCGAGCGCGGCATCGCCTACCACGCGATCCCGGCCGGCAAGCTGCGGCGCTACTGGTCATGGCAGAACGTCGCCGACCTCGCCGTCAACGTGCCCGCCGGCGTCCTGGCGTCGTGGCGCCTGCTGCGCCGGCTGCGGCCCGACGTCGTCTTCGGCACGGGGGGATTCGTGGCGCTGCCCGTGGTGCTGGCCGCCGCGCTGGCCGGCATCCGCGTCGTGATCCACGAGCAGACGACGGTGCCCGGCCTGGCCAATCGCCTCGCGGCCCGGATCGCCGATCGGATCGCCGTGACCTTCCCCGCGCCGGCGCCCGGGGGCTTCCCGCCGGCCCGGGTCGTGCGCACGGGCAATCCGCTCCGCCCCGAGCTGCGCGGGGGAACGGCCGCGGAAGCCTTCGCGCGCTTCGGGCTCGACCCGGCACTCCCGCTCGTCTACGTGACGGGCGGCGCCCAGGGCGCGCAGCGGATCAATCGGGCGATCGGCGAGGGCCTGCCCGCGTGGCTCGAGCTGACCCAGATCCTGCACCAGTGCGGCGACAACCCGGCCACCGGCGATCGCTGGTGGCTCGAAGAGCGCCAGGCCGAATTGCCGGCGGCGCTGGCCCGGCGGTACGTCATCACGCCCTTCGTCGGCCCGGAGCTGGCCGCGGTGTACGCCGCCGCCTCGCTCGTGGCCGGCCGCGCGGGCGCCGGCACCGTCAACGAGTGCTGCCACCTCGGCGTGCCCGCGCTCTACGTGCCGTTGCCGGGCACGAGCGGCGACGAGCAGACGCAGAACGCGCGCTTCGTGGAGCGGGCCGGCGGATGCGCCGTGCTGCCGCAGGCCGAGCTCACCCCGGACACGCTGCTCGATCGCGTGCGCGCCCTGCTCGCCGCGCCGCAGACGCTCAAGAAGATGGGCGACCAGGCCCGGCGGCTCGCGGTGCCCGACGCCGCCGAGCGCCTGGCCGCGCTCATCCTCGAGCGGGCGGCCGCCCCCCGAGGTCGAACCTGAGCGGGCAGCCCTCGCAGCGGGGCGCCGCGCGGCAGTGCGTCTTGGCCACCGCGACGATCAGCGCGTGATACTCGTTGAACAGCGCGGGATCCGAGGGCAGGTGCGCTTCGACGAGCGCGCGCGCCGTCTCGTAGCCCGCCCCGGCGCGCAGCAACCGGTGGCGCGCGAGCACGCGCCGGGTGTAGGCGTCGGCGACGAAGACGGGCCGGTGGGCCGCGTAGAGCAGGATGGCGTCCACGGTCTCGGGACCGAGCCCGGCCACGCCCAGCATCTCGCGGCGCAGCGCCGCCAGCGGCGCCGCACGGAGCCCGCTGAATCGGCCGCCGAACCGCGCGAGCAGCCACGCGGTGAAGGCCTGCAGGCGCGCGGCCTTGACGCGGTACGTCCCCGACGACCGGACGATCGCCGCGAGCCGCCGCCGGGGCGCGCCGGCGAGCGCGGCCGGCGTGAGCCGGCGCGCGGCGCGCAGCGCGGCGACGGCGCCCGCGGCGTTGGTCCAGGCCGTGTTCTGGGTCAGCACGGCGCCGGCCGCGACCTCGAACGGCGTGCGGCCCGGCCACCAGCGCTGGGGGCCGAACCGCCGCTCGAGCGCGCGATAGAGCCGCAGCAAGCGCGCCTTGACCGCATCGTGCGGGGGCCCCGGGAGACGGCGCCAGCGCCGCCGCACGGATCCTGACGCCATGCTCGGGCTCATCCTCCTGCTCCAGGCGTTGACGGTGGCCGTGAGCGGGCCGCCGACGTCATCCGAGTATCTCCCGCTCCACGTCGCCGAGGCGGAAGACTACTTCGCCCGTGAGGGACTCCCCGTCACCCTGCGCCTCACGCGCGCGGAGGTCGGCGCGGCCGAGGCCCTCGCGCAGGGCCAGGTCGACCTTGCCGCCACCTCGCTCGAGTCGCTGCTCCGCTTCGGCCCGCGGATCGCCCGGCAATCGCCCCGGGTCGTGTTCGGGCTCACCGCGGCGCCGCCCGTCGCCGTGCTCGTCGCGAACCAGGCGGCGGCGCGCGTGCGCGCCGTGCGCGACCTGGCCGGCGCGCGGGTCGGGCTGTCGGCGCCGGGCGGCCACGAGCAGACCTGGTTCGGAGCGCTCCTGTCCCGGGCCGGGGTCAAGCTCACCGACGTCGACCTGGTGAGCCTCGGCGCGCGAGGCCTCGTCGCCGCCGTCGCAGCCGGCGACGTCGCGGCCGGCCTCGTCCACGAGCCGTTCGCCGGCCGCCTGCTCGCCGACGGCGAGGCCTGGTTGCTCGCCGATCTGCGCACGCCGGCCGCCGTCGAGAAGAGCCTCGGCCACGCCACGATGGGCGCCGCGATCTTCGCGCGCGCCGATCGCCTCCCGCCAGACGCGGAGATCCAGGCCTTCATCCGCGCGCTACGCGCCGCCGAGCGCCAGCTCGCCGGCGCCGGCGCGGAGGCGCTGGCCACGAAGCTTGCCCGGCGGGTCGTCGGCGCCCCCGACGAGTTCGCAGCGCGCCTGGAGGCCTCGCGGGCCCTCTACCTGCCGAACGGCGACGTCACCGCGGTGCAGCTGCGCGACACCATCGCGATGATTCGCGGCCAGACGCCCCTGCCCCCGACGCTGGCCCTGCCCAGGCCGGAGGACATGCTCTACCAGGCCGTCAAGCGGCCGGCGTCCCGGCGCCGCTGAGGGCGACCCCGAAGGCTTCGAGCAGGCGCCGGGTCTCGGCCAGGGGCAGCCCGATGACGTTCGTGTAGGAGCCGACGAGGCCGTCGACGAGCGCGCCGTCGAGATCCTGGATCGCATAGGCGCCCGCCTTGTCCAGCGGCGAGCCGCCCGCCACGTACTCCTCGAGGACGGCGTCCGGATACCGCGCCATCAGCACGCGGCTGGTGACCGCGGCCGTCTCGCTGCGCCCGGAAGCGACGTCGACCGCCGCGAGACCCGTGATCACCTCGTGCCAGCGCCCGCGCAGGCGCCGGAGCATCCGCTGCGCGTCAGCGGCATCCGCGGGCTTGCCGAGCACGTCCCCGTCGATCGTGACCACCGTGTCGGCAGCCAGCACGAGCCCGCCGGTCCGGCTCGCCGCGACGGCCCGGGCCTTCTCGAGGGCCAGCGCGGCGACGGCGGCCTCCAGAGGCCCGGGGGGGAGCCGCTCGTCAATCCGCGCGGGGACGACGTCGAAGCTCGCACAGAGCCGGCCGAGCAGCTCGCGGCGCCGGGGAGAGGCCGACGCCAGCACCACCCGCTCGCCCGGCGGAGACTCGAAGGAGGAGGCCGTCGCTCACATCCGGCGCAGGGTGAAGGCGGCGATCAGGATCCCGAGGACACCCACGAGATTGACCTTGAACGTGAACCCGAAGGACAGGGTCAGGAGCTTGAGGTCGAGGGTGATCGGCGAGGCGAAGCCGATGCTGGGACCGCGGGTCAACAGATCCTGGGCCCACTGCCAGGGGATGAGGTGGCCGAGGAGCTCGCCCAGCAGCGATCCGATGATGAGTCCCGCGATGATGATGAGCGCGACGACCCCGAGGCCCCGGGCGGGCACGCGGCCCGCCCCTCAGGACACGATCAAGGGGTTCCGGTCCGTGACGATGCGGCTCTGGGCGTCGATGGCCTTGCGCACGAACTTCGGCAGCCCGAAGGCGTGCAGGTGGGTCTGCCCGTCCCAGTACGCCAGGTCACCCTTCACGCGGTCCGCGATCAGGCGGTCGATCGCGGCGGCGTCCTGCTTGCGCGGATCGACCTTTCTGGTGGCCGCGATGAAGCCCCACGGCGTGCCGAAGCACGAGATGAACGTCTGGTAGCCGGCGACGATTGGAAAGACCTCGCGCAGCGTGCGGTGGATCGAGGTGTAGAAGGCGAGCTCCCCGATCTTGGTCATGCCGGCTTGCAGGGTCATGGCCCCGCCCGGCGTCAGGCGGTCGCGGACGAGGCCGTAGAACTCCCGGGTGAAGAGCATGCAGGCGGGTCCCTCCTCGAGGGGCTCGGTGAGATCGATGGTGATGAAATCGAACGGCTCGCGGCCGTGCTCGAGGTAGGCGCGAGCGTCTTCGTGACGCACCTCCGTGCGGGGGTCGTCGAAGGCGCCCCGGTGCATCTCGGGCAGGTGCTGCCGGCACAGCTCGACGACCTCGCCGTCGATGTCGACCATGACCGCCCGCTGGATCGAGGGGTAGCGGAGGATCTCGCGCAGGGTGGCGCCCTCGCCCCCGCCGATGACGAGCGCGCTCCGGGGCGCCCCCTCCACGGCGAGCAGGCCGGGGTGACAGAGCGCCTCGTGGTAGATGAACTCGTCACCCTGGCTGGACTGGATCCTCCCGTCGAGGATCAAGGTCTTGCCATAGGCGGCGGTTTCCAGGATCTCGACGTGCTGGAACTTGGTCTGGGCCTCGACCACCGTCCGCCGGATGGCGTGCATGTGCCCCTCGACGGGGGTGGTGGGCTCGAAGAACCACTTGTACGACTGTGGAGTGATCAAGGGGTGATCAACGGAAGGCGACTGCCGCCTTGCTGGTCACCGTCTTGTTGTTGAGGGGCCTCGGCGCGTTGAGGAACATGCCTCGCTGGACATCGACCACCGAGGTCTTCCCGGCGCCGAACTCCTTCACGAGGTAGGTGGCCGCGATCTCCGGCTGCAGGGTGTCGCCGCAGGAGAAGATGTCGACCGCGGCGTACCGGTACTCGGGCCAGGTGTGGACCGAGAGGTGCGATTCGGCGATGACGACGACACCGCTGATGCCGAACGGGTTGAACTCGTGGAAGACGACGTCGACGATGGTGGCCTGTGCCCGCTTCGCCGCTTCGACCAGAGCGCCCTTCACGGTCTCGAGGTCGTTGATGGCGTCGGAGTCGCAATCGAACAACTCGAGGAGGAGATGGCGTCCCAGCGCGTTCAATCCACGTTCCCTCCTGTCTGGTCCGGTCCAGTCATCTACCGCACGTCTCCTGCGGCCCGTCGCCCGGCGCCGCCGCTCGCGCGACGAAAAATCTCGCCGCGTCAGTCAATTGAAGTCACTGTATGGTCCGGTTTTTGCGATTGCAAGAAAAAAACGCGTCCGCGAGCACCTTTGGGCGGGCCTCGCCGGCGCCTCGGCGCGCGTCGCGAGCGCAGTTTTTCCTTGCATTCGGTCGACGCGCAGTTGACAGTGACGAAATGAACGGACTCGCGCACCGTCGCGCGAGGGAGGATGGGAGGCACCCAACCACACGATGGGAGGAGCGAACGGATGACGCGAGTGACGATGGCGGCGGCGACCGCGGGGCACGCAGAGGGCGGCACGATCCTCAATGCCTTCGACAACGCGCTCCTCGCGGCCGGCATCGGCAACATCAACCTCATCAAGGTCTCCAGCATCCTGCCCCCCGACGTTCCCGTAATCGAGCTGCCGAAGATCAAGCCCGGCGCCATCATCCCCACGGCCTATGCGGCCATGACCAGCGACGTCCCCGGCGAGACGGTGGCCGCGGCCGTCGGCTACGGCATCCCGGACGACCCGGCCAAGAACGGCGTGATCATGGAGTTCCACGGCATCGCCAGCCGCGAGCATGCCGAGTGCCAGATCCACGCGATGCTGGACGAGGCGTTCCGGGTACGGGGCGAGGTCATGCGCGAGAAGAAGGTCTTCGCTGTCGAGCACACCGTGGAGCGGGTCGGCTGCGCGCTGGCCGCCATCACCCTGCTCGCCGAAGAAGACCTGGTCTAGAGCCCTGCGCGAGGTTTCGCCTCGCTTCATCGCCTGCCAGCGGCTGCTGGCGGGCTCCCGCATCATCGTCTACGGCATCCCCTTCGAGGGCCGGGTGAATCTGAGGAAGGGGGCCGACGCCGGCCCCCGCGACCTCCGGCTCGCCTCCGACTCGGTCGAGACGTACTCCCCGCTCCTCGGCCGCGATCTGGAGGATCTGCCGCTGGCCGACGTCGGGGACTGCGAGCTGCCCGATGGCGCCCCGCCGCGGGAGCAGCTCGACGCCGCCCGGGAGCAGATCGCCGCCTGGTGGCATCCCGGCCTGCTGCCCTACATGCTCGGCGGCGATCACACCGCGACCGTGCCTGTCATCGAGACGCTGGCCCCGGCCTTCCCCGACCTCTGCGTGCTGCAGCTCGACGCCCATCCCGACCTGCGCGAGCAGTTCCTGGGCGAGCGGTACAACTACGCCTCCGCGATGGCGCGGGTGATGGACGTCGTCCCGCCGGAGCGGGTGTATCAGGTCGGGATCAGGACGGGCGCGCGCGAGGAGTACGAGCGCCGGCGGCCCCGCTTCTTCCCGGGCTTCGCGGGGCGCCCGGTGGACGCCGTGCGGTCCCTCCTGCCCGAGCTGGCCGGCCGCCCGCTCTACGTGACGATCGACATCGACGTCCTGGACCCGTCTCAGGCGCCGGGCACCGGCTCGCCCGAGCCGTGCGGGATCGACGTCCGCGAGCTCGTCGAGATCGTCCACCTGCTCGCCCGCTGCCGGGTCATCGGCGGTGACCTGGTCGAGGTCGCCCATGCCTGGGACCCGTCGGGACGGACGGGGATCGCCGCGGCATGGGTCATCCGGGAGTCGATGCTGGCCTGGTGGGGAGCTCTTCGATGAGCGCCCCGCGCGGCCGTGACCGCACCCGCGAGTACTCGGCGCCGAGGCTCTACGAGATCGCCTTCGACATGAACCGCAAGGGCGAGGTCGACTTCCTCGTCCACTGCTTCAAGCGGTACGCCCGGCGCCCGGTCCGCCGCGTGCTCGACATCGCCTGCGGCACCGGGCCGCACCTCATGCGCCTCGCCGGGCGCGGCTACGAGACGGTCGGGCTGGACCTCTCCCCGAAGAACATCGACTTCCTGCGCCGGCGCCTGGCCGAGAAGGGGTATCGCGGCGAGGCCGTGGTGGGCGACATGACCGACTTCCGCCTGACCCGGCCGGTCGACGCGGCGATCTGCATGCAGGACTCCCAGGGCCACCTGCTCACCAACGAGGCGCTGGTCGCGCATCTCAGGTGCGTGGCGCGAGCCCTCCGACGGGGCGGACTCTACATCTTCGACCGCTACATGACCTCCTCCTGGACGGATCCGGCGCGGGCCTGGTCGTGGTCGCGGCGGCGGGGCCGCCTGATCGTGCGGGCGTCGTTCTCGGCCCTGCACGACGTCGATCCGGTGAGCCAGGTCTTCCGCGAGCGGATGACGCTGGAGGCCGTCGAGAACGGCACGCGCCGCATCTACCGGCAGACCCATCTGTCGCGGATGGTCTTCCCCCAGGAGCTCCGGGCGCTGGTGGCGCTGGCCGGCGGTTTCGCGTTCGAGCAGTGGTTCTTCGGCTTCAAGCCGCACCAGATCCTCGAGAAGTCGCGCCACCCCCTGCTGATGGTGGTCGTGCTGCGCAGGATCTAGTTGAGGCTGGGGGGCTCCGGGCGCCCCCCAGACCCCCCAACGCTCGCAAGCGCCCTGGGAAACCCAGGGCGCTGCTCGTTCCCCAGACCCCCGACGCTCGGAGCTCTCGGCGGTCGCGTTAAGCTCACCCGCATGCGCGGTGGGGTGCTCAGGCTGAAGAAGGGGCGCGAGGCGCGAGCCCGGGTGCACCCGTGGCTCTTCAAGGGCGACGTCGCGGAGATCGGCGCCGTCGAGCCCGGCGAGGCCGTGACCGTCGTCGACTTCGCCGGGCACTTCGTGGGCCGTGGCTTCTTCAACCCGCGCCCGGCGCTCTGCTGCCGGCTCGCGACCTGGGACGACGAGGCCCTCGACGAGGCTTTCTTCGCCCGGCGCATCGCCGCGGCGGTCGCCCGCCGGCCCGACCCCGCCCTGGCCCGGCTGGTCTGGAGCGAGGCCGACGGTCTACCGGGCCTCGTCGTCGACCGCTTCACGGACGTCCTCGTGCTCCAGAGCCTCACCCTCGGCACGGCCGGGGCCCGGGCCACGCTGGTCGCCGCCCTCCGCCGGGTCGTCGGGGATCTGCCGGTGCTCCTTGCCGACGACGCGACGGCGGCGCGGCTGGAGGGCTTCGAGCCCGCGCGCGGCTGGGTCGGCCGCGAAGGGCCTGCGGCCGTGGACGTGCGGGAGGGCCCGGTCACCTTCCGCGTCCGGCTCGGCGGCGGCCACAAGACCGGGCACTACCTCGACCAGCGCGAGAACCGCGCCCGGGTCGCCGCGCTCGCCGCCGGACGTCGCGTGCTCGACGCCTTCTGCTACACGGCGGGCTTCGCCTGTGCGGCCCTCGTGGCGGGCGCGCGTGAGGCCGTCGGCATCGAGACCTCGGCCGAGGCCCTCGCGGGCGCCCGGGAGAACCTGGCGCTCAACGGCGTCGCCGACCGCGCCCGGCTCGTCGACGCCAACGCCTTCGACGAGCTCCGGCGGCTGGAGCGCGAGCGCGCGCGGTTCGACTTGATCGTGCTCGACCCGCCGCCGTTCACGCGCGGCCGCGCGGCCGTCGAGGCGGCGGCGCGCGGCTACAAGGAGATCAATCTGCGATCGATGCGGCTGCTGCCGCCCGGCGGGCTGCTGGCGACCTTCTCGTGCTCTCACCACGTCACCGAGGCGCGGTTCGAGGCGATCTGCCGCGAGGCGGCGGGTGACGCCGGCCTCAGGCTCCGCACCCTGGCCACGCTCGGCCAGGCCGCGGATCACCCGGTGCTCCTCACCGTTCCCGAGACCGGCTACCTGAAGGGCCTCCTGCTCGAGCGCGTGTAGCTGAACGTCACCACTCGCGCGTCTCGCCGTGGCGAAGGATCCACACCCGCTCGGCGCCGAGGCCGCGGCGGCGGGCGAAGGTCTCGAGGAGCTTCGGCGGCTCCTCGAGCGGCTCGTCGGCGAGGTCGAAGGTTCCCCAGTGGATGGGCACGAGGACGCGCCCGCCGACGTCGCGGAAGGCGTCGAGCGCCTCCTGGGGCGTGGTGTGGCTCGCCTTCATGATCACCGGCGGCAGGTAGGTGCCGATCGGCAGCGCGGCGACGTCGAACGGACCGAGGCGCCGGCCGATCTCCGCGAAGCCGGCGAAGTAGGCGGTGTCGCCGGCGAAGTAGAGGCGCCGCGCGCGGCCGGCGATGGTCCAGCCGCTCCACAGCCGGCGGTTGCGGTCCCGGAGGGTGCGGCCCGAGAAGTGATGCGCGGGCACGCAGGTGAAGGTCAGCTCCTGGATCGTCCGCGCGTTCCACCAGTCCAGCTCCTCGACGTCGGTGATCCCGAGCTCGGCGAACCACGCCTTGAGCCCCAGCGGGACGAGGAAGCGCGGGTGATGCGCGGCGGCCAGGCGGCGGACCGTGGCGACGTCGAGGTGATCGTAGTGGTCGTGCGAGATCACCACGACGTGGACGGGCGGCAGGTCGTCGAAGGCGAGCCCGGGCCGCGTCACGCGGCGCGGCCCGCCGAAGGACACCGGGCTGGCACGCGCGGACCACTGAGGATCCGTGAGGACGTTGACGCCGTCGAGCTGGATCAGCAGGGTCGAGTGCCCCACCCAGGTCAGGGTCGGCGCGCCGGCCACCTGCCGCAGCCGGCGCCCGTCGTTGGCCGCCACGGGCAGGTCGGCGTGCTGGGGCATGAAGGTGCTGGCGAGCACGCGCCGCACGAAGAACGACACGCGCGTCCACGCCGTCGCGCTGCTCGTGGGGCCCCCGGGATTGGCGAAGCCCCGCTCCCGATGATGCGCGGGCGCTCCCGGCACCGCGCCCCCCACCGACACACACCCCGCGCCGAGCATGACGATGCCTATGAGCGCACCGATGACTCTTCGTCGCAACGCCATGCCCTCGAGGTTCGAGCGCCGGCTTTGCCGGCGCAACGGTTCGGTGGGGGCGGCTCGGAGGGGGCCGTCGAAGCCCCCTTCGAGTGATTACAGCGCCTTGCGCACGGCCGCGAGGGCCGCCTCGATCTCCGAGCGCGCCGTCATGCGGATGTCCCCGAGATCGGCGGCGATCCCGACGAGGAGGGCGACCTCGTTGAGGTGCTGGACGGCGCCCCCGGGATGGCCGTTGCTGGCGTCGCGCGCGCCGGCCAGCACGGCGTTCTCGAGGCGCTCGCCCGTGGCCGCCCGCCCCTGGAGGGTCATGCCGCGCACGGCGCGGAAGATGCGCACCGCGAGCCGGCGCCAGGGATCGTCGTCGTTGTCGGTGGGCGCGGTCCCGAAGGCCATGGGCGTCTCGGCCTGCAGGAGGCCCGCGGCCACCGCCCGATCGAGGTACCGGAAGTCGAAGGGCTTGGCGACGTAGTCGAAGGCGCCGATCTTGAGCGTCTCCCGCGCCAGCGCCACGTCCTCGTTGGCCGTGACCATGATCACCGCGATGCTGCTGTCGAGATCGCGCAGCCGCCGCAGCACCTCGACGCCGTCCATGCCGGGCATGCGGATGTCGAGCAGGACGAGATCCGGCCGCTCGTGGCGGACGGCGTTGAGCGCATCGGCGCCGTTGGGCGCCGTCTCCACCTTGTAGCCCTGCGAGGTGAAGTACTCGCTCAGCACCTCGACCACCGGTGTCTCGTCGTCCACGATCAGGATGCGTCCCAACGCGTCGCTCATGGTCTCCTCGGCGCCCGCGGACAGGCGGGTCCTTCCAGAGCAATCGGCAGGCGCGGCACCAAAGCGGTGCCCGGGCTGGTGGTTCCCACGCCGGAGGCGGCAAGATTTGCCGTCGTCACCGCGACCATCTTAGCAAACAGGGTTGAAGACGCCCCCAACCCGCGTCGCCCTCACCCTGCGACGAGGCTGTAGACCTTGTCCAGAGCGGCGTCGAGCGTCGAGGCATCCTTGGCGCCGGCCTGCGCCAGGTCGGGACGGCCCCCGCCGCTGCCGCCGGCGGCCCGCGCGACCTCCTGGACGATCTTCCCGGCGTGGAAGCGCTTGGTCAGGTCCTTGGTGACCGCGGCCACGATGCTGACCTTGCCGTCGACGGCGCCGCCGACGCAGACCACGCCCGAGCCGAGCCGGTCCCGGAGAGTATCCACCATCGCACGCAGCCCGTCGGCGTCGAGGCCGTCCACGCGCGCGGCCACCACCGCCACGCCGCCGATCTGGCGGGCGCCGGCCACGAGGTCTTCGGCGCGCGAGCGCACCAGGCGGGCCTCGAGCGCCTCCAGCTGCCTCTCGAGGGTCCGGCGCTCCTCCAGCAGCTGGCGCAGGCGCTGCGGCGCCTCCGCGGGCGCGGTCTTGAGGATCTCGCCGACCTGCTTCAGCACCCGCTCCTGGCGCGCGACCGCTGCGACGGCGGCCGTGCCGGCCACGGCCTCGATCCGGCGGACCCCCGCGGCCACCGCGCCCTCGGCGTCGACCTTGAAGAAGCCGAGCTGGCCGGTGGCGTCGAGATGGGTGCCGCCGCAGAGCTCGGTCGAGAAGTCGCCGATGCGCACCACCCGCACGCGCTCGCCGTACTTCTCGCCGAAGAGCGCCATGGCGCCCCCGGCGAGCGCCTCCTTGAGGTCCATCTCGGTGTGGGTGACGGCGGTGTTGGCCTGGACCTGCTCGTTGACCAGCTCCTCGATCTGCTCGACCTCGCGGTCCTTCATGGAGGCGCCGTGCGAGAAGTCGAAGCGGAGGTGGTCGGGCGCCACCAGCGAGCCCGCCTGGGCGACGTGGCTGCCGAGGATCCTCCTGAGGGCGGCGTGGAGGAGGTGGGTGCCGGTGTGATGCTGGCGCAGCCCCATCCGGCGCGGCGACTCCACCGTGGCCGCGACGTCCTCGTTCTCGTGGAAGCCGCCCGAGGTGACGCGCACGCGATGGACGATGAGCCTGGAGCCGCGGTAGTACGTGTCCACGATCTCGCCGCGGCCCTGGCGGCCGATGAGGCTGCCCGTGTCGCCCATCTGACCACCGGATTCGGCGTAGGCGGGCGTCCGGTCGAGGATCACCTCGACCTCGTCGCCCTGGGCCGCGTCGCGCACGCGCTCGGTCCCCTTCACCATCGCCAGCACGCGCGCCGGCGTGGTCAGGGTCTCGTAGCCGACGAAGGTGACGGCGCCGATCTCGTCGGACAGCCGCTGGTAGAGCCCGACCGTGCCCGGCTCGCCCTCGTCGGCGGCGAAGGCCGCGCCCGCGCGCGCCCGCTGGCGCTGGGCTTCCATCTCCGCGGTCCACGTGGCTTCGGTCTCGTCGGTAACCACCCAGCCCTTATCGGTCAACACATCTTCGGCCAGATCCCGGGGAAATCCGTACGTGTCGTAGAGCGTGAACAGGAATTTGCCGTCGACGACGCGTCCTTGACCCCTCTCCCCATGGACCTCGGCGTGCGCCCGCGCTGCGGCGTCGGGCGAGCCGAGATACTCTTCGAGCTTGGCCATGCCGGCGTCGAGGGTCTCGGCGAAGCGCTCCTCTTCCTGGCGCACGGTGTCGCGCAGCCGAGCCTGGTCCTCCCCGATCTCCGGGTAGGCCTCGCCCATGACGTCACCGACCCAGGCGACGGTCGTCCAGAGGAACGGCTCCGCGAGCCCGAGGCGGCGGCCGTGGCGCATGGCCCGGCGCATGATCCGGCGCAGGACGTAGCCGCGCCACTCGTTGGACGGGAACACCCCGTCGGCGATCAGGAAGGTGGCCGCCCGCGCGTGATCAGCGATCACGCGCATGGAGACGTCGTCCTCCTCGTCGCGCCCGTACGCCTTGCCCGCGAGCTCGGCCGTCCGGCGGATGAGGGGGGCGAGGAGATCCGTATCGTAGTTCGACCGCTTGCCCTGGATGACGGCGGCAATCCGCTCGAGGCCCATCCCGGTGTCGATCGACGGCCGCGGCAGCGGCGTCATGACCCCCTGGGCGTCACGGTTGAACTGCATGAAGACGAGGTTCCAGATCTCGAGCCAGCGGTCGCACTCGCACGCGGGCCCCAGGCACGCGCGCCCGGCGGCCTCCTCGGCGCACGGCAGGTCGTCGCCCTGATGGAAGTGGACCTCGGAGCAGGGCCCGCAGGGGCCCGTGTCGCCCATGGCCCAGAAGTTGTCCTTCTCGCCCAGCCGGAGGATCCGGTCGTCGGACAGGCCGGCGATCGTCTTCCAGAGCCCGAAGGCGTCGTCGTCGTCGGTGAACACGGTCGCCTTCAGCCGCGCCTGGTCGATGGCGAGGTCGCGCGTGAGGAACTCCCAGGCGAAGCGGACGGCCTCGGCCTTGAAGTAGTCGCCGAAGGAGAAGTTCCCGAGCATCTCGAAGAACGTGTGGTGCCGCGCGGTGCGTCCCACGTTCTCGAGGTCATTGTGCTTGCCGCCGGCCCGCACGCATTTCTGGCACGTGGTCGCCCGCACGTAGTCGCGCCGGTCCTCGCCCAGGAACACGCCCTTGAACTGGACCATGCCGGCGCTGGTGAAGAGAAGGGTCGGATCGCCGGCAGGCACGAGGGGCGACGAGGCGACCCTCGCGTGGCCGTTTCGCTCGAAGTATCGCAGGAATGCGTCGCGTAGCTCGGCGCCGGTCATGGAAATGTCATTGTATCACCCGGTCTGGGTCAGCCTTCCTCCCGCAGCCCGGGAAGGACCTCCTTGAGAACGCGCCCCACCACCGACGGCGGATAGCCTCGCCGCAGCAGGTGGTCGCGCAGGCGCGCCGCCGCGCGGTCCGGGCCGGCGCGCCGGAGCGCGGCGAGCCGCCGGCGCGCCAGCGCCCGGGCCTGCTCGAGCTGGCGCTCGCCCGTGGCGGCGGCCAGCGCGGCCTCGATCAACGGCCCGGCCACGCCCTTGGCCCGGAGCTCCGCGCGCAGGCGCGCCGGGCCGTAGCGTGCGGCGCGGGTCTCGACCCACGCGCGCGCGAAGGCGCCGTCGTCCACGTGGCCGCGCGCCACCATGTCGGCGGCGACCTCGTCGGCGACGTCCCCCGGAGCGCCGCGACGGCGCATGCGGGCAGCGAGCGTGGCGCGCGTCCAGGCGTGACGCGAGAGCAGGTCGGCGGCGACGAGCCGGGCGGCGCGGAGGTCGAGGACTCGCGGAGGCGCGGGCGCGATCCGAGGCTACGTCCGCGAGAACGGACGCGTGGCGGGCGTGCGGAGCACCTCGGCGGGGCGCTCCTCCTGCTTCTTGTCGCCCTGGTCGAAGCCCATCTCGGACGACGAGAAGATGCCGCGCACCCTGCGGGCGAAGTCGTCCGGGCTCGTCGCCGTCTCGAGCGCTGTCTCGTAGGCGATGATTCCGTCCCGATAGAGCGTGAGGACGGACTGGTCGAAGGTCTGCATGCCGTAGGCGGCCTGGCCGGCCGCGATGACCTGGGTGATCTCCGGGGTGCGCTTGGACTCGCGGATGCACTCGCGGATGAGCGCGCTGCCCACCATGACCTCGACCGCGGGCACCCGGCTCTCGCCGCCCACGCGCGGCACGAGGCGCTGCGAGACGATGCCCTGGAGCACGGCGGCGAGCTGGTCGCGGATCTGCTGCTCCTGGTGCGCGGGGAACATCCCGATCATGCGGTTGACCGTCTCCATCGCGTTCAGGGTGTGCAGCGTGGAGAACACCAGGTGGCCGGTCTCGGCGGCGTGCAGCGCCACGCCCATGGTCTCGGCGTCGCGCATCTCGCCCACGAGGATGACGTCCGGATCCTCGCGGAGCGCCGCGCGGAGCGCGGTGGCGAAGTCCGGCGAGTCCGTGCCGATCTCGCGCTGGGTGATCACGCAGTTCTGATCGTCGTGGGTGAACTCGATCGGGTCTTCGATGGTGACGATGTGGTCGTTCCGCTTGCGGTTGATGTAGTCGATCATGGCGGCCAGCGTGGTCGACTTGCCGGCGCCGCTGATGCCCGTGACGAGGACCAGGCCGCGGCGCTCCATGACCAGCTTCTCGAGCACGGGCGGCAGCCCGAGCGCCTCGAACGAGGCCTTGTCGGCGGGGATGGCGCGGAGCACGGCGCGGATCACGCGACTGGCCAGGAAGAAGTTCACGCGGAAGCGGCCGTACGCCGGCACCGTGTAGGCCACGTCGACCTCGCGCCCTTCCTTGAGCTGGGCGTAGAGCTTCTCGGGCAGGACGCGGCGGGCCACGTACTCCATCCACTCCGGGCTGATGGCGCCGAGGTCCGGCTGCGGGACGAGGCGGCCGTGGATGCGCAGCACGGGCGCGGCGTCGGGCTTGAGGTGCAAGTCGGACGCGCCACGGGAGACGCCGGTCGTCAGCAGCTTGTCGAAGTCCAAGGTCAGGCCTTCAGCGGGACCGGCACGCGGAGGCCGAGCGCCTCCCGGAGCTTCGCCTCGAGGTCGAAGAGCACCGGCTGGTTCTCCTGCAGCCACTTCTTGGCGTTCTCGCGGCCCTGGCCGATGCGCTCGCCCTTGTACGTGTACCAGGTGCCGGACTTCTCCACGAGTCCCTGCTCCACGCCGGCGTCGAGCACGGTGCCCGACTTGGAGATGCCCTCGCCGTAGATCACGTCGAACTCCGCCTCGCGGAACGGCGGCGCCAGCTTGTTCTTGACGACCTTCACCTTGGTGCGCACGCCCACCGCTTCGGTCCCCTGCTTGATCGTCTCCACGCGGCGCACGTCGAGCCGGATGGAGGCGTAGAACTTCAGCGCGCGCCCGCCCGATGTGGTTTCGGGCGAGTTGTGCACCACCACTCCGTCGACCAGGTACGTGTGGTGCCCCTCGACCTCGATGTCGAACCGGTGCATCGAGCGCGTCGGGGGCTTGACGTAGCGCTTGACGATGCGTCCAGGGACAGCGCGTGAGAAGTCTTCCACGGACACCAAGACGTGATCACCCGCCTGCAGATCACACGCTTTCACTGGACCACCGGGCGTGAAGATCAGATGGTTCTCGGTGGCGGCGAAGCAGCGTCGACCGGAGCGCCCTCCCTCGACCTCGAACTGGACGAACTCCTCGGTACGCCCGTTGTCGAACCAGTTCACGACACGCCGCGGCTCGATCCTGCGCGTGACCGGATTCCAGGACAGCACCTCGACCGGCAGCCGCTGGTTGACGATCTTGCCGATCTTCTCCGTCCGACCGTCGGCGAGGACGACGCGGGTGCTGTAGTGAAAGCACCCGAACATGACGCCGATCTTTTCGCGGATCTGGTTGATGAAGATGACGACGGCGCCCGAGCGCGAGATGGCGGCGGTGAGCTTGCGGAGGGCCTGGGACATGAGCCGCGCCTGCAGGCCGGGGAGCGAGTCGCCCATGTCGCCGTCCAGTTCGGCGCGGGGCACGAGGGCGGCCACCGAGTCGACCACGATGACGTCGACGGCGTTGGAGCGCACCAGGGTCTCGCCGATCTCGAGCGCCTGCTCGCCGGTGTCCGGCTGGGAGATCAGCAGCTCGTCGATGTTGACCCCGAGCCTCTTCGCGTAGATCGGGTCGAGGGCGTGCTCGGCGTCGATGAAGGCCGCCACGCCGCCCAGCCGCTGGGCCTCGGCGATGACGTGCAGGGCCAGGGTGGTCTTGCCCGACGACTCCGGGCCGTAGATCTCGCTGACCCGGCCCCGGGGCAGGCCGCCCACGCCGAGGGCCACGTCGAGCGAGAGGGCCCCGGTGGGAATGGAAGCGATCTCCTCCAGCGGGGATCCCGAGCCCAGGCGCATGACCGCGCCCTTGCCGAACTGCCGCTCGATCTGGGCGATCGCGAGGTCGAGGGCTTGCTTCCGGTCGCTCTTGACTTCGGCCATTCGCGGCTCCTTGATCTATCGGCTCGATCGATCAGGCCCGGCCCATCAGCGGGAGATCTCGACGAGCATTCTAGGGGGCGCGGCGACGGCCAGTCAATGTCAACAACGCGTGACGGTGGATGACTGCGCACCTCTGCCGGGGTCTCACGGGGGTGAACGGCTGCGCGGGGCCGCTTCCGGAGCCCTGCCGCCGCCCTCGTCAGCCGAGTGCGAAGCCGGCCAGCTCGGTGTAGCGGGCTCCCCGCGGCGACAGATCGCTGCGCATCAGCGTCAGGCGGTCGACGGTGACGGTCCCGAACACACGCTCGGAGGCCGTCGCGAGCGCCTCGGCGAGCCGGGGCGCACGGCGGGGCTCGCGCACCCGGCCCAGCGTGACGTGCGACGCGAAGGGCCGCGTCTCGGGAGGCACGCCGAGCGCCACCAGCTCGCGGTCGACGGTCCCCGCGAGCGCGGCGAGCGCCCCGGCGCCCTCCGCCGCTCCCGCCCAGATCACGCGCGGGCGCGACGGCGTGGGGAACGCGCCGAGGCCCCGCAGGGCGAGGGTGAAGGCGGAGGCGGTCCCCGCGGCGCGGGCCAGCGCCTCGCGGACGGCGGGCAGGCGGTCCTCGTCGGTCGCCCCGAGGAACTTGAGGGTGACGTGGAGGTGGTCGGCCCCGACCCACGCCACGTTGGAGGCGACGGGCTGGAGCCGGCCGACCTCGCGAGCCAGGGCCATGCGCACGTCGTCCGGCAGCAGGACGGCGACGAACGCGCGGATCGCTATGGCGTCGAGTCCTCCTCGAGCGCCCGGCGCAGCATGTCGAGCGCCATCTGCGTGGACTGCCACTTCACCGCCGCGCGATCGCCGCTGAAGAGGAAGTGACGGGCCGCGAGGTGGCCCGGGGTGGCGAGGCCGATGAACACCGTGCCGACCGGCTTGGTCGGGGTGCCGCCGTCGGGACCCGCGATCCCGGTGATGCTGAGGCCGCAGGCGGTCCGGCTGCGCTCGGCGATCCCGCGGGCCATCGCCTCGGCGCACGGGGCGCTCACGGCGCCGTGCGCTCGCAGGATCACCTCGGGAACCCCGAGCATCTCCTGCTTGGCCTCGTTGGAGTACACGAGGACCCCGCGCTCGAAGTAGCGCGACGAGCCCGGCACGCTGGTGAGGCGATGGCCGAGCAGCCCGCCCGTGCACGACTCCGCAACCGAGAGGGTGAGCCCCCGCGCCAGGAGTCGACGGGCCACCGCCTGCTCGAGCGTCTCCTCGTCACGACCGAAGCAGTCGGGGCCGAGGAGTCCCCGGATCTCCGTCTCGGCCCGCTCGACGGCCTCCGCGGCCGCCGAGGGGGTCTGGCCGCGCGCGCGCAGCCGCACCCACACCTCGCCCGCCGCCGGCACGACGCTGACAGCGACGCCGCCCTCCCGGCCGATCCACGCCGCGAGGCGATCCTCGAGCGCGGCGAGCGACACCCCGGCCGTCCGGAGCGTCCTGACCGCGACCGTGCCGCGCGCCGGCACGTGATCGGCCACGTAGTCGGTGAGCTGCTGGCGGAGCGCGGGCGCCAGCGGACCGCCCCGCGGCAGCACGATGAACGCGCGCCCGCCGGCGTCCACCGCCCAGCCCGGCTCGCCGTGGTCGACCAGCCACACGGAGGCGCCCTGGGGCAGGAGGGCAAGACGCTCGGCGCGCCGGGGCAGCGGCCGGTCGCCGCGACGGTAGTGCTCCTCGAGCGCGGCGAGCATCCGGTCGTTGAGCACGAGGCGCGTGCCGGCGAGCCGGGCGACCACGCGGCGGACGACGTCGCCGGCCGAGCCGCCATCGCCCGCGAGGACGACCGTGAGCGCCACCGCGGACGCCAGCGCCTGCTCGAGCGCGGTCTCGTCGTCGTCGACGAACACGCGCATGGCGACGGGCACCCCGGCGGCCTCGAGCGCGGCGGCGACGGCGGCGCCGTCGGGATCGAGCAGCGCCCCGGTCGGTGGCACGCCCACCGTCACCACGCGCGCGGCCGGCGTCACGGCCATCCGGCGATCCGGCGAAGCGCGGCGACCACGGCGAGCGCGTACGCGCCGGCGATGAGGTCGTCGATCATCACCCCGACCCCGCCCCCCAGGCGCTGGCTCGCGCGCGCGGGGAAGGGCTTGACGACGTCGAAGAGGCGGAAGAGCACGAAGGCCGTCAGCAGCACGGCGGGCGTGCGCGGCAGCGCGAGGACGGAGAGCGTCATCCCCGCCACCTCGTCGATGACGATCGCGCCGGGATCCTTGACCCCGAGCAGGCGCTCGGCGCGGTGGGCCGCCAGGGTCCCGGCCACCGTGACCGCCACGAGCCAGCCGACCAGCGCCGCCCGCGAGAACGGGACGAGCCAGAGGATGGCCAGCGCGACGACGCTGCCCGCGGTGCCCGGCGCCACCGGCGAGTAACCGGCGCCGAGGACGGTGGCCAGGGCGAGCGCGACGCGATCGAGGGCGCCGCGCGCGGGGACGGCGGCGTCAGGCACGCTCGCCGACGAGCTCGTATCCTTCCACCTCGGTGATGCGCACGCGCGCGAAGCGGCCCGGCTGCATCTCCCGCGTGCGAAGATAGACGACGCCGTCGATCTCGGGGGCCTGGCCGGCGAGCCGGCCCTCCCACGCGAACGCCGGGTCCTCGCTGGGGCCGTCGACGAGCACGTCCTGCACGGTACCCACGAGAGCCTGGCCTCGCTCCCAGGCGATCTTGTCCTGCGTCCCCTGCACGACCGCCGCGCGCTCCGCCGCCGTCTCGGCGGGGACCTGGTCGGGCAGCGCCGGCGCCGGCGTGCCGTCCTCCGGGGAGAAGGTGAAGACGCCCAGGCGATCGAAGCGGACGTCGTCGAGGAACGCGAGCAGGGCGCGGAAGGCCGCGTCGGTCTCGCCGGGGAAACCGACGAGCACGGTGGTGCGCACGGTGAGCCCGGGGATCGCCTCGCGGAAGGCGGCGACGACGTCCTTCATGCGCCGGGCAGTGACCGCGCGCCGCATCGATTTCAGGATGGCGTCGTCGCCGTGCTGCACCGGCATGTCGAGGTACGGCACCACGCGAGCGCGCGCCCACCGGGCGATGAGCCGGTCGTTGGCGTGTGCCGGGTGCAGGTACATGGGGCGGATCCACGGCATCCGCGTGTCGGACAGGGCCAGCAGCAGGTCGGCGACGTCGCCGTTGCCGGGCACGTCGCGCCCGTACGCGAGGGTGTCCTGCGAGACCAGGATGGCCTCCTGGATGCCCCGGGCCGCCAGCGTCTCCACTTCCTCGACGATGTCGCGCAGCGCTCGGCTGCGGTGACGGCCGCGGAACTGGGGGATCGCGCAGAAGGCGCACCCCATGTCGCACCCCTCGGCGATCTTCACATAGGCGTACGGCACCCGCGCCGTGAGCAGGCGGGGCGTGCGGGCCTCGTAGAGGTAGCCGGGCGGCGCGGCGGTGGCCCAGTCGTGACGGCCGGCGGCCTGGCGGACGAGATCCACGATGCGGCCGAGGTCGGAGGTGCCGAGGATGCCGTCGACCTCGGGCAGCTCCTTCAAGACGTCGGCCCCGTAGCGCTGGGTCAGGCAGCCGGTGACGATGAGCGCCCGGGCGCGGCCGCGCTGCTTGAGCTGGGCCAGCTCGAGGATGGTGTCGACCGATTCCTCGCGCGCGCGGTCGATGAAGGCGCAGGTGTTGACCACGAGGCATTCGGCGTCCTCGGCGCGCTCGACGAGCGGGTAGCCGGCCTCGGCGAGCATCCCGAGCATGAGCTCGGAATCCACCTGATTCTTCGGGCAGCCGAGCGTGGTGAGATGGACCCTCATCGGTAGTTGTCGAACTGCAGCGCGATGCCGAGGTCCTTCTCGCGCAGCATGGCGATGATCTTCTGCAGATCGTCGCGGGCCTTGCCGGACACCCGAACCTTGTCCTCCTGGATCGCCGCCTGGACCTTGAGCTTGGTGTCCTTGACGAGGCGGACGATCTCGCGCGCCTTCTCGATCGGGATCCCCTGCTGCAACCCGATCTTCTGCCGCAGCGCGCCCCCCGAGGCCTGCTCGACCTTGCCGTAGGTCAGGGCCTTGAGCGGCACGCCGCGCTTGTGGAGCTTCGACTGGAGGATGTCGACCACGGCCTTGAGCTTCATGTCGTCGGCCGCGGTGACCACGATGTCGGTCTTTTCCAGCACGGCCTCGTTCTTCGTGCCTTTCAGGTCGTAGCGGGTCTCGATCTCCCGCCGGGCCTGGTCCAGCGCGTTGGTGACCTCCTGGGGGTCGATCTTGCAGACGACGTCGAACGAGTTCTCCGCGGCCATGCCCCGATCTTAACGCATCGGGACCGTGGCCACGCCCTTCGGGGCCACGAAGGTGAAGAGGGCGTCGGGCAGACCGGGGTTCACGGCCATCTTCGTGAACCGCATGGTCACGGTGTTCTCGAACTGGTCGGAGACGATCGCCCGGCGGATCTCCCACGTCTTCGGATCGAGGGCGAGGACCAGTCGCGTCAGGGTGGGCAGCGGCTGCCGCGGGGTGAGGTCGAGGCCCACGTTGCCGTCGGCGTCGCGGGGCGAGGCCGGGTTGAGGAAGCGCACCGTGAAGTGCTCGCGCAGCTTGCCGAGCCCGGCCAGGAAGCTGCCGGCGGGCCCGGAGAGCGCCTCCGGCGCGTGACCCACGTTGACCTGGTTGAGCGAGGGCGTGTAGACCCAGATGGTCTTGCCGTCGGAGACGATCTCCTGCTTCGAGGGCTCGCTGTACTCCCAGCGGAGCTTGCCGCCCTTCTTGAGATAGACCGTCCCCTGGGCCGGGATCGTCTGGTTGAGGCTCTTGTTGAAGCTCGTCTGGGTGAACTCGGCCCGGAGGTCGCCGAGCCGGCCATAGGCCGTCTCCACCGCGCGCACGACGTCTTCGAGCGGGGCGGCGCCGGGCGACGCCGGCTGCGCCGCGGCCGGCCCGGCCGGCGCCGCCGCGAGCAGCGCGACGGCGATCCCTCTCCACATGCTCCCACTGTACACGAGGCCCCCTCAGCCGTACGACGGGCGCCCCGGCCCCTTCACCGGGTCACGGTCATCTCCGCCACGATGAGCCGGTAGTCCGACCGGGGCTTGAAGCTCACGCGCCTGGACGTGCCGTAGACGATGACTTCCTGGAACAGCTCGAGCCAGGGCTTCTCGTCGTGGATGATCTGGGTGGCCTCGGTGTAGAGCGCCTTGCGCTTCTTCTGGTCCAGGCTGTAGCGCGCCTGCTCCATCAGCTCGTTGAAGCGCTGGCCGGGCTGGCTGCCGATCCAGTACTTGCCGTTGAAGCCGGTCGGGTGCAGCAGGCGCCACAGGCTGCCGTCGGCGTCGAGGAGGGTGGACTGCGGGTTGATCAGCATGAGGCTGTTCGCGGGCAGACTGCGCTCGTTGACGATGCGCTGACGCTGACCCATTTCCATCATCTCGATCCGCGCGCGGATGCCGACTTTCGCCCACATGTCGGTGATCACCTCGAGCAGGGCCTTGTCGTTGACCATGGTGCCGTAGCCCGCGAGCAGCGCGACGTCGATGCCGCCGGGGTGGCCGGCGTCCGCGAGCAGCGCCTTGGCCTTCGCCGGGTCAGAGGGGTACGGCTTGAGCGCCGGGTTGTGGCCGAAGTCGGTATCGGCGAGGCCACCCGACATCGGCTTGCCGTAGCCCCCGTGGAGCGTCCTGATGATCGCGCGGACGTCGAGGGCGTAGTGCATCGCCTGGCGCACCCGACGGTCGGCCAGGGGCGGCTGGGTGGCGTTCATCGCGAACGCCGCCGTCCGCGTCGAGGGCACGCTCACGACGCGCGTGCTCTTGCCGTCTGCGATCGACGGGATGCGGTCGGGCGGCACGTTCGTGATGATGTCGACTTCACCCTTTTCCAGCGCGACGAGCCGCGGGAAATCTTCGGGGATCGGCTTCCAGATCACGCGGTCGATCGCCGGCGGCTTGCCGTCCCAGCCCCACCAGTCGCGGTTGGCTTCCATGACGAGCCGCTCGTCCTTCACCCACTCCACGAAGCGGTAGGCCCCCGTCCCGACGGGCCGCCGCGCGAGCTCCTTCACGCCCTCGTCGGTGGTGAGGCGCGCGGGCAGGACCTGGGCGCCCATCTGGGCCAGGCGCACCAGCAGCAACGGGTCCGGCCGCTTCGTGACGATGCGCACGCTCGCCGGGCCCGTGACCTGCACCGACTCGATCGTCGCGAAGCCCGGCTGGACCACGGTCTTGCCGGCGACGAGGTTGCGCTCGAAGGTCGCCCTGACGTCCTCTCCCGTGAACGGCGCGCCGTCGTGGAAGCGCACCCCCAGGCGCAGGGTGAGGTCCCACGTGGTCTCGTTGACGCTCTTCCACGCCGTCGCCAGGCCGGGCTGGAGCGTGAGCGACGTGTCCCAGCGCGTGAGGGTGTCGTAGAGGTTGTAGAAGTAGTTGACGGTGAGGACCTGGGTGCTGCGCCCCGGGTCCATGGTGGTGGCCTCGGCGGGCTGGGAGATCGTGAGCTGGACGGGACGGCCTTGAGCGGCCGCGGTCACCGGCACGAGGGCCAGGGCGACGACGAGGGCACGAGGCCAGCGGACGCGGACGGCGATCATGACGCCTCCTTGCGAGCTCTCAATAGCCCTTCGCCCGGCATCTTGCAAGTGCTTCCGCTCGTCGCCGCCTCGCGTTACTCTTGTCGGGACCATGACGCGCTCGCCCGCCGCCGCCTGGAGCCGCACCGCGCGCCTCGTCGTCGGTGTCCTCCTCGCGATGGCCGTCATGATCGCCGGCGTGGCGCCGGCGCAGACCCCGGGTCAGGCCCCGCCGTTCCGCATCACCTTCAACGTCGATCACCCGCAGACCGGGAGCAACATCCGGCTGGTCGGGCGCATCTTCAACACGGGGAAGCTGGAGGCCCGCAACGTCACGCTCACCGGCGAGGCCGTCGACGCTGCGGGGAACCTGGTGGCGAGCGGCGCCACGTACGTGGGCATCGTGGCCGAGGATCGCAGTACGGGATTCGTGATCCCGATGCCGCAGAGCCCGCGCGCGGTGAGCTACCGCGTCGTCGTGACGGGCTACCAGCTCGGCTTCACCCAGCCGCAGTCGCTGGCGCCCGTCACCGACGGCGTGCGGTTCACCTGAGTCAATTCATTACCCTTCGTCCGGATCGGCCGCCTCTGCCGTGACCGGCTCGTTCGCATCCTGCAGGAGATCGGCCGTGGCCTCGCTCGGAGTCGTACCCTCGATCATGAGCTCGTACCAGAGATCCATCTGCATCACATCACCCGCTGCGCCGCTCCCTGGCGCTCCGGTCGGTTGCGCGTCCCGTCACCGCACGCCGGGCCTTCGCATCGCCTGCCGTTTGGAAGGCAGAAGGCGTGCCATGACCGGATGCGCGTCGAATCGAAGAGTTGGCGAGCGCACCGTCGGGCGGCGCGGGCGGACCGCCCGAGCCCGATCGGGCAGCCTGCCCCGCAGTCCCGGCCCCCGCGCGTGGTCGGAACCCGCGTCGGCGCCGGCGGCAACCGTTGGGGCGCGTCGGGGGGAGGGGCGGTCGCTCCCCTCGATGTCGACGGATCACGTAGAGTAGCCGCATGCTCGTCCCTGCCGCCTCGCTCGCCCTCGCCTTGATCGGGGGACTCGCGCTCGCCGCGGCCCTGGCGCACTCGGCGGGCGCCGCGGAACGGACCGTGGTGCGGCTGGGCACGGCGACGCCGGGCGGCGGTTTTCCCGTGTACGGCGAGGCCTTCGCCGCGACCATCAACGAGACCGATCCGTCGCTCGAGGTCCGGCCCCAGAGCACGAAGGGCAGCGGCGAGAACGTCCCGCTGCTCGAGGCCGGCGCCCTCGACCTGGGGCTGGTGCAGGGCGAGGCGGTCCACGAGGCCCTCGCCGGGGTGGGCCGCACGCCCGCCGACCTGCGCATCCTCGCGGCGATGTACACCACGCCCGGAATGTTCGTCGTGCGCGCCGATTCCCCTCACCGCACGATCGAGGACCTGCGCGGCAAGGCCGTGGCGCTCGGGGCGCGCGGCTCGGGTCTCGTCCTGCTGGCGCGCTACGTCTTCGACGGGCTCGGCCTCGACGCCGAGCGGGACTTCCAGGCGATCCACCTCGATCGCGCCGGCGACGGGCCCGCGATGGTCCTCGACGGGCGGGTGGCCGCGCTCTGGGGCGGCGGGATCGGCTGGCCCGGGTTCGGCGCCGTCGCGCGCGGGCCTGCAGGCGCACGCTTCATCGCGCCGGACCCGGCGGGCATCGCGAGGATCCAGGCCCGCCACCCGTTCCTCTTGCCGATGACCGTGCCCGCGGGCTCGTACCCGGGACAGGACGCGCCGATCCCATCGGTCGGCTCGTGGAGCTTCGTGATGGCGCGGCCGAGCCTCGCCGACGACGTCGCCTACCGGCTCGCGCGCGCCCTGCACCGCGGCGAGGCCGCGCTCGCGCAGCGGCTGCCACAGGCGCGCGAGACGACGGCGGCCAACACCGTCGCCGCGGCGCCGGAGCGCCGCCTCATCCACCCGGGCGCGCTGCGCTACTTCCAGGAGATCGGGCTCGTGCGCTGACCCCGGCGGGAGCCGACGGTGCGCGGCGTCAGGAGACCTGCCGCACGAACATGGGCCGGGTCCCGATGGCCACGGTCTCCTCGCTCCCATCGAAGAGGACGCTCAGCGCCGCCTCCACGAGCTGGTCGACCTTGTAGTGCCGCACGATCGTGGGATCCACCGTCGAGCGGACGTCGGCCTCGTACGGCAGCCGCACGGGCACGCTGCGCCGGTACCGGAGATCGAGGGCCACGTGACCTCCCCCCGCGGGCTCCACCCCGATCCGATCCCGGACCGCCTCGCCCGAGCGCGCCGCCTCGACGTGGCGCGCGGCACGGATCTCGGCGGCCACCGCCGTGCGGTACTTGCCCGGCAGCGCGGACGGATGCGCGGCGTAGCTGCGGAAGTTGAAGCTGCACGAGACGCCGGTGGCCCGGATGCCGCGCCTGGTCACGAGGCCAAGATTGCGCCCGCTCGCGTCGCCTGCCGGCCTGCCTTCGGCGTCCTGATTGAGCAGCACGTCGTGGAAGACGACGTACCGGTTGGCGCCGCGCGGGGGGCCGGACGCCGTGGCCGTGAGCTCCCACGGCGCGGGCAGTCGCGCCTGCACGGCGGTGGCGGGGACGCGCAGGGCCACCAGCACGCTCGTCGCGATGGTGGAATCGCGCAGGGTCAGCGATAGTCCTCCGCGGTGTCGCGCGGCTCGAAGCCGAGGACGTCGCGCGCGTGAGCGAGATCGCGGTAGCTCCAGCGGTTGTTCGAGGTGACGTAGAAGACGTCGAACCGGACGCTGTCCGGCGCCGCGACCGCGAGCTCGATCATGCGCACGATGTCGCGCTGGCTGCACCAGACCGAGAAGTCGCGCACGCTGAGCGGCCGGTCCTCGGCGTGGACGCGTCCGATGCGCAGGCAGATGGCCGACAGCCCGTGGGCGTCGGCGTAGTGCCTGGCCAGGGCCTCGCCCCAGACCTTGCTCGCCCCGTAGAGGCCGGCCGGCCGTACCGCCATGGCGTGGGTCAGCATGGTCCAGCCGTCCTTCACGTCAGCGTACCGGCCTTCCACGAGCGCCCGGTACGGCTCGTCGCGCTCGCAGGCGCTGACCGTCGCCCCGCTGCTCGCGTAGACCAGGCGCTTCACGCCCGCCCGCCGCGCCGCCTCGAACACATTGTGAGTGCCGACGACGTTCGTACGCAGCACCTCCTCGAACGGCGGGTTGCCCGTCTGGGCGGCGAGGTGCACGACGACGTCCACGCCGTCGAAGGCGGGCTGGATCGCGGTGAGGTCGGCGAGGTCGGCCTGGTAGCACACCACGCCTGCGACCGGGCGGCGGTTGAGCGCGCGCAGCGCGTACCGGGCTTCGAGGTGACGCCGCAGCGCGGTGCCGATGAGGCCGCTCATGCCGGTCACGAGCACGCGATGCGGCGCCACCTACGTCGGCCCGCGCGAGGAGCCTGTCGGAGCAGCGAGGAGTGCGACGGCGTGGCCGCGTCGCTCCGGGTGGGGAGCACGGGGGACCATGTCGGGGCCCTCCACGGTCGGTCAGGCGAGCTCGCGGTTGAGGCCGAAGTCGTCTGGCACCGGCGGGCCCCACTTGTAGAGCGCGTCCTGCTCGGGAAAGTCGCGCGCCTGCCAGGCACAGTCCTCGGGGATGTAGTCGATGTCGTGGAAGTACTCGGCGAAGGAGCCCCAGGGATCCCGGATGTAGAAGAAGAAGTTCGAGCCGATCACGTGGCGGCCCAGGCCCCAGCCCGGCTGCCAGCCCGCCCTCTGCATCGCGAGGGCGCCCATGGCGATCTCGTCCACGCTGCCCACCTCGAACGAGCCGTGGTGGAAGCCCGGGCCGGCGGACGTCAGGAAGGCCAGGTTGTGGTGATCGGTCGTGCAGCGCAGGAAGGCGACGACGCGCTGCGCGCGGTCGGACAGCTTCATGCCGAGGGCCTGGGTGTAGAAGGCGAGCTGGCGGTCGATGTCCGGCGTGAACAGCAGCACGTGACCGAGCCGGCGCGGCCGCGGCTCCATGGCCTCGGGGTAGCCGCGCCGGGCGACGCGGCTGATGTGGCCCGGCGCGTTCAGCGTGAGCGGCGGATCGGGCGGCGGAAGCTCGCTCGTCTCCGCGCGCACGTTCACGGCGTTCCCGTCGGGATCACGCAACCAGATCCCGCCCTCGGGACCGCCGCGCGGCGGATCCATCTCCCCGACGCCCGCGCGCCGCAGCGACTCGCGCGTGGCCTCGAACTCGTCGCCGGCGGCGCCGAACGCCAGATGGTGCAGCCGCTTCCTCGGGCCCGCGTAGAGGAGGACGGACTCGCGCTCGAGCCTCGCCGGCCTCAAGTGAACGGCCCCGTCGCGGGCCGGCTCGTCGACGAGCCCGAAGTTCCGGTAGAACTTCTCGCCCACGGTCTGATCGGGAACCTCGAGAGCATAGTGCAGCAGCGCCCGCACTGCCATGACGACACCTCCGCAGCAACGAGTGCCCCAGTGTACCCCACCGCCATGGCAGCGACCGTCCCGCGCTCGAACGCGACGCATCGAAATCGCGCCGTGGCGAGCCCTGAAGTCGGCGCCGTGGCGAGCCCTGAAGTCGGCGCCGTGGCGAGCCCTGCGAAGCCACGTGATCGGAGTATTCGACATCGTGGTCGAACACGTCTTCGCGGGGGGCGGGGGGCGGCCGGGGTGCCGCGATCCATGGTCGTGCAAGCCGCCCGACGTCTCAGGCCGCCGCCCATGGAGTCGGTGGATCGCGGCACCCCGGCCGCCCCCCGCCCCCCGCGAACGACTACTTCCCGCGCTTCGCGAGATACTCCGGGCCCACGAGGACCTCGCGCGGCTTGGCCCCGTCCCCCGGCCCGATGATGCGATCCTGCTCCATCATGTCGATGAAGCGCGCGGCCTTGGGATAGCCGAGCCGCATCCGCCGCTGCAGGAACGAGATCGAGCCCTGGCGCTGGCCGATCACCAGGTGCACCGCGTCCCAGTAGAGATCGTCGCGCTCGGCCGCCTCGCCCCCCTCGCCGCCGTCGGCCTCGCTCGTGGGCAGCACGACCTCCTCGTACACGGCCGTGCCCTGCGTGCGGAGGAAGTCACACACCCCGCGCACCTCCTCGTCGGCCACCCACGCGCCGTGCACTCGCATCTGCTTGTTGGCCCCGGGCGGCATGTAGATCATGTCGCCGCGGCCGAGCAGCTGCTCGGCCCCGTTGCTGTCGAGCACGGTGCGGGAGTCGACCTTCGAGGCCATCTGGAAGGCGATGCGCGTGGGAAAGTTCGCCTTGATGAGCCCGGTGACCACGTCGACCGACGGGCGCTGGGTGGCCACGAGCAGGTGGATGCCGACGGCGCGCGCGATCTGGGCCAGCCGCACCAGCGCGGTCTGCACCTCGCCCGCGGAGACCATCATGAGGTCGGCGAGCTCGTCGATGACGACGACCCAGTACGGCAGCCGGTCCTTCTCCTCCACGGCGCGGTTGTAGCCCTCGATGTTGCGCACCTGCTTGAGCTGCAGCTCCTTGTAGCGCTCGTCCATCTTGCCCACGATCCAGCGCAGGCGCGCCGCCGCCTCCTTGGCGTCCGTGACCACGGGCGAGAGCAGGTGGGGGATCCCCTCGTACACCGACAGCTCCAGGCGCTTGGGGTCGATGAGCAGGAAGCGCACCTCGGCCGGCGTCATCTTGTACAGGATCGAGCAGATCATGGCGTTGAGGCCGACCGACTTGCCGGTCCCCGTGGCGCCCGCCACGAGCAGGTGCGGCATGGCGGCGAGATCGGCCACCACGGGCCCGCCGGTGACGTCCTTGCCGAGCGCGAGCGGCAGCCGGCCCCTGGAGTCGGCGAAGTCGCTCGACAGGAAGATCTCGCGCAGGTAGACCGTCGCCATCTCGCGATTCGGGACCTCGATGGCCACCGTGCCGCGTCCCGGGATCGGGCCCACGATGCGCACCGCGGCGGCCTTGAGGGCCAGGGCCAGGTCGTCGGCCAGGTTCACGACCCGGCTGATCTTGATCCCCGCCGCGGGCTCGAACTCGTAGGCGGTGATGATCGGCCCGGGGCTCACCTGTACGATGCGGCCCTCGACCTCGAAATCCTGCAGCTTGCGGCGCAGGGTCTCGGCGTTCTCCTGCAGCTCCTCGTGCGTCACCGTGCGCTCGGTCGCCGCGGGCGTGGCGAGCAGGCCCACGGGCGGGAGCTGGAACGCCTCCGCGCCGCCCCTGCCGAAGTCGAAGGTCTCCTGCCACGCGAGGCCTTCCTTGATCGTCATCGACTTCGCGCGGCGCGGCTCGACCACGACGGGCGGGGGCGGGGTCTCCTCCGCGGGCTCCGGCAGCGCGAGGGCCGCGTCCGGGCCGGTCTCCACGATCGTCGCGGCCGCGCGGCGAGGCCGCGCCGCCGCCTGCTGGCGCCGGAGGCGCGCCAGCCGCCCCGTCACGTGGCGTGAGAGCGCGGCGTACGAGACCTGCGTCACGCAGAGCACGCCGATCGGCACGACGCTCACCAGGGCGAGCCAGGCCCCGACCGTGCCCAGGCTGGCGCGCAGGGCCTCCGCGACGGCCCACCCCACGGCCCCCCCGCGCAGCAGATCCGTCTCGGACAGGAGCCCGAGCAGGCCGGTAGCGCTGACGAGCAGGGCCCCGATGCCGACGAAGGGCGTCACGCCGCGCGCGACGATGGGCCGCGCGAAGGCGCTGGCGCCCACCACCGCGACGAGCAGGGGGAAGAGGAAGCCGGCGTAGCCGAACGCCCAGAACAGCGCCCAGCCGAGCCAGACCCCGACGGGGCCGCCCGGGCCGTGCTGGTCCGCGGGACTCCGGGTCGGATCGAACGTCGCGAGCGCGAGGGCCGCGAACCCGCCGCCGGCGAGCATGACGATCGCCTTGACCTCGCGCAGCCAGCGATGCCCCTCGCGCGTCTTTCTCGCGCGCCGGGGCTTGTCGTCGCTCTCGATGGTGGCAGGCATCAGACCTCCAGGATGATGGGCAGCACGATGGGCTTGCGCTCGAAGCGCTGGTTGATGAACTGGCGCACGCGCGCGCGCACGAGCGCGCCGATGGTCTCGCGGTCGGACGGCAGGGCGGGCTCGCGCCGGGCGAGCGCGTCGAGCACGGCCGCGCGCAGCTCGTCGAGCAGCGCCTCGCTCTCCTTGACGTAGACGAAGCCGCGCGAGGCGATCTCCGGGCCCGCGACCACCTTGCCCTCGCGGTCGAGCGCCAGCGAGACGCACACCAGGCCATCCTCGGCCAGGATCTGCCGGTCGCGCAGGACCACGGCGCCGACGTCGCCGATCCCCTTGCCGTCCACGAGCACGCGTCCGGCCGGGTAGCGCCCGACGGTCCGCGCGGCCGTCGCCGAGAGCTCGATCCCCATGCCGTCCTCGACGAGGAAGATCCGCTCCTCGGGCAGTCCGACCGAAGCCGCCAGGCGCGCGTGGCCCAGCAAGTGGCGGTACTCGCCGTGGACGGGCACGAAGTACCGCGGGCGCGTGAGATTCAGCATGAGCTTGAGGTCTTCCTGGCTCGCGTGGCCGGAGACGTGCACGAACGCGTTGTCGTCGTAGAGGACCTCGGCGCCCAGCCGCAGCAGGGCGTTGACCACGCGGCCGATGGTGCGCTCGTGGCCGGGAATCACGCGCGCCGAGATGATCACCAGGTCGCCGGCGGCGATCTGCACCGACCGGTGCTCGCCCGCGGCCATCAGGGCGAGGGCGGAGTGGTGCTCCCCCTGGCTGCCCGTGGAGAGGATCGCCTGCCGCTCGGGCGGCAGCGCCACCAGCTCCTCGAGCGGGAGCAGGATGTCGTCGGGCACACGCAGGTAGTCGAGCTGGGCGGCGATGGCGACGTTCTTCTGCATGCTCATGCCGAGCAGCGCCACGTGCCGCCCGAACTCGGCGGCGAGCGACAGGACTTGCTGGATGCGGTGGATGTGCGAGGCGAACGTCGCCACCACCACGCGGCCGCGCGCGCGGGCGAAGCGCGGGCGCAAGGCCTCGCCCACTTCGATCTCCGAGCGGGTATGGCCCGGCCGGTCGACGTTGGTCGAGTCGGACAGGAGCGCGAGCACGCCCTGCTCGCCCAGCTCGGCGAAGCGGCGGTAGTCGGGCGTCTTGCCGTCGAGCGGGCTCGGATCCAGCTTGAAGTCGCCCGTGTGCACGATCGTGCCCGCCGGGGTGTGCACGGCCAGACCGATACCGTCGGCGATCGAGTGAGTGACCCTGATGGGCTCCAGCCGGAACGGCCCCGCCGAGAAGGCCTCGCGCGCCCGCATGGATCTCAGGTCCGCGTTCTCGAGCAGGCCATGCTCGCGCAGCCGCTCGGCGACCAGGGCCAGGGTGAGCGGCGTGCCGTAGACGGGCACCCCGGCCCGGGCGAGCAGATACGGGAGCGCGCCGATGTGATCCTCGTGGCCGTGGGTGAGCACGACGGCGCGAAAGCCGTTGCGCTTGGCGAGCGCGTAGGAGAAGTCCGGGATGACCCGATCGATGCCCGGCATCTCGTCGGGGTCCGGGAACATGAGCCCGCAATCGATGGCGATGACGTCGTCGCCCGATTCGAGCAGCATCATGTTGAGCCCGATCTCGCCGAGGCCACCGAGGGGGATCAGGCGGACGGCTGGCTCCACCGAAGCTCCTTTCACAGAAGCAAAACTCATCGTAGCACCCGGCCGGGGCGCCCCCGAAGTTTCGCGGATTGGTGACCGACATCGGACCGCTGTCGATCGCCAGATGCGGGTGCAGGCCGCCGAGGATCGGATGCGGGCCCGCGTACGTGAAGCCCGATGTGATCCGCGTGAACTGCAGCGGCGACTCGAGAAAGCTCTTCTTGAGCGAGCGCGGCCCGCAACTCCTGGCCGATCCTGGGCTCGACCCCCGCCCGCACGAGCGCCGTCACCAGGCTCTCGCCGCGCCGCAGATCGACACGGCTGGCGCGCGGCGACGCGACCTCCGGAATGATGGGCGACGGGGCCGCCGCGCGGGCGGCCACGGGACCAGCGGCGGCGATGGCGGGCGGGCGTTGCCGGAGACGGTGGGTCGCGAGCGCGGCGAGGGCCCAGCGAGAGCGAGCGCGATGACGACCCGCGTTCGCGTCACGACGTCACGCCTCGCATCATAGCCGATCGACGAGCGCGGCGAACTCATGGATCGACAGGGTCTCCGCGCGGCGGGCAGGGTCGATCCCGGCGTCCTCGGCGCTCCGGCGCGCCGTGGCCACGGACACGCCCAGGCCCGCGGCCAGGGCGTTGGCGAGCATCTTCCGCCGCTGGGCGAAGGCGGCGCGGACGACCGTGGCGAAGCGCCGCTCGTCCCGCAACGGCACGCGTGGCTGGGGCAGCACGACGAGGTGGAGCACCGCGGACTCGACCTTGGGCGGGGGGCGGAAGGCGCCCGCGGGCACGCGCAGGGCCAGCCGCACGTCGCAGTAGACCTGGGTCAGGACGGACAGGCTGCCGTAGACGCGGCTGCCCGGGGGCGCGGCGACCCGCTCGGCGACCTCGCGCTGGAGCATGAGCGCCATGGCGGAGATCGCGCCGCGGGCACGCACCAGCGCGGTCAGGATGGCGGTGCCGACGCTGTAGGGCAGGTTGCCGACGACCAGGGTGCGGCCCCCCGCCGGCGCCGCGAGCCGCCCGTAGTCCCAAGTGCGCGCGTCCGCTTCGACGATCTCGACCCCCGGGAAGCGGGTCCGCAGCGAGGACACCAGGGCGCGGTCCACCTCGAGGGCCACGACACGGCCCGCCCGTCGCGCCAGCTCGGCGGTCAGCGCCCCCTCCCCGGGCCCGATCTCCAGCACGAGGTCCGCCGGTCCGGGCGCGACGAGATCGACGATGGCCCGCGCGATGCCGGCATCGCGCAGGAAGTGCTGGCCGAGCGCGCGGCGCTTAGTCGCCGCCACCCCGCGGCTGGGCCGTCCCGCGCGCGGCGAGATCGGCGAGGAGGGCGGCATGCACGCGGCGCACCTCGACCTCCGTGGCGGCGCGGTCCCCCGAGTTGTCGATCACGTAGTCGGCGAGCTTGGCCTTCTCGGCGACCGGCATCTGGCTCGCGATCCGCCGGAGCGCGTCCTCCCGGGTGCCGCCGTCGCGGGCGATGAACCGGCTCTCCTGGGTGGGCGCGTCGGTCATCACCACCACGAGGCGGTCCATGGTGCGGTAGTTGCCGCTCTCGATCATCACCGGGGCGTCGAAGAACACGAGCCCGCTGAAGTCGCGCGATTCCAGCTCGGCCAGCCGGGTCAGGAACCGCTCGCGGATGCGCGGGTGCGTGATGGCCTCGAGCCGCTTGCGCCGGGCGGGATCGGCGAACACGATCGCCCCGAGCGCCTTGCGGTCGAGCCGCCCGTCGGGCTGGAGCACGGCGCGACCGAACTCCTCGACGATGTCGCGCGAGGCCGGCTCCCCGGGCTCGACGACCTCCCGCGCCAGCTGGTCGGCATCGATGATCTCCGCCCCGAGGGCGCGGAACAGCGCGGAGACCGTGCTCTTCCCCGTCGCGATCCCCCCGGTGAGCCCGACGAGCAGGAAGCGGCGCTCGCTCACACCTGCGACCAGTCCTTGCCGCTCTTGACGTCGACGACGACCGGCACGTCCAGCGGTAGCGCCCGCTCCATCACCTCGCGGGCCAGGGCCTCCACCGCCGCGACCTCGTCGGGCGGCGCCTCGAAGAGGAGCTCGTCGTGCACCTGCAGCAGCATCCGGGCCGCGAGCCCGCGCGCCTCCAGGGCGTGCTGCATGCGGACCATGGCGATCTTGATCATGTCGCTGGCCGTGCCCTGCACCGGCGCGTTCATGGCCATGCGCTCGGCGGCGTTGCGGACCACCGGATTGGTGGCGCGAAGATCGGGAAGGTACCGGCGGCGGCCGAGGAGGGTGGACACGTAGCCGCGCTCGCGGCCCTGCACCAGCGTGGTGTCGATGAACGCCCGCACCGAGGGATGCGTCGCGAAGTACTCGCTGATGTAGCGCTGCGCCTCCTTCTGGTCGATCTTCGTCGCCTGCGACAGGCCGAAGGCGGAGACGCCGTAGAGGATCGCGTAGTTCGCGCTCTTGGCGATCGTGCGCTGAAGCGAGGTGACCGACCCGGGGGCCACCTTGAAGACTTCGGAGGCCGTGCGCGTGTGGATGTCCTCGCCGCGCTGGAACGACGCGATGATGGCCGGCTCGCCGGAGAGATGCGCGAGGATGCGCAGCTCGATCTGCGAGTAGTCGGCGGCCACGAAGGCCCAGCCCTCCTCGGGGATGAACGCCGCGCGGATCCGCCGGCCGAGCTCGGTGCGGATCGGGATGTTCATCAGATTCGGGTCCTGCGAGGACAGCCGGCCGGTGGCGGCCACGAGCTGGTTGAAGGTGGTGTGGATACGGCCGGTGGCCGGGTTCACGAGACCGGGCAGCGTGTCGGCGTACGTGCCCTTGAGCTTGGCGAGGCTCCGGTGCTCGAGGATCTTCGCCGGCAGCGGGTGGCCGAGGCCGAGCTCGCTCAGCACGTCGGCATCGGTCGAGGGACCGGTCTTCGTCCGCCGCAGCACCGGCAGCGCGAGCTTCTCGAAGAGGATGTGACTCAGCTGCTTGGGGGAGGCGATGTTGAACTCCTCGCCCGCGAGCGCGTAGATCTCCCGGGTGAGGTTCTCGAGCTGGCGCTCGAGCTCCTTGGCGAAGGCCTCGAGCCGCGCGGGGGCGACGCGGATGCCGTGGCGCTCCATCAGCGCGAGCACGGGCACCAGCGGCCGCTCGATCTCGTCGTAGATCGTCCGCAGGCCCTGGCCATCCAGCTCCGCGGCCACGTGCGGCCAGTAGCGGCCCAGCCAGCGCGCCCGCTCGCCGACGCGGCGGCCGAGCTCTTCCACGCTGAACGTGACCGGCTCGGCGACGCGCCCCGCCGGCTTCGGCGGCTCCAGCGACGGCGGGCACTCGCCGAAGGCGTCCATGCAGACCTCGTCGAGGCGATAGGTCGCCCGCGCCGGGTTGACGAGGTACGAGGCCACGGCGGTGTCGTCGACGGGGGCCGGCGCGCCGCCCGCGGCGAGCACGCTCTCGAGCAGCGGCTTGGCGTCGTGCACGACGAGCGGCCGGCCGGCGAGGGCGGCGAGCGGCGGATCCGTCCCGGCCGTCATCCAGGCGGCGCCGGCGTCGGGATGGAACAGCCCGATGGCGGTCAGCGCCGGGCCCGGCGGCCGCGCCGTCCCCGCCCAGTCCACCGCGACGGCGGCGCCGGCGGGGACCCGGGCCAGCCAGCGCGCGAGCGCGTCCCGGTCGGCGAGCGGCTCGACGGGCTCGGCCGGGGTGACCTCCTGCGCCGGCAGCTCCTTGATCAGCCGCGTGAACTCCATCTCCATCCAGAGCGAGCGGAGCCCGGGCCAGTCGGGCTCGATGCGCCGGAAGCGCTCGAGGTCGAACGCGACGGGGACCTCGCGGTTGAGCACGGCGAGCTCGCGCGAGAGCAGCGCGGACTTGCGTCCGGCCGCGAGGGTCTCGCGCAGCTTGCCCGGCACCAGGCTCAGATTCTCGTACAGCCGCTGCACGCTGCCGTATTGGCCGATGAGCTTGACGGCGGTCTTCTCGCCCACCCCGTGCACGCCCGGGATGTTGTCGATGGCATCGCCCATCAGGGCCAGCACGTCGGCGATCTGGGTGGGCTCGACGCCCCAGCGCTCGCGCACCCTGGCCTCGTCGTAGACCACCCGCTCGCCGGTGCGGCCGAGCACGCTCAGCACGCGCACGCGCGGGCCGACGAGCTGCAGGAGATCCTTGTCGCCGGTCACCACCACCACCTCGAGGCCCTCGACCTCGAGCGCCCGCCGGACCAGGGTCGCGAGCACGTCGTCGGCCTCGTAGCCCGGCACCTCGTAGACGGGCGTGCGCAGGGCCTCGAAGAGGCGCCGCACGTACGGCAGCTGCACCGCGAGATCGCTGGGCATCGGCGTCCGGGTCGCCTTGTACTCGGCGAAGAGGCGATCGCGGAAGGTCGGGCCCGGCGGGTCCAGGGCGATGCCGAGGTAGTCGGGCCGCTCCTCGCGGATCAGCTTCCAGAGCATCGAGCTCAGCACGAGCACGGCGGTGCTCGGCACGCCCTTGGACGTCGAGAGGTAGCCCACCGCGTGGTAGGCGCGGAAGATGTGGGAGTGGCCGTCCACGACGTAGAACGTGCGCGCCGGACTCATGCCCGGAGCGCCTCCCAGGCGGCGCGCACCGCGCCGGTGCGCCGCCGGTACTCCGCGAGGAACTCCGCGCGCGAGGCGTGGCCGAGCGCGCTGGCCACCCGCGCCGGCATCGGTCCGGCGAGATCGAGGGTGTCGGCCGGACGGGCGCCGAGCAGCCGCAGCGCCGCGGAGAGCCGCCGGAGGAACCGCGCGTGCTCCACCAGCGCCGCCGCGGCCCCGGCCTCGAGGGCCCCCACGCGCGCCAGCCCCCGGAGGGCGGCGGCCGTCGCGCAGCACCGGACCTCCACTGCCCCGGCGCCGTGGACGAGCTGCAGCGCCTGGGCGAGGAACTCCACGTCCACGAGCCCGCCGCGGCCGAACTTCACGTGCAGCCGCCCCGGCGTCTCCTTGCCCAGCTCGACCTGCATCCGCGCGCGGACCTCGGCGATCTCCTTGAGCCCGGTGCGGTCGAGCGGCGCCCCGTAGACGAGGGCGCGCAGCACGACCCGCACGCGCCGGGCCAGCACGCGGTCGCCGAGCACCAGGCGGGCGCGGACGAGGGTCTGGCGCTCCCACAGATCCCCGTGCTCGCGATAGTAGCGCTCCAGCGCGTCGAGGCTGGCGGCGAAGCCGCTGCCCTTGCTCCCGGGTCTCAGGCGCAGGTCGACGGGAAACGCCACCCCGGCGGCCGTGATGTCGCCCAGGGTCGCGGCCAGGCGCGCCACGCAGTCGCTCCAGAACGTGTGCGCCTCGACGCGCGTTGGCCCGTCGGTCGCGCCGTCGCCGGCGAAGACCACGAAGACGTCGAGGTCGGAGCCGGTGACGATCTCCCGTCCCCCCAGCTTGCCCATGGCCACGAGCACGGCGGGCACGAAGCGCCCCCGCCCGTCGCGCGGCACGCCGTGGCGCTCCACGAGGTCCATCTGGGCGAGCGTCCAGCCCGCGGCGAGCGTGGCTTCGGCGAGCGCCGTCATCTCACGCGCGTAGCGATCGATGCTCGCCGTCCCGAGCAGGTACCGCCAGACGACCTGGAGCTCCTCGGCCTGCTTGAGCCGTCTCAGCGCATCCCACTGCTCGGCCCGGGCGAGGCCCGGCGCGAACACCGGCGCGAGGGCGGCGCGGAAGTCGCGCGCCGTCTTCCGCTCGACCACCCGGCGGGGATCGGCGAGCGAGGCGAGCAGGTCCGGCTGGTGATCAGCAGCTGGGTCAGCAGGTCGCCGCCCGCGCAGAGCCGCGCCAGCCCGGTCAGCACCGCGGGCTCGGAGGCGAGCATCTCGACGAGGCCGGCCCGTGGCCCGACGGCGGCCAGGAAGCGCTCGAGCTGGTTGAGGGCCTCGTCGGGATCCGGGCTCTTCCAGACCGCGTCGAGCAGCATCGGCTGCAGCCGGTCGAGCGTGGCGCGCAGGTCGGCGGCGTACGGCACCAGCGGGCGTCCTTCGCGGATCATTTTCAGGTTGGCCCGCGCGCGCTCCGGGTCGCGGAAGCCCGTCGCCGTCAGCGCGAGCAGGCTGGGCAGGCGCGGCGGCCGCGCGCGCGGCTCGGGGCGCTCGGCGCAGAATTCCCTGAACGCGCGCTGCACGGTGGCCCGCACCCGGCGGTGCTCGGCGACGAACCGCCGCGCCGCCGCCGCGCCCCGGGCTTCGATGCCGACCCGCCGGGCGAGGCGGGCCAGCGCGCCGGCATCGCGCGGCAGCGAGTGGGTCTGGAACTCGTGGAGGATCTGCAGCCGATGCTCGACCGTGCGCAGGTGGACGTAGGCGCCGGACAGGGCGCGGCCGAGATCGGGAGCCAGGTACCCACGCTCCAGCAGGCGGAAGATCGCCTTGAGCGTGCCGCGCTCGCGGAGCCACGAGTCGTCGCCGGCGTAGAGGAGCTGCAGCGCCTGGACGACGAACTCGATCTCGCGGATGCCGCCCGGTCCGAGCTTGACGTTGTCGCGCTCGCCGCCCTTCGTCCTCAGCGCGCGGTCGATCTCACTCTTCATCCCCCGGATGGCGGGGACCACGGCCGGATCGAGGCCAGGCCGGTAGACGACCTCGCGGACGAGGTCCGTGAAGCGCCCGCCGACCGCGCGGTCGCCGGCGCAGATGCGCGCCTTGAGCAGCGCCTGCCGCTCCCAGAGCTCGGCCCGCGCGGCGTAGTAGCGCCGGTACCCGTCGAGGGACAGCACGATGGGCCCCATCCGCCCCTCCGGGCGCAGGCGGAGATCCACGCGGAAGACGTGGCCTTCGTCGGTCACGCTCTCGATGGCCTCCACGACGTCGCGGCAGACGCGGGCGAAGAACTCCCCGTTGGCGACGCGCCCGCCGGGGCCGCCCGCGGTCTCGCCGTCCTCGCCGTACACGAACATGAGGTCGACGTCCGAGGAGTAGTTGAGCTCCTCGCCCCCGAGCTTGCCCATGCCGACGACCGCGAGCCCGGTCGGCTGCCCGGCGCCGTCTAGGGGGGCCCCGTGATCGGCCGCTCCGGCGGCGAGCGCCCAGCGGCACGCCTGCTCGAGGCACGCATCGGCGACATGGGCGAGCTCTTCGGTGGTCACCGTGAGGTCAGCGTCGCCGAGCAGGTCACGGCTGGCGATGCGCACGAGCTGGCGGTACTTGAAGCGCCGGAGCGCCTTGAGACGTCCCTCCCGGGTGGTGAACGGCGCCACCGCCGCCGCGAGGTCGGCGGCGAGGTCCTCCGGCAGCCATGCCCGCATGGTCCCGCCCTCGAGGAGCCAGGAGAGGAGCACGGGGCGGATCCTGAGCGCGTCGGCGAGGAACTGGCTCGAGCCGAAGAGCCGGGCGAGCAGCGCGGCGGCGCCCGGATGCTCGGCCAGCGTGCGGTAGAAGACGCTGCGGTCGACCTGGGCGGCGTACCGCTCCAGGTTGTTGAGCGCCATGTCGGGGTCGGGCGCCGCCGCCAGCTCGGCGAGCAGGCGCGGAAAGGCGGGGGTGAGCAGCTCCGCGTCGCGCGGCGTGGGGGTGAGCGCCTCGACGTTGGCGGCGGCGGCGCGGGGGTCGGCGAAGCCCAGGCGCCGGAAGGCGGCGTGGAACCCGCCCGCGACGGCGCCGGGCGCCGTCGGCAGGGTCGATGACCGCCGGGTCAGACGGCCGACTCTCCGGACTCGCCGGTGCGGATGCGGATGGCCTCGGTGATCGGGATCACGAAGACCTTGCCGTCGCCGATCGACCCCGTCTTGGCCGCCCCCACGATCACCGCCACCACCTTGTCGACGATGCTGTCGGGCACCACGACCTCGATCTTGACCTTGGGCAGGAAGTCGACGGTGTACTCCGAGCCGCGGTACAGCTCGGTGTGCCCCTTCTGCCGGCCGAAGCCGCGGACCTCGTTGACGGTCATGCCGACCACGCCGATCTCGGTCAGCGCTTCCTTCACGTCGTCCAGCTTGAAGGGCTTGATGATCGCTTCCACCTTCTTCATACGCCTTCCTCCAAGGATACGCCCGGCGCCTCGTCCCCGCTCAGACCTCCTCGAGGATGGGGAAGACGAGGGCGGAGACGTGCGAGCTGATCCGCTTGAGGTTGGTGAGGATGTCCAGGTGGATCTCCGAAGTGTCGAGCGACTCGGTGAGGCCCATGCGCAGGCGACCAAGGTGCGATTCGCGCAGCTCCCGCTCCCGCTGCCGCATGAGGGGCCGCTGGTCGAGCACGTCCTGGGCGAGGGCACGGTCGCTCGCCGCGAACGCTCCGATGGCCGCCTCGAGGTTCTTGGTGACCAGGCCGTGGAACTCCACGAGCTCGCTCCACCCGTCCTCCGAGAACCGGCGCCCCTTGTAGAGCTTCTTGCGCGCGAGCTCCATGAGGTTCTTGTCGATGATGTCCCCGATGTTCTCGAGATTGCCGATGAAGGAGATGAGCCCGATCTCGCGCCGCGAGAGCTCGGCGCCCATCGCCTCACGGCCCAGGCGGGCGAGGAAGAGCTTGATCTCGCGCTCGAGGAAGTCGGCCTGATCGTCCCGGCGCTCGACGTCCTCGAGGAGCTCCTGGTTGTCGCTCCGGAACACGAGAATGGCGTCGCGCAGCATGCCCTGCGCCACGTCCGCCATGCGCAGCGCCTCGCGCGTGGCCTGCCCGAGGGCCAGCGAGGGCTGATCGAGGGCGCGCTCGTCGAGGTAGCGGGTCTTGAACGGGTTCTCGCCCGGCTGGTCGTCGGAGACGAGCAGCTCGATCGCCCGGGCGGCCAGCGGGGTGAAGGGCAGGAACGCGAGGCTGATGCCGACGTTGAAGAAGGTGTGGGCGTTGGCGACTTGGCGGGCGGCGTCGGTGGCGCTCGCCGCCACCAGCTCCGTGAACGGCCCGATCAGCGGGAAGACGAGCGCCACCCCGAGGACCTTGAACGCGATGTGCGCGAGCGCCACCCGCTTGGCCTCGGCGGTGGTCCCGGCCGCGGCCATGAGGGCCGTCACGCACGTGCCCACGTTGGCGCCCAGCACCACCGCCACGGCCCCGGCCAGCGGCAGCAGGCCCTGGTGGGCCAGGGCCAGGGCCAGGCCGATGGTCGCCGCCGACGAGGTCACCAGCGCGCTGAAGGCGGCCGCGGTGACGAGCGCGAGGGCCTTGTTGCCTCCGACCGTGGCGAGCAGCTGGCCCGCCAGCGGGTTCGCCCGCAGCGGCTCGACGCCCGCGAGGATCAGCTTCAGCCCGAGGAAGATGAGCCCGAAGCCGAGCACGGCGTGGCCGATATCCTTGGCCACCCGGCGCGAGGCGATCACCGTGGTGACGTAGCCGGCCCCGACCAGGAACGGCGCGTAGTCGGTGATCTTGAAGGCGATCAGCTGCACGGTGACGGTGGTGCCGATATCGGCGCCCAGGATCACCCCGAGCGTCTGGCGGAAGGTCATGAGGCCCGCCGACACGAACCCGATCAGCATGAGGGTGGTGGCCGCCGAGGACTGGATGATCGCCGTGCCCGCAGCGCCGCAGACGGCGGCGAGCAGGCGGTTGCGCGCGAGCCCCGTGAGCAGCTGGCGCAACCGGCCGCCCGCCGCTCGCTGCAAGGCCTCGCCGCTCGAGCGGATGCCGTAGAGCATCAGCGCCATGCCGCCGAAGAGCGCGAGGAGCACCGTCATGGCGCGCTCGAGGCCGCGGCGGGCCGCTGCCAGATCGGCGAGCGGAGCCCGTCGGTGAGATGGTCGGTGGCGTTGATGGTGCTGAGCCGCGGCGGGCGCACGACGGTCAGCGAGGCGTTGTCCACGCGGAAGCGCCAGAGCGCGTTGAACGAGCAGCCGAGCAGGTGGCAGACGTAGGTGCTGATGACCCCGCCGTGGGCGACGACCAGCACGTCCTCCCCGCGGTGGTGGGTCGCGACGATCCGGTCGATGGCGCGCACCACCCGCTCGCACACGGCGTCCAGGGGCTCGGCGCCCGGCGGCGGGCAGTCGAGCGGCGCCCGCAGCCAGGCCTGATAGGGATCGCCGTCGCGGGCGCGGATCTCGTCGACCGTGTAGCCCTCCCACTCGCCGAGCGACAGCTCGCGCAGCTCCTCGACGGCGATCAGCGGCACGCTGGGCACCGGGAGCGCGCGCGGATCGCTCCGCATCGCCCTGGCGGCGCCGGCCAGCGCGATCTCGGCCGTCTCGCGGGCCCGCCGCATCGGGCTGACGTACGCGGCGACGATCGGCCGTCCGCGCAGCGCGGAGCCGAGGGCCGCCGCCTGGGCGCGGCCGAGGGGCGAGAGGCCGACGTCGGTCGTCCCCTGGAACCGGCGGACCTCGTTCCAGACGGACTGACCGTGACGGGCCAGGAGGAGCCTCACCGGACGGCCTCCGCCACCGCGCGGGCCGTCGCGAGCCGCGCCACGGTCTCCTCGCGGCCGAGGAGCGCGAGGACGTCGAAGATGGGCGGCGAGGCCGTCGTCCCCGTGACGGCCAGGCGGGTGAGCTGGGCGAGATCCACGAGCGTGAGCCCGAGCGCCTCGATCAGCCCGCGGTACACCGCCTCGATCGACGCCGCGGTGAACACCCGGTCCGCGGCGAGACGCTCGGCGAGCAGGCGGAGCCGCCGCGCGCCCTCGGCAGTCAGGAACTTCGGGGCCGGCTTCGGGTCGTAGCCGGCCGGCCGCTCGAAGTAGAACCGGCCGCGCTCCACCATCTCCACGAGGGTCTTCGCCCGCTCGCGCAAGGTCTCCACCACGCCCTCGAGCCAGCCCGGCGTCTCGCGCGGAACCAGTCCCGCCGCGGCGAGGAACGGCCCCAGCCGCCGCGCGAGGTCGGCCGCGGGCAGCCGCTTGACGTACTCCTGCGACAGCCACTCGAGCTTGGCCTGGTCGAACACCGCGCCCGAGGCCCCGACGTGCTTGATGTCGAAGAGCTCGACGAGGTCCTCGCGCGAGAATACCTCCTGGTCGCCGTGCGCCCAGCCCAGCCGGGCGAGGTAGTTCACCATCGCCTCCGGGAGGATGCCCGCCTCGCGGAACGCCTGCACCGAGGTGGCGCCGTGACGCTTGGACAGCCGGCGGCGGTCGGCGCCGAGGATCATCGAAACGTGGGCGAACTCCGGCACGAGATAGTCGAGCGCCTCGTAGCACAGGATCTGCTTGGGAGTGTTCGACAGGTGGTCGTTGCCGCGGATGACGTGGGTGATGCGCATGGTCACGTCGTCGACGACCACGCAGAAGTTGTAGGTTGGCGTGCCGTCCGTGCGGACCAGGATCCAGTCGTCGAGCTGGCGGTGCTCGAAGGTTACCGGCCCGTGGATGAGGTCGTTGACCACCGTCGCGCCCTCGGCCGGGATGCGCAGCCTGAGCGCGCCCATCGTCAACCCGCGCCCCCGACATCGTCCGGAGTAGCGGAAGGTCTCCTTGCGCCGCTCGGCCTCCTGCCGCTCGCGCTCCAGCATCTCGGGCGGGCAGTCGCAGTAGTACGCCCGGCCCGCCGCGAGCAGCCGCGCCGCGTGCGCGCGGTAGAGGTCCATCCGCTCGGTCTGCCGGTAGCCTGGCGCCGGCGGGCCCTCGTCCCAGTCCAGGCCCAGCCATCCCAGTGCGTCGACGATCGACGTGATGGTCTCGTCGGTGGAGCGCGAACGGTCGGTGTCCTCGATCCTCAAGATGAACGCCCCGCCGTGGTGGCGGGCGAACAGCCAGTTGAAGAGCGCCGTCCGCGCGCCGCCGATGTGCAGATGGCCGGTCGGGCTCGGAGCGAAGCGCACACGCACGGTCCCTGGCGGGGAGGGGCTCACGACAGCGTCATTCTACCGCGTCGCGACTGACCACATGGGGGCTCCGGGCGCCCCCAAGCCCCCCAACGCTCGGGGCGCCCCGGGGAACCCGTGGCGCCCCTCGACGTCGCGTCAGGTTCTTCACGGGCTCTCAGTACTTCTCGAAGAGGGCTCCCCAGGGCGTGGCGCGGAAGGCGCGGATGCGGGCGCGGCCGACCGTCGGGTACCAGAGCAGGTCGTGGTAGACGTTCGAGGCGAAGGGGGCCCAGACCACCAGGGGGGAGTGCAGCAGCAGGCGCTTGAGCGGCCTGAGCGGGCCGCGCCGGATGAGCTGGTCGCCCCAGATCACCAGGCTGCGGCTGGTCTTGAAGCCCATGCTGACCCGCGCCGCGTCCTCGTCGCCGACGATCTCGATGTCGCGGGGGTCCGCCACCCCGAGCCCGCGCTCGTGGCACATCCGGAGGTACGGGATGGCGAGCGGGTCGAAGCCCATGATCCGCGCGGCGATGGCGTCGATGGCGACCTGGTCCGCCGAGGCCAGGATCAGGTTGCCCTCGCGCGGCACCATCGTACGGGGGCCGGCGCCGTCGCCCATGACCGTCCCGTCCATCACCGCCAGAGCGGCTGGATGGATCTCACGCTGCATATACATGAGGTCAACCAGTACGTCATGCATAAACTCATGAGCATAGTGTCGGGCTTCCTTCAGCAAGCCTCCGAAGCTGTTCTTTATCGCTCCCGTTGTGACAGAGTGGCCGTGGGTGTTATGGAGAACGATTCCGTTGCCGATAAACGACCGCGAATCGCGTACTGAAAGATCGTAGAGGTACGGGACTTCAGCTGCCTTTTCAGCCTTGTCCGACACTCGATCCCACGCAATGTCGTCTTGCGCGAGGTAGCGCATATACGCGATCTCATCGCGGAAACGGCCGCTCGTATCATGTCGTTCGAATAGATCAACGAAATACTGAACGACTGGTCGAGTAGGTTCAGTATGTTTCCATTCAATGTTGCTGACCGCACTCTGGCGTTCCGAACTGCGATGGGTGATCTTGAGCCCCTCCCGCACGAATCGAAACAAAGCGGGAGGCACTGGAACAGTATCCCAGTGACTTGGTTGCCTGCCGTTCGCCCGCCGACGTACCAGTTCTTGGAGCCGGGCTCGCTTGCGGGCGCAACGAAACCCGACCCAACGCGCGAATGTAACGACATCCTGCCCATAGATCGAGATCTTTGCGTAGTCCTGAGTCTTCGTCCATGGGCGATTGGTGGCCTTGCAGCGCGACACACCTACAAACGCGAGTACACCGAGACGCGCCAGCAGCATCTGGATCTGACTGGCCAAGCGCGGACTCTTCGTGGTTGCGTGTACACCGTCGGGTCCAACTGTGCCGTCCCCGTCGAAGTACCCCGATAGGAATCCCGAGATTTCCTCATCGGGGCACTTGAACAACACATCGGGCACATGCTTCGTCGCAGCGTTCGTCGGCGGACGAAAACCGAGATGCGCGAACAAGCTTCTCAAATTCGAGGCATTAAACCGCAGCGTCCCAGCGTTCTCTCTAGGCAATACTCCGAATAGCGATTTGCACAAAGCCATGTAATCAGATCGGATCTCGGGATCGTTGTTGGCGACGTTGATCGCCAACGACCCATGGTTCTCTCTCGCCCAACCCTCCGCAACGAAGTAGCCCATCCAGCGCCAAAAGTCCGTCGATGTCTCGCCGGGAACACGGGCCCACACCCACGGACCACGTAGAGTGACACCGCACCGGTCGAGCAATCGCAGTACTATCTTTCGCCCCACATGAAGCCTGCGAGCGATCTCCGCGACCGTTTCGCCGTCGAGATAGTCACGAACAATCGAGCGCTGGGCGTGTACGGTTAACCGCGGTTGCTCCTCAAACTCCAACTGCTCGAGATCGAGCGAGTCGTGGCCCAGCGCTGGGACTGCGGGCAACGGTTGGCTGCGACCTTGAATTCTAATTCTTCGGGCCACCGCGATTCTGTCGCCGACACGTATGTCTGTCGCGCGCTTCCAACCCTCAGGCGTAAGGAATGGGTGTGCCGTCGATGTCGTCACCTGCCGACCAGTACGAGTCCGGATGGCACACACGAGCCCATCGGTCACCGGGGTACGCCAGAAGTGGGTGGCATGATCACCGCGGAGCCCGTCTGGTCGAAGTGAGACCACGCTCGTCTCACCTTCACTGACGGCATCGCCGTCAGGCAGCCACTGCACGGGCTCCCGAACCTGCCACTCCTTCACGAGGCTCTCAGCACCAATCAATCTGCCGTCGCTGAGCAAGATCTCCGTATCTGGATGGACGCACTTCACGGTGGGCAGGTGGAGCACGTTCTTGCCCGGGTACAGCTTCGGGATCTGGATGCCCTCGGGAAAGATCCGGTTGAGCTTCAGCAGGGGCGACCTGAACGGATAGACGATCCACTCGACGTCGGGCAGCGCGGTGAAGCCGACGCCGTGGCGCTGGAGCACGGGCCGCCACTTGTTGGCGCGGCAGCCCTCGTCGGGGTTGGTGACCACGGTCTTGTTCTCGACGGGGAGCAGGCGCCGCCGCTCGTAGCCGTCGTCGACCAGCGTCTTGAGGATGCCGTCGACCTGCCAGGGCTGGCTCGAGCACGCCGGGAAGTACTTCGTCCACGAGAGGTTCAGCTTGAGGATGAGATCGGTGTCGCGCGAGAGGATCTGGTCGTACTTCACCAGCCGCATGAGGCGCCCGTAGTCCTCGACGACGGTCTCGGGGCGCGTGCGCAGGACGGCGACCTGGCTCGGCATGCCGCTCCGATTCTACCCGAGGCGCGGGCCGTAGATGAGCGCGAGCACCGCGAGGATCCAGAGCACGGTGTTGGCGAGCAGGGGCAGGTCGTTGAGGAAGAGCTCCGAGGGGTTGCCGCCGAGCTGCCGCGCGTACAGGAGATAGAGGTATCGGAAGATGCCGTAGAGCACGAAGGGCAGCGTGGCGGGCAGCAGGTGCGTGTGGAACTTGGCCACCGTCTCCGGCGACATCGTGTAGAGCGCGTACGCGGTCACGGTGGAGGCGGTCACCACGGCGATCATCTGGTCGAGCAGGCCCGCGCTGTACTCGGCGAGGATGGGGCGGTAGCGGCCGGCCGCCTCGCCGAGCGCGAGGTACTCGTACCGCCGCTTGCCGAGGGCGAGGAAGAGCGCGATCAGGATCGTGCAGATCAGGAGCCAGCCCGAGATCTCGACATCCACGGCCACCGCCCCCCCCACGGCCCGGAGCACGAAGCCGGCCGACACCACCAGCACGTCCACGATGACGAAGTGCTTGAGCCATGCCGAGTACACCGTCAGGAGGATGGCGTAGGCGAGGGCGACGCCGACGAAGGCGTGGCCCAGGCGGGTTCCCGCGGCCAGGCCCGCCGCGACGAGCACGACGGCGGCCGTCACCGCGGCCGGCACGGACAGCCGGCCGGAGGCGATGGGCCGGAGCCGCTTGGTCGGGTGCAGCCGGTCCTTGTCGCGGTCGGCCACGTCGTTGAGCAGGTAGATTGCCCCCGACAGCGCGCAGAAGATGGCGAAGGCGCCAAGGGCGGGCCACACCAGGGGCGTGAACAGGCGGTGGCCGAAGATGAGCCCGGCGAAGACGAACAGATTCTTGACCCACTGGCGGGGCCGGAGCGACGAGAGCAGCGCGGGAATCAGAGCTTGATGACGTTGCGGGACGGCCCGAGCGCCGCCGTCGCGTTCCGGGTGTCGATGACGAGGCGCGCGCGGCGGACGATCCGAGGCCAGTCGAAGCTGGCGTGCGCGGTGAGCGCGAGGACCACGTCCCAGTCGGCGACGTCCACCGCGTCCAGGTCCACCGCGCGCAGGCTCACCCCGCTGATGCTGATGGCGGGCACGAAGGGGTCGGCGTAGGCGACGCGGGCGCCCTTGAGCACCAGGGCCTCGACGATCTCGAGCGCGGGCGAGTCGCGCACATCGGCGACGTTCGGCTTGTAGGCCACGCCGAGGGCGAGGATGCGGGAGCCGCGCACGGCGCGGCCGCCGTCGTTGAGCGCGTCGGTGACCATCTGGAGGACGTACGTGGGCATCTGGCGATTGATCTCGTCGGCGAACGAGATGAAGCGCGGCTCGTAGCCGGCCAGGCGCACCTTCCAGCTGAGGTAGTGCGGATCGGAGGGCAGGCAGTGACCGCCGAGCCCCGGCCCGGGATAGAACGGCATGAAGCCGAAGGGCTTGGTGGCGGCGGCCCCGATGACCTCCCACACCGAGATGCCGAGCCGGCGGCACATGATCGCGAACTCGTTGGCGAGCGCGATGTTCACCGAGCGGAAGGTGTTCTCGAGCAGCTTCACCATCTCCGCGGTGGCGGGGCTGGAGACGGTCACCACCCGGGGCGTGATGCGCGCGTAGAGCGCGATGGCGAGCTCGCGGCAGAGCGGGGTGAGGCCGCCCACGACCTTGGGGATGTTGTGCAGCCCGAACTGCCGGTTGCCGGGATCGATGCGCTCGGGCGAGAAGGCGAGGAAGACGTCTTCGCCCGGCGTGAGGCCACGCGCCTCGAGCCGTGGCTGGAGGATTTCCTGGGTGCTGCCGGGATAGGTCGTCGATTCGAGCACCACGAGCTGCGCCCGCCGGGCGACCGCCGCCACCGCGTCGGCCGCGCCGACGACGAACGAGATGTCGGGCTCCTTGGACTTGCCGAGCGGCGTCGGCACGCAGATGACGATGGCGTCGGCGTCCTTGAGGACCGCGAAGTCGTCGGTCGCGCTCAGACGGCCGGAGGCCACGAGGCGCCGCAGCGCCTCCGTGGGCACGTCCTCCACGAAGCTCCGTCCGCCGGTGACGCCGGCCACGCGCGCGGGATCGAGGTCGATGCCGACGACGCGGGCGCCCGACTCGGCGAAGGCCACCGCCAGGGGCAGGCCGACGTAACCCAGGCCCACGACGCCGATGGTCGGCGTCCCGCTGAGCCGCTCGTGGAGCTCCTCGGCCGCTGAGCGATCGCTCATCTCAGGCCCCTCCGCACGCGAGCCGCACCGCCCGCACGACCGCGTGGATCTCCTCGTCCCGCATCCCGGCGAAGCAGGGCAGCGACAGGACCTCGCGCGACGCGCGCCAGGCCTCGGGCCAGCGGCCCTCCCCGCCCCCGCCGAACAGGGGCTGGCCGGGCACGGGCAGCGGATAGTGCACGGCCGTGCCGACGCCGAGGTCCGCCAGCTGCTTGGCGAGGTGGTCACGGTCCGGGTGCCGCACCGTGTACAGATGATAGACGTGGCGGGCCGGCGGCCGCTCGACGGGCCGCACCAGCAGCAGGCCGGCCAGGCCCTCGTCGTAGCACGCGGCGATCCGCCGGTGCTCGTCGGTCCAGGCGGCCAGGCGCCGGAGCTTCACACGCAGCACGGCCGCCTGCATCTCGTCGAGCCGGCTGCACAGGCCGAGCTCGACGTGGCGGTAGCGCCCGCCGTCGCCGTGATGGCGCAGCCGCCGCACGCGCGCGGCGACGTCGTCACGGTCGGTCAGCACCATGCCCGCATCGCCCGCCGCGCCGAGGTTCTTCGTCGGATAGAACGACAGGCAGGTGGCGTCCGACCACGCGCCGACGGGGCGACCCGCATACGACGCGCCCACCGCCTGCGCCGCGTCCTCGATCACGGCCAGCCCGTGGCGGCGCGCGAGCGCGCCCACGGCGTCCATGGGCGCCGGGTGGCCGTAGAGGTGCACGGCGACGACGGCGCGCGTGCGCGCGCTGATCGCGCGCTCCGCTGCGTCCGGGTCGAGCGCGAAGGTGGCCGGGTCGACGTCCACGAACACCGGCACGGCCCCCGCCATCAGGATGGTGGAGGCGGACGCCACGAACGAGAATGCCGGCGTCAGGACTTCGTCGCCGGGGCCCACCCCGACGGCCGTGAGGGCCAGGCGCAGCGCATCCGTCCCCGACCCCACGCCGATGCCGTGGCGCACCCCGGCCAGGGCGGCCAGCTCCGCTTCCAGCGCCTCGCCCTCGGGGCCCAGCACGAAGCGCGCCGAGTCCAGGACGCGGGCGGTGGCCGCCACGAGCTCGGCGCGGAGCCCGGCGTGCTGGCGGGTGAGGTCGATGAACGGGATCACCGCAGGCGGTTCTCCGCCCCGGTGGTGCCCGCGCCGAAGCCGCCCGGGCCCACCTTGGTCCCGGAGGCGAGCGGCGAGCCGACGCCCAGGAGCGTGAGCGCGAACCGGATCTCGTTCTCGCTCTTGTTGCGGGTCACCACCTCCACCGTGAGCGCGTAACAATCGAACCTCGCGTCGACGCCCACGCGGTTCTCGAGGAACGTGTCGGTGCGCAGGTCCCAGTTGGTGGTGAACCGCCCGACCAGGTAGCGATTGATCTCCGCGGTGAGCCCCCCCTGCAGGAAGTTCACCTTGTCGGGCTGGCTGGCGCGGGTGCCGATGGAAGCCACGATGGGATCATATCGAATGAAAAGGTCGGTCGTCGTCGACTGCACGGCGTGACCATGACCGTAGGGATCGACGCTGCCGGTGGCGCGGAACCGAAAGATCCGGTTGGGATCGACGATGAGGTCCGCGGTGACGGGCCCGAACGTCCGCGCGGTGCTCTCCATGTTGGCCGTCTGGGAGAGGACGAAGCGCGCGAGCTCCCAGCGCGCCGGCTCCGTCCCCTCCGGGGCGACGGTGCGTGCGCGGAGCCGGTTCGTGAGCGAGTACGTGAAGGTGCTCGAGGGCTGGATGTCATCCACCCCCGGCGTCCACAGCGGCAGGTGCTTGAACGTGGTGCCTTCGACCCACGTGTAGTTGACGCGCGGCTCGATGGTGTGCAGGATCGCGTCGATGTTGCCGGCGCCTCCCACGTCGAAGATCCGCGAGGCGCGGGTCTCGAAATCCGCTCCGATCTCGCTCAGGGCCCGCGTGCGCACCTCGTCCCTGGTCTTCTCGACGGTGGCGCCGTCCGCGGTCGTCCGCTCGCCCACCACGGTCCGGTCGTAGCTCGTGGTGCGCAGGCCCACGAACGGCGTGACGGTGGCGAAGCCCTGCAGGGAGATGGGGCGCGAGAGGCGCGGGTGCAGATCGAGCCGGGTGCCGTCCGAGCCGAGCTCCCGCACGAAGCGCACCGCGCTCGCCTGCCCCTCGTACAGGAACGACTGGAGCCCCGGAATGGGGACGGGTTGGCGGACCGCCTCCGCGCGGAGGTCGGGCAGCCGGTAGAGCTCGATGGGCCGCCTGGTGGTCAAGTCCTGGTACCAGAACAGGTTGCCGACGACGTTCCAGGTCGGGAAGCTCTTGGTGAGGAACACGTTCGACTCGACGCGCTGCGCGCTGCGGAAGTGCAGCCGGTCGGCGTAGTCCTGGAAGATGGCGTCGTCGGAGACGCCGTTGATGTCGGCCTTGAGAACGAAGCCGGGACTGATGACGTCGCTGTCCTTGAGGCCCCACCAGCCGCGATTGAGCGTGCCGCGGACCTCGCTCTCGTGGATGAAGAAGCCCGTGGCTTCGAGCTTGTCCGTCGACGAGAAGTAGTTGCGGTACTCGAGGTTCAGGCCGACGCCGCGCTTCTGGTAGGCGTCGAGCGTCACCGTCGCGTCCTGACTGTCGGAGATGGCCCAGAAGAACGGGATCTCGGTGAAGGCGCCCTTGCGCGAGGAGTCGCCGAAGCGCGGCGCGAGGAAGCCAGTCTGTCGCTCGCGCCGGAGCGCCGCCGCGAAGAACGGCAGATACGGCACCACGGGCACGTTCTTGACCCACAGCGAGGCGTTCGTGCCGTAGATCGCCGCTTCCAGATCGGCGGTGGCGTCCGCCGCGCGGAAGGACCACGTGGGCGGGTCGTCTTCGCACGTGGTGAAGATCCCGCGGCGGATCCGGTAGACACCCTCGCCCAGGCGCTCCAGGCGCTCGCCGGCGATCCGGTAGTAGGGCGAAGTGTGGACCTCGCCGTGATGGATGACCCCGCTGCCCGTCTTCAAGTTGTAGTCGATGCGGTCGCCGGTCAGGCGGTCCTGGCCGTCGTAGAGGAGGGGGCGGCCCACTGCCACGGTGTCACCCGACTCCCGGTTGATCTCCACCCGGTCGGCCGTCAGGCGCGTGGTCCCTTTCGTGACCTCGACGTTGCCGGTGGCCACCACGAGGTTGCTGGGCGCGACCTCCTCCATCCGGTCGGCGATCACGGTCACGTCGCCGGCCGAGGTCGTGACGGTGACCGGCGCCGGGGGCGCGGCGGCTGCCGGCACCCCCGGGGACGAGGTCGGGGGCGCCACGCCGAGGGGCGGGGTGATCTGCGCGGACGCGACAGAAGGCCCGACCAGGACGAGGCCGGCCAGGATCACGACGGCGGAGCGGAAGCGGGTCATTGAGTGTCTCGAAAGTCCTCACCAATAAAGGGACTCCATGCTATCAGCCCCCTTTTCCACGGGGCAAGGTTTATCGCCATTCCCCAGCGTGCGGAGCGCTTCGCCGATGACGGTGAGCGAGCCCGCAACACAAACAATGGGGGTCGTGACCGGGCGGGTGGCCATCCCTAGGGCTTCCCCGACGGTCGCCGCCACCCGGACATCAACACCGGGGGGCAGGCGCCCCGCCAGATCGGTTGCCGGCAGCGCCCGGCGGCTCGACGGCGCGGTGACGATCCAGCGCCGGACGACGGGCGTCAGCGCCGCGACGATGCCCCGGGCGTCCTTGTCGCGCAGCACGCCGATCACGAGGGTGACGGCGCGCCCGGGAAACACGCGCGCCAGCGAGGCGGCGAGCGCCCGAGCGCCGGCCGGGTTGTGAGCACCGTCGAGGACGAGCGTGGGCTCACCGGCGATCACCTGAAAGCGCCCCGGCCAGCGGGCGCGGGCCAGCCCCGCGCGGATGGCCGCCTCCGGGGCCCCGAGCTCTCGCGCGGCGGTGACGGCGAGCAGCGCGTTACCGGGCTGGTAGGCGCCGGCCAGCCGGATCTCGAGATCGGCGAGCGTCCAGCCGGGCCCGCGGCAGGTCAGACGCTGCCCGGCCGCGTCGGCCGCCAGGACCTCGACGGCGAGCTCGTGGCCCTCGCGCAGCAGCGGCACGCCGACCTCGGCCGCGCGCGCCTCGAGGATCGCCTGCGCCGCCGGGGCCTGCGCCGCCGTCACCGCGATGCCCGACCGGATGATCGCGGCCTTCTCGCGGGCGATGTCCTCGAGGGCGTCGCCGAGGAACTCGCGGTGGTCGAGGTCGATGGGCCCGAGCACGCTGACGGCGGGCCGGCCGACCGTCGTGGCGTCGAAGCGGCCCCCGAGCCCGACCTCGAGGACGGCGACCTCGACGCCTTCGTGGGCGAAGTGATCGAGGGCCAGCGCGGTGGTGGCCTCGAAGACGCTGGCGTCGACGCGGGCACAGAGCGTGCCGAGCGCGTCGACCCCGTCGGCGACCGCGTCCTCGGCGATGGCGGCGCCGTCGATCCGGATGCGCTCGCGGAACGACACGAGGTGGGGCGAGGTGTACAGCCCGACCCGGCGGCCGGCCGCCTTCAGCGCGGCGGCGAGCAGGGCGCAGACCGAGCCCTTGCCGTTGGTGCCGCCCACCTGGGCGATCGTGTAGGCCCGCTCGGGGTGCCCGAGGGCGTCCAGGAGGGCCTCGATCCGCTCGAGCCCGGGCTTCATCCCGGTGTACTCGCCGCCGCGGAGCGCGAGGAGCCGCGCCACCGCCTCGGCGTAGGTCATCACGCCTCGGCGGCGGCGAAGAAGACGAGCAGGCGGCAGAGCGTGTCCCTGAGGTCGGCGCGCTCCACGATCGCGTCGAGCTGGCCGTGCTCGAGCAGGAACTCCGAGCGCTGGAACCCCTCGGGCAGGGGCTGCCGGATGGTCTCGGCGATCACGCGCGGGCCCGCGAAGCCGATGAGCGCCCGGGGCTCGGCGAGGATGACGTCGCCGAGCATCGCGAAGCTCGCGGTCACGCCGCCGGTGGTCGGGTCGGTGAGCACGGAGATGTAGGGCAGGCCCTGGGCGGCGAGACGCTGGAGCGCCGCCGCCGTCTTGGCCATCTGCATGAGGGACAGGATGCCCTCCTGCATGCGCGCGCCGCCCGAGGCCGACACGATCACCACCGGCAGGTGCTTGTCGATGGCCAGCTCGATGGCGCGGGTGAGCTTCTCGCCGGCCACCGAGCCCATGCTCCCGCCGAGGAACGAGAAGTCGAAGGTGGCGAGCACCACCGGCAGGCCCCCGATGCGGGCGAGCCCGCAGACGACGGCTTCGCCGAGCCCGGTCTTCTCGCGCGCCGCCCGCACCCGGTCACGGTACCGCTTGGTGTCCTTGAAGTTGAGCGGGTCGGCGGTCACGAGCCCGGCCTCGCGCTCCTCGAACGAGCCCCGGTCGGTGAGCAGGGTGATGCGGTCGCGCGCGGAGATCCGGAAGGCGTAGCGGCACTTGGGGCAGACGTGGCCGGCGCGCTCGACCTCGGCGCGGTAGATGATCTCCCGGCAGGAGTCGCACTTGATCCACAGCCCTTCGGTGACGACGACCGTCCGCGCGGGACTCCGGTCGTCCGAGCGCTTGAACCACGCGGCCACCGCTAGCCCCCCGCCCGCAAGGGCGCTTTCAGCGCGGCGATGAAGGCGGCGACGTCGTCGACGAGCGACGGTGACGTGGCACGTTCCTCGATCAGCCGGACCACCGCGGAGCCGACGATGACGCCGTCGGCCCGCGCGCCCACGGCGCGCACCTGCTCGGGCCGGCCGATGCCGAAGCCGACGCACACCGGCTTGGTGGTCACGAGGCGCACGGCGCGGATCTGGGCGGCCAGATCGGGCGGCAGCGTCGCGCGCTCGCCGGTGACGCCCATGAGCGAGACCACGTAGACGAAGCCGCGGCTGCGCCGCGCGATCATCCTCACCCGCGCCGCCGTCGACGTGGGCGCGACGAGGTGCACGAGGTCGAGTCCGGCGGGCTCGGCCTCCGCATCCAGCTCGTCCGCCTCGTCCGGCGGCAGGTCGGGGACGATGACGCCGTCGACGCCGACGTCCACCGCGGCGCGGGCGAAGGCCTTGAGCCCGAAGGCGAGGATCGGGTTGTAGTAGCCCATCAGCACCAGGGGGATCCGCACCTCGCCGCGCACGCCCGCGACCAGCTCGAGCACCCGCGCGAGCGTCGCGCCCGCGGCGAGGCCGCGCGCGCTGCCGCGCTGGATGACGGGACCGTCGCCGATCGGGTCCGAGAAGGGGATGCCGAGCTCGACGAGGTCGGCGCCCGCCCGCTCGGCGGCGACGACGAGGCGCCGCGTGGCGTCGAGCGAGGGGTCGCCGGCGCTGAAGTACGGGATGAGGGCCCGCTCTCCGGCGGCCCGCAGGCGCGCGAACGCGGTGTCGATGCGGCTCACGGCAGGCCCTCCGTGCCGAGCGCCTTCGCGATCACGTGCACGTCCTTGTCACCACGCCCCGAGAGCCCGACCACGATGACCTTCGAGCGCGACAGCTGCTTGGCCAGGCGCATGGCGTGGGCCACGGCGTGGGAGGACTCCAGCGCCGGCATGATCCCCTCGAGCCGCGCCAGCGCGTGGAAGCCCTCCAGCGCCTCCTCGTCGGTGATGGACACGAACTCGAAGCGCCCGGTGTCCTTGTAGTAGGCGTGCTCGGGGCCGACCCCGGGATAGTCGAGGCCGGCGGAGATCGAGTGCGCCTCGGCGATCTGCCCGTCGTCGTTCTGGAGCAGGTAGCTCATGCAGCCGTGCAGCACGCCCACCCGTCCCGCCGAGAGCGAGGCGCCGTGGCGGCCGGTGGCCACCCCGTGCCCGCCGGCCTCGACACCGACGATGCGCACGCGGCGGTCCCCGATGAACGGGTGGAAGAGGCCGATGGCGTTCGAGCCGCCCCCCACGCAGGCCATGACGACGTCGGGCAGCCGGCCGAGGGCCGCACGCGCCTGCCGCCGCGCCTCGCGCCCGATGACACATTGCAGATCCCGCACCATGACGGGATAGGGATGCGGTCCCATCGCCGACCCGAGCAGGTAGTAGGTCGTCCGGACATTCGCCACCCAGTCGCGCATCGCCTCGTTGATGGCGTCCTTCAGGGTGCGACTGCCCGCCTCGACCACGATCACGCGCGCGCCGAGCAGCCGCATGCGGAACACGTTGAGGGCCTGGCGGGTGACGTCCTCCGCGCCCATGTACACCTGGCACTCGAGCCCGAGCAAGGCGGCCGCGGTGGCGCTGGCCACGCCGTGCTGGCCGGCGCCCGTCTCGGCGATCACGCGCGGCTTCTTCATGCGGCGGGCGAGCAGCGCCTGGCCGAGGACGTTGTTGATCTTGTGCGCGCCGGTGTGACAGAGGTCCTCGCGCTTGAGATAGATTCCCGCCCCGCCCACGTGCTCGCTGAGCCGGCGCGCGAAGTAGAGCGGCGTCGGGCGGCCCGCGTACTCGTGGAGCAGCCGGGCGAGCTCGCGCTGCCAGCCGCGGTCGGCGCGGGCGCGCTGCCAGGCGTGCTCGAGCTCGATGAGGGGCGCCATGAGGGCCTCGGGCACGTACCGGCCGCCGTAGCGCCCGAAGTGCCCCCGCGCGTCGGGGAGCGTGGGCCGCGCCATCAGAGCGCCCGGCGCGCCTCGGTCACGAAGCGCCATACTTTATCGGGGTCCTTGCGCCCCGGGGACGCCTCCACGCCTGAATTCACATCGACGGCGTACGGTCGAACGGTCGTGATGGCCCTGCCCACGTTGTCGGGGGTCAGGCCGGCCGACAGGATGATGCGCCAGGCGCCGGCGGCGAGCTGGCGCGCGACCGTCCACTCGATGGGCTGGCGCGGCTCGCCCTCGCTCCACCGCGCGGCGCTGTCGAGCAGGATCGCGGCCGCGCAGCCCCGGTAGCGCTCGGCCACCCCGAACGCCCACGGCGGCTTGCCGCCGAGGTCCACCGACGGCGCGAGCTTGACGGTCTTGATCGCGGGCAGCGCGTGCTGGACGAGCGCCTCCGGGGGCTCGTCGCCGTGGAACTGCAGCGCGCGCAGGCCACAGGCCTCGGCCACGGCCTTGATGTGGTCGGCGGGATGGTCCCAGAAGACGCCGACCGGCGTCACGAACGGCGGCAGCGCGCGGACGATGGCGGCCGCCTGCTCGGGCTTGACGTAGCGGGGGGTGCCCTCCACGAAGATGAAGCCGAGCGCGTCGGCGCCCGCCTCCACCGCCGTCATGGCGTCCTCGACGCCGGTGATGCCGCAGATCTTGATCTTGATCACGCCAGCCGCAGCTCCCGCACCTTGGCCGCCACGTCGCCCGCCCGCACCAGCCCCTCGCCGACCAGCACCGCGGCGGCGCCGGCCGCGACCACCCGGCGCACGTCCGCCGCCGAGGTGAAGCCGCTCTCGCTCACGACGAGGGTGCCCGGGGGCACGTGAGGCATCAGCTCGAGCGTCGTCTCGATGCGGGTCTCGAACGTCGCCAGGTCGCGGTTGTTGATGCCGACCAGCCGCGCGCCCGCCGCCGCCGCCACGTCGATCTCGGCCGTGGTGTGGGTCTCCACGAGTGCGGCGAGGCCCAGGCCCTTGGCCGCGTCGAGGAGGTCGCGCAGGAGGCCGGGATCGAGGATCGACACGATGAGCAGCAGGGCGTCGGCTCCCGCCGCGCGGGATTCCCACACCTGGTACTCGTCGATCGTGAAGTCCTTCCTCAGCACGGGCACGCCGACGGCCCCGCGGACCTCCTCGAGGAAGCCGAGGCTGCCCTGGAAGTACTTCTCGTCGGTGAGCACGGAGATCGCGGCGGCGCCGTTGGCCGCGTACACGGTCGCGAGGGCGACGGGGTCGAAGGCGGCGGCGAGCACGCCACGCGACGGCGAGGCCTTCTTGACCTCGGCGATGAGGCGGACGGGGGCGGGTCCCCGCCGCAGCGCTTCCTCGAAGTCCCGCGCCGGGGGCCGCGCGCGGCACCGGCGGACGAGCTCGGGCTCGGGCGTCTCCGCGCGGCGCCGGGCCACCTCGATGCGCTTGTCGGCGACGATGTCGTCCAGGATGCCCATGCTCAGGTGCGCCGGCTCGGCGTTCCCCTCAGAAATCGCGCCGCGCGCCGGCGCGGCGCAGGGTCTCCAGGGGCACCCGGGTGAGCTGGTCGAGGACGAAGTCGCGCACCGTGCGCGGCGGGGGCAGGTCCCGGACCACGCGGCCGCCGGCGACGAGGGGCTTGAGCAGCGGCTCCCAGACCCCCCCGCACGGGCAGGGCGCCGGCCGCGCGCCGGCCGGCACCACGACGGTGGCGCCGCACGGGCGGCACCGCAGGACGTCCTTGGCGCCCGACCACTTGCCGCGCTTGGCGATGGCGACGCCCTCGATCTCCATGATGTCGAGCGCGAAGTTCAGGACGGGCGCGTTCGCGATGGCCGTGCCCACGCCGTAGCCGTCGACCACGGGGTTGAGGTGGAAGATCTCGTACTCGTCCACCCCACCGGAGGCGATGATCTTGACGTGGTCGAAGCCACGGAGGTCGAGCTCCCAGCGGACCTCCTCGATGATCCGGTAGAAGTCGCCGCGGCGCGACGACGGCGTGTCCAGCCGCACGGCGTAGAGATCCTTGCCGAGGGCCTGCGCCACCCGGATCGCCTCGAACTTCTCGTCCTGGAGCGTGTCGATGAGGGCCACGCGACGGACCTTGGGGTCGATGACCTCGTGGAAGGCGCGGAGCGCCTCCACCGTGTCGCCCACCATGAGGATCAGCGCGTGGGGGATGGTGCCCATGGGATCGGCGTCGATGAGCTCGGCGGCCTTGGCCACCGCCACCCCGTCGCAGCCCCCGATGAAGGCGTTGCGCTCGATCATGGGCGCGAGCGCCGGGTGCATGCGCCGGGCGCCGAACGAGATCACCTGCCGGTCGCCCGCCGCCTTCCGGCACCGCGCCGCCTTGGTGGCGATGCCGGAAGCCTGGCAGAGCAGGCCGAGCAGCGCCGTCTCGTACTGCGCCCAGTCGACGTACGTCCCCTCGAGCGCGAGCACGGGCTGGTAGGGGCCGAACAGCGTGCCTTCGTCCATGGCGCGGACGTCGACGGCCACGCCCGCCAGGAGGCCGGCCACCTCCTCGATCCCGGCGAGGACGCCCCACTGCCAGTCCTCCGGGAGCGACTTGAGGTACACCTCGGCCTTCACGCGCTTCCTGTCCTGGCGGGACTTCAAGATCTCCACGGTGCGGGCGAAGTAGACGTCCGAGACCTCGCCGGTCTTGATGTCGGCGTCAACGGCGGTGTGGAACGGGCGTCTCGGGACGTCAGCCATGGGTTCCCCCCGGCGCGCGCTGGGACCGCGTCGGAGTGCGGGAAATTCTGGCAGAAGGGATCGGGCAAGTCAACGCGCCGCGTCCAGGCGCCGTGCCCGATGCACCACCACCGCCACCGGCGCGCGGCCGCGCAAGCCCGCGCGGTCATTGGGGCGTGGTGTGGCACGCATCGTGCGGCCTCTCCCCGCGATCCACCCGATCGCCCAGGGAGGGGACATGGACACGAACGCGCGGGCAGTGCTCGAGCCGGCCGGGACGTGGCGCCGCACATGGATGGCCTTGACCGCGGCCTTCATCGACGAGACATCGGCGGCCGCTCTCCCCCGCGCCTGGCCGGTGTGCCTGGACGAGGTGCGGCACGCGCTGCAGGAGCGCAACGTCGGGACCGCGATGGCGGCCTGGCGCCACGGCTATGCCGCCGCGCTGGCGTCCGGGGACTGGCGAGGCATCGTCGCGCTCGGCGATGCCGCGCTCAGGATCGGCGACGTGGCGGGCATGCACACGCTGTTCTTCGCCGACGCCCGGGACATGTACCTGCAGGCCTTCGTGCACGCCCGCCGCGCCCGCGACCTCGAGGGCGTGCTCCGCATCGCCCAGGCCTTCGGCGAGCTGGGCGAGCGCGAGGTGGTGGACTGGTGCGTGCGCATCGCGCGCGAGCTCGCGGGGCCTCGCCGGGCCGCGCGCTAGGACGGGAGATCGAGCTCGAGGGTCGAGGAGCGCTCGGCAGGGCGACGACGCCGGCTCGTATCGTCGGCCCGATGCGTCTTGACAAACCCGTCCCGCGGCAGGCAATCTCCCACCACCTTTTGCGCGGTGCGACCCCCCCCGGGAGGTGTCCAGACCATGTGGACGCGATCGACGAGCGCGGTGTGGCCGATGGTGGCGCTGCTGGGCCTGACGGTCGCCGTCGGGCCCGCCGCCGCCCAGGGCAAGCAGCCGATCCGGATCGGCGAGATCAACTCGTACAGCGGCGTCGCCACCGTCTTCACCTTCCCCTACAAGGAGGGGCTGGCGATGGCCACCAAGGAGATCAACGACGCCGGCGGTGTCCTCGGCCGGCCCCTCGAGTTCATCCATCGCGACGACAAGCTCAAGCCCGACGAGGCGGTCAAGGCGGCGCGGGAGCTGGTGCTCCAGGAAAAAGTCGACTTCCTCGCCGGCTGCATCACCAGCGCGGTGGGGCTGGCGATCTCCGCGTACGCGAAGGACGCCAAGGTGCTCTACTTCGCCACCCACTGCCAGACCTCGCGCCTGACCTGGGACGAGGGGCACCGGTACGTCGCGCACACCACCAACAACGTGAACCAGTACGTGCGGGTGGTGGCCAGGAAAGCCGCGAGCTTCCCGTACAAGAAGTGGGCGCACATCTCGCCGGACTACGAGTACGGCCAAAATCTATGGGAGGAGTTCTGGGCCTTCCTCAAGCATCTCAGGCCCGACGTGCAGGTGGTCCAGCAGAACTGGCCGAAGCTCGGCGAGAGCGATCACAGCTCCTACATCACCGCCCTGCTCCAGTCGGGGGCGGAGGCGTTCTTCAGCGGCCTGTGGGGGGCCCAGGAGATCGCCTTCGTGAAGCAGGCCCGGCCCTTCGGGCTCGTGGAGAAGCTCCACTACTTCACCCCCGCCATCGGAACCCCCGACGAGCTGGATCCCCTCGGCAAGGAGGCGCCCATCGGCGCCATCACCACCACCTTCCCCTGGTACGACGAGGGGGTGCTGGCGCGGCATCCCAAGCTCCCCGAGTGGAACCGCAAGTACACGGAGTGGGCGAAAGCCCACGGCGTGAAGGACCCGCAGCCCAAGCTGGGCGCCTCGTGGGGCTACGCGAGCGCGTACATCATGGCCGAAGCCATCAAGCGGGCGAGGAGCACGGACCCCGACAAGGTCATCGGCGTGCTGAGCGAGGGGTTCGAGATGGAGTTCCCGTGGGGCAGGGTGATCATGCGGGGCTGTGACCAGCAGGCGATCCCGCCGCAGTGGGGCGGCGTCGTGAAGATGAACAAGGAGGGCAAGCCGATCGTCGCCGACATCGAGGAGTTCCACGGCAAGGACATCATCAAGAGCTGTGACGAGGTCGCGCAGCTCCGGGCGGCGGCGGCCGCGAAGAAGAAATAGGATGCCCCCGCGGGCAGGCGCCGCGTTCCGGGGGGCGCCTGCCCGCGTTCCTCGCCGTCGAGCCCGACCGTGGAGCTGATCACCAGTCTCTTCCCCTGGATCACCAACGGTCCGCTCATCGCGGTCCAGGTGATGAGCGGGCTCAGCGTCGGGATGTTCCTGTTCCTGATCTCGGTGGGCATGTCCCTGATCTTCGGGGTCACGCGCATCGTGAACCTCGCCCACGGGAGCTTCTACATGGTGAGCGCCTACTTCATGGTGACGCTCATCGAGGTGATGCCCGAGCGTGCCCTGAGCTTCTGGATCGCGCTCCTCCTCGCCCCGGTCGGCGTGGCGATCCTGGGCGGGGTGATCGAGGTGACGCTGCTCCGGCGGATCTATCGTCGCGACCCGATGATGCAGCTCATCCTCACCTTCGGGCTGATCCTCGTCATCGGGACGCTCGTCCTTCTCGTCTGGGGCCCGGACAACAAGAGCGTCCCCCGGCCGGACGCGCTCGCGGGCTCCGTCCGCATCTTCGGCCAGCCGTTCCCGTCCTACTATCTGCTCGTGCTGGGACTGTCCCCGCTGGTCGCCGTCGGGCTCTGGCTCGTCTTCTATCGCACCCGGTGGGGCATGCTCGTCCGCGCCGCCACCGTGGACCGGGAGATGCTCGGAGCGCTCGGCGTCAACGTCTCGAGGCTGTACACGCAGGTGTTCGTCTTCGGGAGCTGGCTGGCGGGGCTCGGCGGCGCGCTGGCGGCGCCGACGGTGGCGGTGGCCCTCGGGATGGACGCCGACGTCCTCATCAACGCCTTCGTCGTGGTCGTCATCGGCGGCCTCGGAAGCTTCGCGGGCAGCCTGATCAGCGCGCTCCTGGTCGGCGAGCTCCAGTCCTTCGGCATCCTGATCTTCCCGGCCGTGTCGATCGTCCTCCTCTTCGCGATCATGGCGGTGGTGCTGATCGTGCGGCCCTGGGGACTGCTCGGCCGCCCGGAGGAATGACGGGCGTGCCCCGCGGGATCGCTCTCTGGGCGATCGGCCTCGCCGCCGCCCTCGTCCTGCCGCTCGTGCTCTCCACGTTCTTCATCGTGCTCCTGATCGAGATCGCGGTCGTCGCGCTCTTCGCCACCGCCTTCAACCTCTTGATGGGCTTCGGCGGCATGGTCTCGTTCGGGCACGCCGCGTACTTCGCGCTCGGCGCCTACGCGGCGGCCCTCCTGGCCCAGAAGGCCGGGTGGCCGATGCTGGCCGCTCTCGCGGCCGCGCCGTTCGTGGCCGCGCTCGGCGCGCTCGTCTTCGGCTTCTTCATCGTCCGGCTGACCCATACCTACTTCGCGATGCTCTCGCTGGCCTTCGGTCAGATCGTCTACACGGTCATCTTCAAGTGGACCGGCCTGACCGGCGGCGACAACGGGCTCCTGAACATCTGGCCACCCGCGTTGCTGCGATCGCAGACGGCCTACTACTACTTCACGCTGCTCGTGATCGGGACCTCCTTCCTGGGGCTCCATGCCATCGTGACCTCGCCCTTCGGGTACGCGCTCAGGGCGATCCGGGAGAACCCCCGGCGCGCCCGTTTCATCGGGGTGAACGTCCGCCGCCACCAGCTCTACGCCTTCGTCCTCTCCGGGTTCTTCTCGGGCATCGCCGGCGGCGTCTTCGCCTTCCACAACGGAAGCGTCTTCCCCGACTTCGCGTTCTTCACCAAGTCGTTCGAGCCGCTGGTGGTCGTCCTCCTGGGGGGCGTGCAGTCCTTCTACGGCCCCCTCGCCGGCGCCTTCGGCTTCAAAATGCTCGAATGGCTCATCTCGAAGTGGGCGCCGATCTACTGGCCGCTGTTCCTCGGCGCCATCGTCATCGCGGTGATCGTGCTGCTGCCGCAAGGATTCGTCGGACTCCTCGGGAGGCGTGCGTGGCGACCGCGACCGTCGATCGCGAAGTAGTCCTCCAGACGCGCGCGCTCACGAAGCGCTTCGGCGGGGTCCGGGCCGTCCACGGCGTGAACCTCACGATCCCGCGTGGCGACCTCCGGGCGATCATCGGTCCGAACGGCGCCGGGAAGACGACCCTCTTCAACCTGATCACCGGCGACATCCGCCACGACTCCGGTCTCGTGTATTTCGGCGGCCAGGAGATCAGCGCGCTGCCTCCTCACGAGGTGTGCCGCCGCGGGATCGGCCGCACCTTCCAGATCACGAGCGTCTTTCGGCGTCTGACCGTTCTCGAGAACGTGCAGACGGCCCTGCTCTCCCACCACCGCCGGCACTACAACCTCTTCGCCCGCGCGGCGCATCTGTACCGGGACGGCGCCCTCGCGCTCCTCGAGCGGGTCGGGCTCGGGGAACAGGCGCCCAAGCCGAGCGGCATCCTCTCGCACGGCGACCAGCGCCGGCTCGAGCTGGCGATCGCGCTCGCCAGCGAGCCGCGCCTCCTCATGCTGGACGAGCCGACCGCCGGCATGGCGCCCCGCGAGCGTCACCAGCTGATGGGCCTGGTGGCGCGGATCGCGGCGGACACGGGAGTGACGGTGCTGTTCACCGAGCACGACATGGACGTGGTGTTCGCGGTCGCCCGTCGGATCACCGTCATGCATCAAGGCTCCGTGATCGTCGAGGGCGCGCCGCCGGAGATCCGTCTCGATCCCGAGGTCCAGCGCATCTACCTCGGATACACCAAGGCCCGCTGATGGCGTTGCTCGAGGTGGCCCACGTGCACACCTTCTACGGGGACAGCCATATCCTCGCCGATCTCTCCCTCGACGTCGCCGAGGGCGAGGTCGTGTGCCTGCTCGGGCGCAACGGGGCGGGCAAGTCGACGACCCTCAAGAGCATCGTCGGGGTCGCGCCGCCGCGCTCGGGCCGCATCACGCTGCGCGGCCAGGAGCTCGCCGGCCTTCCCCCCTTCCGCGTGGCCCAGCTCGGCATCGGCTACGTGCCGGAAGACCGGCGTGTCTTCCCCAACCTCACCGTGCACGAGAACCTGGAGGTCGCGCGCCGGACCTGGGCTCACACCGGGGGCGACGGGGCGACCGAGCTCTGGACGGAGGACGTCCTCTTCGACCTCTTCCCCATCCTGCGCGAGCGACGGCGACAACTGGGCGGCACGCTCAGCGGCGGCGAGCAGCAGATGCTCACGATCGCCCGCACCCTGATGGGCAATCCCGACATCCTGCTGCTCGACGAGCCTTCGGAGGGGCTCGCCCCGCTCGTCGTGGAGATGCTGCGCGAGCAGCTCGGCCGCCTCAAGGCGAGCGGCCTCACGATGGTGCTGACCGAGCAGAACATTCGCTTCGTCAGCGAGCTCGGCGACCGCGTCTACATCCTCGAGAAGGGCGCCGTGCGTTACCAGGGCTCGATGGCCGAGTTCCTCGCCGACGAGACGGTGCGCCAGGCCTACCTGGCGGTGTGACCGGCGGCGGCAGCTCCGTCGACCGCCTACAGATTCAGGCCCTTGAGGTAGGCGCGGAAGTCGTCGGCGAGGTCGGGGCGGGCCAGGGCGAACTCGACGGTGGCCTTGAGGAAGCCGAGCTTGTCGCCCGTGTCGTACCGCTTGCCCTCGAACTCGACCGCGTACATCGGCCGGCGGGCGCGCAGTTTGCGCAGGCCGTCGGTGAGCTGGATCTCGCCGCGCTGGTCGGGCCGGGTCTCGGCGAGGAGCGGGAAGAGGTCGGGCGTGAGCACGTAGCGGCCGATGATGGCGAGGTCCGAGGGCGCCTCCTCGGCCCGCGGCTTCTCCACCAGGTCGTCGATCAGCCAGACGTTGCCCTCGACGGGCGTCGCCGCGATCACCCCGTACTGGTGGATGCGGTCGCGCGGCACGCGCTCGACGGCGATGACGGGGCCGGCGAATCGTGCGAAGACGTCGAGGAGCTGCCGCATGCACGGCACCGGGGCGCCCCCGATGATGTCGTCGCCGAACAGCACGCCGAAGGGCTCGTCGCCCACCAGCGGGCGGGCGCACAGGATCGCGTGGCCGAGCCCGAGCGGCTCCTTCTGGCGCACGTAGCACACCGAGGCGAGCTCGGAGATCGTCCTGATCTGGGCCAGCTCGTCGGTCTTGCCGCGGTCCTGCAGGTAGTACTCGAGCTCGAACGCCGCGTCGAAATGGTCCTCGATCGCGCGCTTGTTGCGGCCGGTGACGATGATCAGCTCGCTCAGCCCCGAGGCGACCGCCTCCTCGACCACGTACTGGATGGTCGGCTTGTCGACGACGGGCAGCATCTCCTTCGGCTGCGCCTTGGTGGCGGGCAGGAAACGCGTCCCCAGCCCTGCCGCCGGGAAGACGCCCTTGCGCACGTTCATGGACACGCTCCTGGCGCCCTGGAATCAGCCGGCGGGCGCTTGCCTGAGGTCGCGGAGGAGGCCGTCGTTGACGCGTCGCCGCAGGGCAGCTTCGGCCTCGAGGCGTCGCGACGGGTCCACCTTGACCATGAGGCGCAGCTGCACGTCGCCGCCGCTCCACCCCATGATACCGTGCGTCTCCGGCGGGGCCAGCGCGGCGCCGCTGGCCGCGGCCCACTCCTCGCCGGCGCGCCGGAGCGCGGCCAGGGCCCGATCGAGGTCGGCGTCACGCGGCACCATCACGTCGACGGTCGCGCGCGCCCAGCCCCGGCTGCGGTTGGTGAACTCCGCGAGCTGCCCGTTCGGCACGACCCGGAGGGCGCCGTCGAGCAGGCGGAGCTGGGTGACGCGCAGCCCGATCGCCTCCACCGTGCCCGCGTGATCGCCGACCTGGACCTCGTCGCCGACCGCCACCAGGCCCTCGAAGAGCAGGAACACCCCGGCGATCACGTCGCGCACCAGGGTCTGGGCGCCAAGGCCCACCGCGACCCCCAGCACGCCCGCCGAGACCAGCAGCGCGCGCACGTCGACCCCGAGGGCGCCCAGCACGATCACGAGCCCCACGAAGGCGAGCCCCCACCGCGCGACGCTGGTGAGCAACGGGGCGAGGGTCCGCACGCGCTGGGCGTGCGCCGCGGCCAGGGGCACGCCGAGCGGCACCACCGCCAGCCGCTCGACGAGACGGGCGAGCAGCCGGTAGGCGGCCACGAGCACGACGATGGTGAGGCCGAGCGCCACGAGGCGCGCGACGAGCGTCGCGGCGTCGGGCTCGAGCGCCGTCCAGCGCCCGAGCAGCGCCGCGACGGACTCGGAGAGGTTCATCAGGCGGCGCGCCGGCGGGGCGAGCCGGAGCCCGCGCGCGGACCGCGCGAGCGGCGGGCGAGGCCCCAGGCGATCACGAAGGTGACCGCGGCGACCGCCGCGCCCACGATCGTGGTGCCGACGAGGAGGGCGGCCGACATCTCCGACAGGAGGTCGAGGGCGTTCCGCCAGCCCAGCGCCGTCGGGTGCTCCAGCAGCGAGGTCAGCCCGGCCTCGCGCGCGCCGCCGGGGTCGGGGACCACCACGTGGCCGATGCGCAGGGCCCCCGCGTACACGAGCGGCGCCACCCAGGGGAAATTGAGCCACGTGCCCGTGACCGCCACCGCGCGGTTGAGCCGGCACAGGGTCGCCACCACCAGGGCCAGCAGCATCTGGACACCCCAGAACGGGGTGCAGCCGATGAAGGCGCCCGCGGCGAGCGCGGCGGCCAGACGGGCCGGAGACTCCTCCCGCAGGTCGATCACCGCGCGCAGGGGCCCGGCGAGCCGGCGGAGCGGGCCTCTCATCCGGTGCGGCCCCGGCCGATGCCCTCGAGGAGCGCGACGAGCGCCAGCACGCAGGCGGCCTGGAGCAGGACGAGGATCGCCTCTCGCGGCGTGGCGTGCTCGAGCAGCATGGCGGAGAGCCCGAGCACGGAGGAGATGAAGAAGATGAGCAGCACGCTCTCGCGCTTGCTGAAGCCCATGGCCTCGAACCGGTGGTGGATGTGATCCCGTCCCACGTAGGCCAGCCACTCCCGCACGGAGTGCACCTTGCCCTGGAGCACGCGCGCCACGCTCACGAACGCGATGTCGAACAGCGGCACGCCGAGGATGAGGGTCGGGGTGAACAGCGCGACCACCGGATTATTCTCCGCCCATTCCCCCATCACCGCCAGCCCGGCCAGGGTGAAGCCGATGAAGCTCGCCCCGGAATCGCCGAGGAAGATCCGCGCGCCGCCCGGCCGGAAGTTGTACGGGAGGAACCCGAGGCAGGCCCCCACGAGCGCGGCCGAGAGGTACATGAGATAGATCTGGTTCGTCTGCAGCGCGGAGACGCTGAAGAAGATCCCCGCGATGGCGCCGAGCCCCGCCGCCAGCCCGTCCATGCCGTCGAGGAACTGCAGCGCGTTCGTCACGGCGACGAGGAACAGGAGGGTGAGGACGAGGTTGGCGGGGCCCGAGGCCGGCCACGCCATGGGGACGACGTGCAGGCTGACGTCGTAGGCGATGGCCGCGGCGGCCGCCACGATCTGGCCCGCGAGCTTCACCGGGGCCGGCAGGTCGAAGACGTCGTCGATGATGCCGAGGGCCACGACGAGCGAGGCGCCCACGGCCACCCCCTTGAGCGGCCGGGAGAAGCTGAAGTTCGTCAGCACGGTGAACGCGAAGGCGACGTACACGGCGGCGCCGCCGAGGAGCGGCGTCGGCACGGCGTGGATCTTGCGGCCGGACGGCCGGTCGAGGACGCCGCGCCAGAGCGCCCACGCCCGGACGACGGGGACGCCGAGCAGGGCCACCACGAAGGCGAGCGCCACGAGGTACGGCCACGCCAGCCCCGCGGCATAGCACCACTGCCGCACGGACGGCGTCAGCAGCACGGCGGCCACGGCCAGCTCGGCGACCGCGAGCCCGGGGGTCGTCGCCCGCTCGCGCGCGATCTCGAGGGCGGGGGCCTCGCCGCTCACGCGGCGAGCACCCGCCGGAGCGCGTCGGCCACGCGCTCGGCGTCCGCATCGGCGAGCAATGGATAGCAGGGCAGCGACACCTGCGTGGCCCACAGGCGCTCCGCGACCGGAAACCCGCTCTCGCCGCGCGCCCGATGCAGGGGGCGGTACACGGGCCGCCGCGCGGCGATCCCGCGTGAGGCCAGCGCGGCCAGCACCTCGTCGACCGGCCGCCGCACCCCCACCACGAAGCGGTGGTAGACGTGGGCCTCGCCCGCGTCGGGCGGAAGCTCGCACGCCACGCCCGCGAGGGCGGCGCGGTACCGCGCGGCGAGCGACCGCCGCCGCGCCAGGAACCCGTCGAACCGCGCCAGCTGGCTCCGCCCGAGCGCGGCCTGCATGTCCGTCAGCTTGTGGTTGAAGCGCGGCGCCAGGTCCTCGCGCTCGTCGTAGTCGCGGCCGTCGCGGGCGCGCGCCACCAGCGCCGCGGGGCCGGCCACCAGGCCCCCCTCCCCCGTGGTGAGGAGCTTGGTCGCGTAGAACGAGCAGACGGCGAGCGCGCCGAGCGCGCCGGCCCGGCGCCCCGCCGTCCGGGCCCCGAGCGCCTGGGCGCAGTCCTCCACCACCGGCACGCCCAGCGCGCAGAGCGGGGCCAGATCGGTGGCGAGCCCGAAGGCGTGGACGGCGATGATGGCGCGCGTGCGCGCCGTGAGGCGCCGGGCGACGTCGGTGACGGCGAGCGCCGCGGTGACGGGATCGGCGTCGGCCAGGATGGGCGTCGCCCCGCAGCGCACGACGGCGTGGTGGAGCGCGTCGCAGGTGTAGGTCGGGATGACGACCTCGTCGCCGGCGCCCACCCCGAGGGCGCGGAGCGCGAGCTCGAGCGCCGCGCTGCCCGAGGCCACCGCGGCGGCGTCCTCGACGCCGAGGTAGCGCGCCATCTCGCGCTCGAACGCCGCCGCCTCCGGTCCCTGCGCCAGGAAGCCCCCGCGGACCACGGCCGCCACGCGCGCGGCGTCCTCGGCGTCCAGCGTCGGGCGGGAGTGCGGGATCAAATCTCCAGGAGCAGGCGGACGGACTGGAACGCCTCCGCGTACTTCACGCGGGCCTGGATCCCCCGGAAGTTCGCGCAGGACACCGCCAGTTCCAGGATCGTGAGGTCCTCGATGTTCGTCTTGGCGACCTGCGAGTGGTGCGCCTCGAGGCAGGCGAGCTTGCGGTCGAGGACCTTCTCGATGTTGGTGTAGCAGTTGGGGGTGAAGTTCTGCGTGGACGGGACCTCGAAGAAGACGAAGTTCGGCACGTAGCGGGTCGCCGACACCGCGGCCTGGGCGAGGTGGCGGTGGTCCTGATGGGTGTCGTCGGGCGAGTTCACGAAGATCATCTGCGGCCGCACCTGCCGGATCACGCCCTCGATCCGCGCGATCAGCTCCCGGCCGAGCGGCACCTCGGTGTCGGGATAGCCGCCCCAGAACACCTCGCGCGCGCCGATGACGAGCGCCGAGTCCTGCTGCTCCTGGTGGCGCACGGCCGCGTCGCCGCCGTGGGCGCCGTCGCTGGCCACGAACAGGTGGACCTCGTGGCCGCGCTGGGCGTAGAGCGTCAGCGTGCCGCCACAGCCGTACTCGATGTCGTCGGGATGCGCGCCGATCGCGAGGACGTTCATGGGATCACGGGCTCGGGCGTGTCCATGCATCGCCCCTCCGGAGGATGCCGAGGGATGCGTCGCCGTGCGTCAATAATAAGTCAAGCCCGGAGAGGAACGGCACGAATTCCCCGTGCAGCTGGGGGTAGCGCGGGTGCTCGTACCGTTGCCGCCAGACCTCGATCCCGGCCTCGCGGAAGTGCGCGAGGTCCATGTACGTCGCTCCCTCCTGCCCGGCCAGGTACGTCCCGGCGCCCACCGCGCGGCAGATCGAGACCAGCCGGCCGGTGGCATCGGTCTCGGTCACCCCGAGCGTGGAGGCGGCGACCACGGGCACGGCGATGCCGGCCGCGCGCGCCAGCCACTCGGCGCTCGCCGCCGCGAGCGGCGCCAGGCGGGGCCAGGGCCGGGCGTACAGGCCCCGGAGCGCCGCACCGTGCGCGCCGAACGCCGGGGCGCGGGCGTACGCGTGCTCGACGGCGCGCCAGTGGCGACGCGGCCACGGCTGCTCCGTGTCGACCGCGACGTCGGCGATCGGCATGCCGAGCCGCGCGCGGACCGGGACGGTGAGCCACCGGGCGCCCTGGGGCGTCTTGATCCGGTTGCGGTTCTGCCAGCCGTTCTTCTCGTACTGCACGGTGTCGAGGAAAACGAACAGGTCGGCGGCCGCCCACTTGGCGAGGTAGCCGAGCCACGGCAGGTAGTGCGGCTGGTGGATGGCGATTTTCACCGCGGGCGCACGAAGATGGGGTTGGTGAGCACGCGGTGGGGCGCGGGCCCTCGCGCGTCGACGCGGAAGACCAGGGGCGCCCCATTGAAGCGCTCGCGATGGGTGGCGCGAAGGGGCGGGGCTCCCGTCCACTCCTCGGCGACGACGCCGTTGCGAACGAGGGCCACGCGCAGCGGGGACACGCCCTGGTCCGTCGCCTCGATGGCGACGCTGACGACGACCTCGACCCCGGGCGGCACGACGAGAGTTTCCCCGGACGTCGCGGACACTGCGCCGGCCTCGGCCGAGAACGTGCCCAGCGCAAGCGCGCGCTCCGGAGTCCGCTGCAGCGCGTACATTCGCCCGCGTTTCAGCGCGTCGAGCACGGCGGCTTCAGAACGCTCGGTGACGAGCAGGATGGTCTGGATGGGACCGAGACGCTTGCCGCTCACGAACCCGTGGAACCCCGACTCCCCCGTCGCCCAGGCCGGCCGGCTCCGCTCGCCAGTCACGTACTGGACGAGCACGCGATCCCAGCCGTCTCCAGGACGCTCGAACTTCGTCGACTGCTCGTAGAGACCACCGAAGCCCGTATAGCGGAACGTTCGCACCAGGTCATCGGCGTAGGGCTGGGTACGCCACGAGACCTCGATCGGGCCGACCCGCTGGCGCCCCGCGTCCCACGCCTCGGGGAATGACCAGAGCGTGACGCCACCAAGCCGGTCGACGTAGTCGATGGCCGCCTGGTGGGGCTCGAGGCCCGCGTCGCGCCACGGCGGGTATGAGTCGACGGTGAAGGGCCAGCCTCGGACCAGCGCGACGACACCGATCGCGGCGAGCGCAAGCCCCATCGTCCAGTGGCGGCGGCGCACGACGACGACGGCGACGCCCACGCGCAGGCGCTGCGGCCGCGACCGCAACGCCACCATGCCGCCCACCAGAAGGAGCGCCGGTGCCAGCTCGCTCAGTGACTGCCACGTGTAGTGTCCGGCGCCGGGGTTGCCCGGGGTCGGCAACCGTTCGAGCCCACGGCGGTCGAGCCCGAAGACCAGGAGATTCTTCTGGGTGTCGTGCAGCGTGAGATGCCCCGTCAACAGCGAGCCCGACCAGAAGTAGTGTGGCATGACCTCGACGCCGGGGATCAAGAGCACGCCGGGGTGACGACGTCGCGCGTCGTCGACCTGACCGAGGTAGCCGTCGATACCCACGTCGAGCACGCCCCGTTCCGAGCGGGCGATCCGCGTGAGCGCGCGAAACGGCGGCAGCCCGTACTCGACGCGCGGCAGGTAGTTCTCGGTCAACAGCAGGGCGGCGATTCCCTGCCCTTCGGCGATCCGCGCCAGCTCGTCGATCGACAGTTCACCGGTCGAGACGCGAGAGTGGACGTGAACCACCGCGGACAGCTGCTCCGGCGCCGCTTCGGCTCGTACGGACAGGGCGAGGATGGTCACGAGCGCGAGGAGCACGAGACGCGATCTCATCTCAGTCCCTTCGCCTTCACGAGGTCGTCGTAGAGCTCGACCATGCGCGTCGCCATCGTGTCGGCGGAGAAGGCCTCCGCCTGCGTGCGTCCCGCGGCGCCGAGGTTCGCGCGCAGCCGGGGGTCGCGAGCCAGTTCGATGAGGACCGCGGCGAGGGCGTCACGGTCACCCGCGGGCACGAGACGCCCGGCCCGGCCGTGATCGAGCACGATCGGGACGCCTCCCACAGCGCTACCGACGACGGGTAACCCGAGGGCCATCGCCTCGACGAGGACGCGGCCCATGCCTTCGTTCCGCGATGGCGCCACGAGCACGTCGGCGGCGGCCAGGTGCAGGGCGACCTCCGCGGTGGCGCCCGTGAACCGCACCATCTCCCCGACCCCGAGCCCCCGCGCGGAGGCTTCGAGCCCGGCCTGCCCGGGGCCGTCACCGACGAGGAGGAGGAGACCGGAGACATCGACCTCGCGCCGCACCCGCGGCAGCGCCGCGATGAGAACGTCGAAGCCCTTGACGGGAACGAGCCGCCCCACAGCCACCATCACGAAGGCGCCGGGGGCGATGTCCAGACGGCGCCGGGCCTCGGATCGCGTGGGCGCCGCGGCCCGCATCTCGGCCAGCGCGACGCCGCTCGGCACAGTGACGAACTGAGCGCGCTGACCGATCCCGAGCGCGAGGTGCTCCTCGGTGCCACGCTCGGTGAGGGTCACCATGCGATCGGTCCACCGCGCCGCCAGCCTCTCCAGGCCGACGTAGAGAGCGGTGCGGCGCGGGCCATAGTAACCATAGAAGATGTGCCCGTGAGGCTGGTGGATGATCCCGGAGACGCGGAGGATGCGGGCCGCGAGCCGGCCGAGGAACCCCGCTTTCGAGGTGTGCGTGTGAACGATCGCGGGGCGCTCCCGTCGGATCAGGTGCAAGAGGGCGCCGAGCGCGGCAAGATCGCGGCTCGGAACCATCTCGCGTCCGAGCGACGGGACGTCGAGCACGGCGCCCGCCCTCCCTCGAGCGGCCGTGACCACCGCGGGATCGGACTCGCCAAGCCCCGCCGCCAGGGTGCACGCGTATCCGGCACGGCTCAGCGCGGCGATCGACGCGATCGTGTTCTCACTGGAACCGCCGAGGGTGAGCCGCGTGATCACGTGCAGGACGCGTATCCCGTTCGGGGGTGTCACGCGCTCCTCACCAGCGCCTCGAAGGCCTCGATCGCGATGTCCCAGCGATACCGGCTTTCCGCGTGGCGCCGGCAGGCGGCGCGCAGGTCGCCGACAAACGTCTCCGCGGGCCGCTCGAGGAATCGCAGCACCCCTTGCGCCACCGCGTCGGCGCCGGCGTCGTCGAAGACGAGGTTGGGCGAGATAGGACCGAGGATCTCGGGCGTGGCGCCCACCGGGGTGCCGAGAACGGGCGTGCCGCACGCGAGCGCCTCCACCGTGACGAGACCGAATCCCTCGAGCGCTCGGGTGGGCAAGATGAACGCGTCGGCCGTCTGATAGTAGGCCGGGAGCATCGCCTCCGGGATCCATCCTGTGAAGTGGACCGACGACGCAAGACCCAGCTCGTCCGCCAGCGAGCGAAGCGTCGTCGTCTGTGATCCGCTCCCCCCGATGACGAAGAAGGCGTCGGGACGGCGTGGTCGGACGACGACCGCAGCGCGGAGGAGCGTGTCAATCCCCATCCGCGCTTCGAGGTTGCGCAGCGTGAAAAGCACGGGGCGATCCGCTGGCAGACCGAGATCTTTCCGGAGCGCGAGCCGATTCCCGGCGGGACGAAACAGCGTGGTGTCGACGCCACCGGGGATGACGGCAAGCCGGGGCGCCGTCACGCCGTAGAGGTCGGACACCTGGCCGGCCGAGAACCGGCTCAGGACATGGACGCGACGGGCGCGACGCAGGCATACCCACTCGACGCACCGAAGAAGCACGGCGCCGGCGGCGCCGGCCACCCCGGTCCGGTGATGGCCGGTCATTCCCGCGCGCGTGCGGTACTCCATGGGCGCCGGCGAGAGGAACGTGTACACGAAGCGGGCGTCGGTTGCGAGCAGCGCGCCCAGCCCGGCGAGAGGCTGGTGCACGTGGAGAACGTCAGGCGGCTCGCGCCGGCACTCCTCGCGCACGGCAGCGCGGGCACCAAGAATGGAGGAGACGAGAAATCGGAGCGACGAGGTGCGGTCGACGGCGAAATGGCGGACCACGACCTGATCGCGAACGAGCGTCCCGGCAAGGTCCTCGCCGCCGCCGCGGCACACGATCCGCACCCGGTGGCCGCGCTCCGCCAATCCCTTCGCGAGCTCCCACAGGACACGCTCGGCACCGCCCCGGACCACGACCGGCGACACGTCGGCGACGACGAGCACGTTCACGGAGCGCTCAGCGCGCCGCCCATCACCCGGCACCATCGAGGCGCTGCCGCATCCACAGCTCTGCCATCATCAGCGCCCACAGGCGATCGCTGTGCACGCGCGCGCCCGTCATGTGCTCCCGCACGAGCCTCTGGACGGTCGCGGGTACGAAGATCCCTCGCGCGCGGACCCGCGCCGGCGAGAGCAGGTCCTCCACGAGCGGGCCGAGCTCGTTGCGGAGCCAGACCGCCATCGGGACCATGAATCCTCGCTTAGGCCGCGCGAGAACGGCGGGGGGCAGTGCGTCGGCAAATGACGCCTTCAGCAACCCCTTCAGCCGGAATCGCGGCATTTTCAGCGCCGGCGCCAGGCCGAGGGCCTCTTGGAGCAACTCGTGATCACAGTACGGTGCCCGCAGCTCGAGGGAATGCGCCATCGTGGCGCGGTCGGCCATCGTCAGCAGATCGTCGGGCAGGTACGTCGCGAGATCGATCCGGAACGCCCCGTCCACCGGGTCCTCGTACCCGCGGCGCGCGAAGGCGTCGACGGCCGGCCTCTCCACGTCGCGGCGCCAGCGGCTCTGGATCTCCGGATCGACGAGCGTCTGGAGATCGGCCTCACCGAAGAACCGGGTCCAGGCGATGTAGCGATGCGGTAACGCCTGCTCCGCCGACGCGACGAAGCGGCGGGCCCAATCCGCACGGTCCCGGCTGCCCCCGCTCGACCGCGCGACGCCGCGCACCACTGCCCCCATGGCGAAGCGCAACGGGGCAGGAATTCGCTCGTACCACGTCGAGACGCGCACGCCGAGATACCGGGGGTATCCCGCGAACGCCTCGTCGCCCCCGACGCCGGATAGCGCCACCTTCACGTGACGCGCAGTGGCCTCGGCCACGGCGAGCGTGGGAAGCGCCGAGGAATCGGCGAAGGGCTCGTCGAAGTGGCCCGGGATCGAGAGCGCGAGCCGTGTCACGTCGGGATCGAGGATCTCCTCGTGATGGCGCGTCTCGAACCGCTCGGCCACCAGCCTCGCGTCTGGCAGCTCGTCGAAGGTGGGCGCATCGCGGAAGCCGACAGAGAACGTCGCGATCGGGCCGTTCGTCACCTCCCGCATCGCGGCCACGATGACGCTGGAGTCGATGCCGCCGGAGAGAAACACCCCGAGCGGGACGTCGCTCTGGAGGCGCCGCCGCACCGCCTCCACCACCACCCGCCGGACTGCGCGTCTCGCCTCCGCCGCCGTCTGACGGCGCGGCGACTGCTCGCCGTCGGGAAGTTCCCAGTACCGCTCGACGCGCATCGCGCCGCGCTCGAGCACGAGCCGGTGCGCCGGCGGGAGCTTCTCCACGTCGCGCAGGATCGAGCGGTCGCCGGGTGTGCACCCGAAGGCGAGGTAGTGATGGAAAGCATCCCAGTCGAGGTCGCGGGACACCGCCGGATGCATCAGGAGCGCCTTGATCTCCGACGCGAACAGCGCGAGGCCGTGACCGCGCCAGAGGTAGAGGGGCTTCTTGCCGAGGCGATCGCGCGCGAGCAGCATGCGGCGGCGCCGCTCGTCCCAGATGGCGAAGGCAAACATTCCCTTGAGCTGGTCGACGCAGGCGTCGCCGAACTCCTCGTACGCGTGAAGGATGGCCTCGGTGTCGCTCCGCGTCCGGAAGCGATAGCCCTTGGCCTCCAGCGTGGCGCGCAGCTCTTGGAAATTGTAGATCTCGCCGTTGAAGACGATCCAGACCGTCTCGTCGTGGTTGGCCATGGGCTGGTCGCCGGAGACGAGATCGATGATGGCCAGTCGCGTCATGCCAAGGCCCGCGCCGTCCGCGAGGTGGCATCCCTCGCCGTCAGGGCCTCGGTGGCGAAGCACCGCGAGCATGCGGGGCAAGAGCTCCGGAGGTGACGCTCCGACGTAGCCCGCAATGCCGCACATCAGCCGCGGCCCTCAGGCGAGCCCCTGGCCTTCAGCAGTCGGTCGTAGAGAGCCATCAAGGACCCGATCATCCGCTCCTGCGTGAAGTGTTCCCGCACGCGGTCCCGGGCCCGGGCACCGAGCCTGGCCGCCTCCCCGGGATCGTCGAGGAGGCGCGCGAGCGCGCCGACGAGCGCGCCGACGTCGCGGGACGGCACCAGTAGCCCCGAGCACTCGTGCTCCACAACCTCGGCGGTCCCGCCGACCTTCGTCGCGACGACGGGCCGACCCAGTGCCATCGCCTCGAGGATCGTGAATGGCAACCCTTCGGAGACGGACGGCAGCACGACGATGTCGAAGGCGGGTAACAGGTCGGCGACATCGCCGCGTGCGCCGAGGAACAGGCAGTGTCCGCCCACACCGAGGGTCTCCGCCTCGGCCTCCAGCGCCCCGCGGAGGGGCCCGTCCCCCACCAATACCAAGCGCAGCGCGGGCCGTGTCACCACGAGCCGTCGAAGCGCCGCGAGCAGGAACCGATGCCCCTTCTGCGGTGTCATCCGCGCGACGACGCCGATGACCGGTGTTCCTTCGGTCAGCCCCAGCTCCTTTTGCACCGACTCCCGCGCCCGGCTTGGAGCAAAGTTGGCGGCGATCCCGTTATGGATGACTGTCACTCTGGAGGCTGGCATGCCGTAGCGCTCGACGAGGTCTCGTGCAATGGCGGCCGACACGGCAACGACGCCGTCGCCGAGGGGGCCGGTGAGCCTCTCGGCGAGGACATAGGCATGGCGACGCCCCCACGTGATGTCGTAGTCGAACAACGAATTGTGAACGGTCGAGACCACGATGGGCACACGCACCAGGCGCCCCGCCAGCTTCGTGTACACGTTCGTCCGGGCGCCATGCGACTGCACCAGGACGGGCCGTACACGCCGGAACACGTCGATGAGCCCGAACAACCCGCGTGGCGTGACGAGACGCGCCGCAATGGGAACGGTGAAGGTCGGAACGCCGAGCTCCTGCAGCCGGCCGATCATCGGGCCCTCCTCGGCGGCGACGACCGACAGCGCGAAACGCCCGGGGTCGAGCGCGCGCGCGAGAGCGATCATGTAGGTCTCGCCCCCCGCCCAGCCGGCCGACTCCGCGACGTGGAGGATACGCAGTGGCCCCGGCGTCATCTCCGGCGTGCCCACGCTTCCAGGGAAGGGCCGAGAAGCCACCGCTCACCGGTCGCGAAGGCAGCCACCTGCGCGACCGCGTGCACGACATGCTTGATGCCACCGATGAGGAGCGCCCGCGCCCTGCGGGAGCCGAGGTAGGGATCGCCGGAAATCGGCGGGCTGTTGTGGATCGACTCCAGCTCCAGGCCCGTCCGCGCGAGGGCGATGGGCAGCGTCCGGCGTGAGAAGCTCGTGGCGTGGAAGACGAACGTTGCGAAGGCCGGAGTCTGGCACGGGCGCCGCCGGCGCCCGTCGAGTGCATGCGCGAGGCGGAAGCTCGCGAGGTGAAACCGCTCGTTGGGCGTTCGGATGAAGATCCGGCCGCTCGGCCGGACGAGACGCGCGGCCTCACGGAGGAGCGACAGAGGATCTCCAACCATCTCCAGGACGTTCCAGATCGTGATCAGGTCGAAGGATGCGTCGGCGACGGGCAGCTGGCAGGCATCTCCGACGAACGCGGCGATGCCGAGGCGCGTGCGCGCGTAGGCGACGGCGGTCGGATCGACATCCACGCCCGTCGCGTTCCATCCGGCCGCCGCGGCCAGCCGCACGAAGAAGCCGAAGCCGCAGCCGATGTCAAGAAGCCGACCGGGAGTTCCCGCGGTCGCAATGAAACCGCGGAAAGCCGGCACTCTTTGGCTGGCCACGCGCTCCTCGCGGGCGATGTCCCCTTCGGTGCCTTCTTGCCTATCGCCGGCAGGGCCCGGGGCGGGATGGCGATAGACGATCCCGCAGTCGGCGCACCGAAGCATCTGTCCGGTCACGATCCGAAAGAGCGGACGAGCGACGACACTGCCGCAGAGAGGGCACGGCCGCCATGTCGCATTCATGTCCGCGATTTCGGAGCCGCGAGCACGTCGTCGAGCCTCGAGGCGTCGATCATCCCAAGCGCGGCCGTGTCTTGTCCAGAAAGGGGCGGAGAAGGGCAGGATACTCGGGCAGGAGCGCGGAGTCGAGGGGCCGCAACCGGCGACGATAGTCCTGGGCCCAGGCACGCGCGGCAGACACCAAGTCCTCGCCACGGCCACCCACTCGCACGAGGTAGTCGGCGAATCGTTCGCCGGTCGGCCGCGCCTCCCCGAGCCATCGCTTCCAGAGCTCGGACCGATAGAGGCGCTCGTCCGGCTTGATGTTCAGGTGGAGGAAGCATGGCGTCTCGAAGCGTTTGACTCCGTACCAGGGGGGCACCCGCGGCGCCTCGCGACCCTCGGCGTCGTAGACGTAGCGCAACCAGCGCGACTCCACGAAGCAGTGCGCGTCCTCGCGCATCGGCTGTGCCGGATCGTAGTGCGCCAGGTCACCGGCCAGCTCTACCATGCGGGGGTACACCATGAAGTACTGGCGAGGATCGAGCGAAGTCAGCCACACGCGGAATTGGCCGATGTCGCGGCTGCCGTCGGTGTGAGCGACGAAGTCGGCATCCCACCTGAAGACCCACCGGAAGCGGGCCCGCGCCAGCAACGCGTTGGTGAGAGCCGCGATGTCGAGCCCCGGCAGCTCGAGCACCTCCAGCTTCGGCCCGAGCTCGCCCGCGAGCTCCTCGAGGATCCGCGGCGTCTCGTCACGCGAGCCGTTGTCGCCGACGACGATCTGATCCGCCACCCGCGCGATCGATCGCAGTGACGGCGCCAGCCATCCAGCCTCGTCCCACGTGCGGACGATCGCGGTCAGCCCGAACGGCCGAGCGGGGCGCGGGAACACGCCCAACCGTGGCAGGGGTGCGCAGATGGCGCGGGAGAGGCGGCCGAGTGGCGAGGAGCCTACCATGGCGTCGCGGCCACGGCACCGGCGAGGGCCGCCGCCACGGCCGACCACGAGAAGCGCCACTCGATGGCGGAGCGCCCCTGTTGTCCGAGCTGCGTCCGCCGCGCGGGATCGCTCAGCAGCTCGATGATCCCGTTCGCGAGGGCCTTCGGGTCGTCGGGCGTCACGAGGGTGACGGCATCGCCGGCGACGTCCCGGATGTTGCGCATCCACGGGAGATCGGAGCTGACGACGGGCCGCGCCGACGCGAGGGCATCGAGCACCTTGAACGGCGACGCCTCACGGTAGTCGGCCGTGAACGGCGTGGCGAGCAGATCCATGGCGCGCAGGTACTCGGGTACGACATCGTAGGGCACCTGGCCGGTGAACTGCGCCACGTCCTTCACGTCGAGATCCGCCGCCAGGGCCTCCCACCGCCCCCGCATGAGGCCGTCGCCGACGATGAGAAGCCGCAGCGTCGGGAAGATCCGGAGCATCTCCGGCGCCGCCCGCAGAAGTGTCTGCACGCCCTGGTGCCGGTAGAACAGGCCCACGAAGCCGACGACGGGGCTCTCGGCATTGATGCCGAGCCGCGCCTTCAGCGCCGCGGCGTCGCCCGGCGCGAAATGCTCGGGATCGGTCCCGGAGGGGATGACGTGGATCTTACCCGGCACGATGCCGTAGCGCTTGACGAGTGACTGCTTGAGGCCGGGCGTCAGCGCGACGATCAGATCGCTGCGGCGCGCGTTGAGGCGCTCGGCGGAGGCGATGATCGACGCGCGTCGCCGCGCTCCCTCGCGCCGGAAGAAATCATGGGCATCGCCATTGACCTCCAAGACGGTCCGCGCGCGCAGGCAGCGACCGATCAAGGGCGGTAGCACGTTCTCCCCGCTCCGGAAGTACACGACGTCGGGTCGCGCGCGGCGGCCCGCGCGTATCGCGGTCAGGAACATCGCCGCGTAAGCGGACAGCGGGCGCAGCGTGTGACGATCGATCACCGGATAGGGGCGCGCCGGCACCGCCCGGAGGGGCACGAAGCCCGGCAGCTTGGGATAGAGAACCAGCACCTCGTGCCCCTGTCCCTGAAGCGCGGCCGCCAGTTCCCAGAGTTTGCGCAGTCCGCCGACGTCCGGCCGGATCCGCTCCTCGTACGCGTAGTGCAGGAACATCCAGCGCATCAGCGCCCGACCCCGCCGAGAGCCAGGCGAATGACGCGGCCCTCGGCCGTCACACGCTCGAAGCGCAGGCGTGTGGCCGCGGTCACCGCGCGGGTGAGCGCCGCGACCACCGCGAGCCCGCGGACGAGCGCGGTGACGAGCCCCGAATGGTGCGTCGAGAAATAGATGAGGCGGCTTCGCTGCCGCTCGACGTGCAGTCGCGTTTCATGACCGTGGGAGCTGCCGCCGGCGGCGTGAACGACGTGCACGGCGGGCAGGCACGCCACCTGCCACCCGCCCTGCCACAGGCGCCGGCAGAGGTCCACGTCCTCGAAGTACATGAAGTATCGCTCGTCGAGGGCCCCGACGGCGTCGAGCGCCTCGCGGCGGAGCAGCAGGCACGCCCCGCTCGCCCAGTCCACGGCGCCGCCGACGACGACCCGCGGGTCGTCGTCGGGGTACGCGAGGGCGAAGCGGTTCCCGATGACCGGCGCCAGAAGGCGGACGTCGAGGTGCGGCCGGGTGAGCGAGGGAAAGCGGAAGCAGGAATGGACGGGACGGCCGGCGGGATCGACGAGGCGGGGAGCGACTGCGCCCGCCGCGGAATGATCGTCGAGATGGCGGGCAAGCGCGGGCAGCGCTCCGGGCAGCAGCACCGCATCGCTGTTCAGCATCAAGACGTGGCGACCGCGAGTCGCGCCAAGGCCCCGGTTGAACGCGCTCGCGAAGCCGGCGTTGGTGTCGTTCACGAGGAGCGACACCTCGGGGAACTCGCGGGCGACCAGCTCGCGACTTCCATCGCTCGAGGCGTTGTCGACGACGATCGTCTCCCACGCGAGCGGCTCCGCGGCCGCGGCCACGCTGCGCAGGCACTGCTCGAGGAGCGCGCGCGCGTCGTAGCTGACGACGACAACCGAGACGTCAGGCCCGGACAGCGACGTTCCCATCGCGCAGCGCGAGCGCGAGGAAGGTGACACCGATGACGACCGCGGAGAGGACGAGGGCCATCGCCGCCCCCTCGCGACTCCCGTCTGCCCACCGGTGAATGAGCCCGGCGACGAGGGTGATCGGAAGCGCGGCGACGAGCGGCCCCCGAAACCACATCAGGACGTCGAGCAGCGGGCGCCCGAAGTGGCGCTGGCAGGCGTGCAGCAGGTACCATGAGCCGGCCGCGAGGGCGAGGGCCGTGCCCAGCGCGGCGCCGCGGACCCCCATGACGTGGATGAGCACGGCGGACAGGACGAGGTTCAGCCCCCCCGCGAGCAGGCTTCGCCGCATCTCGATGTGAGGCTTGCCCGCTCCGATCACGATGTTGTTGGCCATCCCGGTGACCAGGTTGAGGTAGTACCCGACGGCGAGGAGGCAGAGGGCGTCGCGGGCCTCCGGGGCCTCCACGCGCGCCCACAGCATGAGGATCGCGCTGGCGCCTGTCACCACGAACACGAGGACCGGCGTCGCCGTCATGATGAGCAAGCGGGTGGCCGCCCGGTAGAGCGCCCACAACCGCTCCCGATCGCCGACGGCATCCATGGCTGACACCGTTGGCAAGACGGCCGAGACGAGGATCAGCGGGAGCCCGCGCATGGCGAGTCCGATCTTGGAGGCGAGCTCGTAATAGGCGACGGCGACGAGGCCCGCGAGGGCGGAGAGGAGGAGCTTGTCGGCGTGAAGGGTGATGAGGTGCGCGACGTGTGCGACCTGCAGCTTCGACCCGAAACGCACGAGCTCGGGGAGCGCGCTCGGTCCCCGCGGCGGTTCGAGGCCGCTTCGCGCGACGAGACCGCGGGCCGCGAGCGCCGCCGCCAGGCACTGCCCCGACGCCACGGCCAGCTCGGCGAGGACGAGGGCGATCAGACCTCCTCCACCATAGGCAATGGCGACGAGAGCCACGGCCCGGATGAGCGCCGCCGCGACGGCGATCGCGGCGGCGAGGTCGAAGCGCTGGAGCGCGTGGAGGGCGCCCGTGAAGACGGCGCTCAGCGACCCGACGGCAAAGGCGGTCACCGCGAGGACGAGAGCCGTTCGGCCTTCATCCCGCACGGCCTCCGGGATCCACTGCACGAGCGCGGGAACCCGTGTCGCGAGCGCGGCGCCGAGGATCTCGGCGGTGCCGAGGACCGCGTAGCAGAGCACGCTGCCGCGGACGAGACGGGCGAAGCGAGCGTGATCGCCGAGCGCCCATGCGGACGCGCCCAGCGGTGTGATGGCGGCGACGACGCGAAGATCGAGCAGTCCGAGCGACGCGGTGAGGGCCCAGAGCACCGACCAGAAGCCAAACCGCGCCAGTCCCAGTGACGACAGCAGCGCGGGCGAGATCACGAGGCCGACCCCCAGGCCCACGACATGGCTGATACCGTTGAACGCCGTGTTCCGAGCGAGCGAGGGCGGCCTGACCGGGGACTTCGGGCTCATCCTAGCGGTGTGCCGCCACCGGCGGCGTCCCTCATCGCGACACCTCGCTCACGGAGGCCAGACGCGAGAGGTGGCCGAGCCATCGTTCCACCATCACCTCGCGATTGAACTCCGTGAGGGCGCGGGCGCACGCCGCAGCCGCCATGGCCCGCCGGCGGCTCGTGTCTTCCAGCAATCCGAGACAGGCCTCCGCGAGCGCGACGGCCTTTCCGGGCGGGACCAACACCCCGGTGATCTCGTGGTCGACCGCGGAGGGAATGCCACCGATCGCCGACGCGATCACCGGCACCCCGGATGCCAGGGCTTCGGCGATGACCCAGGGAAATCCCTCGACCCGCAGCGTGGGCAGGACGAAGAGGTCGGCGCCGTTGTAGCAAGCCGGCAGGTCCGGGTTGGAGAGGGGGCCGAGCAGGCGCACGCGCCCGGCGAGGCCCTCCGCCTCGACCCGCCTGCGCAGCGGCTCCCGCTCGGGGCCGCCGCCCACGACGACGAGGAACGCGTCCGCTCGCCGCCGCAGGACGAGCCGCAACGCGTCCAGCGCCACGTCGGCGCCTTTCTGGCGTGTGAGGACCGACACCATGAGCAGCACGGGCGCGTCGAGCGGGAGGCCGAGCTTCTCGCGGGTGAGCCGTCCGCGCACGGGATCGGGACGGAAGAGCGTCGTGTCGGTGCCGCTGTGGATGACCGAGAATTTCGTGCGCGGCATCCGAAACTCGCGGGCGAGGCGATCGGCGGGGTACGCGCAGTCCGTCACGAGATGGTCGGATGACGCCAGCGCTCCGCGGAACCACCGCCGGTAGAGCACGAGCCACTCCGGGAACGCCTTGACGAGAAAGGATGGCAGCTCGGCGGGAATGCGTGTGTTCGCCCACGCATTGCGCAGGACCCCGAGGTAGTCGCCCGTGAGCCACGACGTCAACGGGACGCCGAGGCGCGTTCGCTCGTGCCGGCCGTACCCGTATCCGGACAGGCTCATGGCGAGAACGCCGTCGACGGGCGCGCGCGCGTGAAGAGTGCGAACGCTCCGGGCGCTCTCCTCCCACCACGCGCGGCTATACCGGCCGCCGGGCGCGTCCACGTAGTGGACGTCCACCCCACCTGCCTGCTCGCGCCGGACGCCGTCGGGATGTGCCGTCGTCACCACGGCGATCTCGTGGCGGCGCGCCGAGAGCCCGGCACAGAGGTGGGAAAGGTTGATCTCGTGACCGCCCGACTGGTGTGCGAGGGTGCTCTTGGCCAGGATGACGAACCGCATCAGCGGGGGCCCAGCGGCGATCGGCCCACGACCGCCACGCGGAAGACGGCGACGGCGACGACTGCGCGGGCCGCTGCGGTCACGGTAGGGCTCCGTGCGCCGCCGCTGTCCGGCGTGTCGTCATGGCGCCAGCGGGCCGCGCTCCGCGCCGGCCGTCGGGCAGCTCCGACAGCATCATAGCCACGGCGACGAAGAACCAGAAAGGCTCCATGATCCGAATGATGATGAACGTGTTCGAGCCGACCCCGTGCACGAGCAGCCCGACGAGGCCGGCGAGCAGGCCCAGGGCCAGACCCCGATCGTCCGGATCCGTGAGTCGGCGATAGATGCGCAGGAGCTCGCGGAGCAGGCGGCCGATGAGCCACGCGAAGGCCACCAGCCCGACGAGGCCGGCCTCGACGAGGAGCTTGGCGTACTGGGCGTCCATGAACCTGAAACCCGTCACCCCGTAGCCGAAGATCGGGCGCTCCATCCAGCCGTCGAACGCCAGCCGGAAGCTGATCAGACGCTCCGACGTCGACGGGTCGAACTGGATCTGACCGACCGCGACCGTCCCCTTCCAGCTCGTCTCGGGCTCGAACGTCCGGTGGATACGGCTGTGGACGGAGCGGGGCACGAACGCGGGCTGGACGACGACGAGCAAGGCCATGAAGGCCAGGGCCAGCGCGATCGGGGCGCGGTGACGGCTGAAGGCGACGAGGACCAGGAGCATGGGGATGGCGCCGAGGAACGAGGCGCGCGAGAGGGTGAAGAGGAACGGGGGCACGAACAGCACGAGCATGCCGAGCGACCACGCTCGTACCCGGGTCGAGCGCGTCTCGAGGGCGAGCGCGAGGACGATCGCGATCATCAGGAGCATGTACCCGCCGAAGGTGTTCGGCTCCCCGACCTGGCCCTCGAAGGGGGCCGAGACCCGCTCCCCGCTGGGGATCTGGGCCAGCCCGTAGAGCGCGACGATGATGGCGGTCCCGAAGGCCGCGCTCACGAGCCGCCACGCGTGCTCGCGGCTCCGCAGATTGTTGGCCACCATGTAGTACACGAAGAAGTACTCGACGTACTTCACGACGTACATGAGCCCGGTCACGGTCTTCACCGAGCCGAGCATCATGCCCAGCAGGGTCGAGAGGAGGTTCGCGCCCACGTAGGCCGCGATGGGCAGGTTGAGGGGCGAGCGGCCGACGAGGGCCAGCTCCTTGTTGATCGCCGTCTTGGCGAGCCAGGCGAAGGCAATGATCAGGAGCACGAAATCCTCGATCCGGATGACGACCTCGCGGCGCTCGGCCAGCGCGCCACCGAGCGAGAACTCCGGGGAGAGCAGCATCGACAGGATGAGCACGTAGAGGCCGAAGTCGGTGCTGACGAACACCAGGGCGAACAGCGCCACCGCGGCCACGCCGCCGGCCACCTGGAGCAGGGTGAAGCGCGTGAGGGTCTCCGACACCAGGAATGCCGCGGCGACCGTCAGCGCCCCGATCACGACGAGCGCCTGCGCGCGCCGCGCCGCCGGGATGGTCATGCGCGCCTCAGCGCCACGCTCCGGGCGCCCCGCCGTGCTCGACGACGAAGGCGGTGACAACCTCCCGCCACCGCCCCTGGGCGCGCAGGATCCGCTCCACGCACTCGCGCACGGCGCCGCGCCCGCCGCGCGCGCGGGTGACGGCGTGTGCCACGGCCCGCACCTCCGGCGCCGCATCCGCCACCGCGATGGCAAGGCCCGCGCGCTGGAGCGCCGGGATGTCGAGCAGGTCGTCACCGACGTAGGCGGCGGTCTCCGGGCCGAGCCCCCACTCGGCGAGCAGGCGCTCGAGCGCGTCGGCCTTGCGCCGCGCCCCCAGCACGACGGCGTCGACGCCGAGGCGGTCGCCGCGCGCCTGGGCGATCGGGCTCTTCTCGCCGGTGATCAGCGCCGTCTTGAAGCCGGCGCGCCGGGCGAGCCCGATGCCGATGCCGTCGCGGGTGTCGAAGCTCTTGAGCTCGTCGCCGCGCTCCGACAGGATCATGCGCCGGTCGGTGAGCACGCCGTCCACGTCGAGCACGAGGGCGCGCACGCGTCGGGCGCGCGCCGCGAAGCCCGCCGCCCTAGCGGACCTGGACGACATGGCTCGGGAGGCCCAGGCGGGCCAGCTCGTCGGCCTTCGCGTCGGCCTCGGCGCGCGAGGCGAAGTTGCCGTGGCGAACGACGGTGGCGACGGCCTCGCCGGACTGGGCGGCGAGGCGGACGGCGTGGCCCTTGGCGCGCACGCGCTCGCCGAGCTGGACGGCGATGCGCAGGGGCGCCGGATCGCCGACCCGCACGGTGAGCCCCTCGCCGCCCCCGAGCACCACGGCCTCCCCGAAGCCCTGCTCGCGCAGGGTGGCGACCAGGAGCTGCGCGTCCCGGGCGCTCGCCAGGCGCTCGATCAGCACCGCGTAGAGGGTGCCGCCGGTCTGCTGGCGGAAGCGGACCGTCTGGTAGCCGCCCTGGCTGAGCTGGCGCTCGACACGCTCGGCGTCGGCGGCTGCGAAGAATGGCCCGAACTCGACGGCGAAGCGCGCGCTGGCGGGCGCCGTCGGGGATTCGCCCGGCCGCGACGGCGGCGCGGCCGCGCTGCCCGGCGCACCGGGCTGCGGTGGCGCAGGAGCGGCCGGCGCCCGGGAGGGCGCGGTGCCCGCGGGCGGCGGCTCGGCACGCGGCGGCGCCTGCGGCGGGGCGGTGGGGAGCGCGCCGGGCGGTGCCTGGGGTCGCGGCGTGGGGGTCGCTGGCGACGCGGGAGCCGCCGCGGGCGTCTCTGGCCGCTGGCGCAGCAGCTCGCGCGGGCGCGGGGGCGCGGAGAGCCAGCCCGCGCTCCACACGAACGCGGCGATCAGCAGCGCGACGAGCGCGGCGACGAGCAGGATCGCCCAGCGTACGTTCTGGTACCCGCCGCGGCGACGGCCCGGGAGCGGGCTGCGCGGGGCCTCGGGCGCGCCGCGCTCGCGCGTGGGCTCGCCGGGCCCCTCCGGCCGCCCTCGGCCGCGCAGGTGAGCGAGCGCCCGGCTCACGGGTCCTTCTGGTGGCCCGGCCGGCGCCTCCTCGCCGTAATAGTGGGAGTACTGGTGCGCGTACGCGTAGCCGGTGATCTCGGCCCGCACGTCGTTGAGCACGACGCCCCACAGCTTCCCGCGCGCCGATTCCAGCTGGATCTTCGCGCGCTTGAGCACGAGCCGGCCCACCTTGCCCGCCTGGTAGACGAGCACGACGCCGTCGACCTGGCCGGCGATCACCGCCGAGTCGGTCACGGGCAGCACGGGCGGCGTGTCGATGAGGACGATGTCGTAGGCGTCCCGCACCTCGCGGAGGAACTCCGTCATGGCCGGCGTGGACAGCAGCTCGGACGGGTTGGCGGGCACGGCACCGGCCTCGATGATGTGCAGGTTGTCGAGGCCCGGCGAGGCCATGATGTCCTCCATCTCGAACCGGCCGAGCAGGATGTCGTTGACGGTCCGGATGCAGTCACGCCAGCGCGCGTTGCCGACGAGGACCTCGGAGAGCCCGGGCCCCCGCTCGATGCCGAAGAACCGGTGGATCGACGGCCGGCGCAGGTTGCCGCCCACGAGCAGCGTGCGCTGTCCGTTCTGGGCCATGGTCAGCGCGAGATTGACGATCGTCGTGGTCTTGCCTTCCTGCAGCGTGGGGCTGGTGACCACCAGGACCTTGCCGCCCGTCTCCGCGCGCATGAACTGGATGTTCGTGCGCAGGGTGCGATACGCCTCGGCCACCGGGGACTTCGGGTCGAAGTGCGTGATGAGCAGCGCGTGGCTCTGCATTGCCTCCGGCTCGAGCTGGGCCAGGCGCGGGCGCCGCTCGATCAGGCGCGCCACCGTCTCCTTGGCGTCGATGTGGGGCACGATGCCCAGCACGGGGACGCCGAGGTAGGTCTCGACGTCCTCGATGGTGCCGATCGAGGTGTCGAGGGTCTCCAGGACGAAGGCGCCCACGAGCCCGAGCAGGAGCCCGAGCAGCGCCCCCACCACCACGGTGTTGAGCGTCTCGCCGCCCACGGGCGCCGGCGGCTCGGTGGCGGGACGGACGATCGTGACCTCTTCGACGCTCTCCGCCTCCTTGATGAGCGCTTCCTGGTGCTTGGTCTTGAGCAGGGTCAGCAGGTCGTCGTTGACCTTGGTCTCCCGCTGCCGCTGCTGGAGCCCGAGCTCGATGCCGGGCACGGTCTTGTTCTGCTGGACGACCTCGGCCATCTGGCGCTCGAGGGCCTCCTCCCGCCGGCGCAGCAGCGCGGCCTGGGCCGTCACCTCGCGGCGCATCTCGGCGCGGATTTCCCGGATGCGATCGTCGACGGCCTGCAGCCGCGGATGCTTGTCGGTCACCTCCAGGGCGAGGTTGTTCCGCTCGAGGAGCAGTTCCATCTCGGTGGACTGCAGCCGCTGGAGGGCGGCGTTGCCGCTGGCGTCGACGAAGACGCGGTCGTTGATTCCGCCGCCAGCGGGCTGCGCCAGCCGCGCCTGCGCCTGCTCGAGCTCCGCCCGCTGCACGCGGGTCTTCTCGAGGTCCGTGCGGGCCTGGGTGAAGAGCGCCTGCAGCACGCTGGACTCGCCGCCGGGCGAGATGATCCGGTTCTGCTCGCGGAAGGCGCGGAGGTCCTCCTCGGCGGCGCGCACTCGCGCCTCGACCTCCTTCAGCTGGCTCTCGATGAACTTCCTGGCCTCGACGATCCGCGCGTTGCGCTGGTTGCGGCTGTAGTCCCGGTACGCCTCGGCCACGGTGTTGGCGAGGTCGCGCGCCTCGGCCGCGCTCGTGGACTTGACGGTGATGTCGATGATGCTCGTGGACGGCACCCGCGACGTCTTGATCCGCGCGGCCAGCGAGTTGAGGGCGGCCATGTAGGCGGGCGACTCGCGCACGGCGCCGCCGGCGGAGGTCTGGGGCAAGCGTCCCAGCCTCCGGGCGACCTCCTCGAGCACGGGCGAGCTCTTGATGAGCGTGGCCTGGGTCTCGATGGAGTCGGACGTGCTGTAGGAGAGCACCTCGACGAGCAGGCCCGACAGGGAGGACGACTGCTCGTACTTCACGGCCGCGGTGGCCTCGTACTCCGGCGTCCGCCGCTGCGCGAACACGATGCTGAACAGCACGACGAGGAGCACCGAGCCCAGGATGACCAGGCGGCGGCGGCGCACCACCATCCAGTAATCCCGGAGGTTCATCTCGTACTGCGCCATCAGACGAGGTCCCGGTCGCGGGCGGGCATCCTCACCGGGCGCTCTCGGACACCGGCCCCGTGATGTAGAGGAACGGCGCCTCGGACAGGTCGACGATCTTGGGGGCGCCCTGGCGCGGCCCCTTGGCGTCGTAGACCTCGACGCGCGGGCGCAGCGGGTGATTGCGGTTGACGGCGACGACACATCCGGTCTCGCCGGTGTTGAGTCGCACCATCGTGCCGGGCGGGAAGACCGAGAGCTCGCCGAGCAGCGCCTTGACGAGCGCGGGCGGAAAGTCGTTCTTCGAGCGGACCAGCTCCCGCACGGCCTCGTGCGGCGGCACACCGGGGGCCCCCGACGCGGGCAGCGTCATGCTCGCGTAGGTGTCGAGCAGACCGAGGAGCTTGGCGTCGGGATGGATCCCGGCGCCGGCCGCCCCCTGGGGGAAGCCCTGGCCTTGCTCCCGCTCGTGATGCTGCTGGATCGCCTCGACGAGCCCGTCCTGGGGCGGCCCCCACCGCCGGACGATCTGAGCGCCCTGCCGCGGATGGGCCCGGTACTGGGCGAGCTCCTCGCCGGACAGCGCATCGTGGTGGCGCAGCAGCCCGTCGGGAAGCTGCCAGAGCCCGATGTCGAAGAGACAGCCGGCGAGGCCGAGCGCGCCGAGACGCGCGCGGTCGTACCCGGCCGCGACCGCCACGCGCAGCGCGAGCACCGCGACCCGCGCCTGGTGGTACGACACCCAGTCCACGCCCGGCGGAAGCACCGGACGGTGCGCCTCCCAGAACAGCGCGCCGCCGGCGTCGAGCGATGCCACCACGCGGTCGACGTGGCCCCCGAGCGCCACCCAGGGAAAGGGCTCGGCGCCGCGGGTCAGCTCGCGCGCGCGGGCGATGAAGCCGTGGAGCTGCGCGAAGAGGTCCTCGGCCTCCTGCGCGGCGTCCACGTCGGGCGTCGGAGCGGGCGCCGGGGCCGGCGTGGGCTCCGTCAGGGGGCCGATGCGCAGGCGGGACTCGGGCGCCGCCGGCGCCGGGGGCGGCGCGGGCGCGTCCTCGCGGGGCGCGGCGGGCGGTGGCGCGGGCGCCGGGGACGGCGGCCCCGGGGCTCCCGGTCGGGCCATGCCCCGGACGAGATCGCTCATCCGCACCATCAGGACACCCCGACCATGTCCTTGATGACCTCGGCCACGATCCGGTCGTCGACGTGCTTGACCCGCTTGCCGAAGCCGACGAGCAGCGCGAGATCGCACACGTTGTTGATGGCGCGCGGGGTGCCGCGCGTGAAGTCGAAGATCAGCTTGATGGCCGGATCCGTGAAGATCGGCTCGGTGCGTCCCGCCATCTGCAGCCGGTGGCTGATGTACGAGACGGTGTGCCGGTCGTCCAGCGCGGTCAGGTGGTACCGGATGGCGATGCGCTGGTCGAGATGGCGGAGGCGCGCACCTTGGCGGCGAGCTCGGGCGAGCCGATGAGCAGCAGCGTGACGAGGAACCGGTCGTCCGTCTGGAAGTTGAGCAGGAGCCGCAGCTCCTCGAACACGGCGTCCTCGATGAGCTGCGCCTCGTCCACGATGACGACCGTGTCGCGCCCGGCCTGGTAGTTGCGGAAGAAGACGTCGTTGAGCTGGTGCAGCAGCTCGGGCTTGCCGCGCTCCTGCGTCTCCGTGCCCAGCTGGTAGAGGATCTCCCGGAAGAAGTCGATCGGGGTCCAGCTCGGGTTGGTGAGCAGCCCGATCTCGTAGCGCTCCGCCTCGAGGCGCTGGATGAGCGCCCGCGACAGCGTGGTCTTGCCGCAGCCGTACTCGCCGGTGAGCATCGCGCAGCCCTTCCGCTGGCGCACGGCGTACACCAGGCGTAGCAGGGCCTCCTCGTGCTCGGGCGAAAGGTAGAAGAACCTCGGGTTGGGCGAGTTGTCGAAAGGCGGCTCCGTGAGGCTCCAGTACGCTTCGTACATCAGGGCGTGGTGGTGACGATGGGGCCGCGATACAGGATGTAGATCCCCGTGTAGGCGGCGATGATCTGGGACAGCGCGTACGCGATCGTCACGTAATCCTGCCACCACTTGAGCGCGACCTCGGGCACGGTCACCACCGCGCCCGCCTCCAGCGGCGGCGCCTCGGCCATGGCGTACGTCCGGCCGCTGGAGAACGTCACCGTGGTGGCCCGCATCTTCGCCCGGTTCGTCGGGCCCCCGGCCATGGCGACGTACTCGCGCGGCGTGAGCTCGGTGCGAAAGTCGAACGGCCCCGGTGAGCGGACCTCGCCCACGACGTACACCCGGTCCTCGGTGACGGGAAGGAGCACGACGTCGCCGTTCTCGAGCCGCACGTTCTGGGTCTCGTCGTGCTCGACGAGCAGCCGGCCCAGATCGATGGGGATGCGCTGGCGCGGGCCCCCCGCCCCCGGGCGCTCGATCAGGGCCAGGCGGAGATCGGCGTACGGCGCCGCCCCGCCGACGCGCAGCACGATGTCGCGCACCCGGTCGCCCTGCGCCAGCTCCAGCCGCTGCACGATCGTCGGCTTGCCCGCCGTCGTCGTCTTCGCGCTGTCGGCGGTGCCGTTGAACGCGCCGCGCACCTCGACCACGTCCTGCAACAGCCCCACCGTGGGCACGAACAGCAGGTCGTAGGGCTGCAGGCGCACGTCGGCGGGCCGGGCCAGCGCGGTGCGTAGGTCGACGGACACGGTTTCCTTGCGCCCGTCCGCGAGCTGCCGCGTGAGGCGGGCCTGGGACGGCGAGGCCGCCGGCGCGAGACCGCCCACCAGCCGGAACAGGGTCTCGAGCGAGCCCGAGGGATCGAGCTCGTACTCCCCCGGCCGGCGAACCGCGCCGGCGAGCGTCACGGTGGGACCGCGCGACGGCACGTGGATGCGCATGCCGTCCACGACGAACGGGTTCTGGTCCAGGTCGCCGCCGAGCTCGAAGCGGAGCAGATCCACCTCCGCGGCGCCGGTCCGCGTCGTGACCTGCACACGTCGCAGGCTGCCGCGCGGCGTGATGCCGCCGACGAGGAGGATCACGTCGTGGACCCGGCGGTTGGCGGAGACCTGCACCACCCCGGGCTGCTCGATCTCGCCGGAGAGCGATACCTCGGAGCACCGGGCGGCGACGAGCGAGACGGCGACGTCCACGAAGCGCAGCAGCTCGCGTGCCTGCTGGGTGAGCGCGCGCTGGGCCTCGATGAGGCTCAGCCCGCCGAGCTGCACGGCGCCGATCGGCGGCACGCTGATCGTGCCCTGGGGGTCGATCACGACCTGCTGCTTGGTCGTCTCGAGGCGGCCGGCGATCTGGATCTCCAGCGTGTCGCCGCCGGCGAGACGGTAATCGGGCGAGGGCACGGTGCGGCTGGCGATGTTGACGATGTTCACCATCGCGCACGGATCCGGCCTGATCACCGACGTGGATCCGGGCGCGCGCGGGGCGACGGGCTGGACTGGGACGGGAATGGTGACCGGCGGCGCCTGGACTGCGGTGGGCGATTGCGGCGCCGATGGGGCCGGGGCGGACGGCTGGGGGGGCAACAGTTGCCAGGGGGAGATCCCCTGAGCGGGAGCGAGACCGGGCGTCAGCAAGGACACAACCAGGAATACGCAGAGCGCATCACGAAGCTTCAGCACCCGCCCGGATCTACATCGCCAAGCGTGCAATGACATATTTTCGCCTGTCTGAATCTCGACGGTCAAGGAAAAACTGACGCATTTGCAATAGTTTCCTTGACACTGACCCTCCCGGCCCCTAGAATTTCGCTTGGGGGCTCAGGCCCCCGCCCCCATAGCACCGATGACACCCAGGACCGCCCGCGCCACCCTGCTCGTGGCCGCCCTTTTGACGTGTCTCAGCGCTGGCTTCTGGCTGCACGCGCTGTGGCTCGCAGGGCGGCCCCCGGCGGCCTCGCCGGCGCCGGCGCCCACGCGAACCGCCGACGCCATGCAGGAAGCGTTCGTCAGCGTCGCCGAACGGGTGCGGCCGGCCGTGGTCCACCTCGGCACGGTCCAGGTCGCCCGCTCGCGGGTCCCCCCGATCACCCCCGGCCCCTCGGACGATCCGTTCTTCAAGGAGTTCTTCGATCAGTTCTTCGGCCGTGGCCAGGGCCCGCGCGGCGAGTTCCGCACGCCCGGGCTCGGCTCGGGCGTGATCATCGACAAGCGCGGCTACGTCCTCACCAACTTCCACGTCGTCAAGGGCGCCGACGCGGTGACCGTGCGGCTGTCCACGAAGAAGGAGTACCCGGGGCGGATCGTGGGCAGCGATCCCAAGACCGACCTCGCGGTGATCCGCTTCATCCCGGACGGCGAGATCACCGTCGCGACCCTCGGCAACTCCGACACCCTGCGCGTCGGCGAGTGGGCCATCGCGATCGGCAACCCCTTCGGGCTCGACCAGACCGTGACGGTCGGCGTGATCAGCGCCACCGGGCGCTCGGAGGTCGGGATCGCGAGCTACGAGAACTTCGTGCAGACCGACGCGTCGATCAATCCCGGCAACTCGGGCGGGCCGCTGGTGAACCTGCGCGGCGAGGTGATCGGGATCAACACGGCGATCGTCGCGGCCGGCCAGGGCATCGGCTTCGCCATCCCGGCGAACATGGTCAAGCGCGTGACGAGCCAGCTGCTCGATCGCGGCAAGGTCGTGCGCGGATGGCTCGGCATCGCCATGGAGCCGTTGACGCCGGAGCTCGCGCAATCCCTCGGGCTGCCGGGCACCGCGGGGGCGATCGTCAAGCGGGTCTACCCGGGCAGCCCCGCCGCCGCGGCCGAGCTCAGGCCCAACGACGTGATCGTGGGCTTCGACGGCACCGCCATCGAGGACTATCACCAGCTCCAGCGCCTGGGCGCCGAGGCGGAGGTCGGCCGCACGGTGAAGCTCGACGTCGTCCGCGCCAAGAAGCGCCGCACCGTCGAGCTCAAGATCGCCGAAGCCCCCACCGACCCCACCACCAGCCGCTGATTAGACGTCGCGCGAGTTCAGGTCCACTTCGAGCGCGGGCTTCGCCCGCGCAATCCTGATGTTCCGGGGGGCGGCTCGGAGGGGGCCGTCGAGGCCCCCTTCGATGGTCTCAGAAGGGGGCGTGAGCCCCCCTCCGAGGAAATCAGGCCACGAAGGGCGGAATGGGCGGGATCTCCACCTGGCGCGTGCGGACGTCGCGCACGCCGGGCACCATGCGCGCCACCTCGACGGCCTGCTCGAGCTCCGAGGTGCCCTCGAGCGTGATGACGCCGTCCTCGGCGTCGACGCTGATGCGGTAGCGCCGGGTCTCGGGATTGGTCGCGAGCGCGACCTGCACGCGCGAGGCGAGCGCGCGCGCGACCACGAGTTTGAGCCCGGCCTCGGTGGTGGTCATCTCGGGGCGCCGGAGCGCGCTGACGATGGCGTCGACCGCAGCGTCGAAACGCACCTTCTCGGTGTTGAGGATCACGTCGTAGAGCATCGGGTCGTCGACGTCGACCTCGTAGAGGTAACGCATGCGGCCCGACTTCTCCGTGTCGTCGCGCCGCACGAAGTCGGCGGCGGCCCGCTGGCTCGGCGTCTCGCCCGTCACGTCCGCCGTGCGCTTGATCCAGCGGCGCACCCGCTGCTCGAAGGGCGCGAGCACCCGCATGCGCAGCACGTGGGGGATGCCGCGCAGCAGCCACTGCCCGCCCCGGCCCATGAGCACGGCGTTGTCGGTCTCGGCGAAGTCGAGCAGGGTCGACTGGAGGATCGTGATGTAGTACCGGGTCTCGGCGTCGAAGCGCTCGAACAGCGAGGGCTTGGACTCGTCGAGGTGCGAGGCCTTGTCCTCGGCGAGGCCGTAGCGCTGGACGGCGTCCTGGATCAGCTCCTGATCCACGTACCGGTAGCCGAGCCGCTGCGCGACGCCCATCCCGATCTCCGACCCGCCCGCGCCCATCTGGTACGACACGGTGACGATCGCCATGGCCTCACCCCCGCCGGTACTTGGCTTTCAATGCCGCGGGCGCGATCGCGATCCGCTTGCCCGCCACGTTGTCCAGGATGTACACCTCGTCCGACAGCGACCCGCTCGCGAAGACCTCGAAGACCTCCAGCGCCGCCTCGAGCGTGCGGTCGGGTTGCTCCGCCATCAACGCCTCGACCGCCGCGCTCGGCATCCTCAAAATGGCCCCAAGGCTACCACGGCCCGGAAGGGCCCTGGACGGCTAGCTCGCGGCCAGCACCGGGGACGCGGCCGTCTCCAGGCTCGGCGTGAACGAGTACGGCGGCAGCGGGCCACTGGGCACGACGGCGACGCCGGCGGCGCGGGAGGCGACGGGCGCGATCCGCTCGAGGAACTCCGACACCGCGCGACGGCGGACGAGGAACGTGACGGAGGCGGCCGCCAGGCGGGGCGCCTCGCGATACGCCCACGTGGGGACCCCCGCCGCATCGACGAGGCGGCGGGCCAGGGCTTCGAGATCGCGGGGGCAGGCGTCGAGCGAGACCAGGCGGACCTGCATCTCCACCGCGCCGCGCAGGCGCCGGAGGCTCGCGCGCACGAGCGGCAGCCGCGCGCAGACCCACGGCTCGAGGGCCTGGGGCAGCACCGTGCCGAACGCGAACGGCAGCACGGACTGCGCGCGGGCGGCGACCTCGACGACGTCCGCGTGGACGGCCTGATTGAGGGGTGTTCGGGAGACCGGGGTCGCCAGGTGACTGGCGACCACCACGACGTCACGCACCGGCACCGTCCGCACCGGCGCGCCGCCGATACCCTCGGCAGGCGGCCGCCAGCCCCGCGGAAGCCCGTGGACGATCGCGTACAGGTAATCGGAGCCGGGGTTGAACGAGACGGCTGACCGCTCCATCCCTGCCTCCTGGCGTGACTGCCAGCTCGGATGCGCCGGGACCGATCGCGGGGTCGGGCACACCATACTCGGCGCCGGAGGCCCCCGTCAAGGCGCGTGTCATAATAGGCGGCAGTGCTCGCCGCCCCGCGTCACCCGCCCCTCGGCAGAGGCCTCGCCATCGTCGTCGCGCTGCTCGTCGCGACCCTCGCACGGGCGGACGCGGAGCGGCCCGTGCCCGCCTTGCCGAGCGGCATCCCGGCCGACGAGCGGGCCCGGCTGCAGGAGATCGCCGACCGGGCCGCCGTGGCGACCCAGGTGGAGACCGAGCCGTTCCTGGCCCGGCCCGCGGTCTTCGAGTACCTGCTCGACCATCCCGAGTTCGCCACGCACGTCACACGCGCCCTGCGCTTCGCGCGGTACCGGATCTGGCAGACGCCCCAGGGGCTCTTCCTCGACGACGGCTGGGGGGTGACGGGTCACTTCTGGCTCGCCTACGCGGCGAGCGGGGTGCGCGTGATGCGCGCGCGCGGCGAGTACAGCCAGACGTTCATGCCGACGATCCGAGGCGACGCGGTGACGATGATCGCCTACGCCCTGGCGCCGGCCGAGGACGGCAAGAGCCTCGTGCGCGCGACGGTCACCGGCTACGTGCGGCTCGACAGCCGGATGCTCGCGACGGTGATCAAGGTGGCGCCCGGCATCGCGCAGAGGAAGGCCGACCTGGAAGCGCGACGCCTGGTTCGCGTCTTCGCGCGGGTGAGCCGCGCGGTCGAGGACGATCCCGGCGGCGTGCTGGACAAGGTCGGAGCGCGCCCCGACGTGCCGCGGCGCGAGCTGGAGGAGTTCGCCCGCCTGCTCAGGCCCCGCTGACGCCGCGCGCCCGCAGCGCCTCCGCGAGATCCTGGCGGAAGCGCGGCATGTTCGGGTTGAGCCGCACCGCCTCCCGCAGCGCGTCCACCGCATCGGCGTGACGGCCCTGGGCGGCCAGCGCGCGCCCGAGATGGGCGCGCGCGTCGGCGTGGTCGGGCTTCATCTCGATGACCGCCCGCGCGGCGCGCTCGAGGTCGTGCCATTTCGCCTGCGCTTCCAGCGCCGCCCACAGGTCGAAGTGGGCGCGCGCGACTTCCGGATCGAGGGCGAGCGCCTCGCGGCAGGCGCCCTCCGCCTCGGCGTGCCGGCCCTGGGCCAGGAGCACACCGCCGAGCGCGGCGTGCGCGGTGGCCAGCTCGGGGCTCAGCCGGAGGGCGTTGCGATACTCGGCCTCCGCCGACTCCCACCGCTGCTGCTCCTCGAACATCTCCGCGAGGTCGGCGTGGGCGCGCACGTAGTCGGGCTTGAGGCGGATCGCCTCGGCGAACGCGGCCTCCGCCTCCGCATACCGGCCCTGCCAGTACAGCGAGACCCCGAGCCCGCGGTGCAGGGCCGGATGGTCGGGCTCGATGGCGAGCGCCTCCCGGTAGGCCGTCTCGGCCTCGGCGTGGCGACCCTGCCGGCCGAGCCCAAGCGCGAGGTTCGCGCGCATCTCGATGTCCTCGGGGCGCGCGCTCACGGCCGCCCGGAGCGCGGCCTCCGCCTCGGCGTGCCGGCCCTGGCGGCCGAGGGCGACGCCCAGCTCGTAGTGGAGGTCCGCGTCGCCGGGACGCCGGGCCAGCGCCGCGCGGAAGGCGTCGACGGCGGCCGCGTAGTCGGCGAGGCTCCCGAGCGCCTGACCGTGCGCGGCGTGCAGGTTGGCGTCGTCGGGACGCAGGCGGAGCGCCTCAGCATAGGTCGCCGCCTCCTGCGCCCAGCGGCCTTCGCGTCGCCAGATCGCCGCCAGGCTGAGATAGGGCGTGAGCGCCGCCGGGCGCAGGCGGATGGCTTCCTGGAACGCCGTGGCGGCCTCGTCGAAGCGCCCCTGCCGCTCGAGCACCGTCCCGAAGTGGTAGTGCGTGTCGCCGTCGGCGGGCCCGAGCGCAAGCGCCGCCCGGAAGGCCTCCGCCGCCTCGGCGTGACGCGCGCGCTTCTTGAGCGCGAGCCCGAGCTTCTTGTGGATGCTGGCGTCATCGGGCGCCAGGCGCGCCGCCTGACGGTAGGCGAGCACGGCGTCGCGCAGGCGACCCTGCCGCTCCAGCGTCACGCCGAGGCCGACGTACGCCTTCACGAAGTCGCCGCTGAGATCGATGGCCTCGCGGAACGTCGCCGCCGCCTGCTCGTGCTTGCCCTGCTCGAACAGGGTCCACGCGACGTCCGCCTTCGCGGCAGCCGGGTCGCGCGCGGTCTCCAGACCGCCGCGCAGCACCACCTCCGCTTCCTCGGCGCGCCGCTGGCGGCGAAGCACGGTGCCGAGGTGCGCGCGCGCCACCGGATCCTCGCGCAGCCGCAGCGCCTCGCGGAAGGCGCTCTCCGCCGCCGCGAAGTCGCCCTGCCGCTCCAGCGCCAGCCCGAGGCTCACGTGCGCGCGCGCGAAATCGGGTCTGAGACGCACAGCCTCGCGAAACGTCGCCGCCGCCTCGAGGTACCGCCCCTGCTCGAAGAGCGCGCCGCCGAGGGCGTCGTGGGTGGCGGCGGTGACGGGATCCAGCGCGACCGCGGCGCGGAAGACCGCCTCGGCCTCGGCGGCGCGCCGCTGGCGGCGGAGCACCAGGCCGAGGTCGAGGTGGATCTTCACGTCGCCCGGGCGCACGCGCAGGGCCTCCGCGTACGCCGCCTCGGCGTCCGCGAACCGTCCCGCGCGGGCCTCCGCCCGGGCGCGCTCGCAGAGGGAATGGAAGTCGACGTCGGTCGTCACGGCCTGCACGGAGGTTGTACCACACGGCGGCCGTCGGCTCGGCCGAGCGCGAGCGCGCGGGCGAGACCCTCCGGATCGAACTCGAGCGGGCGGAGGCGGAGGGCCTGCGAGGGCCGCAGCAGCGTCACCTCGGTCGACGGAAACTTGAGGCGGGCCAGCTCGGCGTCGCGCTCGATCTGACGGATCATCGCCGTCTCGAACGCCTGCTCGAGGGCGCGGCGCAGCGTCGTGGGCCGCTCGCCACGCTCGTCCGGCGCGTAGGACAGGGCGACGATCGCGCGGTCGACCGGCACGCCGGCGGCGAGCGCTTCCAGCACCGGGGCGCGACCGGTGAGTCCCCCGTCCACCAGCAGCGCGCCGTCGATCTCCACCGGCGGGAAGACGCCGGGCACGGCCGCGGCCGCCATCAGGGCGTCCACGCTCACCGTGTCGTTGTCGAACACCCGCTGCTCCCGCCGCTCGAGGTCGACCGTCACCACGAGCAGCCTCGTCGGCGACGCCCTGATCCGCTCGAGATCGAGCGAGGCCTCGATCAGCTCGCGGAGCGGTCGGGGATCGAGCAGGGAGCGTGCGTGATCGAGCGCTACCAGGGTGAGCCACCCCGGGAGCAGTCCGGCGAAGACGACGCTCGCGCGCAGCGTGTAGACGCGCTCGCGCGTGAGCGACCGCCAGGTCGTCTCCAGCCGATCGAGCCGCCCGTCGGCGATCAGCGCGGCGTTCAGCGCGCCGGCCGAGGAGCCGGCCACCAGACTGACGGGCATGCCGCCCTCGATCAACGCGAGCGCGAGCCCCGCCTCCCACGCGCCCTTGGCGCCGCCGCCGGAGAGCACGAGCGCGGTCGGGCCGTGGATCCGCGACCGGCCCGGCGGGCAGTCGCCGGCCAGGGCCGCGCGCGGCAGGACCGCCAGCACGAGGAGCACGAGCGCCACACCGCTGCCGCGAGCCCACGAGGTCGTCACCCCTTGTAGGCCACGCCCGCGGCCTTCTTCATCGCCTCGACGACGCCTTCGGGCCGCATCAGCACCGTGGTCCTGGTCGCCCGCAGGTGCCGCCATGTAGAGCGGCATCGGGCCCTCCTTCTCGGGCGGGATCACACCGACTCCGGGTGGTGCCAGAACAGTAGCGCCGGGCGCGCGAGCGGGTCAACCGACTGGAGCCCGGGGCGGGAGGCACCCACCGCGCCACCAACCTGAATTGACTTTTGGACGGAACCACCGTAGACGAACGCACGTCATGAGCGTCCGGCAATCTCGTCACCTGTGCGTGTTCCAGCGCTTTGCGACGATGCCCTTTGCGGGGACATTGTCGTGCGGAGGGTGACATGCTCGATCTCCTGATTCGCGGTGGGCAGGTGGTCGCGCCGGCGGGCGTGGGCACGTGGGACGTCGGCATCGAGGGCGAGCGCATCGTCGCGCTCGCGGCGGCCGGGACGCTGACCGCTGACCACGCGCGGGTGATCGACGCCACCGGCAAGCTCGTCATCCCCGGCGGCATCGACCCGCACGTGCACACGGGCTGGCCCATCCCGACGCTCGGCGGCGGGGTCATGCTCAGCGCGGGGCCGGGACAGGTCAGCCGCGCCGCCATCCACGGCGGCACGACGACCCTCGTCGACTTCGCGGTGTGGGAGCCCGGGCTGACCCTGAGCGACGCCATCGCCCGCAAGCAGGACGTGTGGCGCGAGGGCTACACGGACTACGCGCTGCACGTGATGCTGCAGGGGGCCGTGCCGCCCGAGGTCATCGCGCAGATGCCCGAGGCCATCAGCGGCGGCTTCCCGAGCTTCAAGATCTTCACCACCGACGTCCGCCCCCACGGCCGGGGGCGGATGATCCGCCTGGGCCACCTGTGGGCCATCATGGAGTCGGCGGCGAAGCACGGCGGCGTGCTCGCCATCCACGCCGAGGACGACGACCTCGTGATGTACATGTACGAGCGCCTCGAGCGCGAGGGCCGCACGGACATCCAGCACATGCCGCTCGTGCACAGCATCATGTCGGAGGACATCTCCTTCCGGCGCGTGCTGCGGCTGGCGCGGTACGTCCCGGGCGCCGCGGTCTACCTCGTGCACGTGAGCTCGAAGGCCGGCACCGATGCCGTGGCGGAGGCCCGCGCCGACGGCCTGCCCGTGTACGGCGAGACGCTGCATCACTATGCGGCGTTCACCGCCGAGGCTTACCTGCGGCCGGACGGCGTCGTCTTCCACACCTACCCCTCGCTCAAGCACGACGAGGACCGGCAGCGGCTCTGGAGCGGGCTGCGCGACGGCTCGCTGGCGACCGTCGCCACGGACGAGCTCTGCACGCCGCGCGCGATCAAGCTGCGCAGCCGCCACATCGCGGACGCGACGGGTGGCCACGTCGGGGTGGAGACGCGCGTGCCGATCGTCTATACCGAGGGCGTCTCCCGGCGCGGGATGTCGCTGGAGCGGTTCGTGGCGGTCACGTCGACGAACGCGGCGAAGGTGCTCGGGCTCTACCCGAAGAAGGGCGCGATCGCTCCCGGGAGCGACGCGGACGTCGTGCTCTTCGATCCGTCCGTGCGGCGGACGCTGTCGTCGGCCGACCTGCACGGCTCCGACTACAGCGCCTGGGACGGCTGGGAGGTGCACGGCTGGCCGGAGACGGTGCTGCTGCGGGGCAAGGTCGTCGTCGACCGCGGCAAGCTGCTCGGCGAGGCCGGCGCGGGCCGCAGCGTGCCGAGGAGGCTCGCGGTGGCGATGCAGAACGGCCCGGCGGTGTGACGGGGCGTCGGCTGTCCGCCGGATCGGGGATGCGTCACCCCGGCGGCGTCCTCCGCCGTCAGCGGCCGCTGCCGGGCCCTATGCGTCGAGCGCGAGCACCCGGGCCACTCGGTAAGGTTCGCGCGCGAGTCCCACACAGAAGGCGCCGACATAGTCCTCCAGCGCTCGCGCGGCCGCGACAGCGCCCGCGTTGGCCTCGCGGAGCCGCGCGGCGGCCGCCTCCGCCGACGCCCGGACCTTCGCCTCGTCCACCGTCAGCAGACGCCCGCGGTCGAGCACCACGCGCCCGTCGATCATCACCGAGTCCACGGACGCGCCGCCCTCGGCGAAGACGAGCTGGAGCAGCACGTCGTTCAGCGGCACGTACTCGGGCCGCGTGAGATCGAGCAACACGATATCGGCGCGGTACCCCGGCGCGAGGCGGCCGATCTGCCCCTGCATGCCCAGCACGGCGGCGCTGCCCGTGGTGGCCATCGTGAACGCCTCCGGCGCGCTGAGCCACCGGCGATAGTCGAGCGTCCCGATCCGCGACAGGTAGCTGGCCCAGCGCAGGGCCTCGAACATGTTCTGGCTGTCGGAGGAGCTGGCCGAGTCGGTGCCCACGCCGACGCGGAGCCCGCCGTCGAGCATCAGGCGCGTCGCCGCGACGCCGGAGCCGAGGCGGAGGTTGGACATCGGGTTGTGCGCCACGCTCGCGCCCGCATCCGCGAGACGACGCACGTCGTCGGCGTCGAGCCACACGCCGTGGGCGCCGCTGAAGCGGGGCCCGAGCAGCCCGAGATCGGCGAGGTGCGCGGTGAGGGTCTTGCCGTACTTCCGGAGGCCCAGCACCGCCTGCCCGCGTGACTCGGCGAGATGCGTCTGCAGCGGCACGTCGTACTCCCGGGCGAGGTCTCGGCACGCGGTGAGGAACTCGTCGCTGCAGTGCAACGGGATCGTGGGCCCGAGCGCCGGTCGCACGCGCGCGCGATCGAACGGCCAGTCGCGGAGGATGTCGCGGCAGGCCGCGGCGCTCGCCTCGTACGGCGACGTGCGCAGCGCGTCCACCCGCTGCCGCTCGGCCTCGGGAAGGGCATCGAGCAGCCCGGGCAGCGCCTGGAAGAGGGTGCGGTCCGCCATCATCGGGGCCACGACCGCACGCATCCCGACGTCCCGATAGGCACGCGCCACGGCGTACGTGCCGTCCACTGTCGGCGTCGGATACTCGACGAACAGGTCGTAGCAGGCGGTGCACCCCTTGCGCACCATCTCGATGGCCGAGAGCTGCGCCGAGAGGTACTTGTCCTCGAGGCCGCGGCTGCCGCCGAGGGCGGCCCCCGTCGTGAGGAGCATCTCGAGCGGCACCCGGTCACCGGGAAGGCCGCGGGCGAGCGCACCATGGGCGTGGGTGTGCGCGTTGACGAGCCCCGGGATGAGGAGCCGATCGCGCGCGTCGAGGACAGCGGCGCCCTCGGGTGCGGCCGTCCCGGGCCGGCCGATGTCCCGAATGACGCCGCCATCGACGAGGACGTCTGCCGGCTCGGCTCGGTCTCCGGTGACATCGAGGACCCGGCCACCGCGGATGATCGTGGCGCTCATCGTTTCGTCTCCGTTCGGCTCCGATCACAGACGGCGGCCGAGCACCGCCGCCTCGAGGATGACCTTCTCGGTCGTTCGGGCCGCCGCCGCGTCCCCGATCAGGTGGAGCTCGGCGCGGCCGCGCAGGGCGTGGAACAGGCCGTCCTGGGGCACGCGGCGCAGGAGCGACAGGACCAGCGTGTCGACACCCGGCCGTTCCGCCACCTCGTCGGAGAAGACGTTTCGCAGCCGCACCGCTCCCCCTGACGCGCCCGCCAGGGCGTGGTGCGGGGTGAGGACGACGCCCGCGAGCAGGAGGTGCCGGTAGAACGGCGGCAGGCTCGAGGGGTCGAGCCGGACGCCGACGTGCACCTCGGGCGTCGCGATCTCAACCCGGGCGCCGGCGCGCGCCAGGAGGAGCGCGGCGCCCGGCCCCCGGAAGCGACCCTCGTCGTCGAACACGAGCACCCGGCCCCCCGGCCGCGCGCCAGCGAGGACGGCGTCCGCGGTCTCCAGGCGCAGGCCGTCGAGGGGGACGTCGGGCGGCGCCGGCCGCGACCCCACCGCCACGACGACGGCGTCGGGGCGTTCGGCCATGATGCCGTCGAGGGTGGCCGGCGTCTGGAGGCGCACGTCCACTGCGAGGCGCGCCATTTGGCGCCGGTAGTAGTCCGCGATGCCGCGCAGCTCGTGTCGATGCGGGACCGCCGCCTCGAGGAGCACGTGCCCGCCGAGATGCGCGGACGTCTCGAACAGGACGACGTGATGCCCGCGCTCCGCGGCCACGCGCGCGGTCTCGAGCCCGGCGGGCCCGCCACCAGCGACGACGATGCGCCGCGCAGTCGCGGCGGGCGCGAGCGGCCCGAGATCCAGCTCACGGCCCGCGCTCGGGTTGTACACGCAGGAGACCGGCTGGTGCTGCCCGTACCGGCGCCCGATGCACACGTTGGCTCCGACACAGTACCGGATCTCGTCGAGCCGTCCCTCGCGCGCCTTCCGGGGCAGCTCGGGGTCGGCGATGATCGCACGCGTCATGGCGACGAGATCGCAGGCGTCGTCCGCCTGGAGGCGCTCGGCCATCTCGGGACGCACGACGCGACCGGCGTAGAGGATCGGCACCTGGCCCGCGACCTCGCGCATCGCCCGCGCGTAGCCCGCGTAGCAGCCCTCGGGCCACCAGTGACCGGGGACGACGGCCGCCTGGGCCATCGGGGTCATCCCGGCGCCACCAGACACGCTGAGATAGTCCACGAGCCCGCTCTGGGCCAGACGCCGCGCGATCTCTTGCATCTCGGGCGGGCCGAGCCCGCCGTCCACCAGCTCGTCGCCGGTGACCCGGATGCCCACGACGAAGGCGGCGCCGACCGCGTCGCGGATCGCCCGCAGCACCTCGAACGCGAAGCGCATCCGGTTGTCGAGGCTGCCGCCATACTGGTCCTCGCGACGATTCGTGAGAGGGGACCAGAACTGGTCGAGCAGGTGGTTCGCCCAGGCACAGAGGTCGACGCCGTCGGCGCCGGCGTCCCTCGCGCGCCGCGCCGCCGCCGCGTAGCCGCGCACGATGTCGGCGATCTCGTCCTGCCTGAGGGCGCGCGGGTTCTCGGCGCTCACGGGCTCGGGGATGGCTGACGGCGCGACGAGCGGCGCGGGCTGGTCGCCGGACGTGCCGCGCCGGCCCCAGTGCGTGAGCTGCGGCATCCAGGCCGCGCCTTCCGCGTGGACGGCGTCCGCGAGACGCCGCAGGCCCGGCACCACGTCGTCACGATGGAGCTCGAGGCCGCCGGCGCGCGTCGGCGACGACGGATGCACGGAGCACCCTGCGGGGCCCATCACGAGGCCGGCGCCGCCGCGCGCCTTGGTCCGGAAGTACGTGATCAGCGGCTCGGTCACGAGGCCGTGGGCGCCGAGCCCGTCGCTGTGCGGCGTACTCACGATCCGGTTCGACAGCGTCACCCCCTTCAGCACCAAGGGCCGTTCGAGCTGGGTGAACATCACGCCCCCCTCGCGATTGTTTGGGCTTCCGGGGAATTCGACGCGACTAGAATACGCACGTATGGGCAGCCGCGCGTCGCGAACCGGCGCCACCTGATGAGATGCCTGTCAAAGCCGTGACCTTTGACGCCTACGGCACGCTACTGCGCAACGAGGGTCTGATGCTGATCCCTCGACGTATCGTGGCCGATCACGGGTTGCCTGTGCGCATCGAGGACGTGTACCGGTCCTGGATCGATCTCTACCACGAGGCGACGCAATCGTCGGCGTTCCGGACGCTCAGAGAGATCCAGGGGCAGGTTCTCTCGCGCGTGTTGCAACAGTGTGGTGTCATCGCTGATGCGGCCCCGTACGTCGACCTTTTCTTTCAGGTGACGACGACGGTGGAGCTGTACCCGGAAACGCTCGCGGTGTTGAACGCGCTCGGGCCGATACCATCCGCGATTGTTTCCAATGCCGATCATGAACACGTCGCCGCCTGGAACTTCGCCTTGCCCGTCCGGTTCATTCTCGTCTCCGAGACGGTGCGCGCCTACAAGCCGCATCGGCTCGTGTTCCAGAGAGCGCTGGAACACCTGGGCCTCCGACCGAATGAAGTTCTGCACGTCGGCGACAGCGACGTGGACGACGTCAAGGGCGCGAAGGCGGCCGGCCTGCGGGTCGTGTGGGTCAACCGCAATGGTCGACGGCGCCGGCCGGACGTGCCACAGCCCGACTTCGAGATTCGTGATCTTACCGACTTGCCGGCTCTTCTCTAACATATGACGGTGAGGACCTTCGTCGAGTGGCTTCGGCGCCTTGCCGGTCACGAAATCGGCATTCACCTCGAAGGAGGAGTACATGTCGCGTCTCAGTGTCTTGGAAAGAAATCAGCTCACTCCGGAATTCGCGAAACACGTCGCGCGCGCGGCAGTGACTGGGCAGGCTACCATGTTCCAGGTCCTGGGACACTGCCCTGAGATGCTCCAGGCCTACTTCCAGTTCTACTTTCCCTGGCATACCAGCGGCTCGGTGGAGCCCGTGCTCAAAGAGCTCGTCCGTCTGAGGATCGCGCAGCTCAACAACTGCTTCACCTGAAAGCGTGGGCGTTTTGCATCGGCGATGCAACAGGGCTTGACCGAAGAAAAGATCGCTGCGTTGGACACCTATCAGGAGAGCGACGCCTTCACGGCGCAGGAAAAGATCGCGCTCCGCTTTGCCGAGCTCATGGCAATGAGCCACCACGCGATCGACGATAACTTCTTCCGCGCTCTGCGTGCTCAGTTCACCGACGCCCAGATCGTCGAGCTGGGCATGATGATCGGCCAGTACATCGGCTTCGGCCGTCTCGTCATGGTGCTCGACCTCGAACGGCCGGCCTGCACGCTCTGACGTGGGCCGAGCTCCAGCTAATCCTCCGGCCGAAGCAAGCGCCGCAGCGCCGCCGGCGTCAGGGGCATGGACTCCACGCGGATGCCGCGCTCCAACAGCGCGTCCTCGACCGCGGAGGCCACGACCGCCGGCACCGGCAGCGTGCCGGATTCGCCCACGCCCTTGAGCCCCAGCGGGTTCAGCGGCGACGGCGTCTCGAGGTGGTCGATCTGGAGCGGCGGGACGTCGTCGCTGCGCGGCAGCGCGTAATCCATGAAGGTCACGGCCAGCGGCTGGCCCTCGGCGTCGTAGCGGATCTCCTCGAAGAGCGCGCTGCCGAGCCCGAGCGCGACCGCCCCCTGGATCTGGCCCTCGACGATGGTCGGGTTGATGAGCCGGCCGCTGTCGTGGCTCACCCAGTAGGCCCGGATGCGCACCCGCAGCGTGTCCGGGTCCACCTCGGCCAGCGCCACGTGGGCGCCGCTCGCGTACGCGATGTCGGGCGGCTGGAAGAAGTGCGTGGCCTCGAGGCCGGGCGCCACGCCCTGCGCGGCCGAGGCGAGCGCGGCCACGGACGCGACTCGCCCCAGCTCGACGCGGTGCGCGGGCCTGGCGCCCTCCGCGAAGACCTTGCCGTGCTGCTGGACCTTGTCCTCCGGCACGCCGAGCGCCTGCGCGGCCAGCCGCACGGCCTTCGCCCGCAGCGCGCGAGCGGCCAGGGCGACGGCGGTGCCGCCCACGACGGCGGCGCGGCTCGCGAACGTCCCGATCCCCTGCCCGATCCCGAGGGTGTCGCCGCCGATCACGGTGACGTCCTCGGGCGTGACGCCGAGCTCGTCGGCGGCGATCTGGGCCAGCGTCGTCTCCAACCCCTGCCCCTGCGACGGCACGCCGGTGAAGACCGTGATGCGCCCCGCCGTGTCGGCGCGGATCGTCGCGCCCTCGAACGGGCCGACGCCGGTCAGCTCGACGTAGCACGCGACGCCGAGGCCGAGCAGGCGCCCGTCCTGCCGCGCGCGCAGGCATTCCTTCGCGAGGCCTTCGTAGTCCGACATCTCCAGCGCCCGCCGGAGCACGGCCGGGTAGTCGCCGCTGTCGTAGACGACGTTGCCGGAGCCGCGGTAGTTCGGCAGCCCGACGTCGTACGGCATGGCGGTCGGCGGCACGAGGTTGGCGAAGCGGACGGCGACGCGGTCGCGGCCGGTCTCGCGGGCGATCAGGTCCATGACCCGCTCGATGACGAACACGGCCTGCGGCTGGCCGGCGCCGCGGTACGGCGTGACCGGGACGCGGTTGGTGTAGACGCTGTCGAAGCGCACCTCGACGTTCGGGATGTGGTAGGGCCCGGCCAGCATGGACGCGCTCAGGAGCGGCACCACCAGCCCGCGCGGCGTGTAGGCGCCCGTGTCGTGGACGAACTCGTCGCGCAGCGCGAGCAGCCGGCCGTCGTCGTCGAAGCCGACGGTGACCGCGTGGATCTGCGTGCGCTCCTGCGTCGCCGCCAGCATGTGCTCGACGCGGTCCTCGAGCCAGCGCACGGGGCGCCCGACGCGCAGCGCCAGGAACGGGATCAGGACGTCTTCCGGATAGACGATCAGCTTGGCGCCGAAGCCGCCGCCGACGTCCGGCGCGATGACCCGCACGTGGTGCGGCTCGAGCCCCAGCAGATCGCAGATGAACTGCCGCACCTGGTGCGGCACCTGCGACGACGCCCACACCGTCAGGAGCCCCGTCGCCGCGTTGTGCTCGGCGACGAGCCCCCGTGTCTCCATCGGCTGGCCGCCGGCGCGACCGATGGTCAGCTGCACGGTGGCGCGCCGGGGCGTGGCGGCCAGCGCGGCCGTCACATCGCCGCGCGACAGGGTCACCCGCCCCGCGAGGTTGTCGGGAACGTCGTCGTGCACCAGCGCCGACCCCGGCGCGGTCGGCTCCTGCACGGAGGCCAGCGGCTCGTAGGCGACGTCGACGAGCGCACGCGCGTCCTCGGCCGCGTAGCGGCTGTCCGCCAGCACCACCGCGACGGCCTCGCCGACGAAGCGCGCGCGGTCGCCGGCGAGGAGATGGAAGTTCTTCGCCCGCAGCGCCGGGTGCGGCGGCACGATCGGCAGCGGGCGCGCCGCGTCTCCAAGATCGGCGAACGTCACCACCCCGGCCACGCCGGGCGCGTCCAGCGCGCGCGCGGCGTCGATGGCGCCGATGCGGGCGTGGGCGTGCGGGCTGCGCAGGATGGCGGCGTGGAGCATGCCGGGCAGCGCGATGTCGCCCACGTATCGCCCGCGTCCCTGGACCAGGCGCGGATCCTCCTTGCGGAGGAGCCGGTCGCCGACGAACTTCACCGGTTGACGCTGGGGGGCTCCGGGCGCCCCCCAGGCCCCCCGACGCTCGGGGCGCCCCGGGACACCCGTGGCGCCCCTCGATACTCCGTCACGCTGCTAGACCTTCCCCAGCCGCGGGTGATCGAAGAGGGGGATGCTCACTCCCCACGGCGCCATGCGCGCGCGGATCTTTTTCAGGAAGTCGGGGAAGACGCTCATCTCGTCCTCGGGCGTGCTGCCGCCCAGGCCGGCCTCGCAGGAGATCCGGTCCGCCTCGATCTCGGCGGGCGTCGCGCTGCCGCCCTCGATGGCCAGCCACAGGTTGCGGTAGCCCCGGAACTCCACGTTCTCGATCATCGTCACCACCGCCGACTCGATGTTCCGCACCGTCTCGGGCGTGAAGGACGGCGCCCAGGCGTCCAGGCACTGCCAGCCGAAGGCGATGTGGCGCACCTCGTCGCGCAGGATCAGCTCCATCAGCCGGCGCACGGCCGGGTTGGTCGCCTTGTGGACGGTGGCCTTGAACACGTCGATCAGGATCTCCTCCGCCGCGCAGACGAGGCTGGCGAAGATGCCCTCGAGCGACGTCTCCGGATCGAAGGCCATGCGGCGCACGCCGTGGGTGCCGACGGCGCCGGCGGTCGGCGGGTTCTGCGGTTGCGGGAAGTACCGGCCGAGCCGCTCGGCCATGAGCCACGAGGCCTCGGCGTGTCGGCCCTCTTCCATGGTGCGCATGGTGAAGAAGAACTGCAGATCCGGCAGCCGTCGCTCGAGACAGAACCGCAGCAGGAGCGCCGGGCTCTCGGAGATGGCGCCGTACTCGCCCCACGTGCGCCGGCTCCAGTACATCTGCGCGGCCAGCTGCTGCTCGGGGCTGTAGCGCTCGGGTTGGAGCTCCTCCCAGGGGATGTCCGTCTGCGGATCCCACTCGAGCGTCTTCGCCCGCTGCCAGAGCTGCCACACGTCGGGCATCGCCGGGCGCAGCGGCAGCGGATAGCGCTGCTCGAGCACGTACGCCTGCGTGCGCTCCTTGTCCATCAGCATGCCGCCTCTCCTCTCACCGTGACGCTCAGAGGGTGCCGAGCTCCGGATGCGTGACGCGCGGCAGCGCCAGCCTCCACGCCGCGAGCCGCTCGCGGACCTGCGCCACCGTGGCCCGCAGCACGCTCCGCTCCTGCGCCACCGTCGAGGCGCCCAGGCCCTGGCGCGCCGTCTCCTCTTCCGCGGCGAGCCACGGCTCGCGGCTGCCCGCGGGCAGCAGCCACGTGTTCCGGTACCCCGCGAGGATGACCTGGCCGAGCAGATCGTGCACCGTCGCGACGACGCTGGCCCGGCCGCGCGCGTCGAGGCCGGGCACGCGGCTGCCGAGGAACGTCCACGCGAAGGCGACGTGGCGCTGCCGGTCGCCGGCGATGAGCCGCAGCGCCGTGCGCACGACCTCGTCCCTCGCCTGCTGCAGATGGCTCAGGTAGAGGTTGAGGTCCAGCTGGTCGTCGAGCGCGCCGAGCGCCGCGATGTACGCCTCCACCGGCACGTCGGCGTCGAGCGCCGCCTGCGCGAAGGGATGATTGCTGGCGCGCGCGAGGCCGGCCTCGCCGGGATCGGGCTCGTAGCCGCCGAGCCGCTCCGCGAGCAGGTGGCACACCTCGAGGTGCTTCGCCTCCTCCGCGGGACGAAAGGACAGGAAGAGCTTGGTGTCCATGCCGAGCGTGCCCGACTCCAGACAGAAGCGGATCAAGAGCGCGGTGCTCTCCATGAGCCCCGGGTACACGCCCCACGCGCGACGGCTCCACGTCCGCCGCGCCGCTTCGCGCGCCTCCTTGGCGTAGCGTACGGGCTCGAAGCGGTCCCACGGGATGTCCGTCTCCGGGTTCCACCGGAAGCCCTTGGCCTGGCTGTACAGCTCGCGGATCGCCGGCACCTCGGGCGCGAACTCGAGCGGGAAGCGCCGCTCGACGAATCGCTGCTCCTGCGCCTGGTACGCGCGCAGCAGCCGCGCGGCGTCGGGATCGCCCGGGTGGCTCATCCTGAAGGCCCCTTCGACGGTGAGGTCGACACGCCGGAGCGTACCACGCTGGCGCGAGGAGTTTAGGGGCGACACGTCGGCAACACCCTTGATGGGGGCGCGCGCGACAACTACACTGCAGCCCAGACCAGCGGAGTCCCAGGACCCAGTACGAAAGAAATGGGGAGTTCTGACGATGTCGTTCAAGAGGATCGCGCAAGCGCATGCTATCGCCATCGGTCTGGCGATGACTGCGGCCCTCGCGTCGGGCCAGACGAGCAAGCCGGTGGTGACGTCCCCGACCCAGTTCGCGATTTCGCCGCCCCAGTCGCAGGCGCCCCCTGCCGCGCCCGCGGGAGGGCACACCATCATCCCGGTGCAGCCCATTCCCCATCCTCCCCGTGCGCCGATACCTGATCCCGCCCTGCAAACCGCGTACGGACCACTGGTCAATGCCACGCCAGGGATCCAGTTCGACGGGGTGGGGGCAAACGGCTGGGCGCCGTCGGATGCCAACCTCGCCGTGGGACCGAACCACATCGTGCATGTCGTGAACGTGGAGTACGCGGTGTACAGCAAGAGCGGCCTGATCGTCCCGGGTTACCCGAAAGCGCTGGGCTCGATCTTCAGCACCCTGGGCGCGCCCTGCAACGGCAACGGCAGCGACCCCATCGCCCTGTATGACCGGACGGCCGACCGCTGGCTGATCTCCGTGATCGGTCTCGGCAGCACGTTCAAGGAGTGTATCGCGGTCTCCACCACGAACGACCCCACCGGCGCGTACGCTCTCTATTCCTACGATTTCGGGACAACCTTGAACGACTACCCGAAGCTGGGCGTTTGGCCGACGGCGAGCAACTCGGCTTACCTGGCCACGTACAACCTGTTCGCCAACGCTCAGAGCTTTGTCGGGGCGGACCTGTGCGCCTACGACCGCGCGGCGATGCTCGCGGCCTCCCCGACCGCCACGCAGATCTGCTTCCCGGTGAACAATGACGGCGGGTTCCTGCCCTCCGACGCCGAGGGTCCCACGGCCCCGCCCGCAGGATCCCCCGGATATTTCCTGAACTTCCCGGATACCAGCCACCTGAACCTGTTCAAGCTGAGCCCGAATTTCGCCAGCCCGCCGAGCTCCACCTTCACGGGGCCGACCACCCTGGCCGTGGCGGCCTTCTCGATGCTCTGCGGCGGCGGAACGTGCGTCCCGCAGTCGGGTACCAGCCAGACGCTGGATTCCCTGGGGGACCGGTTGATGTACCGCCTGGCCTACCGCAAGTTCGCGGACCACGAAGCGCTCGTCACCAACCACTCGGTCACGGCCGGAACGGGCGGGGGCGTTCGCTGGTATGAACTGCGCGACCCGAACGGCGCGGTGAATGTCTTCCAGCAGGGCACGTTTGCTCCGGACGCCAACTTCCGCTGGATGGGCAGCATCGGGACGGACAAAGCCGGCGACATTGCCATGGGCTACAGCGTCTCCAGCAGCAGCGTGCATCCCGGCATCAACTACACCGGGCGCGAGCCAGGCGATGCGGCGGGCACGATGCAATCGGACGCCGTCATGCTCACCGGCACCGGCTCCCAGACCGGCGGCCTGAGCCGCTGGGGTGACTACAGCGCCATCCAGATCGACCCGATCGACGACTGCACGTTCTGGTACACCACCCAGTATTTGACGACCAGCGGCAGCTTCAACTGGAGCACCCGGATCGGGTCCTTCGCCATGAACAATTGCACCGGCGTGGTGGGCAACCCCGACTTCAGCATCGCGGCGACCCCGCCCTCTCGGACCACGCACAATGGAAGCGCCGCGACCTATACGGTGACGATCGGGGCCGTGAACGGGTTCACCGGGGTCGTGACCCTGGCGCTCACAGGTCAGCCCCCGCGCCCGGTCGTCACGTTCAGTCCGCCCACGGTGACCGGCTCGGGAACATCCACGCTGACGGTGGACACCGCCAGGATCACGCGCAACGGGACCTACACGTTGAGGATCACGGGGACGAGCGGCGCCTTGACCCACTCGACCACCGTCAACCTCGTGGACCAGTAGTCGCCCAGCATGCCAAGCGGCGTCTTCTGGCCCAGGAGACGCCGCTGATTCATGGGCGGAGCACCCCGCGCTCGAATCACGGGATCGGCTGAATCGGCGCGTGACGAGCCGCTGGCTGATGATCCACGGGCTCGACATCGTGACGGGCAAGGAGCTCCGGGGGCTGCGCGGGACGTGGACGCAGGTGGCGTTCGCCGCGCGGCTCGGCGTCCACGCCAACACGCTGGCGCGGTACGAGCGCGACGAGCTGCCGATCCCGGAGCCGGTGGCCCGGCTCGCGAAGCTCTTGGGTAAGCGGCGGCCGTCAAGGCAGAAGGGTTAGACATGGCGTGCCTCCGAAAGCGTCGGGGCAAGGGCCCGTGGGGGGGGGGGCGTCGGAAGTCTCCGATTCCGATGGAGCCGGGGGCGGGAGTCGAACCCGCGACCTACTGATTACGAAGCCCGACCAGGAACCGACGCAGAAGGACCAAGAGCGCCCAGGCGAGCAATCCGACAACGCTTCCACCTGACGACACGTTCGGTGGGGGCGCGATCACCTGTCTACCTTTGGCACCACGTTGGCACCATCACTCATAGGGCGTTGGAGCCGGCGATAGCTGCTGCACACCCGGCACCATCTCTCGACGACCCGCCGATTAAAGACGAGCAGCCCACCGAGGAGGACGGGGAAGCTCCAAGTCCGCGAGAACCGGAGTAAGTGACCCCTGGCAAGTGCGGCTCGGCGTGGCCTCCTTCGGCTCCGTTGGTACCCGATCGGCGGAGCGCCTCCGCAGTCCGAAAACGCTCCGGTTTCGCCTCGGCTGAATCCTCGGATGGCTTCGTCCGGCACGTGAGTCATCTAATCGGTGGGAACTCAGAGTCGGCGGCGCCGCGGCAGCGAAGGAGATCGAGGCGCACGGCACTCCGGTCGCGCAGTTGAGCGCGCTCGACGCCCTGGCGAAGTCGATCGGCTCGAATCGGATCGTCCGCGGCAAGGCGATCACGAGCGTCGGCGGCGATCCGGCGCTGAGCCGCGACGACGGGCGGCGGTTCCGCAAGCGGCCCGTCATGAAGGCGCTCGAGGCCCTCCAGACGCCCGTGGAGGCGCCGACCGTCTTCGCCTGACGTTGCTGCCTCACGTCGCCGCCGCGATGAGCCGTCCACCTGCCCTGCCGCACACGCCCGGGCGATGGCGCAATTGAACGCCTCTGCCGTTTGGACCAGCATCAGACTCCGGCGGAGCGTCTTTCTCCTCGTGGCGAACGCGGTCGATGTCATCGATCCCCACCCCGTGTCCTCTGAACTACCTCACGACCCAGCTGCGCGATCTGGCCGAGCGCGTCCTCTTGGGACTCCGGGCCACTGGACCCGGAAGATGAAGTGATTCACTCCGAGGGTGCGGACGTGCCGCTCGATGTCGGTTCGACATTCTTCCGCATTGCCGAGGATGAACCGGTCGCGAGCCAGACGCTCGAACGGCACCGAGAGACTCTCCTCCTTCGGCATTGGTTTGTCGAGGCCCCAGTCCGCATACGCACGATATTTCGGCTCGAGATAAGGCTTCGACTCATCGAGGGCGGCGCGGCGCGTGCCGGCGATGCGGAACTCCTTGAGGATCGGGGCGTCGCTCGGGAACGGGCGTCCCGCAGCCTGAAGCGTCCTCCGATAGAGCGCCATCTGGCGCTCCAGCGTCGGCAGACTTGCGTGCGGGTTGATGAGCCAGGCGTCGCCGTGCCTGGCCGCGCGCTCAACGGCCGGGTCACCGCTGGCCGCGATCCACACCGGTGGATGCGGGCGCTGCACCGGCTTGAGGGTCAGCACCGCGCGGTGCAGCCGGAAATGGCGGCCCTCGTGAGTCACCTCGGGCTCGGTCCACAGCTGCTGGGCGACTTGGAGCACCTCGAGGAACCGCGACACGCGCACCTTCATCTCCACGTCAAAGGCGTTGAACTCCTCGGGACGGTAGCCAAGGCCGCAGCCGAAGATGAAGCGGCCTCCGCAGATGACGTCGAGTGTCGCCACCTGCTCGGCCACGTACACGGGATTGTGGATCGGAAGCAGGAAGATGTTGGTGCCGATGTGCATGGAGCCGGCCTCCGCCGCCATCCGGCCGAGCACGGGCACCTACTGCAGCATCTGGAACGGCGTCGCCAGGTAGTGCTGGCTCACCCCCAGTGAGTGCAGGCCGTTGTCGCGCGCGGCGCGCACCTGGTCCAGCAGGCCCTCGAGCCGTTTGCTGGCGCTCTCGCCGGGAGGGAATTGCGTGTTGAGGAGCAGTCCGAATCTCAACGTGCGGTCGTCCTGCCGTTTGCGTTCCGTTCGACGTGGCGCGTCCGCTCGCGGCCGTGGGCCGGCTACGGGCGGGTCGATGGCGCTCTGGGCCGCGGCGACGCGCATGTCCTTCATCGCTTCTCCGTGACGACGCCCGCGGCGTCGCGGACCGCGTTGAGGATCAGGTTGTAGCCGGCGCAGCGGCAGAAGTTGCCGCTCAGGAACTCTCGGATGTCGTGGTCGGTCGGCCAGGGATGCTCGTCGAGCAGGGCCTTGGTGGTGATGACGAGACCCGGCGTGCAAAAGCCGCACTGGATGGCGCCGTGGCGCACGAACGCATCCTGGATCGGGTGCAGCGCGGCGTCGGTGCCGACGCCCTCGATCGTCGTCACTCGCGCGCCGTCCGCGCGTACGGCCAGCGCCAGGCACGCGCGCGTGAGCCGGCCGTCGACCAGCACCGTACACGCGCCGCACGAGCCCTCGCCGCAGCCTTCCTTGGTCCCGAGTAGCCCCAGGCCGTCGCGGAGCAGCTGGATCAGCGTCCACTGGCCCGGAACGTCCACGCGCACCGCACGCTCGTTGACGGTGAGCTCCACCACCGGCATTACGACGCTCTCCCTTCCGCCAGGCCGGCCACGACGCGCCGCACCCAGACGCGCAGCATGTCGCGCCGGTACTCGGCACTGCCCTGCAGGTCGTCCATCGGCTCGACCTCGCCGGCGGCCGCGTCCGCCGCCCGCGCGATCGTCGCCTCGTCGAGCTCCTGGCCCTCCAGTGCCTGTTCGGCGCGCGCGAGCACCACGGGCGAGGCGCCGACGCCGCCCACCGCCAGGCGCGCGACGCGACAGCGGTGGCCGTCCAGCACGAGCATGGCCGCCAGCCCCACCAGCGCCTTGTCCTCCTGCGCGCGCGGCGTCCACTTGAGATACCGCCAGCGCGCGCCGGCGGGCATGGCGGGTACGTCGAGGCTGGTCAGCACCTCGGCCTCCTGCAGCGCCGTCTCGTAGAAGCCGGTGAAGAACTCGGTGATCGGCACCGTGCGCGCGCCGCCGGGGCCGTGCAGTCGGACGGTGGCGCGAAGGGCGAGGAGCGCCGGCGCCGGGTCCGATGCCGACTCGCCGTAGCAGAGGTTACCGCCCAGCGTCCCCATGCTGCGCACGGTCGGGCTCGCCACCCGCGCGCACGCGTAGGCCAGCAACGGGCTGCGCTCCCGCACGAGCGTCGCGTGCGACACGGCCCAGTGGGTGGCGACGCCGCCGATGCGCAGGCCACCCGACGTTGCCGGGGCGATGTCGGCGAGCCCGGGGACCCGCGCGATGCTGACGAGCCGCGCGGGGCGCAGCACCGCGTGCTTCATGAGCGGCACCAGCGCCGTGCCGCCGGCGATGACCCGCGCGTCATCGCCTCCGCCCCGGAGCGCTGCGACGGCATCGTCCACCGTCTGGCTTTCGACGTACTCGAACGGGCGCAGGATCATCCGCGCTCCTCACCCTTCGCCCGCAGCGCGCGGTAGATCTTCTCGGCGCGAATCGGCAGGTCCTTCACCTGGACGCCGACCGCGTCGTACACCGCGTTGCCCAACGCGGCGGGGACGGGTGCGATCGCCGGCTCGCCGATACCCTTGGCTCCGTACGGCCCCTCGTCGTGCCCACTCTCGACGATGATCACGTCCGTGTCGGGCACGTCCACCGTGGTCGGGATCTTGTAGTCGAGGAACGTCGGGTTCAGCGTGCGGCCGCCGTCGAAGGCGACCTCCTCCATCATGGCCATGCCCAGGCCCATGATCGCGGAGCCGTCGATCTGCTGCACGCAGGCGAGCGGGTTGATCGCCTTGCCGGCGTCCGCGGCGGACGCCATCCGCCCGACGGTGAGCTGTCCGGTGTCGGGATCGACCTCTGCCTCGATGCCGATGGCCGCGTACATCCAAAAGATCGACGGCCGGCTGGACTGCCCGGTCTCGGCGTTCATGGTGTCGTAGAGCGGCTTGGTGTTGACGACGCCCTTGCCCAGCACGGTCCCGGGGCCGCCGTAGAACCTGGCAATGACCTGCCCGTAGCTGAGCGCGCGGTCCGGCGCGCCGCGCACGGCCACCGCGCCGTCGCGGATCTCGAGGTCGCGCGGGTGCACCTCGATGACGGCGCCGGCCATGTCGAGGAGCTGGCGACGCACGTCGGCGGAGGCCTCCTTCACCACGAGCCCCATGTGGAAGGTCGTGCGGCTGGAGGTCGACGACCGGTCGAACGGCGTCACGCTCGTGTCGGGCATCACGCAGCGGACCTTGTCGAGCGGCACCGACAGCTCCTCGGCCGCGATCTGCGCCAGCACGGTGTGGGCGCCCTGGCCGTGCTCGACGGCGCTGGTAATCACGTCGACGCTCCCATCATTGTTGAGCTTGACGAAACCGAACGACGCCGTCGGCGTCAGCGTCGACTTGAGGATGCAGGCGAGTCCGCGGCCGCGGCGCGCGCCCGACGGCGCCGTCCGCTCGAGCGGTCGTTCGTAGCCGATGGCTGCGGCCACCCGCTCCAGGCACTCGCCCACTCCCACGCGGTGCATGCGCTCGCCCGTCACGCTGACGTCGTCCTCGCCCAGGATGTTCCTGCGCCGGAGCGCCAGCGGGCTCATCCCGAGCTCGCGCGCCACGCGGTCCATCTGCTGCTCGCCCGCCCACGACACCTGCGGGATGCCGAGGCCACGGAAGCCGCCGCCGGGCTGCCGGTTGGTGTAGACGAGGTAGCCGTCGATGCGCGCGTTGGGGATCCGGTAGGGCCCGAGCGAGCAGTAGCTCGCGTTACGCACGATGACGGCGCCGATGTCGGCGTACGCGCCCTTCTCCCAGTAGATCGTCGACTGCCGCGCCACCAGCGTGCCGTCCTGCTTGACGCCGGTTTTCATGGTGGTCCGCGTGGGCAGCCGTCCCGCGCAGCTCAGGAACTCGTCCTCGCGGTCGAAAAGGATGCGCACGTGGCGGTTCGGCACCTTCATGGCGAGGAGCGCCGCGGCCGGGTTGATGGCTCGCAGGTACATCTTGGAGCCGTAGCCGCCGCCGACCATGTTGGTGATGACGCGCACGCGCTGCTGCGGGAGCTGCAGGAGATCCGCCAGCATGTCGCGCACCGTGTGCGGGCCCATCGTGCTGGTCCACAGCGTCAGCACGCCGGTCGCGTCGTAGAGCGCGATGGTGACGTGCGGCTCGAGGTGCGCGTACTGGACGAACTGCGTCGAGAACGTGTCCTCGACCACGAGGTCGCACTGCGACCAGGCCGCCTCGACGTCGCCGCGGCGGAGCTTGAAGTGGTACGAGATGTTACTGTCGGGCACGGGGTTCAGCACGAGGCCGGTGACCTGCGCGCGCTCGTACGACATCTGGTCCGGGTGGATCAACGGTGCCCCCGGCGCCACCGCCTCCATCACGTCGAACACGCCGGGCAGCTCCTCGTAGTCGACGGCAATCCGCTCGATCGCCTCCTGCGCGGCCTCCTCGTCCTCGGCCGCCACCGCCGCCACGACCTCGCCCGCGTAGCGCACGCGGTCGATGGCGAGCGCCGGCTGGTCCTTCTGGAAGAGGCCGTGGCGGCGCGAACAGTCCGGCCCGGTGACGATGGCGCGCACGCCCGGCACCTTCGCCGCCGCCGACGTCTCGAGGTTCACGATGCGCGCGTGCGGGATGCCGGCGCGGAGCGTCTTGCCGACGAGCATGCCGCCGAAGCGGACGTCTACCCCGTACATCGCGCCGCCGCGGACCTTGGCGGCCGCGTCCGTTCGCACCACCGACTTGCCGACGACCACCGTGTCCGCCATGCCGTCTCCTGTCAGAGATGGGCGCGCCTGGATCAGCGTCCCGCCCCTCCCGCCCGGAGCTCCGCCTGCAGCGCCGCGGCGAACTTCTCGGTGATTTCCTTCGACTTCGAGGCGACCGCCTTGTGGCCGAGCGCGCCCAGCATCCCGCCGACGGCCATCTCCGAGGTGAGCGTCACGCGCGTGCCGCCCTCCGGCGTGGCCTCGAAGTCGACGCGCTCCTTCGAGCGGAGGTTGCCGATCGCGCCCTTCACGCTCTTGCCGACGGACGAGAGCGCCAGCGACTTGAGCGGATCCCTGCCCTCGATCTGGGTCACCATCTCGAAGGTGGCAGAGATGAAGCCGACCTTCTGGGCGGCGAGCACCTTGTAGCGGTCGGGTCCCAGCACGTCGACCGACTGCACGCCGGGGACGCAGCGCGCCACCCGTTCGATGTCCTCGAAGAACTTCCACACCGTCGCCGGAGGCGCGTCGACGGTGAACGTCTCCTGGATCTGCATCGGCTATCCTTTCGCGCGCGCGCCGGCGAGCGCGCGCCAGATCGATTCCGCCGTGACGGGCAACCGGTCCAGATCCACGCCGAAGGGCGCCAGCGCGTCGCAGACGGCGTTCGTGATCGCGGCCGCGGCCGCGATCGTGCCGCCCTCGCCCACGCCCTTGATGCCGAACGGCGTCACCGGCGAGGGCGTCTCCAGGTGGTCCAGCTCGAAGGCCGGCAGATCCGCCGCCGTCGGCATGAAGTAGTCGACCATCGTCCCGTTGACGAGCTGCCCCGTCTCGCGGTCGTAGACGAGCTCCTCGAACAGCGCGGCCGCGATGCCCTGCGCCACCGCGCCCTGCACCTGGCCCTCGACGATCATCGGGTTGACCTGGGTGCCGCAGTCGTGGACGAGGATGTAGCGCTGCAGCGCGAACTCGCCGCTGCGCGCGTCGACCTCGACCTGCGCGACCACCGTGCCGTACCCGAACGCCGACGACGGCGGATCGAAGTAGGCCGTCGCCTCCAGCCCCGGGTCCTCGCCCGGCGGCAGCGGATGGCCCAGGAAGGCGGCCTCCGACACCCGCTGGATCGAGACCTGCACGGACGGATCGTCGCGGCGGCGGATCATGCCGGCGGTCGCCTCGAGCGCGGCGGGGTCGACGTCGAGGATATGGCCCGCGATCCGCAGCATCTTGTCCCGGATCTGGCCGGCCGCCTTCTCGATGGCGCCGGCGCCCGCGATCATCGTGCGGCTCGCGAAGCCGCCGACACTGTACGGCGTGCCCTGCGAGTCGCCGCGGTGAATCGCGACGTCGACGGGATCGAGCCCCAGCAGCGAGGCCGCCATCTGGGCGAAGGTCGTTTCCGTGCCCTGCCCGAAGGTCGAGACGCCGGTGGAGAGGGCTGCGCGCCCGGCCCGGTCCATGCGCAGCGTCACGCTCTCGTAGGCGCCGAAGCGCGCGCCAGTGCGGCCGAGGAACGCGGAGGACGGATAGCCGGTGAACTCCACGTAGCACGACATGCCGACGCCGACGTGGCGCCCCTGCTGCCGCCACGCCTTCTGTCGCGTGCGGAACGTCTCGTATCCCACGCGCGAGAGCGCCCGCTCGAGGCCGCGCGCGTAGTCGCCGCTGTCGTACGTCGCGCCGCTGACGTTCTTGAACGGCAGCTCGTCGGGCCGCAAGAGATTGCGGCGCCGGAAGTCGGCGGGATCCTGCCCCAGGCGGCGCGCGAGCCGGTCGACGAGGACCTCGCGCACGTAGTTCGACTCGGCCTGCCCGTAGCCGCGGTAGGCCCCCATGGGCACCTTGTTGGTGAGCACGACGCGGCGGTGGATCTCGGCGTCGTGGAGGCGATAGGGCCCGGCGAGCATGATGCTGGTCAGCAGCGGCGGTCCCAGCGGCCCGTGATAGGCGCCGAGGTCGATCAGGTACCGGTCGCGCAGCACGAGCAGCGCGCCGTCGCGGTCGGCCCCGATCGTCAGCGCGTGGACGGCCTCGCGCGCGTGGGCGGCGCCCCGGAAGAACTCCGTGCGGTCCTCGATCCACTTCACCGGGCGCCGCGTGTCGATGGCGAGCAGGGCGGCGATGATGTCCTCCGGGTAGACGCCGATCTTGAGGCCGAAGGCGCCCCCGACGTCCGGCGCGATCACGCGCACGTCGGTCTCGTCCATGCGCAGGCAGTGCGCGAGCTGAGCGCGCAGCAGGTGCGGCGTCTGCGTGGAGGCCCACAGCTCGAGCGTGCTCGTGTCCTCCGCCCAGCGCGCGATCACGCCGCGCGTCTCGATCGGCGCGCCACTCACCCGGTTGATGCGGAAGGTGCCGTCGACGGTCACGGCCGCGTCGGCCAGCCGCTTGTCCGGCTCGCCCGCGCGCACGGTCGATTCGACGACGACGTTTCCCGGCACGGTGGCGTGGAGCTGCGGGGCCCCAGGCCGGAGCGCGTCCTCGACGGTGATGACGTGGGGCAGCGGCTCGTAGTCGACGTCGATCAGCTCGAGCGCGTCCTCGGCCACGTAGCGGTCGACGGCCGCCACCGCCACCACCGGCTCGCCCTCATAGCGCGCGACGCCGTGCGCCATCCCGTGGAAGACGGTGGGCGCCGAGCCGGGAAACGGGCGCAGGACCGTGATCGGCTCCGTCCGCGCCACAACCTGCTCGCCGATGAGCACGGTCTCGACGCCGCTCAGCTCGAGCGCGCGCGCCGCATCGATGCGCCGGATGCGCGCGTGCGGGTACGGGCAGCGGCCGATGGCCAGGTGGAGGGCGAGCGTCTCCTCGACGTCGTCGAGGAAGCGGCCGCTGCCGCGGAGGAGGCGGTCGTCCTCCTTCCGCTTCACGCTGGCGCCGAGCCAGGGGAGCTTATCCATCGCGCCGTCCGCCGGCGGCCTGGCGCAGGTAGCGCTCGATGGCCTCGACGATGTTCTGGTAGCCCGTGCACCGGCAGAGGTTGCCGGCCAGTTCCTCACGCAGCGCTGCGCCCTCCAGGGCGACGCCGTGATCGGCCAGCGCGACGGCGGCCAGCAGAAAGCCCGGCGTGCAGTACCCGCACTGGAGCGCGTGCGCGTCGCGGAACGCCTGCTGCACGGCGTGCAGCTCGCCCCGTCCCGCGAGCCCCTCGACGGTCGTGATCGAGTGGCCGTGCGCCTGGGGCGCGAGCATGAGGCACGACTTCACCGGCTCGCCGTCGAGCAGCACCGTGCAGGCGCCGCAGACGCCCTGTTCGCAGCCGACGTGGGTGCCGTGAAGCTGGAGCTCGTGGCGCAGGAAGTCGACGAGCAGCCGGCGGCTCTCGACCACGCGCTCGTAGGCCCGGCCGTTGACTCGCAGCGCCACCGTCACTCGCGCGCTCATCGCCGCCGCCGCGCCAGCTCGCCGAGCGCGCGCTCCACGAGGATCGGAAGGAGGTGCCGCCGGTACTCGGCGGAGGCGCGGACGTCCGCGGCCGGCTCGGCGTCCTCCAGGCAGCGCGCCGCCGCCGCCTCGACGTCGGCGGGTTGCAGCCGCGTGCCCGCGAGCCCCTCGGAGGCGCGGCGCGCGTAGCGAGCGCGGTCGGCGACGGCGCCGAGCCCGATGCGGATCCAGCGCCAGCTCCCGTCAGGCGCGGGCAGGCCGGTGGCGGCCACGCTGACCACGGCGAAGTCGCCGTGCCGCCGCGCGTGCTCCACGACGACCGCCTCGGCGCCCGCGCCGTCCGGGAACTCCACCGCCTCCAGCATCTCGGTCGGCTCGAGCGCCGTCGTGTACGGCCCCTGGAAGAACGCCTCGGCGTCGAGCTCGCGGCGGCCCGCGCGGCCGACGATGCGCAGACGCGCGACGAGCGTCACCGCGCAGAGGGCCATCTCGCCGGCCGGATCGGCGTGGCAGAGCGCGCCGCCGAGCGTGCCGCGGTTGCGGATCTGCCGGTCGCCGACGAACGGGACGGCCTTGGCGAGCAGCGGGACCCGCTCCCGGATCACGGCCGACGCCTGCAGCGCGGAGTACCGGGCCAGCGCGCCGATCCGCACCACGCCGTCGCCGGCCGCGATGCGATCGAGCCCGCGAATCCCGTTGATGTCGATCACCGCCGTCGGGCGCAGCAGCCGCATGCTCAAGAGCGGCACCAGGCTCTGCCCGCCGGCGAGTAATCGCGCGTTGCCGTCGAAGCGCGCGAGGGCGGCGAGGGCCTCCTCGGCTGTCGCCGCTGCGAGGTACTCGAGGGGGGCGGGCTTCATCCGAGGCCCGCTTCCCGGACCGCCTCGCCGCAGCCGGGGCGCTCGAGCGTGCGGAACACGCGGGAGTAGAGCGGCGGGACCGGGCGGTCCCACGACGGATCGGGCCTCGCGGCGGGCCCGGCGGCCGGCGGGCGCTTGCGGACCTTCACGCCGACCGCAGGCTCGGAACGAGCGCCTGGCCGATCAGCTCGATCTGTTCCAGGACGCGCTTCTGCGGCACGCCCGGCCACTGCGGGCGGAGAAGGAAGTAGTTGACACCGAGCAGCTCGCGATAGCGGCAGATCTCGGCGCGGCACTCGTCCGGCGTGCCGACGATGAAGCGGTCGCGGACGAGGTCGTCGTACGGCACCGAGAGGCTCTCACCCTTGGGCATCGGCTTGTCGAGCCCCCAGTCCGCGTACGCCTTGTACTTCTGCAGCAGGTACGGCTCGGCGTCCCGCCGCGCCTGCTCGCGGGTGCGCGCCACCGAGCACTCCTTGAAGATCGGCGCCTCGGCGGGGAACGGCTTCCCGACCTCGGCGAGCGCCGTGCGGTAGATGGCCATCTGCCGCCGCAGGGTCGGCAGGCTCGCGTGCGGGTTGATGAGGCAGGCGTCGCCGTGGCGCGCGGCCCGATCGAAGGCGGCGTCGCCGCTGGCGGCGATCCAGATCGGCGGATGCGGGCGCTGCACCGGCTTCAGCGCCAGCGAGGCGTTCGTGAGGGTGAAGTGGCGGCCCGTGTGGGTGACGACGTCCTCCGTCCACAGCCGGCGGGCCACCGCGAGGATCTCGAGAAAGCGAGACACGCGCGTCTTCATCTCGACGCCCATGCCCTCGAACTCCTCCGGCCGGTAGCCGAGTCCCACGCCGAACACGAAGCGGCCCCCGGTAAGGACGTCCATCGAGGCGACCTGCTCCGCCACGTAGGCCGGGGTGTGAATGGTGAGCAGGAAGATGTTCGTGATGAGGCGCATCGCCCCCGCCTCCGCGGCCAGCCGGCCGAGCAGCGGCAGGGGCTGCACCATCTGGAACGGCGTGAGGAGATAGTGGTGGCTGACCGCCACGGAGTCGAAACCGGCGTCGCGCGCCGCCCGCACCTGGTCGACGAGGTCGCGCACCTTGACGCGCGCGTCCTCGCCGGCCACGAACTGCGTGTTCAGGATCAGCCCGAACTTCATCAGCGGCTGACGAGCGTGGGCAGCACCTTCACGAGCGCCGTGAAGGCGTCATATGCGAGTGCCGCGCAGGCATTCGGCTCACAGCCGAAACGCTCGGCGCAGGCCTCGCGAAACTCCGTGAGCAACTTCTCTTGCGGATGGCCGGGCGGGCGCTCATCGACCACGCGAATCTTGTAGCCGGAGACATCGCGGTCATGTCGGTGTCCCCCGGCCCGAGCGTGTCCCCGGCCGCGGCCTTGGATCCCTGCCCCGGGGGCCTGGCCCTCGGTCATCATCGTCTCCATTCGTGCCACTGGGGTACCGGGCGGCAGGCATGCCCTCCGTGGGTTCGGAGTGGTGAATACTGCGGCGCCGGCACGCTGGCGCCGAGGACGCCGCGGCGCGCCGAAGTAATCATGTTCACATGACTTTTGTCAAGCCGCGGACGCCCCCCACCCCGATACGGCGCGACGTCGGCCTCCGCTTCCATCTCGACCTCGTAGTCGTCGCTGCCGAGCGGATCGATGGCCGCGCCAATCTTGTCGCGGATACCGGGCGGGCCCCAGCGAGCGTGCGCCTGCGCGCGCCTCGAAGACAACGCGGTGAGGAACGGCGGCTTCCGGCAGTGGCCTCCGCGAGTTGCCGCGTAAAGCGTGGCGATGAAGGTCAATTCTCGGTGCGCCGCGCCGTCTCGCGCGCTACCCACCTGAACTGCTGCACCAACACCGAATCGTCGTCCCGTCGCCCCGCCAGCCCCATCTCGCGGCAAACGGGTCCGTCGTCGGAGGGTGAGTCGGAAGTATTTGAAACGGATGGAGCCGGGGGCGAGCACGCGTGGTAGCAGAGGTCACCATCACCTCGCTTCCGCCGTCGCTGCACACCCGCCGCTCCCCGCCTCCTGAGTCTCGAGACACGCCGGAGAATTGAACGTCCGAGGGCCGAGCAGCGCGGCTCCGATCACTCCTCGCCAGGCACCCTGGCCCAGAGCGCTCGCCGAGCCGCGCGGCCTGTCCGTAGATGTGGGTCGTGGCCCGTGCTCGAGATGGGCAGTAGTGCGAAGATAGTGCTATCCGACGCTACTTATCAGGGCACCAAGGCCCGTGAGCAGGCCGCTCACGGTGGCGACGCCGGGGGTGGGCGGGGCAAAGGAGCGGCGTACGATCAAGTCCGTTGCGCGGCCGCCAAACGCCGACCCCGCGTAACTGAGCGTGCGTGGAACGGATCGTCCGGGCTCGCCGAGTCCCCAGCCCGCCTCCTAGATCCGGGCCGTGGACCACGGTAGCGAGGCGGCCGAACCGCGGCGAGTAGTGGAAAGATAGTGGATATGGGCTCCGCACCGAGGACGAGGACATCGCCGACAAAGAACTGCCGCCGGTGCCGGCCACCACGCGGCGGATAGAGACAAGGCTGGCGCAACCAGTGGCGCGGCACGCCACTCTGCCCGCGCGGGCAGAGTTGGATCTCCATCGCGCCATTGACCGCGGGCCGTGGAGTAGAGGAGCGGCGGACGGCCTGTGAGAGGGTACATCCTGCGCCGGCTCGTGTACGTGGTGCCGCTACTGTTCCTGGTCACACTCGTGACCTTCTCGGTGGCGCTGCTCTTGCCCGGTGATCCCGCGCTCGCCTACATCGGCGAGGCGAACATGCGGGACAAGGTGATGTACGAGACGATGCGGAAGGAGCTCGGTCTCGATCAGCCGGTGCCCGTGCAATACGCGAAGTGGCTGGGCCGCGTGCTCCGCGGTGACCTCGGACGATCGATCCGCACGCGCGAGCCGGCGCTCGAAGGACTGTTGGCCCGCTTTCCGGTGACGCTCCACCTCACGGCGACGGCGATGATGGTCGCGCTGCTGATCGCCGTGCCGGTCGGCATCCTCTCCGCGGTCCGCCCCAACTCGATCGCCGACAAGGTGGGCACGCTCCTGGCGATGAGCGGGGTGGCCGTCCCGGATTTCTGGCTGGGCATCATGCTCATCTACGTCTTCTCCGTGTGGCTCAAGGTGCTACCCCCCTCCGGGTACGTGCCGTTTGCGCAGGGCTCGTGGCCGAGCGTCCAGTCGATGCTGCTGCCGGCCCTCTCGCTCGGGATGGCGCTCGCGGCCGTGGTGATGCGACAGCTCCGCTCCTCGCTGATCGAGGTCCTGCAGCAGGAGTACGTCATCGTGGCAAGGGCGAAGGGGCTGGCGGAAGGGCGCGTCGTCGGGCGCCATGCCCTGAAGAACGCGCTGATTCCGGTGGTCACCGTCATCGGCCTGCAAACCGGGCGATTGTTCGGCGGCGCGGTCGTCGTGGAGACGATCTTCGCGCTCCCGGGGCTGGGCCGTCTGGCCGCGGATTCGATCTTCTTCCGCGACTTCCCGATGCTGCAGGGCGTGGTGCTCATCCTCGCGCTCGCGGTGGTCCTGGCGAACCTGATGACCGATCTCCTCTACGCGTTCCTCGACCCGCGCATCCGCTACCGGTAGCGAAAGGACGATCGTGGTCCGACGGCTCGGCCCTCCGCGGTCACGCTGGCTCGGCGCTCTGCTGGCCCGCGCGCTGGAGACCCGCGGGGCGGGCTTCGGGCTGGTCGTCGTTGCCGTGGTGCTCCTCGTCGCGCTCGGGGCGGACGTGATCGCGCCGTACGATCCGAACCGGCCGCAAGACGCCGGAGTGCTCGCCGCGCCACGGCCCGCTCATCTGCTCGGCACCGACCAGCTGGGGCGGGACGTGCTGAGCCGCATCATCTACGGCACGCGCACGTCGGTGCAGGCCGGTGTCGTCTCGGTAGGGTTCGCGTTGCTCGCGGGCGTGCTCCTGGGAATGCTGGCGGGATACCACGGAGGCTGGCTGGACGACGTGTTGATGCTGCTGATCGACGCGCTGTGGTCGTTTCCCACGCTCGTGCTGGCCCTCGCCATCGCGGCCAGCCTCGGTCCCGGTCTCACGAACGCGATGCTCGCCATCGGCATCGTGTTCACGCCTGTGTTCGCGCGTCTGGTGCGGGGACAGACGCTGTCGGTCCGCGAGCGCGATTTCGTCGCGGCGGCGCGGGCGCTCGGCGCCACGCCCGGCCGCATCATGCTCCTGCACGTCTGGCCCAACGTCATCGCGCCCATCGTCGTGCAGGCGTCCCTGCTCGTGGCCTCCGCCATCGTCGTGGAGGCCGCCCTCAGCTTCCTCGGTCTGGGCATCGAGCCGCCCGCGTCGAGCTGGGGGTCGATGCTCAAGGCGGGCTACCAGTACATGCAGCAGGCGCCGTGGCTCTCGTTCGCACCCGGCGCGGCGATCTTCGTGACCGTCCTGGCCTTCAACCTCCTGGGCGACGGCCTCCGGCGCGGCCTCGATCCGCGGCTCTGGCAGCGGGGCGAAAGCTAGGAGCCGGTCGGAGAATCGAAGGGTGCCACGGGTTCCCCGCGGCGCCCCGAGCGCTAGGGGTCTGGGGGCCATGTCGGGGCCCCCAGCTTCAACTGATCACTTCGCGAGCCACGTGGTCGTCACGTGCGGCACCTGGAAGTTGAACTTCAGCCCCTGCACGTCCTTGCGATAGGCCATCAGCAAGGGCATCACGATCCCTGTGCCCAGGTACGCGCGCTCCTGGATGAGTCGCAGCACGTTCCGATAGATCTCGTGCCGCTTCCTCGTGTCTAGGGTGGCGCCGCCCTCGTCCATGAGCCGGTCGATGTCGGGATCACAGACCTGCGCCCAGTTCGCCGGCGCGCCGCATTTGATCCGCGTCTTGAGCACGTCGGGATCGACCACCGTCTGGAACACGCCTCGCCAGAACGCGGCCTGGAAGTTGTTAGCGCGCACGGCGTCGATCCAGGCGAGCCGCTCCAGGCTCACGAGCTTGGTCTTGATGCCCACGGCCGACCACATCTGCTGCGCGAACTCGCCGATGGTGTTCTCGGGCTCGCGGCTGATCACCTTCAGCTCGACCGAGATGCCGTTGGGATACCTCGCCGCCGTCAGCAGCTCCTTCACTCGGGCCGGGTTGTACTCGTTCTTGGTGACGCTCTCGTCGTAACCGAGCGTGCGCGGCAGCCAGAACGGATAGTAGTGGGGAACGCCGACCCCGAAACCGAGGGCCTTGGCCATGCCGGCCCGATCGATGGCCATCAGGGCGGCCTGGCGAACCCGCATGTCACTGAACGGGGCGGCCTTGGCGTTGAAGCCGACCTTGAAGTAGTTCTGGCCGGCCCACGGCAGCTCGTACAGCACGAGGTTGGGATCGGCCTTGACGGCGGCGACGTCCTTGGTGGGCACCCACTCGACCAGGTGAACGGCGCCGGCGCGCATGTCCACCAGCGCGACGGTGGGGTCGGGCACGAACCGGCCGACGAACCCGTCGAGGTACGGCAGCGGCTTGCCATCCGCTCCGGTCTCGAAGTAGTTCGGGTTGCGCTCGAGGATCACGCGGTCGTCGGTGATCCACTGCTTGTACCTGAACGGCCCCGTGCCCACCGGGTTCCGGGCGAAACCATCCTCGCCCAGCTTGTCCGTGGCGGCCTTCGACTGCATGTACACGCGCGCCCCGGACGCATACGCCAGGCTGCGCAGGAAGCCCGGGCTCGGCGTCTTGAGCTTCAGGCGCAGGGTGCTCTTGTTCAGGGCCTCCGCCGACTCGAGCACGCCGAGCTGCGTCTTCCACTGCGATTTCGGGTGATCGCGGACGCGCAATACGTTCCACGCGGCCACCTCGGCGTCGAAGGCGCTGCCGTCGTGGAAGGCGACGCCCTGTCTCAGCTTGAAGAGCAGGGTCTTCGGGTCGGGCTGCTCCCACGACTCGGCCAGGTCGCCGACCACCTTTTGCTCGCCGGTCTTCTGATCCGCGAGCTCGAAGCGCACGAGCGTGTTGTACATGGCCTCGAAGCCCGCCATGAACGGCTGGCTCGAGAGATGGGAATCCAGCGTCGGATACGTCCAGTTGATGGACTCGACGAAGGTTCCCCCGCGTTTGATGGCCGGCGCCGTCTGGCCGAGCGCCGCCGGCGTGCGGGAGTGCAACAGGGCCAGGCCTCCGGCGCCGCCGAGGCCGGCGAGCAACGCGCGACGAGTGAACAGTTGCTCGGTCATCGGACCACCGCCTTCTTGAAGTACGACCGGTTGGCTTCCGCCTGGTTCTCGTAGATCGATCCCTGCCGCGCGGCCGGAGGCAGGGGCAGTCGCACCGGGACCGGTACCAGCCGCGGCTCCACGCTCGGCTTGCCGCTCAGCATCCGGCTGTTGAACTCGTCGAGATCCGGGACACCGAGGAGAGGCCAGGCGTCCGCCGCGGCGATCCCATAGAGCAGCAGGTTGCGGCTGCGATCCGACGTATTGAGCGCGGAGCCGTGCAGCGCGCGCACGTGGTGGAACGACATGCTGCCGGCGCGGCCGGTCAGCGGCACCGCATTAGCGATCTCGTTCGCGATGTCGGCGGGATCGGTCAGGCCGCAGAAGCGACCGTCCTCGCCGTGATGGTTCCACACGGGGCCTTTGTGCGTGCCCGGCGTGACGAGCAGCGGGCCGTTCTCGAGGTCCACGTCGTCGAGCATCACGCCGATGGCCAGGATGTCGTCGTTCGTGTGTGGATAGAACGCCCAGTCCTGATGCCACTCGACCGGCGAGCCGTACCTCGCCGACTTCATGTTGAGCTTGGAGCTGTGCAGGCGCAGGTCGGGCCCGATGAGCGCGGTGAGAACCGCGATCACGTCGGGGTTGCGGACCACGTCATAGAACGCGGGGTGCACCTCGTGCGGCGTCTTGATGCGCCGGACCTTGGGCTCGGCCCGGGTGTGCCCGGGCTCGAGGTCGTACACCGCGGTGTGGGTGTCCACCGCGGCGGCACCGGCCACGAGCTCGGCGATGATCCGACGCAGTCTGGCCAGCTGCGCTGGCCCCAGCAGGTCGGGAACGACGATGAATCCGTCGCGCTGATAGGCGTCTCTCTGGGCATCGCTGATCATGTCGGGCCCTCGCGCGCGCCATCAACATTCGGCGCTCACACCGATGGGGGATGGTGGCGCGTTCGCCGCGCGTTTGCAAGAGCCTTCAGCGAGTGATGCGGTCCGTCTTTTCCCCCGCCTGCCGGGCAGCGGACGCCGGACGCGCCGTCCAGAGGGCCACCATGTCGGTGGCTCTCCGCGCGGTGAGCCCCGCCGGGGCGCTTGAAGCGATCGGGCGCAGTGATCTGCCCGCACGGGCAGATGTCCGGCGGGTCGGCGCCCGCTCGCCTTCCCGCCGTTCAACAACGCAGCGACGCCGTCCAGGCTGCGGGGTGTAGCGTCCTGTTCGAACCTCCTCCCTCAGCTCGCCCAGCCAGCGGGCCACGCCGTACGCCTCGATCTGGGCGAAGGTCACCCCGTCCACGCCCGGCGCGCCCCCGTTCTTCCGGCTGAGCGCGAATGCGTGGGCGAGGATGTCTTCACGCCACACCTTGTCGTACAGGACATCGAACCGCCGCGCTGGATCCCGCTTGGCCGTCACGTACAGCGCCCGTTGGAGCCTCCGGAGGTTCGCGGGGGTTGCCAGGCTCACGCCAATCCCCCTCCCCTCGGCTCGGCCGAGCGCGCCCCGAACCAGGGCCCCTTCCCTCCACGGGCGTTACCCCGCTTCAGCGGTACTCTGGGCCCCTCCGGCGCCTGCCGCGCCCATCCCCCGAAGGGACCCGGTGCCGGGTCGCCCCGGCCGCGCAACAGGCCTCCCGTGTTGCCAGTCACCGCGTGCGTACGTGCTGCGCCCACTACCCCGGCGAGCCGAGCGATCTTCCCGCGTCGGTAGATCCGATCGCCTCGGCGGCCTTCGTCCAATGAGAGGAGACTCGGCGCTCGCATTCAACCTTTCGGGGCCTGCTCAGGCTTCACTCGCGTTGCGGCCCGTACGCTCGCTGACCCGCCCAAGGCGGATCTCTGTTCCCGAGGCTTCGACGGGTCGGTCGCCCTCGCCGTCTCCCGGGTAGCTACCAAGGTGTACCGACACTTCCTTGGACCGGACTTTCACCGGCAGCGCTGACTGGCCTTGCACGGCACGCTCTCATTCCTACTGACAGGCTCCGGTTGGCCATTCAACTGGAGCCGGGGGCGGGAGTCGAACCCGCGACCTACTGATTACGAATCAGTTGCTCTGCCTCTGAGCTACCCCGGCATTTCGCGGGCTTTCGGGCCGAATGCGGATCGATTTTAGCACCATACCGAGCCGGCGTCGCGTCGCGAGCCCCGTGAGCACCGCGAACGAGCGCAGGAAAGCCGGTCGGAACAGCGATGAGCAGTCTCCAGACCACGGTCGCTTCTCCGGCCTGGCCCACCGCCGTCCGCACACTCGCCTGAAGCCGGATCGTGGAGACGCCACCGGCGCTATTCCGCGTTCGCCGCGCGTGCGCCCGCGCCGGGCCTCCGGATACACTGAGGTGTCGTTCTCGAGAGTCGGCGACGGCGAGAAAGGATCGGGACACGATGGCCAGCGACGTCGTGATCGTGGGCGGCGGGATCGTCGGCATGACCACGGCCTACTACCTCGCCCGGGCGGGCGTTCCCAGCGTGGTGATCGAGCGGGACGCCATCGGGAGCCATGCCTCGGGCTTCGCGTACGGCGGGCTGAGCCCGCTCAGTGGCTTCGGCATCCCGGGACCGCTCGCCGAGATCGCCCAGGAGGGCATGCGGCTCCACCGCGAGCTCGCCGGAAGCGTGGGCGAGGAGACGGGTATCGACATCGATTTCCGCGTGCGCTCCTCGCTCGCCCTCGCCTTCACCGACTCCGACGCGCGGAGGCTCCAGGGCGCGCTGTCGTGGCAGCAGCGGCAACCCGGGTACACGGCGCGCTGGGTCGACGCCTCGGAGGCGCGCCGCATCGAGTCGCGCATCTCGGACGAGGCGCTCGGGGCCGTCTCGATCGAGGGCACCGCCGACGTCGAGCCGTATCGTCTGGTGCTGGCGCTCACCCGGGCGTCCGAGCGCCTGGGCGTGACCGTGCGGCACGGGCGGGTCACCGGCCTGCGGCGCGATGGCCGGCGGGTGACCGGCGTGCTCCTCGAGCGGGGCTCGCTCGACTGTTCCTCAGTGGTCCTCGGCCTCGGCCCCTGGAGCGGCGAGGCCTCGGCCTGGCTCGGCGTGCCCATCGAGGTCCGCCCGCTCAAGGGCCAGATCCTGCGCCTCCGGGCGCCTGATCCCCCGGTCGCCTGCTCCGTCGGCTGGGGCCACAACTACGCCACGACCAAGCCGGACGGCCTGCTGTGGGCGGGAACGACGGAGGAGGAGGCGGGCTTCGACGAGGAGACGACGCCCGCAGCCCGCGACGAGATCGGCGCCGCGCTGGTGCGGATGATGCCCGCGATGGCCGACGCGCAGCTCGTCCATCAGACCGCCTGCCTGCGTCCCCTCGCGTCCGACGGCCTGCTGTTGCTCGGTCGCGTGCCGGGGATCGACGGCGTCTACATGGCCACCGGGGGCGGCCGCAAGGGCATCTTGTTCGGCCCCGCCATGGGGCGCGTCATCGCCGATCTCATCCTGAGTGACACGACCAAGGTCGCGCTCGATGCATTCGCGCCCGGACGCTTCGCGCGGTAGCCCAGATCGCCCCGGCGCGATCGGGCGCGGGTTTGACAGGGCGGGACGCCCTCCGTACGCTCGCGCCGTGGCTCCCCCCGCGCGCCCGCTCGTGGTCACCCTGCTCCCCGTCGCCCTGCTGGCCTACAGCGGGGCGGCCCTGGCGACGCGCTGGTGGATCTCGGGGCTCGCGGCGCCCGTGGTGGCGGGCCTGCTCTGGTATCGCCATCCGCGCGCGCGGTTCTCGGCGTACGTGCTGCTGTCGGTGATCGCGCTCCGGGGGCTCGTGCTGCGCGAGTGGCTCGTCGTCGGCTTCGGTGTCGCGTCGATCCTCGTCATGCTCCTGCCCTCGGCGCGCGCGGCGTGGCCGAGCGTGGCCCGGTGGCGTCGACAGCGCGCCGCCTCTGCTCTAGAATGAGCGGGCCATGAAGTTCCTCTGCCTCGACTGCGACGAGCCGATGAAGCTGCACGGCACCGAGGGGCCCGACGAGGGCTCGCTGACCGTCACCTTCCGCTGCCCCGAGTGCGGCTTCCGCGTGGCGATGCTCACGAACCCGTTCGAGACCCAGATGGTGAGGAGCCTGGGCGTCAAGATCGGCGGGCGCACCGTCGAGGCGCAGCCCTTCGAGCACGTGCGCGCCTCGATGACGGGCACGCGCGCGGGCGCCTTCGAGAGCGCAGAGGGCGAGGCCACCGAGCCCGCCGTGGCCGACGGGCCGTCGTGCCCCTTCGCGGCCATGCTCAACGCCGGCGAGGCCACCGCGCCGCCCGGCCTCGCCTGGACGCCCGAGGCCGAGGCGCGCGTCGCGCGCATTCCGGAGTTCATCCGCCCGATGGCGCGCAAGGCCATCGAGCGGCTGGCGGATGCCCGGGGCCTGACCACCGTCACCGAGGCGGTGATGGACGAGGCGCGCGGCGCCTTCGGCATGTAGATGACGCGCGCCAAGCTCGCCGCGCGCATGGCGGAGGAGGCCGGCTGGTCGCGGGCCGGCGCGGAGCGGGCCCTGCGCGCGATGCTCGTGGGCATCCGCACCTCGCTCAAGCGCGGCGATACCGTCACCCTCGTCGGGTTCGGCACCTTCGCGGTGGCGCGGCGCCGGCCGCGCACCCTCCGGAACCCGCGCACCGGGGAGGCCTGCACGGTGGCCGGGCGTGTGCCCCGTTTCAAGCCGTCCAAGGAGCTCAAGCAGGCCGTTCGCTGAGCCGTTTTTGCTTGCTCGGGGTTTTCCTCGCTGACTAGAATGTCCGTAGTGTCCCAGACGCGCCGGCTCGCGCCGCTCGCCACCCTCGCGGTCCTGCTCTTCGCCTCGCCCGTGCTCGCCCAGGGGGTGCGGCCGCCGGCCCTCAACGCCGAGTCCGTGCTGCTGCTCGACGCGGACGGGCGGATCCTCTACGCCAAGAACGCCGAGGCCGAGCACGCCCCGGCCAGCCTGACCAAGCTGATGACCCTCTACCTGGCCTTCGAGGACGCCGAGGCCGGGCGGGCGGACCTGGACGCTCCGGTCCTCGTCAGCCACTACGCGGCCACGATCGCGCGCTATCGCATGGGGCTCAGGGCCGGCGAGGTGGTGCCGCTGCGCGTCCTGCTCGAGGGCGTCGCCATCGCGTCCGCCAACGACGCCGCCGAGGCGGTGGCCGAGCACCTCGGGGGCGACGAGACCGCGTTCGTCACGCGCATGAACGCCAAGGCCCAGGAGATGGGGCTCGCGGCGACGCGCTTCGCCAACCCGCACGGCCTGCCCGATCCGCGCCAGACCAGCAACGCGCGCGACCTCGCCGTGCTCATCACCCGCCTGCTCGACGACCACCCCGCCGCGCGCCCCATGCTCGGCGGGCAGACGTTCGTGTGGAAGGGGCGCGTGTACGCGCGCCGCATTCCGCTCTTCAACGACCAGGGGGGCGTGCAGGCGCTCAAGACCGGGTTCACCAACGAGGCGGGCTACAACCTGGCCGTCTCGGCGTGGCGGAGCGGGCAGCAGTTCATCATGATCATCCTCGGCGCGCGCAGCCGCGCCCTGTCCTTCCTCGACGGCAAGAGGCTGCTGCAGTACGCGTTCGTGGAGACCGGGCTGGCGCCCGCGCTGGCCGCCGAGCCCGTGAAGCCCGCGGTCAGGCGTGGCGTGCGCGTGCGCCGCACCTTCTCGCGCGGCTGAGCCCCTGCCCTCGGCCGGCGCCATGATCCGCGGCTACGTCTTCGACGCCTACGGCACGCTCTTCGACGTGCACTCCGTCGTCGAGGCCGGCCGCGAGATCACCGCCGACCCCGTGTTGCTCTCACAGACGTGGCGACAGAAGCAGCTGGAATACACGTGGCTGCGCGCCCTCATGGGCCGCTACGAGGACTTCTGGGCGGTGACCGAGGCCGCGCTCCGGTTCACGGTCCGGCGCCTCGGGCTGACGGCCAGCAACGCCCAGCTCGATCGGCTCATGACGGCGTACCTCAGCCTCGCGTGCTTCCCCGAGGTCCCCGGCGCGCTGGCGCGTCTGGCCGGGCGGCCGCGCGCCGTCCTCTCCAACGGCGCGCCCGCGATGCTCGCGGCGGCGGTCGCCTCGGCGAGGATCGGCTCGTCGCTCGAGCACGTCATCTCGGTCGACGAGGTGAAGACTTACAAACCCTCCCCCGCCGTCTACGCGCTCGGGCCCCGGCACCTCGGGATCCCGGCGGGTGAGCTGCTGTTCGTGTCGTCCAACGCCTGGGACGTCGCGGGCGCCAAGGCCTTCGGCTATCGCGTGGCGTGGTGCAACCGCTCGAGCCAGCCCCCCGAGGAGCTCGGCGTGCAGCCGGACCTCATCGTCACGCGCCTCGACGAGCTTCCTGCCTGAGCGGTGCGAGCACCGGCCTCGTGCCGGCGTGGCCGTTGGGGGTGGCTCGAGGGGGGCCGTGACGGCCCCCCTCGAGCAAGGGATGGTGGACCGCGCGCTTCGCGCTAGCTCTTGCGCCCGAGCTTGTGCCGCTTCACGTACGCCCACAGCTTCTTCGTCATCACGGAGGGTCCGATGGGCGCGGACCCGAAGAGCGACTCCAGCGTGTCGTTGCAGCCCTTGAAGTTGAGCGCGTAGCCCCCGAACGCCTTCTTGGCCGCCTTCTTCGCCATGTCTCCTCCTCCTCGTGTGGTAAGGTCCGGGCCCTGCCTGACCCCGGGGGTATTACTACCACACCTACGAGGGGAGCAAAAGGGAAAACACCACCCGTTGGGGGCCCTCGTGCATCGGAAAAATACCGGGGGAGGGTATCAGCCCCTCCGCGTGACGGCCGGCATCACCGCGCGGGCGAACCACGCCAGCTGCTCCTTGAACTCGTGCGGGGGCAGCCCCTCCGCCCAGTGGATCATCATCTGGTCGAGGCCCGGATAGCGCGCCTCGAACTCCCGGATGACCTCGATGGCGTGCGAGGGGGGCCCGCAGATCCACGCCTTCTGCGCCACGCCCTCGGCCAGCGTGGGCGCGCGCGCCGGCGCGCCCGGCGTGCCCCACGGCCGGCCGTGCGCGTCCGCGTAGCGCACGAAGCCGAACGGCGCGAACCACTTGTACCGCTCGTCGTGCGACGGCTCCACGCGGCGCATCGCCTCGGCCTGGGTGTCGGCGAGGTAGAGGCCCACGCCCCAGCAGAGGTCCTCGCCGAGGGCGAGCCGCCGGCCGGCCCGCGCGGCCGCATCGCGATACGCGTGGAAGATCTGGTCCACGATCCGCTCGCCGTTGAGGTGATCATGCCCTTGACCCCGCGGCTCGCGATGTAGTCGAGGGTCTTGCCGCTGGCGATGGGTTGCCAGATCTCCACGGGCCGGTGGATCGGCCGCGGCACGCACGTCACCTCGCGCAGCTCGTAGCCGCGGTACGGCACGGGCGGCGGGATGTCGTAGTGCTTGCCGTGGTGGCTGAAGGACTCCTCGCCGAAGCACTTGAGGAACACCTCCATCTGCTCCTCGAAGAGCTCGCGATTGGCCTCGTTGTCGAGCATGGGCGCGCCGAAGAATTCGACCTCGCGCGTGTGGTAGCCGCGGCCGACGCCCATGATGACCCGCCCCTCGGTGACGATGTCGGCGACGGCGTAGTCCTCGGCGAGCCGGACGGGATGCCACATGGGCAGGATGTTGAAGGCGCAGCCGAGCTTGAGCCGCCGCGTCTGGATGGCCAGCCACGTCGACATGAGGATGAGGTTCGGAAGACCTCGTAGCCCTCGCGCTGGAAGTGGTGCTCGGCCGTCCAGAGACAGTAGTCGCCCAGGTCGTCCATGGTCTGCGCCACGTCGCGCGCGGTGGCGAACGCCTGGGCGAGCCGCTCGTTGGGCTAGCGCCGCTCGTTGGCGGGCGTGCCGTCGCGGCCCACGTGGTCGAGCTCGATCTGCCCCACGTAGAGGACCGAGAACCTGGTGATCATCGGGCCGTCCAGCCCCCGTCGACCACGAGCGTGTGCCCGGTCACGTAGGCCGCGGCCTCCGAGGCGAGGTAGCAGCAGGCCGCCGCGACGTCCTCGATCGTCCCGCGCCGCCCGGCGGGCACGACGGCGCGGATGGCGGCCTCGTCGCCGCCGATGCCCCGCATGGGCGGGGCGCCGGCGCCGAGGATCCGGGCCGAGTGCGCGCGCAGGCCCGTGAGGATGGGGCCCGGGTTGATGGCGTTGATGGTCACGCCGCGATCGGCGTAGGTGACCGCGAGCTGCCGGGTGAGCCCGACGACGCCGTGCTTGGCCGCGACGTAGGCGGCGCCGCCGCCCCCGCCGATCAGCCCGGCCACGGAGGCCATGTTCACGATCCGCCCGGCGCCGCGCGGCAGGAGCTCGGCCAGCGCGCGCTTGCAGGAGTAGAACACGCCGCTCAGATCGATGCCGATCACCCGCTCCCACACCTCGGGGCTCAGCTCGGCCGCGCTGGCATAGCCGTCGAGGATGCCCGCGGCGTTGACGGCGATGCCGAGCGGGCCGAGCGCTTGCACGGCCGCGGTGAACGCGCGATCGACGTCGGCCCAGCGGCTGACGTCGGCCTCCACGAACGTCGCCTTGCCGCCCTGGCCCTGGATCAGATCGACGGTCTCCTTGCCGCCCTCGGGCAGCAAGTCGACCACGGCGACCGGCGCGCCGCCCGCCGCGAGGGCCAGCGCGATGCCGCGACCGAGACCGGAGCCGCCGCCGGTGACGACGGCGGCGCCGGGCACGAGCGGAAACGCCGTCATGACAGGAACTCCCTCACCGCCCGGGCGGTGGCGTCCGGTGATTCGTGGATCAGCATGTGGCCGCCGGGCATCACCTTCACCCGCGCGCCGGGCACCCGGCGCTTCCACTCGTCGGCGTATCCCGGCGGGTTGGCGCGGTCGGCGTCGCCCCACAGCACGAGCGTGGGGGCGGTCAGGCGGTGCAGCCGCTTGCGCAGGCCCTTGTCGGCGATGGGCCAGACGAACTTCGCCATCGCCGCGCGTCGCTGGATGGACTCGATCTGCGCCGCGACGTTGTCGGCGTCCGCCTCGGGCAGCGTGGCCCAGCGGCGGGCGGCGTCCGAGTGCGGGTCCTTCCAGAGCACGGCGCCGAGCTCGTGCTCGGGCAGCACGAGGATGTCCTCGCCCGCGAGGTCGTCGCGCCAGAGCCCGAGCGGCGAGACGAGCACGACCTTCCGCGCGCGGAGCGGGACGGTGGCGGCGAGCTCCGCGGCCATCATCCCCCCGAAGCCGTGGCCGACGAGATGCGCGCTCGCCAGCCCGAGCGCGCCGAGCAGCTCGTCGTAGGCGAGGGTCAGGTCGGCCACGTCGTCGAGAGACTCGACGCCCTGGGAGCCCTGCACGCCCGGGTGATACGGCGCGTAGACCGTGAACCGCTCGGCCAGGCGATCGAGGCAGGCCGGCCAGCCGCCCCGCTCGTGGTAGGCGTGCAAGTACACGAGCGGCGCGCCCCGGCCCGCCGCGAGCACGCGGAGCTCCACCGCTCCCGCCCACACCTTCACGGTCATCTCATGCCGCGCGCCGGACGGGCGCGCACCACGCGACGGGCGGCGCTCCGGCGCCGGGCGACGGCGCGCGGAGGTGCGGCGCGCACTCATGCCTGGCTCGCCGCCTCGGGCCACCAGCGGTCCTTGTAGCCCGGCCACGCGCCGCGCAGGTGGGGGAGCACGTCGCGCGTGAACAGCTCGATGTTGTGGAAGGTGAGGTCCTTCGGCATGCTGCCGATCTGCAGGAGCACCATCAGGTGCCCCACGCGCAGGCTCTTGATGCACTCCATGAGCTGCTGGCGCACCGTGGCCGGGCCGCCCGCGATCACGTAGCCCTGCTCGACGTACTTGGCCCAGTCGAGCTCCTGGCGGATCTTCCGGGCCTGCGCGCCCACCTGGGGCCGCGCGCCGACCTGCATGGTCTTGAGCGTGCGATAGCCGGGCGCCTCGGCGAACCCCTCCCAGACGTTCAGGCATTTCTGGTAGAAGTAGTGCACGTGCGGGAAGTAGAGGCGCTCGGCCTCGGCGTCGCTGTCGGCGACGCACACGAGCTGCAGGAAGCCGGCGCGGAAGGGGTTGTCGTCGGCGCCCACGCGGTGGATGGCCTCCCAGAAGCCGTCCATGGTGACCTTGCCGCGCTTGTAGCCGAAGTAGGAGAGGTAGCAGTAGACGTAGTCGAGCCTGGCCGTCCACTCCCACGTCTCGACGCTGCCGCCGCCGGGGATCCACACGGGCGGGTGCGGCTTCTGCAGCGGCTGCGGCCAGATGTTGATGTAGCGCAGCTGGTTGTACTTGCCGTTGAACGAGGTCACCTCCGGCCGCGTCCACGCCTGCATGACCACGTCGTGCGCCTCGTAGTACCGCTCGCGCAGGGTGGCGGGATTCACGCCGTACGCGAAGTTCATGTCCATCGAGGTGCCGACGGGGAAGCCCGCCACCAGCCGGCCGCCGCTCAGGAGGTCGAGCATCGCGAACTCCTCGGCGACGCGCAGCGGCGGGTTGTAGGCGGCCAGGCTGTTGCCGAGCACGACGATGGCCGCGCGCGAGGTGCGGCGCGTGAGGGTGGCCGCCATGAGGTTGGGCGAGGGCATGAGGCCGTAGGCGTTGTTGTGGTGCTCGTTGACGCACAGGCCGTCGAAGCCGCTCGTCTCCGCGAACTCCAGCTCGTCGAGGAACTCGTGGTAGAGGCCCGCCGTCTTCTCCGGGTCGTAGAGGCTGTGGGGCACGTCGACCCACACCGAGCGGTACTTCCGCTCGAAGTCGTCGGGCAGGAAACGATACGGCATCAGGTGAAAGAAACAGACCTTCATGGCACGCCTCCCGGGTGCCCGCGATGATAGCACGTGGCCGTGTGAGGTGAGCCGCTGCCGCAGCGGCGGGCCGAACGGGGGGCGAGGTGAGCGCGCACCGCGCGCTCGGCCGAGCAGGGAAATTTCGGAATCCGTGTGAGGTGAGCCGCTACCGCCGCGGCGAGCCGAACGGGGGGCGAGGTGAGCGCGCACCGCGCGCTCGGCCGAGCAGGGACATTTCGGAATCCGTGTGAGGTGAGCCGCTGCCGCCGCGGCGAGCCGAACGGTGAAGTTTCTCGATCGTCAGGCCGGCCGGAACCTCCGCGCGAACTTCTCGATCGGCTCGCCGACCTGCACGACGGCGGCCTCCGACGCGTTGCCGAGGAAGCGGGCGGCCTCGGCGAGATAGCCGATCCCCTCGGGGTCGATCGTCATGAGCCGCGCCGCGGTGGCGTCGACGGCCACCCAGTCCTCCCCCATCACGAGCACGCCCACGGCGCGCGGCCCGCCCCGGATGGGGCCGTCGCCTTCCATCCCGACCACGCCGTCGACGATCGCGAAGCGCGGCATCGCGAGCGCGGCGTTGATGTCGAGAATGCTCTCGGCGATGCCGGCCCAGTGCAGCACGTTCTTGGGCCAGCCGTACACGCCGCCGGGCACGACCCCGAACATGTTCTTGAGCGACAGGGTGACCCCGGCCCAGTGGTGCGTCTTGAGCTTCGGCATCGACACGAGCAGGTCGGCGTCGAGAATCGTCTCGGGCAGATAGAGGTGGCCGAGCCCGGTGTAGGAGGACAGCAGGCGCGTGCGCGTCACGTCGTCCTGGTTCAGGTCGACGTAGGGGACGCCGCGCGCCTCGAGCGCGGCGTGCAGTCCCGACGCGGTCAACAGATACTCGGTGTCGCGGCGGTGCCCCGGCCCTTCGGCCACCAGCACCTCGCGCGCGCCGAGCGCGCGAAACGCGTCGATGGCGGCCGCGACGACGGTCGGATGGGTGTTGATCACCCCGGCCGGGTCGAACTCCACGAGGTTCGGCTTGAGCACGACGCGCCGGTCGCGCACGTCGAGACGGAACAGGCGCAGCCCGCTCAGCACGACGTCGGCCAGCGGTCGCGTGTAGTCGATCGCCGGCAGGATGGCCACCCGCGAGCTGGGCGGCCGTCGCCAGGCCGACCGCGTCCAGCGCCGGTCCTGGCGGCACCCGCCCGTCATCGCGCCGGCGAGCGCGGCGGTCACGAACGCGCGACGGGTCAGCACGGCCCGCTCAACCCCCGCGCGCACGCTCGGGCGCGATGAAGACCGCGGCGCCGTCGCTCAGCGCGAGCACGGCCAGCGCGATCGTCTTCGTGTCGCCCAGGAAGCGCGTCGCCTCCCAGGCGCGCGCGAGCGCGCGCGCGTGCCGCGCGGCCGGCACGCCGTAGAGCTCGAGGCAGAGCACGCCCCAGCCGAGGCTGAGCCCCGAGCGGACCTGCTCCAGCATCCGCTCGAGCGCCCCGAGGCTCTCGGCCGCGACGGGAGGGTCGAGGACGTCCCGCAGCGCGATGAGCGCGGCCGCAGTGACGTCGGGGAACGCCGGCAGCGCCTGGCCTCGCACCTCCCGGTTGCCGTAGTTCCAGCCGCCGTCGCGGCAGGTCCGGTTCAGCAGCATCGCCTCGGCTTCCCCCAGCCGCGGCTGCGCCCACCGGGGATCGCGTCCCGGGCGCAGCTTCTTGAGCGCCATGAGCGCGTAGGCGGTCGGCTCCACCCAGCTCGCCGTCGAGCCCACCCACGGCCATCCGGCGAGGCCCGGGTCCAGATCGCCGAAGTCCCAGCGCCGGCGCCCCAGGCGGCGCGCGAGCGCGTCGATGGCGCTCTCCCGGTAGACGGGCTGCGTCAGCAGCCAGCCCGCGCCGCGCAGCGCGGACGGCCGGTTGCCGGCCAGCGCGGCCATCGCCAGCACCGCCGCCGAGGTGGGCCATCCACCCTCGTCGACGCGCACCGTCGCGGGCCAGCTGCCGTCCGCCCGCTGCTGTCCCTCGAGCCACGATGTGCCGCGCGCCATGGCTCCGGACAGCTCGCCTGCGCCGAGGTGAGCGAGCGCGAGCAGCGCGAAGGCCGTCGGCTCGGTGGCGCTCTGCCGGCCACGCCGGCTGCCCCAGCCTCCGTCCACGTTCTGGCTCGCGGCGAGCATCCGGATCGCGGCGTGGATCATCGCGCGGTCTTGGCCTCGGTCCACACCACGCCCTCGGGGAGCCGGAACCTCGTGATCGTGTCCGCGCTCTCGCTCTGCCCGGTGAACCACTCCGTGTCGTCCCACAGCACGCCCTGGGGCAGGAGGAGTCTCGCCACGACGACCTGTCCCGACCCGTCGAGGACCGTCCGCTGCGGGCTCTTCGCCTTGAGCCCGCCCTCGGCCGGCAGGTACAGCACGGGACGCAGCGAGGCGCCCGCCGGGGCCGGGCCGCGGTAGCGGACCTCGAACGTGTAGACGCCGGGCCGGGGCGATTTCAGGTACACGAGCTCGGGCAACCGGGCGTTGTGCGCGGCGGCGATCCTCCCGAGGGCCAGGGGCTGGGCCGCGGCATCGGCCCGGTCCGCGCGCGACCGCCAGCTCGCCCGGACCTCCGCTTCCAGGCCGGGCCCCGTATCGACCCAGTCCATGGCCAGCACCGCCACCGGCTCGAGGCTCGTCACGATCGTCACCGGCTCGCTGCGGACGGCCGGTCCGCCCTCGGGTCGCACCTCGGCCCACAGCCGGACGACCGGAGCCGTGAGGGGAACGATCTGCCTGAAGCGGCCATCCCGGACGGGGACGGCGACCTCGCGGTCACCCGAGACGATCCAGACCGTGAAGTCACCGTCCGCGTCCACGACGCCCTCGATGGCGGTCGTGGTCGCGGCCGTCACCACCTGCCCGTCGCCGGGCGACGTGATCGCCACCGCGGGCGGCGGCGGCGTGAAGTCCACGGCGATCGTCTCCTCCGTCGGCGTGCCGCTCGCGTCGACCGCGCGCACGCGCACCACGTTCAGCCCCCGGCGCAGCGCCACGGTGGCCTCGAACGCGTCGCCGCGAAGGGCGATCTCACGCTCGACGTCGTTGGCGTCCACGATCAGGCGGGCCGGCGTCCCCCCCACGACGCGCCCCGAGATCGTCTCGGACGGGCGCGTGGTCGTCCGCGTTCGCGGCCCGTCCAGCCTCAGCACGACGGGCCCGAGCCCGGCGCCCCACGGGCTGCCGTGCGGCGGCGCGACGGGCAACGCCGCGAGGACGGCCGCCGGCGGCGGCGCGGGGGCGTCGACGACGAGCGCCGCGGGCTGGAGCGACGTCCCGGCGTCCGTCACGCCAGCCTCAGCGTCGGCGGACGCGAGCGTGAGCTCCGCGTCCGGGGCCGTGGCCCCGGGCGTCCAGGCCCGCGCCGGCATGGCGGCGGTCCGGGCGGGCGTGGCCACGGATGGCGTGGCCGCCGGCGGGGCGGCCACGGGCGGCGCCGGTCGGTCGTCCGCGTCGGCGAGCTCGACGATCGTCGCGGCCGCGAACACGTCGACGTCGTGCCCGGCCGGCGCGGTCAGCGCCCGCAGGGCGACGGCGACGAGGCCGAGGTGCACGAGGACGGAGACGTACGCCGCGACACCGAGGCGGTGGCGGCGGTGGCGGCGCTCGCGCCGCGTCCTGAACGCCTGCAGGCGTGACGGCGCCGCGCCGGGATCGTCCTCGCCGATCCACGCGGCCGCATCGGGAACCCGCGCCGTGGTGACCGCCATCGCCGCTCGCCTCCGGGGCTCTAGATTCGCGGCCCAGCGGGCGCGACGCCGTAGGACGCGCGCGCGTCGTCCATGACGATCCGGGCTATCGCAGCGACGGCGCCGCAGGCAGCGTGCCGACGGGGTGCAGGGCCATGGGGGCGCCCAGCGGTTCCAGTGGTGGGAGCGGCCACGCCACCGCGGCGACGGCGGGCGACGCCACGGCGACGGCCGGCGCGCTCGGCGACGGCGGCGTCATCACGGTGGGGACGCCGTACGACGGCGGCACGACGACGATCGGTGCGACCGGCGCGGGCGCCGCGGCGGGCGGCCGCGCCCTCTCCCGGCCGGCCAGCTCGAGGCGGATGCGACGGATCTCCTCCCGGAGCGCTCCGAGGGCCTCCGCCTGGGCGGCGGCCTGGCGATCGCGGAGGCCGGCGGCGGGCGCCGAGCGGGCCGCGAGCGTGGCGGCCACCTGGCCGAGGATCTCGGCGGCCGTGTCCTTGTCGGCGATGATGCCGCCGGTCTCGACGCCCATGGTCACCCGGGTCAGCCGGGAGGTCACGAGCGCCAGGGACGCCGTGACCGTGACGCCTTCGCTGCGCGCGCGCAGCGTCCAGGTGTCTTCGTCCCGCTCCACGGCGCCGATCTCGACGCCGGCGCGCAGCAGGACGTCGACGAGCGCGACGCCCACGATCGGCCGCTCCTCGGCGAACGTCCGCTCGACGCGCCGGTAAGCGACGGCCTGGACGGCTGACATCACGGGGCTGACGGCCATGCCCGCCGCCGCGCATCCGCCCGCGGCGGGGGCCGAGAGCACCAGCAGAGCAAGCCACATGGCACGGGCGCGCCTGGCGCGCATCTCAGTTCACCAGCTTGATGCGGGTGGCGAGCGCGGTGCGCGGTCCCGGCGTCGCGAGCGACTGCCCCTGTATGGGCGCGCAGTCGAAGATCCCGTAGATCGTCGCGGTCTGCGGCGGCGCATTCGTGCAGTCGGCGTCCCAGATGTTGACGGCGGGGTTGTGGTTGACGACCATGCAGCCCCGGGCGGCGCCGCCTTGCCGCACGCCGCGGTTCTTGTCGAAGACCTGGGTGATGACGAACTGCGTCCAGCCGACGATGTTGTCGGTGTTGTTGACCGGTCCCGGCGGGCACGTCGTCGCGATGACGGGGACGTACACGAGCCAGCCCTGTCCGCTGTAGGCGACGTTGCCCGACGAGTCCTTGATGATGATCGGATGGCCGGCCGAGGCGTTGAACTTCGTGACGAAGTCGTCGGCCAGGGTGTCGAAGGCGGATTGCTCCTCGCCGTTGTCCGTCCCCACCATGGAATCAACCGTCAAGGTCGATCCGGCCGGCGTGCCGTTCGCGACGGCGGTGATGTCGTTCCTCGTCTGGGCAGCGTTCGGCGTCCCCGTGCCGTGGATGTTGACCCACGCGCCGTTGTTGTTCGGGGTCGGCGCGAACTGGATGCTGAGCTGGCCGCCGCACCCCGCCGAGCTGTTGTTGGCGAAGCTGCACGGGCTGACGCCGATCGGGAAGAGCGGCGCCGACGCGGGCAGGCCGGAGGGCGGGTTCGAGACCGCGATGGCCTGCACCGCCGCGCCGAGCGAGGTCTGGCCGATGAGCCTGAGGAACGTGGGCGGCACGGTCGCCTGGTACTGGCAGAGCACGGCGTTGACCCGCGTGCCGTCGAGGGAGGGCTCGAAGCGCCTGCCGGCGCCGATGCCCGCCGGCTTGGCCGGATCCCAGAGCCCGAGCACGATGCTGCCCGTCGTGGCGTTGCCGGTGTTCAGCCCGAGGGCGACGTTGCTGTACGCGCCGGCCTGCGCGAGGTCACGGTAGGGATTGGCGGCCGCGTAGGTTTGCGCCGTCGCACGCACGGTGGAAAACACCGTGGCGTCGAAGCCGAGCTTGCCCGCGCCCGCCAGCGCCGCGGCGTCGACGCTCCGCTGCATCTCGCCGCTGGCGGCGGCCAGGTAGGCGAGGTCCACGGCGGCCCCGCCCATGACGAGGAACAGGCCCAGCAGTCCGGTGGTGAACAGCAGCATGCTGCCCCGCTCGTTTGCCAGACGGTCCCGCCCGCGACCGATGTGCGTCGTCATGATGTCACCTCGTGAAGCGGACGGACTCGATGGCCTCCCAGGGCACGTCGACGCGCCCCTCGGCCGCCGTCCCGCGCAGGATCGTGGTGCCGAGGCTCACCGCGTCGGCGTCCACGACCGCGCCGTCGATCAGCACGATGCGCGCGGCGTACCGGAAGTGGGCGCGCGCGACGTGGGGCGGCAGGCGGTTGATCGTGACCGGGGCGCGGCTGAGGACGAGGCTCGCGATGCGCTCGACCGGCACCTGCGTCTCGACGCCCGCGCGGCTCACGGTCAGCGTGTTGCGCGCGCGGCGTCCCTGGGTGGAGTCCACCCCGCGGCGCTCGAGCGCCTGCGCCTCGGCCTGCAGCGTGCCGAACCCCCGCTGGGCGCCCATCGTCTGGGGAATGATCATCGGGCCGCCGCCGGACGGCGCCGCCGGCCCGCCGCCATCCAGCGCGGGGGCGCCGGGCGCCATGATCGTGTAGAACACCTCGAACGTCGGCTGGCTCAGGCGCCACGTCCGGCCGTCCCACGTCTTGACCTCCGCCACGCGATCCTGCGCGACCACCGGCGCCGCGAGGGCCAGGGTGGCGAGGAGCGGGCCCGCCGCGATCCATCGTGCCGTCCGGTTCATCTCGGTTGCAGCCCTCCCATCGACGAGAACAGCTTCATGAGGAGCAGGAGCGACGGCCCCATGGCCACCAGGAAGAACGACGGCATGAGGAAGAACACCGTGGGGAAGATCATCTTGACCGGTGCGAGCTGGGCGCGCTCCTCGGCCCGGTGCCGCCGCGCCACCCGGGCCGCCTCCGCGTGCACGCGCAGGGTCCGGCCGAGCGGGGTGCCGAGGCGGTCGGTCTGGATGAACGCGCTGACGATCGAGCGCACCTCGGCGACCCCGGTACGCTCGGCGAGGGCGCGGAGCGCCTCCTCGCGCCCGCGTCCGGCCCGTGTCTCCAGGTGCATGAGCATGAGCGCGTCGTGCAGCGGGCTGCCACGGCGCGGCGGCTGCTCCGCCACGCGGGCGACCGCCGCGTCGAAGCCCATGCCCGCCTCGACGCACACCATGAGCAGGTCGAGGACGTCGGGCAGGGCGTTGACGATCTCGCGCTGGCGGGCCACCCGGCGGCTGCGCAGCCAGACATCGGGCGCGAAGAGGCCGGCGGCGGCGAGGGCGACGCAGGTCGGCGCGAGGTTCGGCAGCGCCCGCTGCAGGACGACGAATCCCCAGAAGAGGTACAGCGCGGGGGCGGTCACCGCGAGCCCGATCTTGGCGCCCACGAGCACGGCGACGGCGCGCGGGTCGGGGAAGCCGGCGACGAGCAGCTTGCGGCGGTAGGCCGACAGCTTGCCGGCGTCGTGGGTGCCGAACCTCCGGCCGATCCGCTCGGCGACCTCGAGGGCGCGCGGCCGGGGCCGGTCCTCGAACCGCAACGCCTCGGCGTCGTCGATGGGCGAGAGCGCGGGGCGGAGACGGTCGGCGCTGACGGCCGGCCACGCTCTGAGGAACAGGTAGGCGGCGAGCAGGGTCACGCCGAGCCCCGTGACGAACGTCAGCGCCACCGCGGCGAGCAGCACCATCACACCTTCACCGTGGCGATGCGCCAGATGAGCAGGAAGCCGACGGCCTCGAGCCCCACGCCCGTGCCGAGCACCCACGGCGCAAGGGGGGACTCCAGCAGCGGGGCGAAGTATCCCGGCCGCATCACCTGGAAGACCACGCTGAAGATGATGGGCGACAGGCCCACGCAGATGGCGGTGTAGCGGTGCTGGGCCGACAGCACCCGCGCGTGGCTCAGCAGCTTGAACCGCTCGCGGATCACCTCGCTCAGCCGGTCGAGGATCTCGGCGAGGTTGCCGCCGGCGTTGCGCTGGATCCGCAGCGCCGCGCAGAAGAACGCCACGTCCTCCGTGGGCGCCCGGTCCTCGAGGTGGAACAGCGCCTCCGAGGGGTCGCGGCCCAGACGCACCTCCTCGGCGACCTTCGTGAACTCCTCGCCGACCGGCGGCGGCAGCTCGTCGCCCACGGTGCGGATGGCCGCGCCCAGGGCGTGGCCCGCGCGGATCGAGCGCGCGATCATGTCGAGCGCGTCCGGAAACTGCTCCTGGAAGACCTTGATGCGGTGGTAGCGCCGGTACACCACGGAGGCGATCGGCAAGGGCCCCACGACCGCGGCGCCCAGCAGCGCCCAGACGGGGCCGCCGGCGCGGAACCAGCCGATGATGCCGCCGCCCACGGAGAAGACGCCGATCAGGAACAGGAGATCGGCCACGGTGCCGGCGTAGCCGCTCTGGCCCGCGAGCCGCGCCAGCCGCGCGACCAGCGACAGCCCGCGGCCGCGGGGGATCTGGGCGCGCAGGATCGCCGCGTCCACGGGGTCCGCCGGGCCGGCGACGCGCAGGCGGGCGCCGGCGCGCTGGCGCGGCAGCGACGCCAGCCAGACGCCGGCCACGAGCACGGCCACCGCGGCGAAGACGACGGCGGCGGCGAGCAGCGCCATCAGACGGAGGCCTGCCGCCGCGACGGGTCGAAGAGCTGGTCGCCCAGCTGGATGCCGGCGCGGCCGAGGCGGTCGCTGAACTTGGGACGGACGCCGGTGGCGCGATGGAAGCCGACCACGCGGCCGTCGCGGTCGATGCCCTGCTGCTCGAACACGAAGATGTCCTGGGTGGTGATGACGTCTTCCTCCATGCCCGCGATCTCGGTCACCCGGACGATCTTCCGGGTGCCGTCGCTCAGCCGCGCGACGTGGACGATCATGTCCAGGGCCGAGGCGATGTAGTCTCGCAGCGCGCGGATCGGCAGCGCGACGCCCGCCATCAGGACCATGGTCTCGACCCGCGACAGCGCGTCCCGCGAGGCGTTCGCGTGGACGGTGGAGAGCGAGCCGTCGTGGCCGGTGTTCATGGCCTGGAGCATGTCCAGCACCTCGGCACCGCGCACCTCGCCGACCACGATCCGGTCGGGGCGCATCCGGAGCGCGTTGCGCACCAGGTCGCGCTGGACGACCGCGCCCACGCCCTCCACGTTGGCCGGCCGCGTCTCCAGGCGGACGACGTGCTCCTGCTGCAGCTGCAGCTCGGCGGAGTCCTCGATGGTGACGATGCGCTCGGTGGCGGGGATGGCGTTGGAGAGCACGTTGAGCAGCGTGGTCTTGCCCGCGCCGGTACCGCCCGAGACGAGCACGTTGAGGCGGGCCCGCACCGCGCCGGCCACGAACTCGGCCAGCGCCGGGGTCAGCGTGCGCAGGCGCAGGAGGTCGTCCATCTTCAGTGGATCGACGGCGAAGCGGCGGATCGAGAGCACCGGCCCGTCGAGCGCCAGCGGCGGGATGATGGCGTTGACGCGGGAACCGTCGGCGAGGCGGGCGTCGACCATCGGCGACGACTCGTCGACCCGCCGGCCCACCGCGGAGACGATGCGCTCGATGATCTGCAGCAGGTGCGCGTCGTCCCGGAACCGGACGCTCGTGCGCTCCAGCTTGCCGCGGCGCTCGACGAAGACGGCGGCGGCGCCGTTGACCAGGATGTCCGACACCGTCGGGTCCTGCATGAGGGGCTGCAGCGGCCCCAGCCCGAAGGTCTCGTGCTGGATCTCGACGATGATCTGCTCGCGCTCGTGGCGCGTGAGCGGCGTGTCGTCGCCGACCAGCATCTCCTCGACGATCCGCCCGATCTGCAGGCGCAGCGCTTCCGGCCGGACCGCGCCCACCTTGGAGAGGTCCAGGCGCTCGATGAGCTGCCGGTGGATGCGTGTCTTGAGCTCGGCGTGGCCGGCGTGCCCGCGCAGCCGGGCGCCGGGACGCGCGCCGGCCGCGGGCTCGGTCCGCGGTGGCCCGCTCGTCATGGCTCCGGCAGGTTGCTCGTCCCGAAGGGCCGGTCCACGACCTCGCCGACGCCGGGCACGCCGGGCACGAGCGTGAACTCTTTCTTCTCGGCCTCCCGCAGCTCCATGAGCGCGGCGGGATCGGGCGCGGCCGCGGCGCCCGCCGGGGCCGGCTTCACGAGCTTGACGGTGACGAGGAAGACGAGCTCGGTCTCGTTGTTCTGGAACCGGGTGCTGCGGAACAGGGCCCCGAGGATGGGGATGTCGCCGAGCAGCGGGACCTTGTCCACCGCCTGCCGCACCTCGTTGTTGATCAGGCCGGCGATGGCGAAGGACTCGCCGTCCCGGAGGCTGACGGTGGTGAACGCCTGGTTCTTCCGGATCACCGGGATCTTGAAGCCGGCCGAGATCAGGCCTTGCGAGAAGTCGAGGCTCGAGACCTGGGGCAGGATCCGCAGGTTGATGGTGTCGCCGTCCACCACCACGGGCGTGAAGATCAGCCCCACCCCGAACTCCTTGAACTCCACGGAGAGCGTGTTGTTCTGCTGCGCGACGGGGAACGGGAACTCGCCGCCCGAGAGGAACTTGGCCTCCTTGCCACTCTGGGTGACGAGGTTCGGCTTGGCCAGCGTGCGCAGCAGGTTGCGCTCGGCCAGAGCGTGCACGAGCCCGGAGTAGTTGCGGTTGGCGTCGGACAGGAAGATGTGCGCGCCGTCGAAGTTGAAGTCCGGCGTGAACTGCTGCGACTGGCTCGCCGGGCCGAGGATGGTGGGACCGAGGGCCCCGAGGGCCGCGGTGAAGGGATTGCCGGCCATCGCGGCGCCGATCAGGGTGTTGCCGCCGAGGGCGCGGATGCTGAGCCCCAGCTCGCGCAGGGCCGAGCGCGCCACCTCGGCGACGTGCACCTGCAGGAGCACCTGCTGCGGCTTCACGTCGGTCAGGGTGATGAGGTTCACGACCCTGCCCTTCGGGGCCACCGTGGCCGCCACCTCGGCGGCGGCGGCGGCGACGGCGGAGCTGGAGACCGCGCCGGTGAGGATGATGGCCTCCCCCGCCGGGTAGACGTGGATCTCGTCGCGCGGCGCCACCTGCCTGAGCCGCTCCTGGAGCAGGCCCACGTCGGTGGTCACGGTCAGGTCGAAGAAGACCGTGCGCTCGGGATAGAAGACGACCAGCGAGGTGACGCCGACCGCCTTGCCGTTGATGAGGATCTGGTTGGGCGTCACCACGAACACGTCGGCGATGGCGGGGCTCGTGACCGAGACCCGCGTGAACGGCTCCTTGAGGTCGACCACCTGGGACTTGCCGATGGTGACGTCGAGGCGGATGACGCCCCCGGCCGCCGCCGGCTGCGCGACGGCCGGCCCGGCGGCCGCCGCCAGGAGGGCCAGCGCAATCGCGACGGCGGCGGCGCGCCCGGCCACCGTCACCGCTTCGTCGCCTCCGCCGGCGGCCGGCCCGCGCCGAGCTCCAGCCAGGCGCGCGCGCGGTCGCGCACGAAGACCTGGACGGTGATCTTGTCGCCGCGCTGGACCTGCACGCCGTGGGCCTCGACGTCGGGCGGCGGCGCGCCGGGCTCCACCAGCGGGCCGGGCTGCACCACCAGGTCGAAGGCGCGCGCCGGGCGGCTCCGGCCGAACACGAGCAGCGAGGTGACGCCGGCGGACTTGCCGTTCACCAGCAACGAGGTCGGCGAGAGGACCGACACGTCCGCGATGGCGGGCGTGGTGATCGCGACCTTCGTCATCGGCTCCTCGAGCTCCAGGATCCGCGACCTGTCGACGCCCACGTGGAAGCGCAGCGGCGTCTGCGCGCCGGCGATGCCGGTCACCGCCGCGAGCGCGATCGTCACCCAGCCCGTCGCGAATCGTCCCATGCCCGGATCTCCTCCGCGTCCCTCACTTGTGGGGATCGACGTCCATCCACTGGTCCTGCGCCCCGTCCCGGACCAGCATCTGCTGGCTGGGCTTGCCGGAGCGGAGGACCGTGACCACGTAGCTCTCGGCGCGCGGCGGCGCCGCGACCGCCCGGAGCGGCGCGGCGGCGACCGGCGCCGGCGCGCCGTCGGCGAGCAGCGAGGCGGGCGTGGCCCCGGGGGTGCGGACGAGCTGCTTGTCGCCGAGGTTGCGGGTGGTCAGGGTCAGCCGTCCGTCGGTCTGGGCGAGGACCAGCCGCTCGGTCTGCTCGGGCGTCAAGGCCAGCGTCACCGTGGTCACGGAGACCGGCTTGTTGTCCCGCATCTCGACCGTCTGCCCCGCCGCGAGCACGACGACGTCCTGCAGGATGAGCTTGGCCACGCGCTCGCCCGCGCCGGGCGTCCTGGCCATGCTGACCACGACGTCCACGTGGCTGTTGGGCAGGATGAACCCCGACTCCTTGACCGCGTCGTCGACCTTGATGGTGACCGCGCGCTGTCCCTCGGGGACGAGCATCGGCATCAGCCCGCCGCGGCCCGCCATCTCGGGGGCGAGCTTCGCCTCGAGCAGCGGCTCGCCGGCCACGAGCGAGGTGCGCACGATCCGTCCCTGGGCATCGGCGAGCCGCCGCACGGCGCCGGCCGGCATCGCGCTCTTCGGCCATCGCATCAGCCGGACGTGCGCGGGGCCGATCTTCTCGGCGAACCCCATGTTCAGGGCCGCCACGACGACGTCCTCGCTGTTCTGCTCGAGATCGGCGGCGGCCGTCTGGTAGTTCACGACGACGCGATAGACCACGACGCTGGCGAGGAGCCCCGCCGCGGTCGCGAAGACGAGGATGGCGATGAACCGGCGTGTCACGGGCGCTCCTCAGGGGCCTTCCCACCGCATGCGCGCGGTCTGCACGACGTTGATCGAGCTGAGCGCGGGCAGGATCAGCGGCACGACGGTCCGGAACGGGATCGTCACGCTCACCTGCACCTGGGAATCCGCCTGACAGGGCGAGGGCGAGCAGATCACCGTGCAGGTACCGTTCGCGCACGCCGTCCCCGCGGCGCCGAGCACCTGATCGATCCGCGACGTCGCCGTGGCGGCGACCGAGCCGGACGCGACGACGGAGCCGGCGCGCGCGCCCTCGCGGGCCGCCGACGTCACGATGTTCAGGGCGAACCACGCCCGGCTCAGCTCGAGCGTCACCATGAGCATCAGGGCGAAGACGGGCAGGAGCGCGGTGAACTCCAGGAGCGCCGACCCGCGACTGACTCCATGGGGGGCTCCGAGCGCCCCCCAACCCCCCCAACGCTCGGAGCGCCCATGCTGCGCCGTGGCGCTCCTCGACAACGCGATTCGGAAACGCGTTCTCACCGTGCCTCACGTCGGCGCGGGGGGTCCGGCGCGCGGACCCCCCGCTCAGCCCGTCGGATCAGCTGCCGCCCAGGTTCTGGGACTGGGTCGTGAGCGCGTTGCCGACGTTGCCCACCACGGTGTTCAGCGCGCCCTGCAGCGCGCCGGGATAGATCGCGAAGGCGACGATGAGGATCAGCACGCCGACCGCGATCCACTCCAGGGTCTCGATCCCGCTCTCGTCTCTCAGGGCTGTCATCAGCTTGGTCATACCCGTCTCCTTTCAGGTTTCGGTCTTCCGCGTGACGTCATCCGCTCCGCCGGATCTCTCACCTCCTCAGCCCGAGCGGGCTTCGGCTCCGGCCGTGCGGCCGAACAGCGCGTGTCGCAGCCGGCCGGCGGGGCTCCGCCGGGCCGGCGCGTCCGCCGCGGCGCCCGTCTGTCCCAGGGCGGCGACGAGCTCGCGCAGGCTGCGCGTGAACCGCGAGCGCGGCGCGGCGCTGACCAAGGGCACGCCGCTGTTGACGGCCGCCGTCACCGCGGCGTGGTCGTGGGCGACGCTCGCGACGATCCGGGCGTTCAGCGTGTCCTCCGCCTGCGCCAGCGTGACGTCCTCCGGCGTGCCCGCGCGCACGACGACCACGCGCACCGGCGCGAGGTCCACCCGCGCGTCGCGCATGACCGCCAGCGCCGCGGCGGAGGCCCGGAGGGCGGCCACGTCCAGGCTGGTGAGGAACAGCACGGCGTCGGAGGCCGCGAGGGCGGCCAGCGTCGGCTCGTCGGGCTCGTGGCGCAGGTCGAGGACCACGTGGTCGAAGTGCGAGCGCACGACGCCGAGGGCGTGGCGCACGTCGTCCGCGCCGGCGGGGAAGGGCTCGAAGCCGAGCGGCCCGGGCAGGACCCAGAGCCCGCTGTCGTGCCGGACGATGAGCCCGCGCAGGAAGGACTCGTCCAGGCGGTCGAGGTTGCGAAACGCGTCGAGCACCGAGTAGGTGACGCGCACGTTGAGCAGGGTGGCCGCGTCGGAGGGCCGGCCGTTGAGCTCGACGAGGACGGTGCCTCCGGGCTTGTGCTCGCCGAGGAGCACGGCGGTGTTCGTGGCGATCGTCGTCGCGCCGAGGCCGCCCTTGGCCGAGAAGACCGAGAGCAGCTCGCCGGCGGGGCGCGTGGGCGGCGCGCGCCGGCGGGCGCGCCGCACGGTCTCGAAGGCCTCCCGCAGCTCGTCGGGATCGAGCGGCCAGTGGAGGACCTCGACGGCGCCGGCCCGCACCATCCCGATCACGGTGTCGGCCGAGAAGTGCGCGTCGACGGCCACGATCGAGATGTCGGGGAGGGTGCGCGCGAGCAGCTCGACGGCGCGCAGCGCGCGCTGCTCGTCGGCGGCGGCTCCGATCCGGACGACGACGACGTCCGCCCGGCGCAGCGGCGCCTCGATCAGCGCCTCGGCCACGCCGGCGAAGTCGCCGACCGCGACCGCGGACACGCCTTCGAGCAGCTGCCCGATGATCGCGCGCGCCGCGCCATCGGGCTCGACGATCACCGTCCGAAGAATACTCGGCACATCCGGGCAGCACGAGCAAGTCCGGTACCAGCGTCGGCGACGCGCGATTCACGCGATTCGCCGCGCGGCGCGCGCCGCGCGTGCCATCCCGTCCCGGCCAGGTTGTCAGCGGGCGTCAACACGGCACGCGCCGCGCCGCCCGGGAAATCGCCGGATCAGCCGCGCGCGAGGATCGACGCCCCCGCGAGCGCGATGAGCGCGCCGACGGGCACCGGCCCTCGAACGACGCGCCGGTGCACGAGCATCAGCGCGATGACCACCGCCGCGGCCGCCACCTGCGACAGCGCGAGCGCGAGCAGCGCGTGCCGCCAGCCGACGGCGGCGCCCAGGAGCGCCATGAGCTTGGCGTCCCCGCCGCCGAGGCCGCCGCGGGCGAGGACCACGACCAGGAGCGTGCCGCCGCCGGCGAGGCCCGCGCCCAGCAGGGCCGCACCGAGGGCGGGCGTATCCAGCAAGAGCGAGCGCGCGAGCGCGTACGCCAGCGCCGGCAGCGTCACCACGTCGGGAATGACGCGGCGGCGGACGTCGAGGACGACGATCCACGCCAGCGCGAGGAGCAGGGGCGCCAGCGCCCAGGTCTCCGTCGTCGGGCCGCGCCGGCCGAGGGCGACCAGGCAGAGCCCGGCGGCGAGCGCCAGCGTCGCCGCCGCCGCGGCGGGCCGGCGCGCCTCGGCGGCCACCTCCGCGAGCGGGACCCGGAGGGCGGTCGCGCCGCTCACGCCGCCCCGGCGCGGGGGTCGGCGCCGAACTCCGCGGCCAGCACCATCCGCGCGATGCGGTTCAGCGTCTCGAACACGCCGGCGCCCGTCGTGGCCACCGCCTCGAACGCGGGCATGGGCGCCCGCCGGCGATTGAGGAGGAAGTCGAGATACTCGCGCGGCGCCACCCCGGGCAGGTCGCGCTTGTTGTACTGCAGCACGCAGGGCAGCCGGTCGAGGTCCACGCCGTACTGGCGCAGGTTCTCCTCGAGGTTCCGGAAGCTGGCCACCGCGTCGTGCGCGCGGGCCCACTGGGAGTCGGCCACGAACACGACGCCGTCGAGGCCCCGGAGCACCAGCTTGCGCGTCATGTTGTAGTACGGCTGGCCGGGAACCGTGTACAGCTGGAACCGCGTGGCGAAGCCGCGCACGTCGAGCGCGGAGACGGGCAGGAAGTCGAAGAACAGCGTGCGGTCGTCACCGGTGTTCAGCGTGACCATCTCGCCGCGCGACTCCTCCGGCAGCCGGCGGTGGAGGAGCTGCAGGTTGGTCGTCTTGCCGGCGACGCCCGGGCCGTAGTAGACGATCTTGAAGTTCACGGTCTTCGCGGCGTAGTTGATGACGGACATCGTCAGGCCCCGGGCCCCGCCGGCGTGACGCGCGCGAGCCACCGCCGCCCTTGACCGCGCGGCAGTCCCGCCGGGGACAGCAGCGCCAGCAGCGCCCCCGCCGCGCCGCCGTCGTCCAGCGGCCTGACCGTGAGCCGCACGTCACCGGCCAGGCGCGCGCTGACCTCGTCCGCGCCGTCCTCCTCGCTCTCGAGCGCCGTCGCCTCGACGAGGGCGAAGAGCCTCTGGGCCGCCGCGGCGACGTCGTCCGCGTCGCGGCCGGCCGGCGCGATCACGCGCACGGGCGGACCCGCCGCCCTGCGCACGAGGCGATCCGTCATGGCCGGCGCGGCGCCCGCGGCGACGGCCTCCCGGACCGCCGGCGCGCCACCGCAGCCTTCGACGATCCGGCGACAGAGCATCTCCGCGAACGCCAGCGTGCCCCGGCCGCTGACGCTGGCGGTGACGAGCGGGCCCCGCGCGGCCGCGACGTCGGGGCGCAGCACCACGACGGTGGCGCCGGCGCGGCGGACGTCGATCTCGGTCACGGCCCCGAGGGCCGTGTCGGTCTCGAACACGTGCGCGAGGCGACCGGCCACCCGCGCCAGGTCGCGGGGCGCGTGCCCGTTCCCGGCGAGCGCCACGACCGGCCGTCCCTCGACGGCGCAGGCGTCCCACGCGAAGGCAGGGCCGACGCGCCACCGCTCGAGGACGTCCCTGAGCCTGCCGACCAGCGTGGCGACGTCGTCGGTCAGGTCCGCGCCCCGGCGCAGGGAGGGCTCCGCCTCCGGCGCGACGGCAGGGATGAGGTCGTCCGCCGCGGCGTCGACGCCGTCGCGGGCGCGCACGGACTCGCCGACCGCGACCTCCTCGGCGGCGGTCTGCTCGGCATCGCTCATCACTCGCTCGACGCCGGCGATGACGAGCGGGGTCGGCACGACCGGCGGCCGGTCGTCGGCCGCGGAGGGCGCGGCCGGATGGAACAGATCGGGGAACGGCGTGAGGTCGGTGTCGCTCGCGCTCGGGAGCGCGCCGTCGGTGATGGTGGCCCAGCACCGGGCCACGACCTCGTCGAGCGGAAGCTGGAGCGCGCCGCCGACGAGCCGCGCGACGATCTCGGGCTCCGCCCACAGAACGGCCGGCCGCGGGAACTGGTCCGCGACGAGCGCCCACGACACCGTGACGAGGCCCTCGGGGAGCTGGGACTCGACCAGCGCGCGCGGGACCAGCAGGCAGCCCGGTGTCGTGAGCCGCGGCCCGAGCTCGTCCAGGGGGCAGCCGAACGCCTTCTCGGGCAGCTGGCTCCGGACGCGGCCGAACGTGATGGCCAGGCGCGATTCGTCGCCGTCCAGCGGGGCGACCGATTCGTCGACGTCCAGCGGGGCGACGCGCCTCGAGCCCCCCGGGCTGTCCAGCGGCTCGCTCGTCGGCGGTTCCTCCGTCAGCGGCCCGGCGGCCGGCCATGGCGTGACGGGCGCGTCGGTGACAGGCGCGCCGGTGACGGCCGCGACGGCGCCCGACGGCGCCGCTGCGGGCGTCGGGACGGCGCCCACGGCGAGCGGCGGGGCGGGCGCCGGATCGAGGCGCGACGCCGGCAGCCCGGCGAGCGCGCCGGAGCGCCCGTTCAGGCGAGCGGCGCCCCCGCCGGGGTCGAGGGCATGGTGCGAGCGGCGCTCGCGGCGGGCGCTCGCGGGCGCCGGGCTCGAGAGCACGCTCCACAGCGGCAGCGCCATCAAGAGCGCGCACGCGAGCTGCGCCATCGGGGAGACCGTGACCGCCTGCAGCATCGCCTCCACGGCGTGCAGGTAGGCGCCGGGCTGCGCGGCGGCGAGGAGCGCGGCCAGCACTCCGAGGCAGGCGAGATGACCGGCGATCAGGCTGACCGTCGCTCGCCATCGCCGGCCGGCGGTGCTCGCCTTGAGACCGAGGAGCACCACCACGGCGTAGCCGAGCGCGGGCGCCGCCACGCCGAGCACCAGGCCCGGCGACAGGAGCGAGAGCCGCATCTACATCGCCCGCGCCAGCTCGGGCAGCAGCTTGCGGACGTAGTAGCGGACCTTCCCGAGCGCCGGCGCTTCCGCGATGAGAAGGGCCAGCATGGCGGCGTCGCCGACGGCGTGCAGCGAGATCACGCCCTTGTCGTACTCGAGCAGGAGCCCGTGCAGCGCCCCGTGTCCGAGCTCGCGGCCGATCCCGGCCGACGCCTCGCCGAGGCAGGAGGCCAGCGCGCCGACGATCTCCGCGTCGACGGCGACGTCGCCCGTGGACTCGATGATGAAGCCGTCCCGGTCCACGAGCGCGGCCAGCCGCACGCCCGGCATCGCGCCGAAGGGCTCGAGCAGCCGCTTGAGGTCGGGCGGCGCGAGCACGGCCCCGTCGCCGGGGGCCGCGCGCGGCCCGAACGCTCCCGGCGTCGCGGACGCGGTCGGCTCGTACGCCCGCTCGAGCAGCCGCTCCACCGCGGCGAGCAGGGTCTCGGGCGCGAAGGGCTTGCCGAGCAGGTCGTCCGCCCGCGCCTGGGCGGCGCGCGCGCGCACGGCGTCGTTGATCACGCCGGAGATGAGCAACACCGGCGTGCCGGCCAGGCGCGGATGCGCTTTCACCCACTCGCAGATCTCGTAGCCGTCGACGTCCGGCATGAGCACGTCGCAGACGATCAGGTCGGGCGCCTCCTTCTCGATCCGCTCCCGCGCCTCGCCGCCCGACGAGGCGGAGAGCACGTGGGTGCGCTCGTTGGTCAGCGCGCGCTCGATGACCTTGCGCACGCTCACGCTGTCGTCGATGACCAGGACGTTCCGCATCTCAGGCCTCCTCGGTGGCGGCGAGCGCCGCGGCGGTCTCGTCCAGGCCGGCGCAGCGCTCGTCGATGTGGGCGGCGGCCGCCAGGAGCAGCTGCTCCGCGGTCGCGTCGATGGTCCGGGGCGCCGCCCCGGTGGCGGCGTCGTCGAGCGGGGCGAAGGCGAACGATCCGCCGCGGGCGCGAAACACCAGCAGGCCCATCACGGCGCGCTCGCCCTGCTCGCCGCCGAACTCGGCGTGGATCGGCCGGCCGTGGTCGAACACGATGAGTCCCGCCGCGGGACAGAGCGCGAGCGAGAGCCGGCCGGTCATGTTCATGTGGCTCACCGCCTGCACGACGGTGGCGACGTCGAGCGCCCCGAGGCTGCCCGCGAACCCCCCGGGCGCGGCGTCGAGGCCGTCGCCGGGCACGCGCAGGGCGGCGGTCGGATCGGCCGCGTATCGCAGGAAGGTGAGCAGCCCGCCGCGCAGGACCCAGGCGGCGAGCGCTCCGGCCACGATCAGGTCCGCGCCGCACTGGCTCGCCCGCGCGATCCCGAGCTCTTCGAGCGTGCCGATGAGGACGAAGAGGATGCCCTTGGTGTCGGGGTCGGCGCGGACGATGGCGCAGAGCTCGTCGCCCGGCATGTCGGGCAGCGTCGCGCTGCAGACGATGACGTCGGGGCGGCTCCGCTCGAGCGCGGTGAGCGCGAAGAGCGCGCCGGGCGCGATGGCCACCTCGTGGCCCATGATGACGACCCGCTCGGCCAGCGCGGCGACGGCCTCCGCGCCCGGGTCCACGAACAGCACCCGGGCCATGCTAGGCCGTCTCCAAGATTGGGCGGGACAGCGAGCGCACGAGGCCGACGAGCGCCGCGCCGTCGACCGGCTTGGCGAGGATGTGCTCGACGCCGAGACGGCGGGCCAGGGCCACGTGCCGCTCGCCCACCCGCGCGGTGAGCGCGACGACCGGAACGTCCCGGGTCGACGGCCGGTGCGCAAGGTCCGCGATCAGCTCGTAGCCGTTGAGGCGCGGCATCTCGAGGTCGGTCACCACCACGTCGACGGAGCCGCGCGCGAGGACCTGCAGCGCCTCCTCGCCGTCGGCCGCCGTCAGCACCTCGAGCCCGGCGTGGGCGAGCAGGCCGCCCACCACCTTGCGGACGCTCGGCGAGTCATCGACCACGAGCACGCGCCGCGGCGTCTCGCCGGGCACGAGCACCGGCTCCGCGGCGCCGGCCGGGGGCCGGGAGGAGGCGGGCCCGGCGGCGGCGATGGCGGCGGCGTCGAGGACGAGCACGACGCGGCCATCCGGCGAGATCGCGGCCCCGGAGAAGGGCCCGAGCCCTGCGAGCACCGGGCCGAGCGGCTGCGTCACCGTCTCCTGCTGACCGAGCAGGGCGTCGACGACGATCCCCAGCCGCCGGGGCCCCTTGAGCACGAGGACCGGCCGCGCCGCGTCGTGCTCGGGCGCGGCGATGCCGAGCATGCCATCGAGGCGCAGCAGCTCGACCGGCTCGCCCTCGACGTGGAGCGTCTCGCGGCCGGCGTCGTGCTCGAGGTCCTGGGATCGGGCGCGGGCCACGCGCCGGACCGCGACCAGCGGCATCGCGAACGTGTGCGCGCCGACCCGGACCAGCAGGGCGTCCGACATCACGAGGGCGACGGGAAGCCGCAGCGTGAACCGTGTCCCCTCGCCGGAGCGGCTGTCCGCCGTCACCTCGCCGTTGAGACGGTGGACCGTCGCCTGCACGGCGTCGAGCCCCACGCCGCGTCCGGCCGTCGCGGTCACCGCCGTCGCGGTGCTCAGCCCCGGGGCGAAGATGAGGCTGGTGACGTCCGCGCCCGACAGCGTGGCCGACCCGGTCACGCGGCCCTGGGCCACCGCGGCGGCGCGGATGCGGGCGACGTCCAGCCCCGCGCCGTCGTCCTCGACGCTCAGCGCGAGGAGCGCGCCCTCCATGGCCGCGCTCACGCGCACCGTCCCCTGCTCCGGCTTGCCCCGCGCGCGCCGGACGTGCGGCGGCTCGATGCCGTGCGCGATGGCGTTCTGCACGAGGTGCAGCAGAGCCTCGGCGATCGCGTCGACGATGGCGGTGTCGACCTCGACGGTCTCGCCCAGCGTCTCGAGCTCCACCAGCTTGCCCGTGCTGCGCGCCACCTCGCGCACTTGCCGGGCCACGCGCCCGAAGAGGCCGGCGAGCGGGAGCTTCCGGGCGCCGGCGACGGCGTGGCGCATGTCGGCGACCAGACGCTGGATGCGCCCGGCGTCCTCGCGCAGGGTCCGCAGGAGCGCCGCGAAATCCAGCTCGACCTCGCCGAGGTCGGCAGACAGCTCGGACATCCGTCGCGCCAGGATGTTGACGTCGTCGTGGCGATCGAGCTCGAGGTCCTCGAGCCCGGGGTCTATGGGCTCGGGGGCTCCGGGCGCCCCCGAAACCCCCAACGCTCGGGGCGGCCCGGGGAACTCGTGGCGCCCCTCGATGCCGGGTGGGATGGGGTGCGAATCGAGGTACTGGGCCTCGAACTCCCCGACGGTCCGCGCGACACGGCCGCGGCCGTTACGGAGGCCGCCGAGGAGCCGTTCGAACTCGAGCAGGCGATGGTCGAGACGGCTCCGCGCGGTCGCCAGCTCGCCGGCGAGGCGCATCAGGCCGTCGAGCCGTGCCACCGTCACACGGATGGTGGACCGTGCCGGCGGCGGTGGCGTCGGCGCCGCGGCGCTCGGGCGCGCGACGGTCGCCGCCTCGGCCGCCGGCGCCGCGCGCCCAACGCGATCGGCCCCGAGGCCGAGCACCGCGCGCAGGCCGTCGACGGCCTCGAACAACCACTGGATCCGCGCGGGCGTGAGCGTCTCGCGATCGCTCTGGATCGGGGCCAGCGCGTCCTCGATCTCGTGCGCGGCGTCGCCCACCGGGGTGCACCCGACGGTATAGGCGGCGCCCTTGAGGGTGTGCGCGGCGCGAAAGATCGTCGCCAGCGCATCGACCGGCGTGCCCGCGCCGTCACCGTGCCGGCCCTCGAGCGCGAGCAGACAGCCGGCGATGGCCTCGAGCTGCTCGCTCGCTTCGGGCACGAAGAAGGCCGCGACGTCCGGGTGCTCGCCGAGGAAGCGCGCGACGATCTCGCGCGGCGACGCGGGAGCGCTCGGGGGCTCGGCGGGCCCGTCGGGGCCGGCCGCGGCGGGCGGCGCGGCCGGCGCGGCCCCGTCCGGCGACGGCGCGCGGAGCGCCGCGATGGCGTCGCCGTCCTCCCGGCCCGTCGCCGCGATGTCGTCGAAGATGGGCTTGAGGCCGGCGGACAGCGTGGTCAGCGTGCCGAGCCCGGCGGCGAGCGCCCGTGGTTCTCGTGACGGCAGCGCGACCAGCGTCCGCTCCATTTCCGCGGCCAGGGCCGAGACTCCGGGGAAGCCATGGAGCCCGGCGGCGCCCTTGAGCCGGTGCGCGACGATGGTGAGCGGCGTGATCTCGGGCACGCCGAGCGCGGGCGCGGAGGCCCAGCGCTCGAGCGCCGCCTCGACGGCGGCGATGGTGTCCCAGGCCTCGAGCAGGAAGATGCCGAGGAGCTCGGCGTCGGCTGCCGTGCTCACGACACGAGCGACGCCTCCAGCGCGCGGACGGCGCCGTTGCTCCGGCCGGCGTTTCCGTCCACTCGCGGATCGGCGGGCTCGTCGGGCAGCCGGAAACGAACGAGGTCCACCTCCAGCGCCTCGGCGACACGGACGAGGTGCTCCATGGCCGCGCGCACGGAGGTGACGGCCTGCTGCATCTCGCCGGCAACCCCGGCGATGCCCTGCACGCCCCGCGCCACGCCTTCCACGCCTCGCACCTGCTCGCGCGCGGCCACCGAGATGTCCTCGGCCAGGGCGGCCGAGCTCTGGGCGACCGTGGCCAGCTGCTTGAGGCTCTCGCCGGCCTCCACGGTCACCCGGTAGCCCGCCTCCACCTCGCGCGTGCCGTTCTCCATGAGCGCGACGAGCTCGTGGGTCTCGGTCTGCACGCCGTGGATGAGGCCGCCGATCTCCTTGGTCGCCTTCGCCGCCCGCTCCGCGAGCTTGCGGATCTCCTCGGCCACGACCGAGAACCGGAGCCCGCCCTCGCCGGCGCCCGCGGCCTCGATGGCCGCGTTGACGGCGAGCAGGTTCGTCTGGGACGCGATGTCCTCGATGGTGTCGACGATCGCCGAGATCTCGAGCGAGCGGTCGCCGAGCCGCTTGATCTTCCTGGCGATGGCCTGGACCTCGCCCCGGATGCGCTGCATGCCGGCGAGGCTCGCGCCCACCGACCGGTCGCCGCCATGGGCGGTGGCGAGGGCCTGGGCGGCCGCCGCCGACGCGCTCACCGCACTCTGGGCCACGCGCCGGACCGACGCGGCGAGCTGCTCGACCGCGCGGCCGGCCGCCACCGCCTCCTGCGACTGCCAGCGGGCGCCCGCGGTGACCTTCGCCGTCGCCTCCATGGTCTCGGTGCTGCGCGCGACCACCGCGGCCGCGGTCGCCCTTACCTGGGCGATCATGCGGGCGATCTCGTCCACCATCACGTTGATGGCGTCCACCACGCTGCCGAGCACGTCGGCGGTCACCTCGCCGCGCCGGGTGAGGTCGCCGGCGGCGATCAGCATGGCCGTGTCGAGGAACTCCGTGATGTGCGCCTGCAGCTCCTCGCGGCGGCGCCGCTCCTCGTCGCGCTCGGCCCCGGTGGTGATCTGCGCGCGCAGGCGCACGATCGTCTCGTTGAAGGTCTCCGCGAGCTGGGCGACCTCGTCGCTGCCGCGCACGGTGACCGTCTGGCCGAGGTCGCCCCGGCCGACGCGCCGGGCCACACCGACGAGCTCCGTGATCGGCCGCGTGAGGCGGCGCGCGAAGGAGATCGCCGCCGCCATGGCCCCGAGCAGCGCGAGGGCCATGACCACCAGCAGCGCCGCGCTCTGCCGGAAGGCGGCCGCGTCGACCCGGTCCCGGTCCATGCCGACCCGCACGGCGCCGAGCTGGCCGCCCAGCAGCGGGACGCCGATGTCGACGATGCGGCGCCGCGCGCCCGTCACCGGGTCGCCGTACTCGACGTCGCGCACCTGGCGCGCGGCGCCGCCGGGGAGAACGTTCTTCTCGACCAGCCCCGGCGGCACCACCGGCGTGAAGGTGTGGGCGATCAGCCGCCGGTCACGATCGTGGACAACGACGTAGGCCACCCCGCCGATCGAGGTGAACGGCTCGACGAAGGCCTGGACCCTCGAGGCGTCGCGGGTGGCGACGAGGTCGACGCTCGCGTTCGCCACGCTGGTGGCGAGGGCCACGCCCTTGGAGACGAGCGCCTCGGTCATGGCGGCGCGCAGCTGCTGCACCGCGATGGTCCAGGTCACCAGCGCCAGGGGCACGAGAACCAGGACGAGGAACAGGATGAGCTTGCCGAGCAGCCCTCCGCGTGCGCCACGCGTGGGTGCGCTCATCGGCGCGTTGTCCTCCGTGCTCGTGGCCTCGGGACTCACGCCGTCACCGCCGCCTTCCCGCTGGTGATCGGCGTCCCGCGGTTGCGGTCGACGTGGGCGAAGTCGACGGCGTCCAGGCCGGTCAGGAACGCCCGCCGCCTCACCCCGCCACGCTCCGCAGCGACGCGATGAGCCGCGGCGTGCTCAGCAGCGGGGCGTCGCCTCCCGCCCGCTGCAGCCGCGCCTCGGCGCACCCGCGCAGCCAGCCCTGGGGCACCGGCTCGGCGGCCGGCTCGAGGGCCTCGACGCCCAGCACGTCGTCGATCGTGAGGGCCAGCTCCGTGCCCGCGTGCTCGACGAGCAGGGCGCGACGGCCCTCCAGGCCGGCGCCCAGCCCGAGCGCGCGGCGGCCGTCGATGACCGGCACCACGCGGCCGCCGACGTTGGCCACGCCCCGCACGTGCGGCGGCGCGCCAGGGACGGCCGTCATCTCGTCGAAGACGATCACGCCGCGGGCCGTGCCGACGTCGATCGCCACCACGACGCCGCCCACGACGACGAGGCACGCGCGCACCGCGCGTGGCCGGACCGCGGCTCCGCCCGCGGCGATCACGGCCGGCCCACCGCGCGCGCGACGGTGGCGAGGAGCTGCTCGGCGGTGAACGGCTTGGCGAGATAGCCGTCCGCGCCCTGGCGCTGGCCCCAGAGCCGGTCGCTCTGCTGGCTCTTGGAGCTCACGATGACGACGGGGGTGGCGCGCGTGCGGGCGTCGCGCTTGAGGGCGCGCAAGACCTCGTAGCCGTTGCGCCCGGGCATGACGATGTCGAGGAGCACGACGTCGGGCTGCTCGGCGAGCAGCGCGTCCTCGACGAGGTGGCCGTCGGCGTACGTCAACACCTGGTGGCCGCCGGCGGCGAGCATGGACTCCATGAGCCGCAGCTCGGAGTGCGCGTCGTCGACGACCATCACCTTCGCCATCGGGCCGTCCTCCACACCGTGGCCTCCGGGTGGTGGCAAGTCTCCTGCCAGACTCGAAGATGCGCCGACGAGCCGCAAATACGAGGGATCTCGCGGGCCGCGGCGCGCCGATCGTGACAAACGGACGCAGCGACGTGCCACCTTGACCGGCCCGCACGCGCGGGCGTACCCTTGCGTCGGTACGAGTCCCGAACGCGGGAGCTCGGGGCACCGGGCTGAGAGGGCGGCTGCCGCCGCCGACCGCATGAACCTGACCTGGTTAATCCCAGCGAAGGGAGGCCCCATGGCGCCGTCTCACTCCCACAAGCTCTACGTCACCGGCTCCCGTCCCGACCTGCGGGTGCCGATGCGCGCGATCCCGCTCGCGGGCGGCAACGCGCCGATCACCCTCTACGACACGAGCGGCCCCTACACCGACCCCGGGGCCGATCTCGATCTCAAGCGCGGGCTGCCTCCGCTCCGCCTGCCCTGGATTCTCGGGCGCGCCGACGTGGAGGAGCTGCCGGGACCGTCGTCACGATACCGCCGCGCCCGCGAGGAGGACCCGGCGCTCGGCGGCGTGCGCTTCGCCAGCGTCCGCCGGCCGCTGCGCGCGACGCCGGGCAGGTGCGTGACCCAGATGCACTACGCGCGGCGCGGCGAGATCACGCCGGAGATGGAATTCATCGCCATCCGCGAGGGCGTGGCGCCGGAGCTGGTGCGCGACGAGGTGGCGCGCGGGCGGGCGATCATCCCGTCCAACGTCAACCATCCCGAGACGGAGCCGATGATCATCGGCCGCCGCTTCCTGGTGAAGATCAACGCCAATATCGGCAACTCCGCCATCGCCTCCTCCATCGAGGAGGAAGTCGAGAAGATGACGTGGTCGACCCGGTGGGGCGCGGACACCGTGATGGACCTCTCGACGGGCAAGAACATCCACGAGACGCGCGAGTGGATCCTCAGGAACTCTCCGGTCCCCATCGGCACGGTGCCGATCTACCAGGCGCTCGAGAAGGTCGGGGGCAAGGCCGAGGACCTCACCTGGGAGCTCTATCGCGACACGCTGATCGAGCAGGCGGAGCAGGGCGTGGACTACTTCACCATCCACGCCGGCGTGCTCCTGCGCTACGTGCCGCTGACGGCCAGCCGCGTGACCGGCATCGTCTCGCGCGGGGGCTCCATCATGGCCAAGTGGTGCCTGGCCCATCATCAGGAGAGCTTCCTCTACACGCACTTCCGCGACATCTGCGAGATCATGGCCGCGTACGACATCGCCTTCTCGCTCGGCGACGGACTCCGTCCAGGGTGTACGGCCGACGCGAATGATGCAGCGCAATTCGCTGAGTTGGACACTCTTGGGGAACTGACTCATGTCGCGTGGGAGCGCGACGTGCAGGTCATGATCGAGGGCCCCGGCCACGTGCCCATGCACCTGATCAAGGAGAACATGGACCGGCAGCTCGCGGTCTGCCACGAGGCGCCGTTCTACACGCTGGGTCCGCTGACCACCGACATCGCGCCGGGCTACGACCACATCACCTCCGCCATCGGCGCGGCGATGATCGGCTGGTACGGCACCGCGATGCTCTGCTACGTGACGCCCAAGGAGCACCTCGGGCTGCCCAACCGGAAGGACGTCAAGGACGGCGTGATCGCCTACAAGATCGCCGCCCACGCCGCCGACCTCGCCAAGGGCCACCCCCGCGCGCGCGAGTGGGACGACGCGCTGTCCAAGGCGCGCTTCGAGTTCCGGTGGGAGGATCAGTTCAACCTCTCGCTCGATCCCGAGACCGCGCGGGAGTTCCACGACGAGACCCTGCCCGCCGAGGGCGCCAAGGTCGCGCACTTCTGCTCGATGTGCGGGCCGAAGTTCTGCTCGATGAAGATCACCCAGGAGGTCCGGGAGTACGCCGCCCAGCAGGGCGTGGCCGCCGAGACGGTGGCGGTCGTGCAGGGCCTCCGCGAGAAGGCCGAGGAGTTCAGGAAGACGGGCGGCGAGATCTACCGGCCTGTTTGAAGATCGGGGGGAGCGAACGCCGCTCCCCCCGATGACCCCCCACCGCGGCGGCGGTCGCTCGATCCCGCGCCCCACCCACGCAGGGCGCCGGCGGAGCCGGCGCTCGAACGAGGCCGCAGCTTACGGGTTGGTGCCGCGCATGGAGGCGGGCTGACGCGGGAGCTTCATGCGCTTGCCGGTGTCGACGACGTCGGCGCCGGTGACCTTCGGTGGCCCAGCGCGGGCACAATTCCGCCGGTGATCACGCTCACTCGGGAGGCTTGCCGCGCATGAACAGGAGAGGATTCCTCAGGCGCGCAGGAATCATTCCCCTTCTGCCTGTCCTCTGGTCACAGCTGCCGAACCCGGGGCGAGCCGGCGGCACGGAATCTAACGCTCTCGTGCGCCGGGTCCGACCTCTGGATCCCGCATGGCCTTCGGCGACCGCCTGGGACAGGCTGAACCAGGACGTCGGTGGACGGTTGATGAGGGTGCCGCCCCCGCTCGCGGCCTGTGAGAACGCCGCGGACAGCACACCCTGCCACGACACGATCAACGGTCTGAAAAACCCCTACAACATCGGCGATCAGCCCGGCGCAACGCAAACCTCCGGCTGGGTGGATGCATGGATGTCCGCACCGAGCGTGTACGTCGTCGCCGTCAGAACCACCGCTGACGTGGTCGCCGCCGTCAACTTCGCACGCGGGAACAACCTGCGTCTGGTCGTGAAGGGTGGCGGCCACAGCTATCAGGGCACCTCGAGCGCGGCGGACTCCCTGATGATATGGACGCGGGCGATGAACCGCGTCGTCCTGCACGACGCATTTCTCGGCCAGCGGTGCGCCGGAAGCGAGGCCCCGCAGCACGCGGTCACGGTGGAAGCGGGCGCGATATGGATACAGGCCTACGATGCCGTGACGACCAAGGCCGGCCGGTACGTTCAGGGCGGCGGATGCCTGACCGTCGGTGTCGCGGGGCTCGTCCAGAGCGGCGGGTTCGGCAGCTTCTCGAAGAACTACGGCACGGCCGCGGCTGGATTGCTGGAGGCCGAGATCGTCACGGCCGACGGCGCGGTGCGGATCGCCAATGCGTGCACGAACCCCGACCTGTTCTGGGGGCTCAAAGGCGGTGGCGGCGGCAGCCTGGGCGTCGTCACCAAAGTGACGCTCAGGACGCGCGAGCTGCCGACCTTCTTCGGAGGAGTGCGCGCGACCATCAAGGCCGCGTCCGATGCCTCCTTCCGCCGGCTGATCGGCCAGTTCATCAGCTTCTACCGCGACAGCCTTCTCAATCCTCACTGGGGCGAGACCATCGCCGTTCGGCCGAGCAACACCCTCGACATCACGATGGTCTTCCAGGGGCTGGACCGGCAGCAGGCGGACGGTGTCTGGCGCCCATTCTTCGAGTGGGTGGCGCGATCGCCGTCGGACTTCACCATCGCATCGGGGCCCAGCGTCGGGAGCATTGCCGCCCGCAACCTGTGGAACGCCGAATACCTGAGGAAGAACCTGGCCGGCCTGGTGTCGACCGACCGCCGGCCCGGCGCGCCCGAGGGCAACGTGTGGTGGGCGGACAATCAGGGTGAGGTGGGATTCTTCCTCCACGGCTACGAGTCCGCGTGGCTGCCCGCCTCACTGCTGAACGAGGATCGGCAGCGACGCTTTACCGATGCTCTCTTCGCGGCCACCAGGCACTGGCCAGTGGCCTTGCATTTCAACAAGGGGCTCGGGGGCGCCCCTGCCGATGCCGTGACGGCGGTCAGAAACACGGCGACGAATCCGGCGGTACTGACGGCCTTCGCCCTCGCGATCATCGCGGGCGCGGGCCCTCCCGCGTACCCGGGCATTCCCGGTCACGAGCCCGATCTGGCGGCCGCTCGCAAGCATTCCCGTGACATCGGCCTCGCCATGCAGGAGCTGCGGGCGGTGGTACCGGACGCGGGGTCCTATGTCTCGGAAAGCAACTTCTTCGACAAGACCTGGCAACGATCGTTTTGGGGGCCGAACTACCTGAGACTGCAGGCCGTGAAAGCAAAATATGATCCCGCGGGGCTCTTCTTCGTGCATCACGGCGTGGGGAGCGAAGACTGGAGTGCTGATGGCTTCACCAGGCTCGCCGCGCCCTAGCTACTTTCCGGCGCAAAAATGATCGGGTAAGTTCTTAGTTTTCCAGCAAGGGCCTCCGGCAAGGCGTGCAGGAACGCACCGGCCGGGGCCGTCATCCCGCACCGCTGCTCACAGGGAAATGTTGACAGCAGCTCG
>JACQFL010000005.1 GCA_016200085.1 Candidatus Rokuibacteriota bacterium | reverse complement strand
GCCAGCCGGACGGCGCGCTGCGCTTCCGCCGCCCGGATGGCCGTCTCCTGCCCGAGGTCCCGCCGCCTCCGGAGGTGCGCGGGGATCCCGTGGAGATCTTCCGCACGCGGCACGAGGCGGAGGGCCTGCGACTGGACGCGCACACCGCGACCCCGGGCTGGCTGGGGGAGCCCCTGGACGTGGGCTGGGCGATCGACGTCATGCATCCTATGGCGCGGTAGACGTCGTGGCACGTAAGCCGAAGCCGCCGGCCCGCAAGAGCGTCGAAGCCCTCCGTCACGATGAGGCGAAGCGCAAGAACATCCCGACCGCCGAGTACCAGTCGGCGATCCTCGTCGCCCCGGAGTTCGGGACTGTCACCCGGCCGGACCTCGTGGCGGCGGTCCGCGAGGCGGGCGACGCCAACTTCGACGTGGTCATCGCCTGCGCCTTCAACTACGAGGCGCACGCCACCGGAGTTCCGCGCGGTGGCCGTCATGGCATGCGACGACGAGGTCCTGCCGCTACAGTCCCGTATCGAGGCGGTGACCGAGTGGGAGCCGATCGTACGGTGAGATGTCACCGGCAGAGATCGGCGAGCGCGTGGGGCTCTCGGAGGGCGCGGTCATCGTGCTCGCCGGTATGCTCGCGGAGAGCGGCCATCTTTGCATCGCGTTTCTTGCGCCCACAAGAGAGCGAACCGCGCCGCCGGCCACAAGGTCGAACGACGCACGGCCGCGGCGCGCCCGACCAGCCATCGGGAGCGGTCGGAGAGCGCCACGGAAGACCACCGGGAGGGCCTGAACGCGAGCCGGGCGCGGCGCAGCGCATCCGCTGGCCCCGACACGCATCTCTGCCCGCCTTCAGGGCGGCAGACTCTTCCTGTGGTGACGCGTGGGCGCCTCGTGGCGCGCTCAGACGCGCGCGGGACCTGGCGTGGCGAGACGGGTGGCCAGGACGGCGAGGTCGACGACGTCGGCCGCGGTCAACGTGGCGGCCCCGAAGCGGACGCGCTCGTAGGCGTCCGTGAGCGTGGCGAGTAGAGCGCCCGCGTCGGCCGAGGCCGCGGCCACGCGGGCGGCGAACTCCCGCGCCGTCTCGGTCGCGCGCGGCACCAGCCCGCGCCGCGCCAGCACCCGGAGCGCCCGCCGGTAGAAGTCGGGCAGGCGCGCCACGGACCCCGCAGCGCGCGCGGATCGCGGGCGCCACAGCCGCCAGACCAGCCAGAGCGCGACGAGCGCAGCCACGGCCAGGGCCACGCGGGCCAGCTCCCTGCCCGGGGCCGCTGCATCGGACCACCGGGCCGTGGCCCAGGTCGCGCTGCGCACGCGCGCGACCGCCTCGACCTGGTCCTGCTGGCTCCAGCTGACCACGTAGCGGTACCACTGCATGCGCAAGGAATCGAGGTAGAGCGCCAGGTTGTTCGACGACGACGCCGCCCCGGCGCGCGGCGACGGATCGAACGTGACCCAGCCCGTGCCGGCGACGTGCACCTCGACCCAGGCGTGCGCGTCGGCCATGCGCACCGCGAAGAAGTTGCCGTAGGGGTTCCACTCCCCCCGCTGGAAGCCCGTCACCACCCGCGAAGGAATGCCGATGGAGCGGAGCATGATGGCCAGCGCGGAGGCGAAGTACTCGCAGTTGCCCGAGCGCCGCGCGAAGAGGAACTCGTCGATCGGGTCGAAGCCCGGGGTGTGGTCGAGGTTGAGCGAGTAGCGCAGGTTGGTCGAGAGATACGCCGTGAGGTCGGTGGCCGCGGCGTACGCGTCCCGGCTGTCGCGGGTGATCTGCCGCGCGAGCGCGCCCACGCGCGCGGGCAGCGGAGGCAGCTGGAGATAGCGGCTGCGGACGGAGGGATCGAGATCCTCGGGCGGCCGCCCGCCCAGCCCGCCCGCCAGCTCCGAGTCCACGGCGTACTGCACGCGGCTGCTCGGGGTGGGGATCAGGAGGGAGCCGAGGTCGTCCGTGATGACGGCGCTCTGGCGGATGGTGACGCGGACGGCCCCCGGCGCCACGAACAGGGCGTCGGTGCCGATCGGCTCGAGGACGATCTCCTGGCGCAGCAACGGCCCCGGCGCCCGGCGCACCGCGACGTCCACCTCGCCGGCCAGCGAGGGACGCAGCGTCATCCGCCGGCCGCGGCTCGCGCCCCAGGCGGCGCCGTTGTAGACGTCGAGGGCGAGCCCCCGCCAGCGCAGCCGCTCGAGCACGGCGGGCGGCGGCTCGCCGTCCGGCAGGTGCACCCGCATCGCCACCGTCAGGTCCGTCTCGATCTCTCCGATGGCGCCGAGCTCCACGCGCTCCGAGAAGCCCGTGGTCATCCGGCGCATCTGGTGGCGGAAGGCCAGGGTCGCCTCGCCCACGCGCGGGATGACGAAGAACAGCGCCGCGGTGATCACGAGCGCCCCCGCCGAGGCCCCCGTCACCACCCACGCCAGCTCGCCCCGCAGGCGCAGGCTGCCCCGCTCCGGCGCGGAGTCGCTCACGAGGTGGTGGAGCAGCAGCATCCACGTCGCGCCGAGCAGGTAGGCGACGAAGACGAAGAGGAAGCCGAAGCTGACGTCCACCGCCGAGGAGGCGACGAGCACGAAGAAGGACATGAGGCCGGCGTCGCGGAGATCGCGCGGCGCGCGGACCGTGAGCAGGCGCAGGAGGATCAGGGCGATCAGCAGGTGCAGGAAGCCGTCCAGCAACGCCGTGGCGAAGTAGAAGAGGTCCACCAGGGCGAGCGCGGCAACGCCGAGCAGCAGCGCGCGGACGGCGCGCGGCCCCACCAGCGCCCGCACGCGCGCCGACCACGTCAGGGCGAGGCCCACCCCGAGCAGCAGCGCGCCCAGCGGGCCGACGAGCCCGGCCACGAGGAGCGCGACGATCCCGTCGGCGACGAGCAGGTACGTGGCCAGCGCGAGGGCCAGGGCGGCGGTCATGCTAATCGAGGCTCACGCGGATCTCGCGGGCGCCGGGGCCGAGGGTGCGCGGGGCGCGGGGGGGCGCGGCTGCGGGCTCCCAGAGCGCGAGCGCGGTGAGGAGGCGGCGCTGGTGGTCGCGGCCGGTCCCGCGCCGGATGCCGACCCCGGGGCCGACCAGCTCCACGCCGGCGCCCGCCCGGAGGAAGTGCACGGCGAGCGAGGCGGCGCGCGAGAGCGCCCGCTCGAGGTGGGCCGGGTCGCGGCGGCCCGTGCCGTCGAGCGCGATGCGCACGTCGAGCGGCGCTTCCGCCTCCATCTCGCGAGTCATGGTCACGCCGGTCTTGGCGCTGATGCGCCAGTGCACGAGACGCGGGTCGTCCCCGGGATGGGCTTCGCGGAGGTTGTGGAGATCGTGCCCGCGTCCGCGCCGGGGCCGCGAGCGTCCGGCGGCGTCGGCGGCATCGCTCGCCACGGCCGCGCCCGTGGCGGTGACGGCGGGGAAGACGATGACCGCGACGTCCAGCTGGGTGCGACCGGCCTTGAGGAAGAGCCCGAAGGGAAAGCGCGTGGTGACCCGCACGCCGGGCAGGCGGTGACGGCCGCGGTGCGGCAGAAGGTCTTCCCAGGTGACGAGACGCTCGCCGGCGGCGGGGATGCGGGGCAGCGTGATCACCCGCTTCACCCGGTCGGCGTCGCCGGCCGGCTTCTGGACCTCCAGCCCGATCGAGTACGACGGCAGCCGCCGCTTGGTGTTCAGGACGCGCACGCCCAGGATCGCGGGCCGTCCCGCATAGATCTCGTCGGGCAGCACGGCGATGAGTCGCAGCCGCCGCAGGGCGATCTCGGAGAGCACGCCCGAGACGACGATGAGCCCGAGCAGCATCGACTCGAGCAGGTAGAGCAGGTTGTTGCCGCTGTTGACCGCGGTCAGGCCGAGCCCGATCGCCGAGAGCAGGCACCACCAGCCCTCGCGGGTCGGACGGATCGTGCGGTTCGGCCTGAGGAACTCCGGGGGCCACCCCTCGAGGCGCCAGCCCGAGGCCCTACCGCGGAACCGGAACATCCTCGAGGATCGCGCGGATGGCCGTCTCGCCGTCGAGGGCGCCGGCGCCCCCGTCGCCGCCCGCCACGGCGGGCATCACCCGGTGGGCGAGCGCGGGCACCGCGAGACGCTTGACGTCGTCGGGCACGAGGTAGTCGCGCCCGTCCAGGAGCGCCCACGCGCGCGCCGCCTGGAGCAGCGCGCGAGAGCCGCGCGGGCTGACGCCCAGGCCGAGGAGCGACGAGGTGCGCGTGGCGGTGACGATGGCCAGGATGTAGTCGAGCACCGACTCGTCGGCGCGGATCTCGTCGGTGGCCTCCTGCAGCCCGATCACCTCGCCCGGCGTCAGCACGGGCTTCACGGTCTCCGGCGCCGCGGCGCCGCCGAGCAGGATCGTCTTCTCGTCGGCGGCGCCGGGATAGCCGATGCGGATCCGGAGCATGAAGCGGTCGAGTTGCGACTCCGGCAGCGGGTAGGTCCCCTCGTACTCGTGCGGGTTCTGGGTGGCGAGCACCATGAACGGCCGCGGCAGCGGGCGCGTGGTGTGATCGAGCGAGACCTGGAACTCGTTCATCGCCTCGAGCAGGCTCGATTGCGTCTTGGGCGTGGTGCGGTTGATCTCGTCCGCGAGCACCACGTTGGCGAAGAGCGGCCCGGGCTGGAACGTGAACGCCCCGCGGTCGGCCTGCCAGATCGACACCCCGAGAATGTCCGACGGGAGCATGTCGGAGGTGAACTGGATGCGCTGGAACTCGCCGCCGATGGAGTGGGCGAGCGCCGAGGCCAGCGTGGTCTTGCCGACGCCGGGCACGTCCTCGATGAGGAGATGGCCGCGGGCCAGCAGCGCGACGACGACGAGCCGGACGATCTCCGGCTTGCCCACCACGCACCGGGCGATGTTGTCCTCCAGACGGGCGGTCAGCTCGCGACGCTGGCGCATCCCGTTATCCTAGCGGGCCTCGGCGGGAAGACCAACCTCAATTCGCGGGCCGGGTCAGTACTCCGATGGCGCGTAGACGGTGAGGAAAAACAGGGCCGTGGTGCCCGGATTCCGGCCTCTCGAACATTTCACCGTTCGGCCGGGCGCGCTGGCGCGCGCCCACCTCACACACCGCTCGGCTCGCCGCCGCCGGCAGCCGCTCACCTCGCACGGCCACGCCCTCGATCACGTAGACGATCTGGTTGCCGGCGTGCTCTTCCGCGGGCCCGGCCTCCGCGCCGGGGGCGATGGTCATGACCGCGCACTGCGTGCGCTCGGTCTGCTGGAGCACCTCGAAGAAGCGCCCGCGCAGGCGCGTGACGTCGACGGGTCTCAGTTTGCTCACACCGTTCGCCTGCGACTCATTCTCGCCGTGCCGCGTACTCTATCTCGACGGCCATCCATATGCCGGGGCCCGCTCTGGGGGTTGGCGACAACCGTTCCAAATAGACTCGATAGTCGTATCGCATCCCGCTGCCGCTCACCACGGCGCGACGCTCTGTCTCTTCTGCAAGGTGCAGATTGAGGTAGAGACGGTCAGCCGATGTGCTCGCCGCGAACGCCGATTCGGCCGTTTTCATTACTTCATACAGCGCAACGCTCGCGACGGCGATTGGGTCGGCTCTCCAGGGTTGATGACCGGCTGCGAACGCGCGCTGAAGCGCTCGGACGTGCGCGGGATCGGTTGGCAGCGTGACGGTGTCGGAACCGGCGTAAGGCGTCGTCATGACGGAACATACAACAAGGCTCGCAATCATCCCGGCAACCACATGGGCCATGCCGCGGCGTCGTCTCATCGACCACTGACAATGCCGTTGCGCACGAGGACGATGGCGATCCACACGAGCTGGCCGCCGATGAAGACGGCGAGGGCGGGCTCGCGGCCGCGCTCGAGGCGCGCGCGGTACTGCACGACGCCGGCGACGAGCGCGAGAACGCCGAAGACCGGCGCGTCGTAGGTGCTGAGCGCGCCGTAGTGCAGGGCCAGGCCGCCCGCGAAGCTCCAGAGCACCCAGGCGCCGAGCCAGGCCGAGGCCACCGAGACGATGAGCGACAGCCGCGAGCCCGAGCCGCCGAACAGGCGCGCCGCCGCGACGACGAGCGTGAGCCCGACGAGCATGACCGCGAAGACGGCCAGGGTCCAGCGCGTCACGTCCGGGGTTCCCTCCCGACGCCGAGGGCGTCGCGGATCCAATCTACGTCGCTCGTGCGCGCCACGTCAAACGCAACACGTTGACACTACAGGCAAATTTGGCTATTCTTTCGTGATGGGTTGCGAAGTTCCACCCAGCCTCAGGAGCGTGCCACCCCCCCGATGATCAGGAGCATGACCGGCTTCGGCCGCGCCGAGCGCGCGGCCGAGGACTGCGCGCTCACGGTCGAGGCGCGCTCCGTCAACTCGCGCCATCTCGACGTCGCGCTGCGCTTGCCGTCGAGCCTCGTCGCGCTCGAGCTCGACGCGCGCCGACTGATCCAGTCGCGCCTGGAGCGCGGCCGCATCGACGTGACGGTGCAGCTCTCGCCGCGCGCCGGACGCGCCGCGCAGCACGTGCGCGTCGATGCCGACCTCGCGCGCACCTACATGCAGGAGGCCCAGGCTCTTGGCCGCGCGCTCGGCGTCGGGGACCGACCCGCGCTGACGTGGCTGCTCGAGCGGCCGGGCGTGGTGCAACTCGAGGAGAGCGCGCCGCCGAGCCCGGAGGCCATGTGGCCGCTGCTCGAGGCCGTGCTGCGGCAGGCGCTCGACGAGCTGATCGAGCGGCGCACCACCGAGGGCGCCGCGCTCGCCGCCGAGCTGCGGACGCGGCACGCCGATCTCCAGCACGAGGTCGCCGTCATCGCCGAGCGCGCCCCCCTGGCGGCGGCCCGGCGATCCGAGCGGCTGCGCGAGCGGATGCGGGCCCTCCTCGGGGAGGCGGCCGTCGACGAGGCCCGGGTCCTCACCGAGGCGGCGGTGTGGGCGAGCAAGACCGACGTCGCCGAGGAGCTCGCGCGGCTCGGCGCGCACCTGGCGGAGTTCGCCGTGATGCTCGACCGTGGCGGCCCGGTGGGCCGGCCCTTCGACTTCCTCATCCAGGAGCTGAACCGCGAGGTCAACACCGTCGCCGCGAAGTCGGACGATCTCGAGATCAGCCAGGCCACGCTCGCCGCGAAGGGGATCATCGAGAAGATGCGCGAGCAGGTCCAGAACATTGAATAGCCGGAGGGAACGTGGCGAGCCGCTCGCTGGTCAACGTGGGGCACGGCAACGTGGTGGTCGCGGACCAGATCGTCGCGATCGTGGGCCTCGACTCGCTTCCCGTCAAGCGGCTCATCGAGAGCGCCAAGGGCAGCGCGAAGCTGGTTGACGCGACGAACGGCCGGCGCACGCGCGCGGTCATCGTGACCGGGAGCGACCACCTCATCCTGTCGTCGCTCGAGCCCGCCACGCTGGCGCAGCGGCTGGCGAACGATCGGGACGGCGGGTGATCCGCCGCCGCGGAACCCTGTTCGTCGTCTCCGCTCCCTCGGGCGCCGGCAAGACGACCCTGTGCCGCGAGGTGCGGCTGCGGGTGCCCGACCTCGCGTACTCCGTGTCCGCCACCACCCGCGCCCCGCGCGGGGGCGAGCAGGACGGCGTCGATTTCCACTTCCTGAGCGAGGAGCGCTTCCAGGATCTGCGCGACCGCGGCGAGTTCGCGGAGTGGGCGACCGTGCATGGCCGGTTCTACGGCACGCTGGCCAAGCCGCTGGAGGCCATGCTGCACGAGGGCCGCGACGTGCTCCTCGACATCGACACCCAGGGCGCGGCCCAGCTGCGGCGCTGGTACCCGGAGGCGGTGCTCGTCTTCATCGTGGCGCCGTCGATGGCCGAGCTCGAGCAGCGCCTGCGCGAGCGGCGCTCCGACGCCGAGGACGACATGACGCGCCGGCTGCGCCGGGCCCGCGAGGAGGTCGCCCTCTGGCGCCGCTACGATTACCTCGTCATCAACCGCGACGTGAAGGCGGCGGTGGACCAGATCACGGCCATCGTCCTCGCGGAGCGCTGTCGCACGGTCCGGCTGTCGCTTCGATTCCCCGATCTGGAGGTTCCCGACTGATGGCATTCCCTTCGCTGGAGAACGCGCTCAACAAGGTGTCCAACCGGTACCTGCTCGTGGTGCTCGCGGCCAAGCGGGCCCGCCAGCTGAACCGCGGCGCGCCCGCGCGCGTGGAGACCCGTCACAAGAAGCCCACCAGCACGTCGCTCGAGGAGATCGGCGGGGCCAAGGTCGAGTACCGCGTGAAGGAAGAGGGGGAGGCGCCGAAGGCCTGATGCCCCTCGACGGCAGGGAGCTGGTGCTGGGGGTCACGGGGTCGATCGCGGCCTACAAGGCCGTGGTCCTGCTGCGCGAGCTCACGCGCCAGGGCGCGCGGGTGACCGTTTGCCTGACCGAGCACGCGCGCCGCTTCGTCGGCGATCTCACCTTCCGCACGCTCTCCGGCCGGCCCGTCCTCACCGACCTCTTCGACCCCCGGAGCGACGAGGCCGTCGAGCACGTCGCCCTCGCCGAGCGCGCGGCCGCCGTCGTCGTCGCGCCCGCGACGGCCAACGTGCTCGCCAAGGCGGCGCACGGCATCGCCGACGACTTCCTGACCACGGTGCTCCTGGCCGCCCGCGGCCCCGTGCTGATGGCGCCCGCCATGGACGGCGGCATGTGGGAGCACCCGGCGGTGATGGCCAACGTCGCCGTGCTCCGCCAGCGCGGGGTCACGGTGATGGAGCCGGAGGCTGGGCCCCTCGCCTCGGGGCTCAGCGGGCGGGGCCGGCTGCCCGAGCCCGAGACCATCGTCGAGGCGCTCGTCGCGCTGCTGAGCCCGCGCGACCTCGCCGGGGAGCGGGTGCTGGTGACGGCAGGCCCGACGCGCGAGGCGATCGACCCGGTGCGCTACATCTCCAACCGCTCGTCGGGCAAGATGGGCTTCCAGCTGGCCGCCGCCGCGCTCCGCCGCGGCGCCGCGGTGACGCTGGTGTCGGGGCCCACCGCGCTGCGCCCGCCGTCCGGGGCGGTCTTCGTGCCGATCGAGACGGCCGAGGAGATGCGGGAGGCGGTGCTGCAGCACGCGGCGGCGGCGACGATCGTGATCAAGGCCGCCGCGGTGGGCGACTACCGGGTCAAGCGTCCGGCCGCGACCAAGATCAAGGGCAAGCAGGATCTGACCCTCGATCTGACGCCGAATCCCGACATCCTGGCCGAGGTGGCCGCGCGCCGAAGCGGCGCGACGTTCATCGTCGGCTTCGCCGCGGAGACCCACGACGTCGCCGCGCACGCGCGGGGCAAGCTCGAGAGCAAGGGCGTGGACCTGCTGGTGGCCAACGACGTCAGCCGCGCGGGCATCGGCTTCGACGCCGACGACAACGAGGTGCTCCTGATCGACCGCTGGGGCGGCAGCCGCGCGCTGCCGAAGATGTCCAAGGCCGCGGTCGCCGACGAGATCCTCAGCGCGGTCCTCGCGCTCCGGGCCAGGGCCGTGCCGGCCCGCCGCTGACGTGCCGGACGAGGCGAGCACCCCGACGGCCGCCCACGAGCTCGCCGAGGCCGTGGCCGGTCTCGCCGCGACGCTCCGCTTCCACCGTGACCTCGGGGTGAAGGATCTCCCCCTCGAGGGCCGCTACCTCCTCGAGCCCGACGATGCCTTGCGCGCGCAGGAGGCGGCGCTGCAGGGCTGCCGCCGCTGCAAGCTCTGCGAGGGCCGCGCCACCATCGTCTTCGGCGCCGGCAACCCACGCGCCGATCTCCTGGTCATCGGCGAGGGGCCGGGCGCCGACGAGGACGCCCAGGGGCTACCGTTCGTGGGGCGCGCCGGCCAGCTCCTCACCCGGATGCTCGCCGCGCGCGGGGTCGGCTTCACCCGCGACGAGGTCTACGTCACCAACGCCGTGAAGTGCCGGCCGCCGGGCAATCGCAATCCCGAGGCGGAGGAACTCGCCACCTGCGCCCCGTTCCTCGCGGCCCAGCTCCGCGCGATCCAGCCCAAGGTGGTGCTCGCGCTCGGTAGCGTGGCCACCCAGGCGCTGCTCCGGACCCGCGAGCCGATCGGCAAGCTGCGCGGGCGCGTGCATCCCTTCGGCGCCGCGGTGCTGATCCCGACGTTCCATCCCGCGTTCCTGCTCCGCAATCCCGGTGACGAGTACAAGCGCATGGCCTGGGACGACCTGAAACTCGCCCGGCGGGAGTACGACTCGCGCCGCGCGCGATAGGCTTTCTGCGCCAACATGCCGCTGATCGCCGACGTCGTCTTCGACGCGCCCGTCGCCCATCCCTTCTCGTACGTGGTGCCCCAGGACTGGCGGCTCGCCACCGGGCAGCGCGTGATCGCGCCGCTCAAGGGCGCCGCCCGCGCCGGCGTCGTGGTCGCCCTCCGCGACGGCGACGGGGCGCGGCTCAAGCCGCTCGCGCGGCTCCTCGACCGCGTCCCGCTGCTCGATGCCACCGCCCGCGCGCTCGTGGAGTGGATCGCGGCCGACACGCTGTCCGGGCTCGGCGCGACGTACCTCGCCCTGCTGCCCCCGCCGGTCCCGTCCGACGCCGTGCCGGCGGTGGCCACCCGCGCCACGGCCGACGCGGTCACACCGCGGCTCCTCGTCGGGGCGGGCCGTGAGACGCGACTGCTCGAGCGCGTCGGCGACGCGCCGGCCGCCCTGGTGCTCGCCCCCGACATCGACGGGGCCGCGCGCTGGGCCCAACGCCTGGCCCGATTCGGCGGCGTCGTCCGCCTCGACTCCGGCGTGTCGGACGGCGATCGCGCCGGCGGCTGGGCGGCAGTGGCCTCGGGCGCCTCGCGCCTCGCCGTCGGCACGCGGAGCGCGCTGCTCGCCCCGCTGCCGCCGGGCGGGATGATCGCCGTCGTCGACGAGCAGGAAGCGGCGCACAAGCCGCCCGGACGCCCGCGCGTGCACGCCCGTGACGTCACCCTGGAGCGCGCCGCCCGTGAAGGCCTCGCCGCGCTCTTCACCGCCGCCACGCCGAGCGCCGAGCTCTGGCAGCGGACGGTCGACGGGCGCGCGCGACTCGATCAGCCGCCCCGGGGGGCCTGGCCGGCGACGACGCTCGCCGACCCGCGCGGCATCGCGCGGCGCGAGGCCCTCACGCCCCCGCTCGCGCGCGCCGTGCGAGAGACGCTGGCCGCGGGCCGCCGCGTGTTCCTGGCCGTGAGCCGGTTGCACGCCGTGCTGGGCTGCGACGAGTGCGGACACGTCGTCCGCTGCGCGCGGTGCGCGATCGCGCTCGCCTACGCGCCCGCCGCGCGCACGCTCGCGTGCCGGCTGTGCGACCAGGCCGAGGCGTTGCCCTCCACCTGCCCGCAGTGCACGGGCCGGCGCCTCGGGCCCTTTGGCTGGAGCGCCGAGCGCGTCGAGCAGGGCGTGCGCCGGCGCTTTCCGCGAACGCGCATCGCCCGCTACGACCCGGAGGCCGCCCGCGGACGCCGGGCCGACACCCAGCGCGCCGACGCCGCCGCGGCGGACATCGTGATCGGGACACGGGGCGCCCTGAGGCTGTTCGGGCCCGGCTCGCTCGGGCTGGCGGCGTTCGTCTCGCCCGACCAGCTCCTGGGGATGCCCGACTTCCGGGCCGCCGAGCGCGGGTTCGCCTTGATGTGGGCGGCGGCGGAGCGGGTCCGGGGCGACGGCGCGCTCGTGGTGCAGTCGCGCAACCCGACCCACTACGCCATCGAGGCGGTCACCAAGCAAGACCTCGACGGCTTCTACGCCCGCGAGCTGCGGTTCCGGTCGGAGCTCGGCTACCCGCCGTTCCGCCGGCTCGCGGTGCTCGGCGTCACCGCGCGCGCCGGCGCCGACGGCCGCGCGGGCGCCGCCGCCCTCGCCGAGGCCCTTCGCGCCGACCACGCGTTGACGGTGTACCCGCCGGCCGCGGGCCGGCGCCGGCGCGGCTGGCACGTCGTGGTGAAGGGTGACGACGACCTGCCGCGCCGTCTCGGGCCGGCGCTCGCCGAGTACGGAGCGAGCCTCGCCGCTCGCGGTATCATGGTGGAAGCGGAGGTGGATCCGGTCGAATGGCTGTCCTGAAAATCAGAAAATACGGTGATCCCCTGCTGCGCCGGCGCACCACGCCGATCACGGAGATCACCGACGCGACGCGAGCGCTCGTGGCCGACATGATCGACACCATGTACGACGAGGTCGGCATCGGGCTGGCGGCCCCCCAGGTCGGGGTCTCGTTGCGGCTGATGGTCGTGGGCGACGAGCGGGGCCGCGCGCCGCGCGGGCTCGTGAATCCCTCGATCGTGGCCGAGGGCGGGTCGCTGACCGCCGAGGAAGGCTGCCTGTCGATCCCCGGGATCTTCGCGGACGTCACGCGGTCCGAATGGGTGCACCTCGAGGCGCAGGACCTCGAGGGCGAGCCCGTGAAGATCGAGGCCCGCGGCCTGTTCGCGCGCGTGCTGCAGCACGAGCTGGACCACCTCGACGGCGTGCTCTTCATCGATCGGCTCGATCCGGTCACGCGTGATCGCATCAAGCGGAAGATTCGCAAAGACGGCCTCGCGGACGATCACACTCATCGCGCGTTCGCCCTGTAGGCCTCGCGCCCGGGGCGCCGATCCGGGCGGGTCGGCGGCGTCCCGGCGGTGGCGGGCGCGGGGGGCCGGGGCGGGGTGCGGGAAGCCGACTGACAGTGACGTCGTGACGGCGTGTCCGCGCGCCGCGTGGTACGCGCGCCGACTTCAGCCCGTACCCAACGGCTTCCCGCACCCCGCCCCGGCCCCCCGCGCCCGCCACCGCGGCGAGGTTCGTCGATCTCGCGGCGAACGATCGCGCAGGGCGCGACGTTCTTGTGTCGACGCATGAAGGTGCTGTTCTACGGGACGCCGGAGTTTGCTCTTCCCACCTTCGAGGCGCTCCTGGCGAAGCATCAGGTGGTCGGCGTCGTCACGCAGCCCGACCGGCCCGCGGGCCGGGGGCAGAAGCTCTTGGCGTCGGCGGTGAAGGTCCGGGCGACGGAAGCGGGCGTGCCCGTCGTGCAGCCGGCGCGCGTGCGGGATCCGGGGTGGGCGGAGCGGCTGGCGGAGCTCGGGGCCGAGGTGGCGGTGGTCGTGGCGTTCGGACAGATCCTGCCGAAGGCGGTGCTCGACGTGCCGCGGCGCGGGTCGATCAACGTGCACGCCTCGCTGCTCCCGCGCTACCGCGGCGCCGCGCCGGTCGCCTGGGCCATCATCCGCGGCGAGACCGTGACCGGGATCACCACCATGCAGATGGACGAGGGCCTCGACACGGGCGCCATCCTGAGATCCGCGCCGCTGGCCATCGAGCCGGCCGAGACGGCGGGGGAGCTGGCGGCGCGGCTGGCATCGCTCGGCGCCACCCTGCTCGTTGACACGCTTGCCACCCTGGACGTGGTCACCCCCACACCTCAGCGGCACGAGGAGGCCACGCTGGCGCCGAGGCTCAAGAAGTCCGATGGGTACGTGCAGTGGGCCCGCGCCGCGCGCGAGGTGGTGAACCTCGTGCGCGGCTGCAACCCCTGGCCCGGCGCCCTCACGGCCACCCCGGCGGGGCCTCTGCACCTCTGGCGGGCGCGCGCCGTCCCGGCGGCGACCGGCGCCCCCGCCGGAACCCTCGTCCCCCACGACGGCACGCTCGTGGTCGCCACCGCGGACGAGGCGCTCCTGCCGCTGGAGGTCCAGGCCGAGAACCGCCGCGCGGTCGCGTGGCCCGCGTACCTGCGCGGCGCGCGGCTCGGCGCGGGCGCGAGGCTCACCACCCCGTGAAGGCGCCCTCCCCCGCGCGCGCCGTCGCCGTCCGCGTGCTCGAGCGCGTGGCGAGCGACCAGGCCTTCGCCGACCTCGCGCTCGACGTCGAGCTCACGCGCCGCGTGCTCAGCGACCGGGACGTCGCCCTCGCCACCGAGCTGGTCTACGGCACGCTGCGGTGGCAGCGGTACCTCGACTGGGTCCTCGCGCCCCATGCCAGGCGCAAGCTGGACGCGCTCGACGCCCGACCGCTGGCGGCGCTGCGCATGACCGCCTACCAGCTCGTGTTCCTCGACCGCGTGCCCGCCTTCGCCGCCGTCAACGACGCCGTCTCGCTCGCCCACGGGCGCAAGACCACCGGCGCGCCGGAGTTCGTGAACGCTGTGCTCCGCTCCTTCGCCCGGCGGGGTACGCGCGAGCGCGAGCCCGCGCCCCCCGCTGATCCGGTCGACGCGCTCGCCGTCCGCTGCTCCTTCCCGACCTGGCTCGCCGCGCGCTGGATCGGGCGCTACGGGCACGACGAGGCGGAGGCGCTGATGCGGGCGATGAACGAGCGCCCGCCGGTGACGCTACGCGCCAACACCCTGAAGCGCGATCGCGACGCGCTCGCCGACCGGCTCCGGATCGAGGAGCAGATCGGCTCGCGCCCGACGAGCTACGCGCCCGAGGGCCTGGTGGCCGAGCACGGCGGGCGGCCCGATGCCTGGAGGGCGTTCATCGAGGGCCACTTCGCCGTGCAGGACGAGGCGTCGATGCTCGTGAGCCACCTGCTCGACCCCAGGCCCGGGGAGGTGGTGGCGGACGTGTGCGCCGCGCCGGGGACGAAGACGACGCACATCGCGCAGCTCATGGGCAACCGCGGGCGCGTGCTCGCCTTCGACCCGCAACCCGTGCGGCTGCGCCTGGTGGACGACTCCGCCCGGCGGCTGGGCGTCACCATCGTGGAGACGGCGGGCGGCACCGTGGAGACCCTGGCGCCGCGCTTCGCCGAGCAGTGCGACGCGGTGCTCGTCGACGCGCCGTGCTCGAACCTCGGCGTGCTGCGGCGCAATCCCGAGGTCAAGTGGCATCGCAAGGCCGACGACCTGGCCACCAGCGCGGGGCGCCAGCGCGAGATCCTCGCCGCCGCGGGCGCCATGGTCAAGCCGGGCGGCCGGCTCGTGTACGCCACCTGCTCCCTCGAGCCGGAAGAGAACGAGGAGGTGACGCTCGGCTTCCTGGACCGGCGGCGCAACTTCCGCGTCAACGCGCCCGCGACGTTTCCCCTGACGCTCGAGCCCGGCGGCCGGCTGCGCTGCCTGCCCCACCGCCACGGCACCGACGGCTTCACCGCGCTGCGTTTCGTGCGCTGGGCATAGCCCACTCGGAGGGGGACTCCGTCCCCTGACCTGCCTCCCCCTGAAGACAGGATTGCGCCGGCAAAGCCGGCGCTCGGAGCGGTTGGGCAGGCGGTGGTGCGTCAAGTGGGGCACCTGCGAGCGTGCTTCCGTGAAAGTCGTGGCGCGCGATATAACTAGGGCGTGGCTACCTCCGTCAGGATTGCGCCTTCCATTCTTTCGGCGGATTTCGGGATCCTGGCGGAGGAGATCGCGCGGGTGGAGGCGGGGGGGGCGGATCAGATCCACATCGACGTGATGGACGGGCGGTTCGTGCCGAACATCACGATGGGGCTGCCGATCGTGAGCGCCATCCGCAAGCGGACGCGGCTGCCGCTGGATCTGCACCTGATGATCGTCGAGCCGGAGAAGTATCTCGCCGACTTCGTCCGTGCCGGCGCCGACCTGCTCACCGTGCACGTCGAGGCCTGTCCCCACCTGCAGCGCTCGCTGGCGCAGATCCGCGAGCTCGGGGTCAAGGCGGGCGCGGCGCTCAACCCGGCCACGTCCCCCTCCGCCATCGAGTACGTGCGCGACGATCTCGACCTCGTCCTGATCATGTCCGTCAACCCGGGCTTCGGCGGCCAGACGTTCATCCCGGCCGTGTATCCGAAGATCCGCGAGGTGCGCACGCTGCTCGGCGCCCGCAGCGCCGACGTCTCGGTCGACGGCGGCGTCACGCGCGAGCACGTCCGCCCGTGCGTCGAGCACGGCGCGACGATCCTGGTCGCGGGCTCGGCGGTGTTCGACGGCGTCGACCCCGGCGCCCGGGTCAAGGAGCTGCGCCAGGCCGCGCAGTGGTGACGGCGCTGAGCCCGACATGAGCCACGAGAGCCCCCCGACACGACGCTGGACCCGCATCGAATACGAGCGGATGGTCGAGCGCGAGATCTTCCGCCCGGACGACCGGATCGAGCTCGTCGACGGCCACCTCTTCGTCAAGGAGCCGCCGCACCCCTCGCACGCAACGACTGTTCAACTCGTCGCCGAAGCCCTGCGCGGCGCGTTCGGAGCGGGCTGGACCGTAAGAACCGGCCTCCCGCTGGGGCTCGACGACGTGTCCGAGCCCGAGCCCGACGTGGCCGTCGTCCGAGGATCTCCGCGCGATTACGCGGCCGATCACCCGTCCCAACCGGTGCTCGTCGTCGAGGTCTCGCACTCGCGGCTCAGGTTCGACCGCACCCGCAAGCGCCAGCTCTACGCGCGGAACGGCGTGCCCGAGTACTGGATCGTCGACGTGAACGGGCGCGTCCTCCAGGTCTTCCGCGAGCCCGGCGGAGCGGGTCGTTCGGCCACGTATCGATCGGTCGCGATCCTGGGCCCGGACGCCTTCGCCACACCGCTCGCTGCTTCCTCCACCGCCAGCCATGTGAGCGACCTCCTCCCCTGAGGACGGGTCCGGCCATGAAGACCGACCTCCTCCTCATCCCCATGAGCGCGCGGTACGCCGACATGCGCGCCGCCGCGCTCGCCGCCGAGGAGGCGGGGTTCGACGGGCTCTGGACGTGGGACCACCTGCGCGATCCCGACGGCGACGGCGGACCCGGCGTGCCGGAAGCGTGGACCGTGTTGACGGCGCTCGCGGAGGTCACGCGCCGGATCACGCTCGGCCCTCTCGTGCTGAACGTCGCGAACCGTCATCCCGGGGTGCTGGCCAACATGGCGGCGACGCTGCAGGCGGTGTCGGGCGGGCGGCTGCTCCTCGGCATCGGCGCGGGCGGCAGCCGCCGCACGCCGTACGCCGCCGAGCAGCGGGCCATCGGCCAGCCGGTCGAGCCGGACGAGGTCCGCGCCCGCCGCGTCGCCGACGCCATCGACCTCGTCCGGCAGCTCTGGTCGGGCGCGCACGGATTCCTCCGGCCCGAGCCCGTGCCGCCGATCGTCGTCGGCGGCTTCGGGCCGCGCATGGCCGCGATCGCGGGCCGGCACGGCGACGGCTTCAACACCCAGGCGATGCATCCGCGGCTCGGGGATCTCGTCCAGGTCGCGCGCGAGGCGCGCGCCGCGACCGAGCGCGCGTCGTCACCGTTCGTGGTGACGGTGTTCGCGGGAATGAGCGAGGCCTGGCTGCGGCCGGACACGCGGGCGCGCCAGTCGCTGGAGCGCGTGGGGGTCGACCGGCTGATCCTCCTGCTCGAGCCGCCCTTCGACACGGGCCAGATCCGGCAGGCGGGACGGCAGCTGGCGCCGCGCTGAGCTCCCCGCCTCGAAGCGGCGATGAAACGTCACGAGTTGCACTTTCGGCAGTAATTCCGTAGAGTTGATGCTTCCATGTTCGATTCTCTGAGCACACGACTGCAGGGCGTCTTCGACCGGCTGGGAAGCCGGGGCCGGCTCACCGAGGACAACATCCAGGAGGCGCTGCGCGAGGTCCGCGTGGCCCTGCTCGAGGCCGACGTCAACTTCAAGGTCGTCCGCGGCTTCATCGACCGCGTCAAGGACAGGGCCGTCGGCCAGGACGTGCTCAGGTCGCTCACGCCGGCGCAGCAGGTCGTGAAGGTCGTCCACGCCGAGCTGATCGAGCTCCTCGGCGGCAGCGGCCACCGCCTGGCCGCGGCGCCGCATCCGCCCACCGTCGTCATGCTGATCGGGCTGCAGGGCTCGGGCAAGACGACGTCCGCCGCCAAGCTCGCGCGCTGGTTCGCCCGGCAGGGCCAGCACCCGATCCTCGCCGCCGCCGATGTCTATCGCCCGGCGGCCATCGAGCAGCTCCGCACGCTCGGCAAGCAGGTCGACGTGCCCGTGGTCGGTGACGCCAGCCAGCGGCCGGTCGACATCTGCCGCCAGGCGCGCGAGGAAGCCGCCGCGCGCGGGCTCACCCCGCTGATCCTGGACACCGCGGGCCGGCTGCACATCGACGAGGCCATGCTCGACGAGCTCAGGGCCATCCGCGCCGAGGTCAAGCCGCACCACGTGCTGCTCGTGGTGGACGCCATGACCGGCCAGGACGCCGTCACCGTCGCCGAGAAGTTCAACGCCGCCGTCGGCATCGACGCCATCGTCCTCACCAAGATGGACGGCGACGCGCGCGGCGGCGCGGCGCTCAGCGTGCGCCAGGTCACGGGGCGGCCCATCGCGTTCGTGGGTGTGGGCGAGAAGACCGACGCGCTGGAGCCGTTCCATCCCGAGCGGGTGGCCTCGCGCATCCTCGGGATGGGCGACGTCCTGTCGCTGGTCGAGAAGGCGCAGGCCACCGTCGACCAGAAGCAGGCCGAGGAGATGGTGCGCAAGCTCCGCGAGGACAGCTTCACCCTCGAGGACTTCCGCCAGCAGCTCAGACAGGTCCAGCAGATGGGCCCGCTCGATCAGATCCTCGGCATGCTGCCGTTCGGCAACAAGCTCAAGCCGGGGATGGGCGACCTCGACGCCGAGCAGAGCGACCTCGGCCGCTTCGACGCGATCATCTCCTCGATGACGCCCCAGGAGCGGAACCACCCCGAGGTGGTCAACGGGAGCCGGCGCCAGCGCATCGCGCGGGGCAGCGGCACCACCGTGCAGGACGTCAATCGCCTGCTCAAGCAGTACGCGCAGCTGCGCCGGATGATGAAGCAGCTCAAGGGGATGGAGGGACGGCTTCCTCGCTTGAAGCTTCCCGGATTCCCGAACCTCAGGGGGTGACCACGTGGCAGTGTCCATTCGCTTGCGACGTATCGGATCGACCCGGCGCCCGGCGTACCGGGTCGTGGTGGCGGACTCGCGCGCGCCGCGCGACGGCCGCTTCATCGAGGTCATCGGGCAGTACAACCCGCTGACCAAGCCGCCCACGGTGAAGATCAACCGCACCAAGGTCCAGGCGTGGATCGCCAAGGGCGCCCAGCCGTCGAACACGGTCAAGCGCCTGCTCATCCACGCCCAGGACCTCGGCGCGCCCGCCGCGGGCTGATCCCGGCTCCGACGGTGACAGCGGAGGCGGCAGGGTGACGTCGCCGGCGGGGAATCGATTGGTGGTCATCGGAGAGATCGCCCGGCCCCACGGGGTGCGCGGCGAGGTGCGGGTGACGCCGCTGACCGACCATCCGGAGCGGTTCGCGCGCGTCGGTGCGTGCGTGCTGTGGGACGCGGCCCGGGACGAACGGGAGCCGTGCCGCGTCGCCACGGCGCGGCGTCACGGCGATGCCGTCATCGTGGCGCTCGAGGGCTGTGACTCCCCCGAGGCGGCGGGCGCGCTCGTCGGGCGCCTGCTCGCGGTGCCGGAGGCGGAGGCCGAGCCGCTGGCGCCGGGGCGGTTCTATCCCTGGCAGCTCGAGGGCGCGCGGGTGGTGACGGAGGACGGCACCGAGATCGGCCGCGTGACCGGCATCGAGCAGTCGGCGGCGCAGGACTGGTGGGTGGTGCGGGGCGGCGTCCGGGAACACCTGATCCCCGCCGTCCCCGAGATCGTCCTCGACGTCGATCTCGCCGCCGCGCGGGTGGTCATCCGCCCGCCCGACGGCTTGCTCGACCTGTAGACGACGATGACGGTGGCGCGCGCATCGACCGCGTCGTTCGCGCGCCGGCTTTGCCGGCGCAATCCTGTCGTCGGGGGGAGGCAGGCGCGAGCGGCCGTTAGGCCCGCTGCGCCGTCGGAAGAGGGGCGAAGCCCCCCTCCGAGCTCATGAAAATCGACATCGTCACGCTGTTCCCTCGGATGGTCGAGGGGCCGCTCGCGGAGTCGATGATCGGCCGGGCGCGGGCGCGCGGCATCGTTGACATTCGCGTGGTGAATCTTCGAGACTACGCCGAAGGCAGGCACCGCGTCACCGACGACGCCGTGTTCGGCGGCGGCAGCGGGATGGTGCTGAAGCCCGAGCCGCTGTTCGCGGCGGTGGAGGCGGTGCGCACGCCGGGCGCGCGGGTGGTGTTGATGGACCCGCGCGGCGTCAAGTTCGACCAGCAGGCGGCGGCCGGGCTCGCGCGGGCGTCGCACCTGATCCTCCTTGCCGGGCGGTACGAGGGCGTGGACGAGCGCGTGCGCGAGCACCTCGCCGACGAGACGCTCTCGATCGGTGACTACGTGCTCACCGGCGGCGAGCTGCCGGCCCTGGTGGTGACCGACGCGGTGGTGCGGCTGCTGCCGGGCGCGCTCGGCGGCGAGAGCGCTGCCGACAACGAGTCGTTCGCGAGCGGGCTCCTGGAGCCGCCGCAGTACACGCGGCCGGAGGCGTTCCGCGGCCTGACGGTGCCGGCGGTGCTGCTGTCGGGCGATCACGCGCGCATCGCGCGGTGGCGCCGGCGACAGGCGCTCTGGCTGACGTGGCGGGCGCGACCGGATCTGCTGGAGCGCGCGGCGCTCAGCGCCGACGACATGAAGATCGTCGAAGGATTCGAGCGCGGGGAGCGGCCCGACGGGTAGTATCGAGGGGCCCGGGGGGGACCCCTTCGAGGTCCCCCGACTGGAAAGGACACGGCAGGTCATGGATGCGATTGGGTTGGTGGAGGCCGGGCAGCTCAAGAAGGACCGCGACGGGTTCGGCGCGGGGGACACCGTGCGCGTGCAGGTGAAGGTCATCGAGGGTGAGAAGGAGCGCACGCAGGCCTTCGAGGGCGTGGTGATCCGCAAGCGCGGCGAGGGCGCCAAGGCGTCGTTCACGGTGCGTCGGATCTCGTACGGCGTCGGCGTCGAGCGCACCTTCCCGCTGCACTCGCCCCGTGTGGAGCGGGTGGAGGTGCTGCGTCACGGCCGCGTGCGGCGCTCGAAGCTCTACTACCTGCGCGGCCTCGCGGGCAAGGCCGCCCGGATCAAGGAAAAGCGCGCTGCCCAGGTTCCGACCACGGTCGAAGAAGAGTAGCCGCCTCCTTCCGGCGTGACGCCGGTCACCGCGCCCTACCGCTACGAAGGCCAGGCCTGGCGCGCGGGCCTCACCCGCGTGGCCGGGCTGGACGAGGTCGGCCGCGGCCCCCTCGCCGGGCCGGTGGTCGCGGCCGCCGTCATCATCGATCCCGGCCGCCGCGTGCCGCGCCTCGCCGACTCGAAGGTTCTCACGGCCGAACGCCGCGAGGCGCTCTTCGCGGAGATCACGGCCAAGGCGGTAGCCATCGGCGTCGGGATCATCGACCACCTCACCATCGACCGCGTGAACATCCTGCAGGCCACGCGGCTGGCCATGATGGAGGCGTTACGCGGGCTCGCGGTGGCGCCCGAGCTGGTGATCACCGACTGGGTGAAGCTCGACGGACTGATCTGCCCGCAGCGCAATCTCGTCGACGGCGACGCCCGCTGCGCGACGGTCGCGGCGGCGTCGATCGTGGCCAAGGTCACGCGCGATCGCATCATGCTCGAGGTCGACAAGCAGTACCCCGAATACGGCTTCGCCCGTCACAAGGGGTACGGGACCGCCGACCACCTCGCGGCGATCGACCGCCTCGGCCCCTGCCCCCTGCACCGCCGCACCTTCTCCGGCGTCTGGCGCCAGGGCGAGCTGTTCGTGCTGGAGGAGGACGACTGACCGGAGCTCATCCTCGGACAGTACTACGCATGGCCGACAGGGTATGCTGCAGCCGTATGGGCGCTCCATCCAGGCGCATCTTCGCCCTTGCCTTCCTGCTCCTCGCCACAGAGGTTGAAGTCGAGGCGCAGCCGGCGGCCAAGACACCCCGGATCGGGGTTCTCTTCCTCACCTCACCGGCGTCCGTCGCGGGCGCCGCGGGGCTCGAGGCATTGCGCGCGAGCCTGCGGGATCTCGGGTACGTCGAAGGACGCACGATCGCCATCGAATATCGGTCGGCGGAGGGGCGAGCGGAGCGCCTACCCGAACTCGCCGCTCAGCTCGTGGAGCGCAAGGTCGATGTCATCGTGACGGGCGGCGGGAATGTGTCGACCCTCGCCGCGCGCAAGGCGACCACGACGATTCCCATCGTCATGACAGGGAGCTGGAGGGCTGTGGAAGCAGGCCTGGTCGACAGCCTGGCCCGGCCCGGGGGAAACATCACGGGATTGACCGTGCCGCGCGAGCTGGGCCTGAAGCAGATCGAACTGCTCCGTGAGGTCGTTCCATCGCTCTCGCGCATCGTGATCTTCTCCCGCAAGATTCTCGACACCCCCGCACAACGCGCGCAGGCAAAGGCCCTGATCCAGGAATTCCTTCGAGTGACCGTCGACATCCTCGACGTCGAGGAGCCCGAGGACCTCGCCCGGGCCTTCGCGGCCACCCCGGCATTGCGCCCGCACGCCATGATCACCGGACCCGACCCGCTCTTCTTCGAGTATCGAAACCAGGTCCTCGATTTTGCACGAAGCGCCCGGCTTCCGGCCATGTACCCGTTCCGGGATTTCGTGGACGCCGGAGGCCTCATGTCGTACAGCATCAATCCCCAGGACGTGGTCCGGCGCACGGCCCGCTTCGTCGACCGGATCATCAAGGGCGCGAAACCGGTTGACCTGCCCGTCGAGGAACCGACCATGTACGAGCTGGTGATCAACGTGAAGACCGCGAGCGCCCTCGGTCTCGTCATCCCGCCGTCGCTTCGTCTCCGTGCGGACCACGTCATCGAATGACCAGCGCCGTCCCGGAACCTCGTGGTACCCCTCGTACGCCGCCGTGTCCATTCCGTCACGCTTTCGCCGCCGGGCGCGGCGGCGTATATCGTGGGCATGAGCGGCGAGCGCCAGCGGCTGGGACGAGCGGCGGAGGACGCGGCGGCCGCGTTCCTGGAGCGCGCGGGGCTGCGCGTGGTCGAGCGGAACGTGCGCTTCGCGGCGGGCGAGATCGACCTCGTGTGCCACGAGCACGACGTCTGGGTGTTCGTGGAGGTCAAGGCACGGCGTCGTGGATGGGACGACGGCCCGGCCGCGGCCGTCTCGTGGCAGAAGCAGCGGCGGCTGGTGCAGCTCGCGGCGCTCTATCGCAAGTGGCGCCGGATCACGGAGGCGCGCTGCCGCTTCGACGTGGTGGCCGTCACCATGGCCGTCGACGGCGCCCGCGACGTCCGCCACATCCGCTCGGCCTTCGACGCCACGGGCTCCTGAGCGTGGCGGGCCTGCGCCTCGTCCGCGTCGACGTCGTGGCCACGATGCAGGCGATGGCGCGGGAGATGAACCTCTCGTAGAATCCATCCTCGTGCCGCCGGTCTGGGACGCGTACCGCTCCGCCCTCGATTCCATCGCCGCCGCCGTCGGCCGCACGCCGCTGGTCCGGCTGAATCGGGTCGCCGCCGGCGTGAAGCCCACCATCTATCTGAAGATCGAGTGGTACGGGCCGAGCGGCAGCCTGAAAGACAGGATCTACCTGCACATGTTCGAGCGCGCCCAGGCCCGCGGAGACCTCGGGCCCGGCATGAGCGTGCTCGAATGCTCGACGGGCAACGCCGGCATCGCCTGCGCGTTCGTCTCCGCGGTGAAGGGCTATCCGTGCACGATCGTGATGCCCGAGGGCATGAGCGACGAGCGCAAGAAGATCATGCGCGCCTACGGCGCCGACCTGATCTTCACCCCCGGCGGGGAGAGCGACGTCGATCTCTCGCTCGCGCGCCTGGCGCAGATCCGCGCCGGCGCCCCCGCGCGCTACTGGGTGCCGGGCCAGTTCAGCAACGCCGACAACGTCGAGGCGCACACCCTCACGACGGGCCCGGAGGTCTGGGAGCAGTGCGGCGGCGCGGTCGACGCGTTCGTCGACGCCAAGGGCAGCGGCGGGACCCTCACCGGCGTCGGCCGCTACCTGCGCGGGCGCGAGCCGCGGGTGAGGCTCTACGCGGTCGAGCCCGCGGAGTGCGCGCTGCTGGCGCGGCGCGAGTGGGGGCCGCACGGCATCGAGGGCATCGGCGACGGCTTCATCCCCGAGAACCTGGACGTGTCGCTCCTGAGCGGCGTGGTCACCACCACGACCGAGGAGAGCATCGCCGTCGCGCGGCGGCTGGCGCGCGAGGAGGGGATCTTCTGCGGCATCTCCACGGGCTGCAACGTGGCCGCCGCGCTGAAGGTCGCGCGGCGCCATCCGGACATGCGCGCCATCGTCACCATGGCCAACGACACCGGCCAGCGCTACTTCACCACCCCGCTCTGCGGCGAGGCCAAGCACGTGGACGTCCCGGAGCGCGAGCATCCGATGGACGAGCGCACGCGGGCGCTGCTCGACCGTCACCAGCGCGCCTGGGAGGTGCTGGCGTGAAGGCCTCGGAGTACGACTTCGTCGCCGCGCGCCGGCGCATCGAGGCCAAGGCGAAATCGGCGGGCGAGAAGCTGACGAGCCTGGAGGACACCGCCGCGCGCGTGAAGGACGGCGACACGATCGCCGTCGGCGGCTGCTTGTTCTCGCGCACCCCGATGGCCCTGGTGCGCGAGGTCCTGCGCGCCCGCCGGCGCGGCCTCACCCTCGCCCGGAACCTCACCTGCCACGAGGGCGAGCTGATGATGGTGGCCGGCGCCGCGGAGCGCATCGTGACCGCCTGGATGTCGATCGGGCTGCCGTGGGGCGTCTCGAAGATCCTGCGCGAGTACGTCGAGGGCGGGAAGGTCGCGCTCGAGGAGTGGAGCCACCTCGCGCTGGGCCTGCGCTTCAAGGCCGGCGCGATGGGCGTGCCGTTCCTGCCCGCGCTCACCATGCTGGGCTCCGACCTCGTGGGCGTCGGCGGGATGAAGACAATCGAGGACCCCTACACCGGAGCGACGCTGGCCGCGGTGCCCGCGCTCTTCCCCGACGTGGCGCTCCTGCACGTGCACCGGGCGGACCGCTTCGGCAACTGCCAGATCGACGGCTACCCGCACATGGACGCCGACATCGCCCGCGCCGCCACGACGGTGCTGGTCACGGCGGAAGAGATCATTCCGGAGGAGGAGATCCGACGGCACCCCGACCGCACGGTGATCCCCGGCTTCGTCGTCGACGCCATCGTCCACGTGCCCTTCGGCTCCTTCCCCCACGAGTGCTACGCGCTCTACGAGGCGGACTACGAGCACTTCGGCGAGTACACGAGCGCCATCGACGCGAAGGGCTCGGGGGCGGTGCGCGAGTACCTCGACCGCTACGTGCACGGGCCCGCGTCCTGGATGGACTACCTCGACCTGTTCGGCGGCGAGCGCCTGGCCCGCCAGCAGCGCGCCGCCCGCGATCTGGTGTCGTGACGGCCCCGAACGCCCAGGAGCTGCTGGCCGTGATCGCGTCGCGCCAGCTGCGCGACGACACGACCGTGTTCGCCGGCGTGGGCGTGCCCCTGCTCGCCGCCGCGCTGGCCCGGCAGCGCCACGCGCCGCGGCTGACCATGGTGATCGAGGGCGGGATCATCGGGCCGGAGATCGCGCCGGGACGCCTGCCGATCTCCACCAACGAGATGCGCGCGGGCCGGCGCGCCACCATGCTGCCGGCGATCACCGAGGCGTTCCTCTTCGCCCAGCGCGGCTTCGTGGACGTCGGCTTCATGGGCGGCGCCCAGATCGACCAGTACGGCAACGTCAACACCTCGGTCGTCGGCGCCGACTACTGGAAGCCCAAGGTCCGCCTGCCCGGCACGGGCGGCGCCAACGACATCGCCTCGCTGTGTCGCGAGGTGATCATCGTGACCGCGCACGAGAAGCGACGCTTCGTGCCGCGCGTGGACTTCGTCACCAGCCCGGCCTGGCTCGGCGGCGGCGGCGCGCGCGCCGCGGCGGGGCTGCTCTTCGGCGGCGTGTCCCGCGTGGTCACCACGCTCGGCATCCTGGACTTCGATCCCGCGAGCCGCCGCATGCGCATCGAGGCCACGCATCCCGGCGTCAGCGTGGAGACCATCCGCGAGAACACCGGGTTCGCGCTGGACACCGCGCCGATCGTGGAGACGACGGCCCCGCCGTCGGCCGACGAGCTGGCCATGCTGCGCGCGCTCGATCCCGAGCGACGCTTCCTCGGGTAGTCGGAGAGGGGGACCCCGTCGGGATGCCCACGCCCTCCAGCGCTCGACATACCCCGGTGAAGCCGAGGCGCGCCTCGATTCTCGGGCCGTCCTCGACTTCAGCGACGCGCAGGGCGTACGGTGACTTCAGGCATCGGATAGTCCTTGACGTTGCTCGTCGCCACCGGGGCCCCCTCGACGAACGCGGTGGCCGCGATTACGCAGTCTGCGAGCTCGAGTCGGCGTGAGCGCGCCGCCTGTTTGAAGCGTCCGGCCACCTCGGCGATCTCCCGGGTGACCGGGAAGATGACGAGGCCGTCGAGGAGCGCGCTCGTCGCTCCTTCCTCGCCCCGCCGCATCCCTGCGGTCAGTTCCGCCACCGAGATCACCGAGCAGCACGGAACCGCGTCACCCGTCACGTCGAGCACGAAGGCCTTCGTGGCCGGGCGTCCTCGCAGGAGATCGATGAGGACATCAGTGTCGAGAAGGATCCTGCTCATCCCCTCCTCTTACCTGACGACCGCTTCGACTTCCTGATGGCCCGGACGAAGCGTCGCGATCCTCGAGCCAGCTCAGGATGTCGTTGCCTCTTCCACGCGCCGAAGCTTGCCTCGACCGATTCCCGGAACCGCATCCTCTTGAGCTCGTGGCGCAACGCCTCGCTGACGACCCGGCTCTGCTCGCCACGCGGCACCGACTTCCTCAACTCGTCGAGCAGGTCTTCGGGCAAGGTGAAATTCGCTTGCCTCACTGAGCGACCCCCGTCACTCCTATGTTCATCCCTATATAATGACATAGAGGTCCGAGAGTTACCATCGTCACCACGCGTCCAGGACAGGCCCCGGGAGGGTCCGTGAACTTCGGGCTCGCGATCAAGAACTTCGTCGGACCGGCGGAGACGCCGGACGTCGACGCCATCCTGGCCTACGCGGAGCGCGCCGAGGCTCTCGGCTTCGAGTCGCTCTGGGCGTGGGACCACGTGATCCTCGGGGTCGAGCCGTCGTTTCCTATCCTCGACGCGGTGGGGATCCTCACCGCGATCGCCGCGCGGACGCGGCGGATCAAGCTCGGCACCGGCGTCCTCGTGCTGCCGCTGCGCAACCCCACGGTGGCGGCCAAGGCCCTCGGCACGCTCGACGCGATCTCGAAGGGGCGGCTGCTCCTCGGGGTGGCGGCGGGCTGGTACGCGCGGGAGTTCGACGCCGTCGGGGTACCGTTCAAGCAGCGCGGCCGGCTCTTCGAGCGCAACCTCGAGATCCTCACGCGGCTCTGGACCGAGGACCGCGTGACGCTGCAGGCCGACGAGTTCAACCTGCGCGAGGCGGTGATGCGGCCGCGGCCGGTGCAGCGCCCGCGCCCGCCGATCCTCGTCGGCGGCTACGTCGACGCGGTACTCAAGCGGGCGGCCACGCTGGGCGACGGCTGGCTCACCTACTTCTACACGCCGGAGAGCTTCACGCGCTCGTGGACCAAGGTGCTCGACTTCGCGCGCGCGGCCGGGCGCGATCCCGCCACGCTCACCGCCACCAACCAGCTCGCCATCCACGTCGGCCGCTCGCGCGAGGACACGGAGGCGCCGCTGCGCCACTGGCTCCAGACGGAGTGGGACGTGGCGGCGTGGAGCGAGTCGACCATCGAGCACGCCATCCGCGGCAGCGTGGAGGAGTGCGTGGCGCAGCTCCAGGCGCACATGGCCACGGGCGTGCACCGCATCATCCTGATCCCCTACCGCTACGAGCCGGCGCAGGTCGAGGTGATCGCCCGCGAGATCCTGCCCCGGCTGGCCGGGCGCTGAGCGTGGCCGACCGGCGCGAGACGTTCGACCGCGTGCTTGCGCCCGGGCCGGGGCGGACGGCGCTGCTCGTGGTGGACATGCAGCGTGGCTTCCTCGATCCGGGCGAGGCGATGGAGGTGCCGGCGGCGCGCCAGACGGTGCCGGTGATCCGCGGCCTCATCGAGCTGTTCCGCCGCCGGCGGCTGCCGGTCGTCTTCACGGAGTTCGTCTACTCGCCGGCGGCGCCGCTGCTCGTGGGCGAGTTGCATCCCGAGCACCAGCCCGCAGCGCCCGGCGCGCCGACCGGTTTCGGCCGGCCCTCGTCCTCCTGCCTGGAGGGCTCGCCGAGCGCGCGGACGGTGGCGGACCTGGCGCCACTGCCCGGCGAGCTCGTGGTGGCCAAGCGCTGGTACGATGGTTTCGCGGGCACCCCGCTCGACGGGGCGCTGCGCGCGCGGGGCGTGACCTCGCTCGTGGTCACTGGTACGATGACTGACATCTGCGTGCTGGCCACCGTGATCGGGGCCTTCAACCGCGAGTACCGCGTCACCGTGGTGGAGGACGGCGTGGCCACGCTGTGGCCGGAGATCCAGCGCGCGACGCTGGACATCATCGGGCGGGCCTACGGGCGCGTGGTGCCCGCCAAGGACGTCGCCGGGACCGTCTCGGCGTGGTGAGGAGCCCATGAGCCAGCCACTGCGGTTCTCCGGGGTCATGCCCGCCAACCTCCTGCCCTTCACGGCCGACCTCGCCATCGACGAGGCCGCGTACCGCCGTCACCTGCGCGCGCTCGCCGACACCCGCGGGGTCACCGGCATCGTCGCCAACGGCCACGCCGCCGAGGTCTCCTCGCTGAGCCACGAGGAGCGCCGGCGCGCGCTCGCCATCACCACGGACGAGGTCGCCGGCGCCTGCCCGGTGATCGCGGGCGTCTATTCCGACGGCACGGCGGAAGCTGTCGAGCTTGCGCTCGACGCCAAGCGCGCCGGCGCCGCCGGAGTGCTGGTGTTTCCGCCGACGCTCTTCATGTGGGGGGCGCAGGCCAAGCCCGACATGGTGTGGCGGCACTTCTCGGAGATCGCCGCGCGGGCCGATCTGCCGATCGTGGTCTTCGAGTACCCGCCCGCCTCCGGGATCGGCTACGCGCCGGAGACCCTGGCGCGGCTGGCGAAGATTCCCCAGGTGGCCGCGGTCAAGGACTGGTCGAACGAGATCGTCGCCTTCGAGCGCAATCTCCAGGCGCTGCGCGCGACGGGAAGGCCGGTGGCGATGCTCTCGGCCTTCACGATGTCGCTGATGGCGACGTTCCTGCTCGGCGCCGACGGCGCCATCTCGGGGATGGGCAGCGTCACCGCCGACTTACAGGCGGAGCTCTTCGAGGCCTGCCAGAAGGGCGACCTCGACGGCGCCCGGCGGATCAACGCGCGCCTGGACCCGCTCGTGAAGGTCTTCTACGCGCCGCCGTTCGTGGACATGCACAACCGCATGAAGGAAGCCCTCGTGCTGCTCGGGCGGATCCCCGCCGCCCACGTGCGCCCGCCGCTCACGCCCGTCAGCCCCGCCGAGCGCGAGGCCATCCGCCGCGCGCTGGTCGCCGCGGGCTTCGAGGTGCGCCCGGAGTAGTCGCCCTCATTCGATTCGACCGGCAGCTGCCGCCGGCTCGCGCCCTTGACGATCCAGTCGACGAAGGTCGCCACCCGGGTCAGCAGGATGCGAGATTGCCTTGCCGTACGACATCCTGAAGTGTGGTCAACGCCATCGCCGCGAGGTCGTCGCCATGTGTATCCGGATGGCGACTGTATCCAGATGGCGACTTGCGCTACACACACCTATCGCCTACCCTGCGGTCACGCTCAGCCAAGACGGCGCTCATGAGCCTGAATGCGTACGCCTCGACCGTGTGCGTTCTCTCGGACGGTGGTCCGCGCAGCTCTTTGGCCGCCGTCCACGACACCACTCCGGCAGAAGCGCCCAAGCCGCGCCTGCTCGATCGCGTGCACGCTGCTCTTCGTAGTCGCCACTACAGTCCTCGGACCGAGGAGGCGTACGTCGCGTGGATTCGCCGCTATATTTTCGGTTCATCCGGCTTCTCAGTGGGTAGCCGGGTCATGTAAGGATGGCCTCAGCTCCATCGGGTCGCGAGGGCTGGCGCCATGCGCGACGTCGAACTGTACCGCCATCTGCTTGGGCTCGAGTCGCCGTGGACCGTGCGGTCCGTGGAGTTGAACGTCCAGGAGCAACGGGTCGAGGTGTGGGCCGGCCACGCCGACGAGTTGCGCTGGCCGTGTCCCGAGTGCGGGGTCGAGCTGACGCGGTATGACCATGCGGAGGAACGCGTCTGGCGTCATCTCGACAGTTGCCAGTTCCTGACGTACCTGCATGCGCAGCCCCCGCGGGTGGCGTGCCCGACCCATGGCGTCCGCCAAGTGCGGCTGCCGTGGGCGGAAGCCCGCGCGCGGTTCACGACGCTCTTTGAGCGGCTGGCCATCGATGTTCTCAAGGAGACGGCCATCCGGGGGGCCACCCGGATTCTGCGCATCAGTTGGGACGAGGCCTGGCACATCCTCGAGCGGGCGGTGCAGCGCGGGCAGCGCGCCAAGCGGCCCCGCGTGACGCCGCACCTGGGGGTCGACGAGAAGGCCATCGCGAAGGGCCACCAGTACCTCACGCTCGTCTGCGACCTGGATCGGGCCACCGTCGAATTCATCGCGGAGGACCGCAAGCAGACGAGCTTGGCGGGCTACTTCACGGGCCTCGCGGAGGACCAGCGCACCGGCATCGCGGCGATCGCCTTGGACATGTGGGGACCCTACATCCAGGCCATCCGCGCCCACCTCCCGAAGGCCGAGAGCAAGATCGTCTGCGATCGCTACCACATCATGACGCACATGGGGAAAGCCGTGGACGACGTCCGCAAGCGCGAGCATCGCGCCCTGCGCGCGGCCGGGGACGACACGCTCAGCGGCTCGAAGTATCTCTGGCTCTACGCGGCGGAGAATCTGCCGGAGCGGCATCGAGAGCGGTTCGCCCAGCTCAAGGCCACCACCCTCAAGACCGGCCGCGCCTGGGCCCTCAAGGAAAGCCTGCGCGAGCTCTGGCACTACACCCGGGTCGGCTGGGCCGAACGCCACTGGAAGCGCTGGTACTTCTGGGCAACCCACTCCCGGCTGACGCCCGTGATCGAGACCGCCCGCCTGATCGAGCGCCACCTGCCCAACGTCATGACCTTCTTCGCCCACCGCATCACGAACGCCGTCAGTGAGGGCCTCAACTCCAAGATCCAGACCATCAAGAAAATGGCCTACGGCTTTCGCAACCGCGACCACTTCAAGACGGCCATCTATTTTCACTGTGGCGGGCTCGATCTCTACCCGGCGACCCACTCAATACCCGGATGAACCATATTTTCTTTCATGGCAAACGCCACCCCGGGGAGATGGGAGCGCCCGAGATCACCCGCTTCCTGAGCTGGTTGGCCGTCGAGGGGAACGTGGCCGCTTCCACGCAGAACCAGGCCCTGAGCGCTCTGCTCTTCCTGTACCGCGACGTGCTCGAGGTTGACGTCCCCTGGCTCGACGGTATCGTGCGCGCGAAGCGCCCGCCGCGGCTGCCGGTGGTCCTCACGCGCGACGAGGTACGAGCCGTTCTCCAACGGCTCGACGGCATGCCACGGCTGATGGCGTGCCTGCTCTACGACGCCGGGTTGCGGGTGCTCGAATGCTGCCGCCTGCGCGTTCAGGACGTGGACTTCGCGCGGAATCAGATCACCGTCCGCAGCGGCAAGGGCGACAAGGATCGGGTGACGATGCTGCCGGCGTCGGTGAAAACGGCGCTCGCGCGCCATCTCGACAGCGTCCGAGAGCAGCATCGGTGGGATGTCGAACACGGGGCCGGCTGGGTCGAGCTTCCCATGGCGTTGATGCGAAAGTATCCGAACGCCGGCCGGGAGTGGCCGTGGCAGTGGGTGTTTCCGGCGACGCGACTCTACCGGGATCGAGCTACCCGCCAGCGGCGCCGCCATCATCTGCACGAGTCCGTGCTCCAGCGTGTCGTGAAAGCCGCCGTTCGCCAGGCCGGCATCGTGAAGCGAGGCACGCCGCACACCCTTCGCCATTCGTTCGCGACCCACCTGCTCGAGAACGGGCACGACATCCGCACGGTGCTGGAGCTCCTCGGCCATCGTGACGTGACCACGACGCAGATCTACACGCACGTCCTGAATCGAGGACCGTCCGGGGTGCGGAGCCCGGTCGACGGGATGCCAGAGGCGTGAGCCGCACCCTCGAGGGCCTGGCGTTGCAGTACTACGCAATAGGGCCGACAGGATATGCTGCGCCTGGCCACAAACGAAGACCAGGGCCGAGAGACCGCGGCCCGGGGGCGAAATGGATGAAAGATCAAGCGCGAGCGGCCAAGATCGGAACGCGAGCAATTCGAGATAGGCTGCAGAATGACGCAGCGTCTCCCCCGATACGCCGGTCTGCATATCGCGGGGTTGAATTCTAGTTCGCCGCACTTGGCGATCGAGGCAAGCACTCGAGGGCTGCACCGGTCGGCGGAATTGAAGACATCGTGACGACCCGCGACGCCGAGGAGAGGCAAAGCGGTCCAGCGCCGATCAGCCGGCGGCGGCCAAGGTGGCGCAGCATCCTGACAAGCCGCGGCGGTCGCGAGGCCGCCGGGAGTGCCACGGCGATCAGGTCGGCCCCGTCGGGCGCGGTGGCGTGCCGGAAGCATGCGTCGTTGTCGAAATCTACGCGGCGTCGAACAAGCGAGTCGAGCGGACCGGCGGGGATGCGCGGTGCCCTTGGCAGGACGTGGCTGCCGCCGGCCGCTCACCCGCACGTTAGACGTGACTAGGCGAAGCGACACACGCGGAGGAGGAAGACCATGAGCGAACAGAAGAACGTGGAGACGGTCCAGCAAAATTATGCCGCCGTCGGACGTGGTGATATTCCCACGCTCCTGAGCCTCTTAAGCGACGAGGTCGAATGGAGCATGCCTGGTCCCTCCGTGATTCCCTGGACGGGCACGCGTCGCGGACGCCAGCAGGTCGCGGAGTTCTTCGCCTTGCTCCGCAAGACGCTCAAATCCCAGCGGTTCGAGCCGCGGGAGTTCATCGCGCAAGGTGATACCGTCGTCGTCTTAGGGTACGAGCGGAGTCTGGTCAAACCTACGGACCGGACCTTTGAGCAAGAGTGGGTACACGTCTATACGCTGCGTGATGGCAAGATCACGAAGTGCCGCATCTTCGAAGACACCGCGGCTCAAGCGACGGCATTCGGCCGTGCCTGAGTCATCGAGTGCGGATGGCGTCAGCCCTGTCACGTCTAACTACGCATTCCACCTGACGGGCGGGCTCGCGTTCGCTCGCCCGTCCGCAGGTGAATGCGAACGTTGGACCAAAGGAGGAGCAACACGATGTCAGAGCCCACTCCTGCTCAGCGAATCGAGCTCGTCATCAGAACGTATATCCAGGCATGCAACGATGCCGACGCGAAAGCGATTGCCGCATGCTTCAGCCCGGAGGCGGTCCATTATTCTCCTTCAGGTCCCAAATGGGTAGGCGCCGCCACCATCGGTACCAATTTTGCCCAGAGAGTTCAGGAAAAAGGGCAGTGCTGGACCGTGGACCAACTGGTCATCGACGTTGATCGATGCGCGGCGACACTGGAGTGGACGAGGTTTGACCCCACCACCATGCCCAGCGTCCTCCGCGGAGTGGATTGGTTTGTCTTTGAGCCCAACACATTTCGTATTCGGGAGATCCGTCCCTACATCGCGGCACCACTACATCCCGAAAAGGCGCGCCAAGAATTACTGGATTTCGATTATGCAGGGCGAGGGTATCCGACGACGTTTCCGGCACCGCGCACTCGATGAGGCCCCATGAGAGTCGTGATGAGTAGCGGTCCAACTGCCCGCTTCAGCGGTCCGGGGCTCGCATTCGCTCGCGCCGCCCGCTGAGCGGTGCGTTGGGCGGGCCAGAAGCGTGGGCCACGACAGTGACACCCACACCCGCCGCCTTGGCTCTCGGCAGCGCGGTGGACTGTCCACCGGAGGGGGGATGGGTGTGAACCCGTCGATCACCCGCTCTACCATGGTCGCGGTCGTTCTGCTTCTCGCGGCACCCCTCGCGGCCGCCCAGCAGGCGGCGAAGATCCCTCGGATAGGTTTTCTGTCCCACTCCTCCGGCCCCAACCCCGACACAAACGCGTTCCGCCAGGGGTTACGCGAGCTGGGCTGGATCGAGGGGCAGACCATTGCTGTCGAATATCGCTGGACCGCGGGCAGAGAGAAACAGCTTCCCGAGTTTGTGGCCGAACTGGTTCGGCTTAAGGTGGACGTGATCGTGACCTCGTCGACGTTGGTCGCCCAGGCAGCCAAACAAGGGACCACCGCCATTCCGATCGTCGCGACGTTCGTCGCCGATCCCGTGGGAAGCGGCCTCGTCGCCAGCCTGGCCCGGCCGGGCGGGAACATCACAGGATTGTCGACGCTTGCGGCAGAATTGGTTGCAAAACGCTTGGAGTTTCTCAGAGAGGTGGTACCGGGACTGACCCGGGTGGGTGTCCTCTGGAATCCGGACGTATTCGGGGAACGCACGATACGAAACATGCTGCAGCAGACTGAGGTCGCGGGCCGAACGCTAGGAGTGCAGGTGCAATTCGTAGAGGCGCGACGGCCGGATGATTTCGAGCGAGCGTTCTCCGCAATGAAGAAGGGACGCGTCGGCGCACTACTCGTGTTTCCGAGTCCGATGTTCTTCGAGGCCCGTAGAGGTCTTGTGGAGCATGCGGCAAAGAGCCGCCTGCCAGCAGTGTATCCATGGCGAGAGGGTCCTGAGGCTGGAGGCCTCATGTCCTACGCGACGAGCTTGCCCGAGATGTACCGCCGTACCGCGACGTACGTGGACAAGATCCTCAAGGGGGCGAAGCCGGCCGACCTGCCCGTGGAACAGCCCACGCGCTCCGAACTGGTCATCAATGTCAAAACCGCCGCAGAGCTTGGTCTCTCGATCCCGTCATCGCTACTGGTGCGGGCGGATCAAGTCATCGAGTGATGGACGGCCGCCCAACATCCCGCTTCAGCGGACCGGAGGCTCGCGTTGCTCGCCTTCCGGCCGCTGAGTTCAACATTCGGCGCACAGCCGAAGGGACCGGCCGCGAGGCGGGCAGCGGCCGCGATCGTCGATGACGTCGCGAGAGACCGGAGTGAACCGATGACGGAACAGCCCGTGCTGCCGGGGAGGTGGTCAAGGTAATGACGGGCGGGTCGAAGCGGACGTGAATGTGCAACTCGCCACTTTCACGCTGGCCCTCGTTCTCCTCGCGGCGCCGCTCACTTCCGAGGCACAGCAGACGGAGCGGGTGTACCGGATTGGATGGCTGTCGGTCGGTTCCCCGTCCGGAGCCGTCGATGCCCGGAGAGCGTTTAGCGAAGCGTTGCTTCAACTCGGGTACAAGGAGGGACGAACCCTCCTCGTAGAGGATCGGTTCGCGGAGGGCAGATCCGACCGTCTCCGCGATTTCGCCGCCGAACTTGTCCGTCTCAAGGTCGACGTGCTCGTCAGCCATGGAACGCCCGCCGGCCTCGCGGCCAAGCAGGCCACGACGTCGATCCCAATCGTTGCGGTGGGATCCGGCGACCCTGTCGGCTCGGGCTTGGTCAGCAGCCTCGGCAGGCCCGGCGGCAACGTTACCGGGGTGTCCGCTGCGTATCGGGACATTGTCGCGAAGTGCGTGGAGCTGTTGAAGGATGTCGTCCCTGGGATGTCTCGGATCGGCTTCCTGGGCAATGCCGATAATGTCGTGAACAAGGCCCACTTTACGCACGCACAGGCGGCGGCTGGCACCTTGGGTTTGGCGATGGAGTATTTCTCAGCCACGAAGCCCGATGAGGTCGGCCGCGCCCTGGCCGCGATGAGCAGAGCGCGTGTCCAAGGTGTCATCGTGACCGCGGACGTTGTCATCACCAGCCGGCAGGGAGAGATCGTGGAATTTGTTGCACGCGTCCGTTTACCGGCGGTGTATTTCGTCGATGACTATGTTGATATGGGTGGCCTGATGTCCTACGGCCCCAATCGTCGGGAACTCTTCCGTCACGCCGCGGTCTACGTCGACAAGATCCTCAAGGGCGCCAAGCCAGCTGACCTACCGGTCGAGCAGCCGATGAAGGTCGCGCTGGCAGTCAACCTCAAGACGGCCAGGGCACTGGGGCTGACGATCCCCCCCTCAGTGCTGCTGCGGGCGGATCACGTCGTCGAATGACCGAACCTGAGCGCGCGCCCGGACCAGAACTTCTTGGAGACGTCATGCTGCACGGGCTCAGTGTCGGGGCGACGGGGCGTCGAACTCCACGCTGTAGCGGCCCGGGGCTCGCGCTGCTCGCCTCCGGCCGCTGAGCGTGAACGTTATAGAGCGAGGGAGACATGATGACTTCCGAGTTGACGCGATTCGGCGGTCTTACCGTGCAGGTCTACGTGCCGGACATCCATGCCGGAGTCGAGTTCTACAGTCGCGCCCTTGGTCGAGCGCCGAACTTTGCGCCGACACCAGACTTCCAAGAGTGGGACCACATCGCGCCGAACGTTACTTTCCAGGTCGCCGAAGGGGCCCCTCGACCCACGTATCCGGTCCGCCTTCGGGTGACTGATATTGAAGGGGAACGCGACCGCATCTTGCGCGATGCCAGCCCATCGTACGCCACCGCGATCAAGCGGTTCGAGGGTCTCGTCGCCGTGTGCGATTTTCTGGACCCGTGGGGCAACGCTTTTGGGCTCTATCAGGTCCTCTTCGCGGGGGGCGAGCCGCCGAGGCTTACTGGCTCAAACCGCGAGCATATGACCGAAGTCGAGAAACGGATCGCCGGTGCAGTCGTGCCCGAATAGGAGACGGGTCGCTGATGCAGTCGCTCTCCTCTATAACAACGGCATGTAGCCGACGCGCTTCGCGCGCGGCTGATACCGAGCGTTCGACGCACAGGCGAAGTGACCATAGCGTGACCGAATCTCAATGGCCGTCACCGGACGGCCATCGGAAGAATGCGTAATGTGGTCGACAGCGCTGAGAACCCGGGGGCGAGTGATGTTCCTGGGCACCTTCGCCCTTTCTCTCGCTCTTCTCGCTCTGCCGCTTGGCGCCGCCGCTCAGCAGCCGCCCAGGGTCCCCCGAATCGGAGTCATCTCAAGCCTCGACCGTTCGGGTGGCACCCCGGACGTGCAAGCCTTCAAGCAGGGACTCCGCGACCTCGGCTACGTCGAGGGGAAGAACATCGTCTTCGAGTACCGATGGCAGCCGCTGGAGCGTCTGGCAAACCTAGGAGCTGATACAGTGCCGTCTGACATCTACGCAGCCGAGCTCGTGCGTCTCAACGTCGACGTGATCGTCGTAGGGACTGGCAGGGCGGCCCTCTCGGCCAAGAAGGCGACGGAGACCATTCCCATCGTCGTCGCATTAGCGCCCGACCCTGTAGGCGAGGGGCTCGCCGCCAGTCTGGCGCGGCCCGGCGGGAACATCACGGGGTTGTCCTTTCTCTCGACCGAACTGGCGTCCAAACAGCTCGAGCTCCTCAAGGCCGCCGTACCCACGGTCTCCCGGGTGGCCATCCTCTGGACGGGGGTGATCCCGTCTCACCCGCTCCTCCTGAGGGAGTTGGAAGTCGCGGCCCGCACCTTGCGCCTGACGCTACAACCCCTCGAGGTGCGCGGTCCTGACGAGCTCGATGGCGCGTTCGCGGCAATGACGAGACAGCGCGCGGGCGGGCTCCTCGTGCTGCCCAATATGAACTGGGTCAGGCACCAGGCGCGGCTGCATGACCTCGCGGCCAAGCATCGCCTGCCCGCGATGTACAGCATCGTCGGTCACGCGGACGCCGGCGGCCTCATGGCCTATGGGGCCGACGCGCGCCACAACTGGGGCCGCGCCGCGACCTACGTGGACAAGATCCTGAAAGGTGCCAAGCCCGGCGACCTGCCGATCGAGCAGCCGACAAAGTTCGAACTGGTGCTCAACCTCAAGACCGCGAAGGTGCTCGGGTTGACGATCCCGCAGGGGCTGCTCCTGCAAGCGGATCGGGTCATCCAATGAGGGGTGCGGTGGGCGCGATCCGGCGTCGAACCTCAGGCTTCAGCGGACCGGGTGCTCGCGATGCTCGCATCCCGGCCGCTGAGCCTGGTCGTTCGGCGCAGATGTTGACGGTCGGCGTGGAACTCCCCCGGACAAAACTTGGTACGATCGGGGCTGGGCCCCCGCGATGAAGAAGCGCTCGAAGGCATACGAGCTCATCAAATCCGGACAGATGAAGCCCTACTGAGGGGTGCATGGAGGGCTGACATGGCTTGGCGCATGACAGGGCGTTGGTTGGAGACATGCAGCTGCAAGATGATCTGTCGGTGCACTATGGGGCCCGCCGAGCCGGACCAGGGGTGGTGCTCCGCCGCCATCCTCGTGGACATCCAGCAGGGCGACGCGGACGGCGTCAACCTCGGAAACACCAGAGCGGTGTGGGTGATTGACCTGCCAGGGGATTTCTCCGCCGGGAACGGTACGGCCCGCGTCTACCTCGACGAGGATGCCGGCTCGAATCAGCGCCGGGAGCTGGAGGCGATCCTCACGGGCAAGAAGGGCGGCCTCTGGGAAGGCCTCGCCGGGCTCGTAAGAGAGTGGCGCCCCAGCCGGACCGCACGGATCGAGGTCCAGTGGGGCGACAATCCATCAGCCACCGTCGGTGACGTCGGCCAGATCCAAGTCCAGCCCATCAAAGACGATGGAGGAAACCAAGCGCAGCTCCTGAACGCCCCTGCGAATTACGGGGTCGCCGAAACCTTCGATTTGGTCCGCGCCGATGGCACCCGCTGGTCCGACCCGGAGATGCGGCGCTGGCAAAGTCTGGGCTACGGAACCCTCACGTCTTTCCAGTGGAGCGTCTGAGCTTCACGGCTGCTCGCCCCTTTCGGACGACACATCGGGCCTGACGCCTCGCCCATCCATCCCGAAGCCGCGACGGAGAGGGCCGCGCCGGCGCGATGCGGAGAGTCGGCGTGTGATTATGAATACCACCCCCTGCGAACGCTGCGAGCCAGGCCGAGCCACAGGATACAGCCGACGGCCTGCGGCCGCGGCTGATGCCGGGCGTCACCCAGCAGGACAACGGCGTCGGTCGACCCGACGTCACGATGCTGGACGAGGTTGACCGGTCGCAGGGAATGGGCAAGGTCGAAAAGATCGAGCAAGACGTCGCAGCGCCACGCCTCTCTCGATTTCTGGGCGTGTTACCGGTCGCTCCCGTCGGAGGTCCGAACCTCGCCGATCAGGCCTACGCGCGGCTGAAGCAAGATCCGCGGCATCCCTCGCTTCACTTCAAGAAGGTCGGGCGCTTCTGGGCCGCTCGGCTCGGGGCTCACTGCCGCGCTCTTGCGGTCGCCGGGCGCCCGAGCGCGGCGCCCACCGCCCAGCCGCACAGCGTCCCGGTGATCATGCCGATGACCACGAAGACGGGGTCGGTGCCGGGCCAGATCTGGGCGAAGGCGATGGGCTGCGACCAGAGATCGTAGTGGACGCCGTGGAGCCAGGAGTACACGACCTCGACCACGGCCGGCGAGCCCGCGCCAAAGAACAGCCCGTACAGCAGCCCGGCGGTCCGCAGCGAGGCGGCGTCCGCGCCCGCGCGCCGCTTCTGGAGGATGGCCGCCGTGCCCAGCGCGCCGAACAGGACGCCCGCACAGGCGAAGTACAGGAGCTTGGCCGCCCAGAACCGGCCGAGCGAGCCGAGTCCGCCGCGCACGAGCCCGAACAGCGGGCCATGCTCGACCACCTGCCCGGTGCCCTGCACGGCCCAGAGCCCGAGCACCGTGAAGACCAGGGCGCCCAGCAGGGGCGCCCCGACGCCGCAGGCCAGCGCCGACTTGACGATCGTCCAGCGCTCGACGCGCGCCATTGGCCCCGGTTGTGACACTGTTGCCCGGTCGAGGTCAAGGGGGGGCATGCGCACGCCCCGCGACATTGCGCAGCCCCGGTTTTTCGTGTAGATAGGAGAAACTTTTCACCGGGAGGGCCGACTCATGGCGGAACGCTGGCAGGACGAAGCCTGGGCGAAGGACATGTGGTGGAGCGGCAAGACGACCCGGCGGCGCCTCCTCGGGCTGTCCGCCACGGCGGCGGGCGCGCTCGGCGCCTCCATGCTCGTGCCGGCGCCCTGGCGCGCGGCGTTCGGGCAGGCCAAGCCATTCAAGATCGGTGTGCTGCAGCCGCTCACGGGAACGGCGGCGGCCGGCGGCAAGACCGCGCTCGTCGGCACCCAGCTGGCGACGGACCGCATCAACCGGTCTGGGGGCATCAACGGCCGCCCCGTCGAGTTGGTGGTCGCCGACTACGAGTCGAAGCCGGACGTCGGGCGCCGGAAGGCCGAGAAGCTGCTCGTGGAGGACAAGGTGGACATCGGCGAGGGCGGGTATCTCTCCAACGTCTGCCTGGCCTGCATGCCGGTGTTCGAGGAGCACAAGACGATCTGGATGATCGGCGTCTGCCTGGACACGACGATCACGACCTCGAAGTGCAGCCGCTACGTCTTCCGGCCGTTCGACTACGCCCCCTCGCAGGCGGTGGCGTTCGCGCCCTATCTCGTCAACAAGCTCGCCAAGAAGTGGCACATCGTCTTCCTCGACTACGCGTGGGGCCAGACCACGCGTGACGCCTACGTCGAGCAGATCAAGAAGGCCGGCGGCGAGATCGTCGGCACCACCGGCATCCTGCTCGGCGCGCCCGCCGACACGGTGACGTCGTCCGTCTCGAACATCAGGGGCAACTTCGACGGCGTCTTCGCGATCATGTTCGGCGCCAACGCGGTGACCTTCACCAACGCGGCCTACGAGCTCGGGCTCTTCAAGAAGGCGAAGTACGCGGGGGACGGCGCGGTCGCGGAATCGACCCACCTGGCCACGCTCGGCCAGAAGATCGAGGGCTTCACCGGCGTCAACCGGTACATCCCCGTGCTCACGAAGCCGCTGGACACGCCGGCGCACAAGAAGTTCTTCGACGAAGCGCGGGTGAAGCTGAAGCAGATCGATCCCTCGGGCCCGGATCCCGACCGCTACGTGCAGTCGAACTTCGAGGCGATGAACTTCCTGAAGCTGGGGATCCAGAAGTCAGGCTTCCGGGACCGCGAGGATTCGATGAAGCTGATCGAGGCCCTGGAAGGCATGGAGGTCAAGGAGGGTGACGACTTCCCGCAGGGCGACAAGACGCTCCGCAAGGAGGACCACCAGGCGTTCTTGCGTCAGTTCATCTTCGACATCCACAACAACAAGCACCGCCTGCTCGAGGTCGTCGCCAAGGACAAGACGGTCGTCCCGCCCGCCTGCACATTCGCGAAGGCGTGACGAACGCTCGCCGGGAAGGCACGACGCCCCTGGTCGGTGACGACCGGGGGCCGTCGGCCGACGGCGCGGGGATTCTCAGGACGGAATCGCTCACGAGGCGCTTCGGGGGTCTCACGGCGCTCGACCGGGTGTCGATCGCCATCCCCCGCGGCGAGATCCGCGCCATCATCGGCCCCAACGGCGCGGGCAAATCGACGCTCTTCAACTGCATCACCGGCGTGCTCACGCCGACCGACGGGCGGATCGTCTTCGACGGCGAGGACATCACCGGCCTGCCGCCGCATCGCATCTCCCAGAAGGCGATCGCCCGCTCGTATCAGATCACCAACATCCTGCCCGGCGCCACCGTGCTCGAGAACGTCAGGATCGCCGTGCAGTCACGCCACCACTCGTGGAGCCTGCTCCGCCATCATCGCGCGTATGGCGACGTGATCGAGCGGGCGCACGCGGTGCTCGCCTCCGTCGGGCTCGCCGGCAAGGCCGACGACCTGGCGGCGAACCTGTCGCACGGCGAGCAGCGCAACCTCGAGATCGGCATCGCGCTGGCCACCGAGCCGAAGCTCCTCTGTCTCGACGAGCCGACGGCAGGGATGAGCGTCACCGAGACGCACGCCACCGTCGACCTGATCCGGCGGATCGCCGCGAACCTGACCATCCTCATCGTGGAGCATGACATGGAGGTTGTGATGGGGCTCGCGCAGACGATCAGCGTCCTCCACTACGGCCAGGTGCTGGCCGAGGGAAGCCCGGCCGCCATCCAGGCCAATCCGCGCGTGCAGGAGGTCTACCTCAAGACCTGATGCTCACCCTCGACGGCGTCCACACCTATTACGCGAAATCCCACGTCCTGCACGGGGTCTCGCTCGAGGTGCGGCCGGGCGAGGTCGTGGGGCTCCTCGGTCGCAACGGCGTCGGCAAGTCGACGACGCTCAAGACGATCATGGGGATCGTGCGACCGTCCGAGGGGCAGATCGTCTTCGAAGGGCGCGAGATCACGGGGCTGGCGCCGTACCGCCTGGCGGCCATGGGCATCGGCTACGTGCCGGAGGACCGCCGGATCTTCCGCCTGCTGTCGGTGCTCGAGAATCTCCGGACCGGCCTGGATCGCCCCGCGGTCTCATCCGAGCGCCGCCAGGCGCTCCTCGACAAGGCCTACGCGAGCTTCCCGATCCTCGGCGAGCGGCGCGACCAGGCCGGCGGCACCCTGTCCGGCGGCGAGCAGCAGATGCTCGCCATCGCGCGGGCGATGATGCTGGAGCCGCGCATCATCCTGCTGGACGAGCCGACGGAAGGCCTCATGCCGCGCATGGTCGGGCAGATCCGGGAGATCATCAACCTGCTCCACGAGGACGGCGTCGCCATCCTGCTCGTCGAGCAGAACGTGCCCCTGACCCTCGACGTCGCCGATCGCGTCTACATCATGGAAAAGGGCGTGGTTCGCCACCATGCGCCGGCCGCCGCGCTGCGCGCCGACCAGGCTGTCATCCACCAGTACCTCGGGGTCTGAGCCGCGGTGATTCCCTTCGACCAGATCCTCGTCCAGATCGTGAACGGCCTCGTGAACGGCATGATCCTCGCGCTGGTGGCCTCGGGGCTCACCCTGATCTTCGGCATCATGGACATCGTCAACTTCGCGCACGGCGAGCTGTTCATGCTGGGCGCGTACATCGGCACGACGGTCTTCCTCACCACCGGGAACTTCTGGGTGGCCCTCGTCGGCTCCGTCGTGGCGATGGCCGTGATCGGCGCCGTGCTCCAGGTCGCGGCCCTGCGTCCGCTGGTCGGCCGCGACCCCCTCACCACGATCCTGGCCACCTTCGGGCTGTCGCTGGTGATCCAGAACTACGCGCTCTGGCAGTACGGGCCCGTGCCCCGGCGAATCATCGCGCCGGTCACCGGGCACTTCCCACTGTTCTACGTCGAGTACCCCGTGTACCGGCTGGTGATCGCCCTGCTGTCGGCCGCCATCATCGGCGGCCTCTATCTCTTCATGAAGCACGGCAAGCACGGCATCTGGATCCGCGCGACGACGCAGGACCGCGTCATGGCGGCGGCCATGGGGATCCCGGTGCCGTGGGTCCACACGGTGGTCTTCGCGATCGGCGCGGCCATGGCGGCCGCGAGCGGCGTGCTCTACGGGCCCACCATCGGCGTCAACCATGCGATGGGGTTCGACTTCACGCTGCGGGCCTTCGTCGTGGTCGTGGTGGGCGGGATGGGCAACCTCGGAGGCTCGATCCTCGCGTCGATCTTCGTCAGCCTGCTCGAGTCCCTCGCGTCCATCTGGGTCAGCCCCGCCCAGGCCATCATCGTGGCGTTCGTCGCGCTGATCCTCACGCTGCTCGTCCGGCCGACCGGCCTCTTCGTGCCGACGCCGAAATGAGCGCCGCGACGCCGCCGGCAGCCCGCGCCGACGAGCGCGTCATCGATACGCGCGCGCGCGCCGGGCGGCCGAGCGCCGGCTACTGGACCGGCTTCGTCATCGTGGTCGCCGCGCTGGCCGCGAGCCCCCTCGTCCTGCCCGAGTTCTGGCAACGCTTCGCGACCGAGATCCTGATCTGGGGCTTGCTCGCGATGTCGTCGGACCTGCTCATCGGCTACACGGGCATGGTGTCGTTCGGCCACTCGGCATTCTTCGGTCTCGGCATGTACGGCACCGCCGCCGCGCTGCTGGCCGTGCGGCCGCCGAGCCTCTGGCTGGCGCTGGCGGCCGGCCTCGGCGCCGCCGCGGTGGTGGCCATGTTCGTGGCCTACTTCTCCACGCGGCTGCGGGACATCTACTTCGCGATCACAACTCTCGTCTTCTCGCAGATCTTCTACGTCATCATCTTCACGTGGACGGAGGTGACGGGCGGCGAGAACGGCCTCACGTTCCGCCAGCCGCGCTTCGCCCTTCCCGGACTCCTCTCCGTCCCCTTCACCCGCGACGGGCTCCACTGGTTCGTGCTGGGCGCGGTGGCCATCTCCTACCTGCTCCTGCGGCGGATCACCCAGTCGCCGTTCGGGATTGTGCTGCAGTCGATCCGGGAGAACGAGCCGCGCACGCGCGCCATCGGCTACCACGTCGAGCGCTACAAGATCGTGGCGGTGATGCTGTCCGGGCTCTTCGCGGGGCTGGCCGGCGTCCTCTACGCCATCCAGAACAAGTTCGCGGCGCCGGACTTCGTCCAGTTCATCGTCTCCGGCGAGACCGTGATCTTCAACGTCATGGGGGGCATGGGCACGCTGGTGGGGCCGGTGGCGGGCGCCGCTTTCTTCCTGCTCATGAAGGAAGTCTTATCGCGCGTCTTCTACGAGTACTACCTGATCCCCGTGGGCGTGATCTTCACGGTGATGGTGATCTTCATGCCCCAGGGCCTCCTCGGCTTCGCCAGGCGCGCCCTCAACCGCTAGCCTGAAGTTCCCGCCACGCTTTCCCTAAGAAAGCATAGGAAATCAGCACATTGCCAGGGTTTGCGAGTTCCAGAAGTTGACATGTAAATAGACGGATACGGACAATATTTAGCTTGAAGATTGGTTGGTGGTGTGGGTATAA
>JACQFL010000048.1 GCA_016200085.1 Candidatus Rokuibacteriota bacterium | reverse complement strand
GGTCAGGAGAACGTGCAGGCCCCGCGCGGCCAGGAGAACGTCCAGGCGCCGCGTGGTCAGGAGAACGTGCAGGCCCCGCGCGGCCAGGAGAACGTCCAGGCGCCGCGTGGTCAGGAGAACGTGCAGGCCCCGCGCGGCCAGGAGAACGTCCAGGCGCCGCGCTCGCTGGCCGGTTCCAAGACCGCCGGCATCAACGCTTCCAGCCTGATCAAGGAAGCCGAGGCGGCGTGCAAGGCCGGCGACATGAAGACCGCGAAGGAGAAGGCCGAGGCGGCGATCGCCGCGATGAAGTAAAGCAGCCTTCAGCAGCACAGGGGCTCCAGGGCCTGCGCCCTGGAGCCCTTTCTTTTTGTCTCGGCGCGGCGATAGAATGCCCGGAGATGCACACCGCCCTCCTCGCTGCGCTGATCCTGTTGCTGCCTGCCGCAGCATCCGCTGACCCGACGGTCCAGGAGGTTCTCCTCCGGGCGAAGCCAGCCGTCGCGCTCGTCGTCTCCGAGGTCGGCTCCGAAGTCACTCTGCCCTGCGGGGGCGCGTCGCTCGCGGTCACGCCGCCGCCGTTCCGCGAGACCGGCACCGGCTGGTTCATCGCGCCGAGCGGCTGGGTCATCACCAACGGCCACGTCGTGTCCCCGGCTCATCGTCCTTCGCGAGAGGTGACGGACGAGCAGATCCAGGCCGCCGTTCGCTCGGGATGTCTGCCCCGCCTGCTGGAAAAGCAGGGCGTGCGGCCCGGCCAGCGCCCCGACCTCGAGGAGCAGCTCGTCCGGCAGGCGCTGGCCGCTGCCGCGCCGGCGGCGAAGGTGAAGCTCGAGCCGTCGATCTCGGTGATCCTGTCCAACGGCTTCCGCCTGGCCGCCACGGTCGCCAAGTACAGTCCGCCGGTCGCGGGCGAGGAGATGTCCGGCCAGGACCTCGCGCTGCTGAAGCTCGAGGCCGCCGACATGCCCTCGCTGGCGCTCGCCGACTCTGCCGCCTCGAAGATCGGCGATCGGATCCACATCCTCGGCTTCCCCGGCGTCGTGCTCAGCCACGAGCTGCTCAACGCCTCCGCCAAGGCCGAGGCATCCATCACCAGCGGGGCGATCTCGGGCTTCAAGCAGGACCGCGCGGGCCAGGCGGTGATCCAGACGGACGCGCCCGCCGCGTGGGGCAACAGCGGCGGCCCGGCGATCACCGATCCGGGCGGCGTGGTGGGAGTGCTGACCTTCGTCACCCTCGATCGAGGCAGCGGTGGCATCGTCCAGGGCTTCAACTTCGTCATCCCGTCACAGGCCGTCCGCGAGTTCCTCAAGGGCACGCCGGTCGCCCTGGGCGAGCGCAGCCGCTTCAACCAGGAGTGGTACGCGGCCCTCGCCGACCATTTCTCCGGCAGCTACGCGAGCGCCGCCAAGCGCTTCGCCGAGGCGAATCGCCTGCTGCCCGAGATGCCGGATGTCAAGCGCTTGACGGCGGCGAACGCCGAGTTCATCAAGAACCCGCCCCCGCGACCCTTCCCGTGGCGGCCGGTCGCCAGCGTCCTGGTCGTCGTCGCCCTGGCCGGGCTCGGATGGCTCTGGTTCGCCAGCGTCAAGCGCACCCGCTTCCTCATCCGGCCCGCCGAGGTCGCGCGCCTGCTCGACAAGGAGGACGCGCCGGCGATCGTCGACGCGCGGGACGAGGACACCTACGCCAAGAGTCCCGTGCGCATCCCCAGCGCCATGCACGTGCCGCCGGCCAAGATCCAGGACGGGCTCCAGCACCTGGGGATCCCCAAGAACAGGACGGTCATCGCCTACTGCAGCTGACCGGACGAGCGCACGAGCGCCAGGATGGCGCGCGCGCTGGAACGGTTGGGGTACTCGGACGTCCGCGTGCTCAAGGGCGGGCTCGGGAGCTGGGCCAAGGCCGGCCTGCCCCTCGAGGGCAAGGCCTAGCCGCCGGCTCGGCGCGCCTCGGTCACGACGCGGTCGACGAACGCTCCCGCGAACCCGGTGTAGCGCGCGGGTCGGGCAGCCGGGCCAGCGCCGCCTCGACGTCGCACCACCGCCGGAGCATCGCCCGCTCGTCGAAGACGGCGCGGATCTCCGGCGTCGAGAACAGATCGCCGAACAGCGTGTAGTCGATGATGTGGCTAGGCACGCGCTGCCCTCCGCCCCGCCGTGAAGTGCAAGTGGATGTGGTACACGACCTGGCCGCCCTCGGGCCCGGTGTTGAGGCTCACGCGATAGCCGCGCTCGGCGTAGCCCGTCCGCTCCCCGAGCGTCCGCGCGACGAGCAGGCAGTGACCGAGCGTCTCGCGATCGGCCGGGGTCGCCGTGGCGAGGGACGCGATGTGACGCCTGGGGACGATGAGCATGTGCACGGGCGCCTTGGGGTAGATGTCCTTGAAGGCGACGACCTCGTCGTCCTCGTACTCGATGTCCGCCGGGCTCTCGTGGCGGACGATGCGGCAGAAGATGCAGTCCCCGCTCACACGCCTCCCCCGCTCGGTCTCGCGCCGACCCGGGTATAATAGCCGCTGATTTTGAAGTCGGGAGGAGAGGCGGCTCGATGGGGACGTGCCCGAAGTGCAAGCTGAGGATCCGCAAGAACGGCAACCACGTGAAGCTCGGCAGCACGTGGTACCACAAAACCTGCCCGGCGCGGCCCGCGTCGGAGAGGAAGAAGGCCGCGACTACCGCCTGACGCCCTTCGCACGGGCGCACAGACGCAGGGCATTCTCCTCGAGCATCGTGCGCTTGGCGCTCGCCGACGGCCCCGGCCCATCGGTGATCTGCGGCACGCTCTCCGGCCACGCGGTGTCGCCGTGCGGCCAGCCGGTCGACGAAGCGCCAGAGGTCCTCCAGCGACCTCGCGTGGGGTGGAGCGCGCGCACGTCGGCGAGTGAATCCCGGCCCCAACGCCATCCGCGCGGCCCAGAAGTCGCGCGGCGAGGCGCCGGTGCCCTTGGCGCTGTTGTCCGCGGGAGTGGGGCTTGCTAGGCTGAGCCCTCGGGCGTGGGATCGTCACGACCATGAACATCGAGAATGAAGGGCCGACATCCGAGCGCACGGCGCGCGGACCCGCGAGGGCAGATGCCATGCCGCTGGTATCGTTCCACGACGTGGGGAAGACCTACCGGTCGCTGCAGGGCGTCGACGACGTTGCGGTGGAGCACTTCAACGTCGAGATCGAGGCCGGAGAGTTCTTCTGCCTGCTCGGCCCCAGCGGGTGCGGCAAGACCACCGTGCTCAAGATGCTTGCGGGCTTCGAGGCCCCCACGGCAGGGCACATCCTCATGGAAGGTCGTCCCGTGAGGGGCGCCAGTCGCGACCGGGCTGTGGTCTTTCAAGGAGATGACTCCCTCTATGGCTGGCTCACCGCCATCGAGAACGTCGAGTTCGGGTTGCGCATGCGGCACGTGGGAAAAGCGGAGCGGTGCGAGCGCGCCATGCACTATCTGGAGCTCGTCGGCCTCAAGGGCCAGGAGCAGAAGTACCCGGCCGAGCTTTCCGGGGGCATGAAGCAGCGCATCCAGATCGCGCGGGTGCTGGCGAACGAACCGACGATGCTGCTCATGGATGAGCCCTTCGCCGCGCTCGACGCACAGACCCGGTCGCTGATGCAGGAGGAACTGGCCAGCATCTGGCGGACCACGCGCACGACCGTCCTGTTCATTACCCACGACATCGACGAGGCAATCACGCTGGGCAAACGCATTGGCGTGATGCGCGCCGGGCCCCGATCGCAGGTGAAGGGCGTGATCGAGGTGGCGCTGAATGGGGCGCGCAGCCGTACGGACGATGTGTTCCTGCAATACTACAGGCAGGTCCATGACATGATCCGCGATGAAGTAGCCAAGGCCATGGCGAAATAGCCCATGCCCCGATCGAGCTCCACCGCCAGGGCCAGCGACGTGCGCACGAGCGCGTCAATCCGAGGCCCTGGGGGCGCCGCGCAGCGCCTGTGGAGCGTGTACGGAGGCTACGCGCTGGGCTTTGTCAGCCTGTTCCTGATCTGGCAGCTGGCGTCCCTCTACGTGGTCAGCTCCGTGCTCTTCCCGCCGCCGACGGTCGTGTTCAGCAAGGGCCTGCGGCTGGTGCGCAACGGCGTGTTGCTGGAGCACCTCTCCGCCAGCATGCAGCGCATCCTGGCCGGGTTCATTGCCGGCTCCCTCCTGGGCATTCCCATCGGGTTGGCCATGGGCTCGTTCCGGCCCGTACGAAAGCTGCTGGAGCCTTACACGGAGTTCCTGCGCTTCATACCGTCGGTGGCCATGATCACCGTGGCGGTGATCTGGTTCGGGATCGGCGAAGGCTCCAAGATCTTCCTCATCATCTACACGACGATCTTCATCGTCATCCTGAACACGGCGGCGGGCGTGTCGGCCATCGCTCCCAACAAGATCCGGGCGGCCGAATCCCTGGGGGCGACGCGGGCGCAGATCTTCTTTCATGTGGCGCTGCCGGCGACCGTTCCCTACATCCTCACCGGGATGCGTCTGGCCATGGCCAACTCCTTCACCACCATCGTGGCGGCCGAGCTGATCGCCGCCAACGACGGGCTGGGCAAGATGCTCTGGGATGGGCGGCTGTTCATGCTGGTGGACGAGATCTTCGTGTCCCTGGTCACCCTGGGACTGCTCGGGTTCGCCGTCGATCGCATGTTCCGCTGGAGCATCTATGCTTTCGCGGGCAAGTATTCGCCGGCGACCTAATCCGCCGGCAGGCGCGGGCGTCCCCCGCGTGCATGCAGCGATACTTCGTCTCAAAGGAGGATACCTGTCATGTTGACCCGCGCTGCACAATGGCTGGTCGTGGTGACCCTGCTGGCTTGGAGCGGTCCGGCATGGGGGCAGACCAAGATGACCATCGCCACCGGGGTGGACCCCGTGTTCTCGGCTTACTACGTGGCCCAGGAGGAGCGGCTGTTCAAGAAGCACGGGCTGGAGGTGCGAATCAACACGGGGCCGTCCGGCTCGGCCATGGTGTCCTTCCTCATCAACGGCCAGATCGAATCCGCCTTCGGCTCCGAGATCGCCGGGGTCAGCAACCACAACCTGGACCCCAACGTGGTGGTGGTGGCCCAGGCCACGCGCCTCGTGCGGTGGCTGGCCGTGGTGGGCCGCAACATCGACACCCTGGATCAGCTCAAGGGCAAGAAGGTGGGCGTGGCCCGCGGCTCCGGCGGCGAGGTGTTCTGGCTGGCCATGCTCGACAAGCTCAAGCTCAACGCCGCGGACTACACGGTGGTCAATGTGGAGGCGCCGGAGATGGTGGCGGCGCTGGAGCGCGGCAACATCGACGCCTACGCCGTGTGGGAGCCCTGGGTGACCCGCGGCCTGGCCGCCGTCAAGAACACCAAGGTGCTCAAGGACCAGGAAGGCATCCTCGAGCAGGGCGTGTACATCTACATGAATTTGGCCTGGATCCGGAAGAATCCGGCGCAGGCCGAATCGTTCATGCGGGCGCTGGTGGAAGCGACGGACATCATCAACAAGGACCGCAAGCGGGCCGCCAGGGACGTGTCAGCCTTTCTCAAGAGTCTGGACCCCCCGCTGGTGGAGCAGCTCATGACCAAGCTTCGCTTCGACATGATGCTGGAAGACTCCACCCTCGGCATGTTCCGGCTGGCCGAGGCGCAGCTCAAGCAGCAGGGCAAGCTCAGCAAGCCGCTCGACTACGGCGCATTCGTGTACCCGGACTTGTTGCGCAAGCTTCAGCCCGCGAAAGTCAACTACAAGCCGTAATCCTCGGCCTCGTCAGGTCGCGACGGAACGACGAAGGCCAGGGAGACTCGTCGTCTCGCCTGGCCCTCGCGCTGATCGTTCAGATGGTGGAGGGTAAGGGATTCGAACCCTCGACCTCGGCGTTGCGAACGCCGCGCTCTCCCAACTGAGCTAACCCCCCGAAGGGAAACGCGGTTAGTTTACACGAGGCCCATCGCCCGACCAAGGGTCGCGTCCCCGCCGCGGTATACTCCCACGTCCGATGAAGATCGCCGACGTCCGCGTCGTGCTCGCCGACATCCCGGTGCGGCGCCCGCACCACATGTCGTTCACCACGCTCCACGCCGTCAACTTCGTCTTCGTGCGTCTCGAGACGGCCGACGGCGTGACGGGCTGGGGCGAGGCGGCGTGCCTGGGCGGGCCGACGTGGAGCGAGGAGTCGGCGGAGTCGGTGGCCGCGACCGTCGAGCGCTACATCGCGCCCTGGCTCGTCGGGCGAGACGCCACGCGGATCGAGATGCTGCGCGGCGAGATGGCGCGGCGAGTGCAGGGCAACCCGTTCGCGCGCGCCGCCGTCGAGATGGCGCTGTGGGATCTTGCCGGTCGCGCGCTCGGGGTCCCCGTGCACCGCCTGCTCGGCGGGCGTGTCCGCGACCGCGTGCCGCTCTCCTGGTCGCTCGCCGTCGCCGGCGCCGACGCCGAGGTCGAGGAGGCGAAGGAGAAGGTGGCCGCCGGGCACCGGATCTTCAAGATCAAGACCGCGGCCCATCCCGTCGAGGTCGACGTCGAGCGCGTGCGGAGGATCCGCGAGGCGGTCGGCGCCGCCGTCTCGCTCCGTGTCGACGCCAACCAGGGGTGGGACCGGCCGACGGCACGGCGGGCGATCCGCGCGCTGGAGCCTTTCGGTCTCGACTTCGTGGAACAACCCCTGCCCCGCTGGGACCTCGAGGGCATGGCCGAGATCGCGCGCGGCGCCAGCGTGCCGGTGATGGCCGACGAGTCCTGCTTCTCGCCCCATGACGCGCTGGCCATCGCCCGCCTCGGCGGCGTCTCGATCCTCTCGCTCAAGGTGACCAAGTCCGCCGGCCTGCTCGGCACGATGGCGGTCGCGCGGATCGCCGAGGCCGCGGGCATGGGCTGCTACGTCGGCTGCATGATCGAGACCTCGCTCGGCACGGCGGCCTACCTCCAGGCGGCCGTGGCGGCGACGCCGGTCACCTGGGGCTGCGAGCTCTTCGGCCCGCTCCTCCTCGCCGGCGACGTCACGCGCGAGCCCGTGCGCTACGCCGACGGCGCGATCCTCGCCCTCGACGGTCCCGGCCTGGGGGTCGAGGTCGACGAGGCGCGCCTGAAGGAGTGGACTCGGCGCTAGCCAGCCGCGTCAGGATTTCGAGGGGCGAGCGCTGGGGGGTCTGGGGGGCGCCCGGAGCCCCCCAGCTTCAACCAGAGGTGTGCCCCCGGCTCTCCGGGCTGCTCCGAGCAGTGGGTGGCCGGGGCGCCCGGAGCCCCCCAGGCGGTCGGTCAGGGAGCGGAGGCGGGAGGCGTGCTGCGGCCGCCGCCATCGCCGATGAGGTGGCTGATCAAGTCCATGGGCAGCGGGAAGAACGTGGTGGTGTTCCGCTCCGAGGCGATCTCGCGCATCGTCTGTAGATAGCGGAGCTGCACGGCCACCGGGTACTGCGTCAGCACCTGCGCCGCCTCCGAGAGCTTGGCCGCGGCCTGGAACTCGCCGTCCGCATTGATCACCTTCGCGCGGCGCTCGCGCTCGGCCTCGGCCTGCTTGGCCATCGCGCGCTGCATGTCCTGGGGCAAGTCGATCTGCTTGACCTCGACGGTCGCGACCTTGATGCCCCACGGCTCGGTGTGCTCGTCGATGATCCGTTGCAGCTGCTGGTTGATCTTGTCCCGCGCCGAAAGGAGATCGTCGAGCTCGACCTGCCCGAGCACGCTCCGCAGCGTGGTCTGCGCGATCTGCGACGTCGCGTAGAGGTAATCCTGCACGGCGATGATGGCCCGGATCGGGTCGATGACGCGGAAGTAGATCACCGCGCTGACCTTGAGCGAGACGTTGTCGCGGGTGATGACGTCCTGGGGCGGCACGTCGAGGGCCACCGTCTGCATGCTCACCCTCACCATCTTGTCGATGATCGGGACCAGCAACACCAGTCCCGGCCCGTTGCCGTTGCCGCCGGGGTTCAGGATGGCCCGCGCGCTCCGGCCCAGACGGAAGATAACCGCGCGCTCGTACTCGCGCAGGATGCGCGCGAAGGAGCCGATGAAGAAGATGGCCGCGACAGCGACCACGACGAGCAGCAGCATGTCCATGGAGATCATCGCGTTCCCTCCGGCGTCGCCGCCTTGACCACCTTGAGCGTGAGCCCGTCCACGTCGACGACCCGCACCGGGCTGCCGTCGTCCACCGGCTCGCCCTCGGCCACCGCGCGCCACAGCTCGCCCTGCACACTCACCTCGCCCTGCGGCGCCAGCGCGCCGCGCGCGACCCCGGTCTGGCCGATGAGCCCGCTCGTCCCCAGCATCGGCGGCCGGCGGAAGGCGCGCAGGCCGGTGGCCACCACGAAGAGGAAGAGGCCGGCGGTGGCCGCCACCGTCGGCAGGATCACGCGCCACGAGATCCGGAACCCCAGCTCGGTGGCGTCGAAGAGCATCAGGGAGCCGAGCGACATCGAGATGATGCCGCCGATGGCCAGGACGCCGTGGCTGACGATCTTGATCTCGGCGATGAGCAGCACGATGCCGAACAGGATCAGGAGCAGGCCCGCGTAGTTGATGGGCAGGCTCTGGAACGCGAAGAACGCCAGGATGAGCGAGATGCCGCCGATCACCCCGGGCAGCACCACGCCCGGCTGCGACAGCTCGAAGAAGAGCCCGAGCATGCCGAGCATCATGAGGATGTAGGCGACGTTGGGGTCGGTGATGACGTTCAGGAACCGGTCGCGGAAGCCGATCTCGATCGGCTTGATCACGGCCCCGCGGGTGGCAAGGGTCACCGTCGCGCCCTTGGCGACTTTCACCTGACGCCCGTCGACCTTCTCGAGGAGGTCGGGAATCGAGTCCGCGATCAGGTCGACCACGTGGAGGTTGACAGGCTCGCGCTCGGTGATCGAGACCGATTCGCGCACGGCCTTCTCGGCCCAGTCGGCGTTGCGCCCGCGCTCCGTGGCCACCGTGCGGATGAACGCCGCGGCGTCGTTCTCGATCTTCTTCATGCTCTCCTTGTCGGCGCCTCCCGAGATCGCCACGGGATGGGCGGCGCCGATGTTGGTCGCCGGCGCCATGGCTGCCACGCTGGCCGAGATCGTGATGAACACCCCGGCGGAGGCCGCGCGCGCCCCCGTCGGCCCGACCCAGATGATCACCGGCACCTCGGCGTTCAGGATGCGCTGGACGATCGCCCGCATGGACCGCTCGAGCCCGCCCGGCGTGTCGAGCTGGATCACCAGCGCCCGCGCACCCTCGGCCTGGGCCCGGTCGATCGCCGTGCCGACCAGCCGCAGCGTGACCGGGCTGATGACGCCCTCGATCGGGATCGTGGCGACCGGCCCGGTCGCCGCCGGCCGTGCGGCGGGGGCGAGCGACAACAGGAGCCCGGCCAGCACCACGCAGGCGACGCCGAGGCGGCGAGGTGTCATCGGGCGAGCGCCAGCAGGCAGACCAGCTCGAACAGGAGGTTGGCGGCCAGCAGCGAGGTGATCTGGCCGGGGCCGTCGTAGGGCGGCGAGACCTCGACGACGTCGGCGCCGACGATGGACAGCCCGGCGAGGCCGCGCACGAGCGCCAGCGCCTCGTAGGAGGTCAGCCCGCCGACCTCCGGCGTGCCCGTCGCGGGCGCGTAGGCCGGATCCACCGCGTCGATGTCGAACGAGATGTAGACCGGGCCGCCGCGCAGGCGCTCGAAGCGCCGGATCACGGCGTCCGTGCCCGACTCCTTGATGGGCTCGATGCGGACGACCTCCATGCCGTGGCGGTCCTGGAACTCGAAGTCGTCCGAGCCGTAGAGCGGCCCGCGGATGCCGACCTGGATCATGCGCCGCGGGTCGATGAGGCTCTCTTCCACCGCGCGGCGAAACGGCGTGCCGTGGAAGAACTTGCTGCCGAAGTACTCGTCCCAGGTGTCCGGGTGCGCGTCGAAGTGCACGACCCCGACCGGCCCGTGGCGGCGCGCGACGGATCGCAGGATGGCGAGGCTGATCGAGTGGTCGCCGCCGACGCAGAGCGGCGTCACGCCCGCGCCCACGACCGCGTCGAGGCGCGCGGTGATCGCCTCGTAGGTCCGCTCGATCGAGATGGGCACCACGTCCACGTCGCCGCAGTCGGCCACGCGCAGGCGCTCGAAGGGATGGACCTTGAGCACGGGGTGCCAGGGCCGGATCAGCGACGATTGCTCGCGGATGGCCCGCGGACCGAAGCGCGCGCCCGTGCGGTACGAGGTGCCGCCGTCGAAGGGCACGCCGAGCAGGGCCACGTCGAGGTCCGCCACCGCCGGCACGTGCGGCAGGAGCATGAACGTGGCCGGCTGGCCGAAGCGCGGGGAGACGAACGCGTTGCGGGGCTGCGGCGCCATCGCTAGAGCGCGGCCCTGATCCCGGGGAGCGCGCGGGCGAGACGGTCGACGTCGTCCGGCGAGGTGTAGACGCCGAAGCTCGCCCGGGTCGTCCCGACCACGCCGAGGAAGTCCAGCAGCGGCTGGGCGCAGTGGTGGCCCGCGCGGACCGCGATCCCCTCGCCGTCGAGGTACGCCGCCACGTCGTGCGGATGCAGGCCCTCGACCGCGAAGGCGATGACGGCCCCGCGCGGCTCCGCGCGCCGCGGCCCGAAGACCGTGACCCCAGGGATGGTCGCCAGCGCCTCCACCGCCTGCGCGGCGAGGGCGCCCTCGTGCTCGGCCACGCGCTCCATGCCGAGCTTCTCGAGGTACTCCACCGCGGCGGTGAGCCCGATGGCCTCCGCGATGGGGGGCGTGCCCGGCTCGAAGCGCCAGGGCAGGTCGTTGTACTGCGCGTGGTCGATCCACACCTGCTTGATCATCTCGCTGCCGCCCCGCGCCGGCTCCAGGCGCTCGAGGATCTCACGGCGGCCCCAGAGCACGCCGATGCCCGTCGGGCCCAGCATCTTGTGGCCCGAGAACGCGTAGAAGTCGCATTCCAGCCGAGACATGTCGAGCGCCATGTGAGGCGCGGCCTGCGCGCCATCGACGACCATGATCGCGCCAGCGGCGTGCGCCCGGCGGCCGATCTCCGCCACGGGGTTGATGGTGCCGAGCACGTTGGAGACGTGAGCGACCGAGACCACCCGGGTGCGGCCGGTGATCAGGCGGTCGAGCGCGTCGAGATCCAGCCGGCCCTCGCCGACCACGGGCACCGCCTTGATCGTCGCCCCCCGCCGCTGGGCCGCCATCTGCCAGGGCACCAGGTTCGAGTGGTGCTCCATCCGGGTGACCAGGACCTCGTCGCCGGCGCTCAGGGTCAGCGCGAGCGTGTCGGCCAACAGGCTCAACCCGTCGGTGGTCCCGCGAGTGAAGATCACCTCGTCGCGGCGGGGCGCGCCGATGAAGCGCTGGACCCGGTCGCGCGCGGCCTCGTAGAGCTCGGTCGCCTCCTCGCCCAGGGTGTGGATGGAGCGGTGGACGTTCGAGTGGCTGCGCTCGTAGTACCGCGTCATGGCCTCGATGACCGCGCGCGGCTTCTGGCTCGAGGCGGCGGAGTCGAGATAGACGAGCGGCTGGCCGTTGACGATCCGCTCGAGGATCGGAAAATCCGCGCGGGTCTGCTCGTCCAGCCTCATGGTCGTGGTCTGGGGGGCTCCGGGCGCCCCCCAGACCCCCCAGCGCTCGGAGCGCCCCGGCCAAGCCGTGGCGCTCCTCGATCACCGTGAAGCCCCAGCGCGCTCGTGAGCACGTCGATGGGCAGGCTCACGCAGCGCAGGCGCGTCGGGCGCACGTCGGTGCCGAGGACGTCGAGCACGTCGCTCACCCCGAGGCGCGCCGTCGCCTCGACCGTCCGGCCCTCGGCCATCTCGGCCAGGACGTCCGCCGAGGCCGTGCAGATCGCGCAGGAGTCACCGGTGAAGCGCGCCGCCCTCACCTCCCCGCCGGCCACCCGCGCGAGCATACGGACGCGGTCGCCGCAGAGCGGGTTGACGTCCTCGGCCACGGCGTTGGCGCCGGGCAGGTCGCCGCGGAAGCGGGGGCGCCGCCAGCGCTCGCGGATGACGTCGCTGTAGAGCGGTCGCGGGCCCGCGGCCGGCGTCATTCGAGCTCGCCGCGCGCGGCGTTGGCCCGATACGGCGGGAAGCGGTACGCGACGTCCCGCGAGAGCAGGCCGCCGTGGCCGAGGGCCGCGATCTCGCGGTTGCCGACGCGCTCGCCGGCGAGGAGGCGCGGCAGGATGAGGTCGAAGGTCGTCGCCTGCGAGAACATGCCGCAGGTCGGCATGCCCAGCACCGTCCGGCCATTCCAGTCCGCGATCCAGAGCAGGCTGCCGGGATGCGCCGGCGCGCCGTGGCGCTCCATGCGCGCGCCGACGAGCTCGAGCGCGCCGAACACGGGATCGAGCGGGTCGAGGGCGCTCGCCCCGGCGACGATCAGCACCTCGGCGCCGTCGGCGAGGAGCCGCTCCAGGTCGGCCGCGACCGCCGCAGCGCTGGCGCCGGCATAGCGCACGGGCAGCAGGCGGCCGCCGAGCCAGTCGATCTTCTGTGCGAGCGCCGCCTCGAAGCGCGCGCGCTGACGCGGCTCGAGGTGCTGGCGCGCGACGGCGCCGATGGCGCTGGGCCGGAAGGCCTTGACCGCCACGACCCCGCCCGCGCGCCCGGAGAGATCCTCCACGGCACGGATCGTCTCGGCCGGGATCGCCAGCGGCGTCACCTTGGCCTTGGCCACGATCTCGCCGGGCTCGACCGGCTGGCCGTCGAAGAGCGTGAAGACGCAGACGCCCTCGAGCGCGTTGATCGCGGCGAGCGGCTCGCGGCGGATGTCGAGCAGGCCCCGGCGGCTGGCGGCGAGGCTCCACTGCCCGCCGGTGTAGCCCTTGACCGCCACGCCGTCGCCGACCACCGCGCTCGCCAGCCGCTGGCCGGCCGCTTCCTCGTGGAAATCGCCGGGATCGAGCGCCAGCAAGTGGATCTCGTCCCACGGTGTGGCGAGCAGCCGCTCGGCGAGCGCGGCGTCCACCCGCGCCCCCTTGTCGCCGACGACGGCGCCGTCGTGATCGCGCTCGCGCACGTCGTGGCAGAGCACGAGCCCGACCAGGCTCTCCCGCGTCGCGGTCTCCCGCCGCTGGGCGATGGCCTTCATCGCCGCGGCCTCGCGCTCATGGGCTGGCCGGTGCCGCCGCCGCGCGCCGCCTGGATCTCGGCCAGGATGGCCAGGGCGATCTCCGGGGCGCTGCGCGCCCCGAGGTCGAGCCCGATGGGCACACGCACGCGCTTGAGCGCCGCCTCGCTCACGCCCTCCTCGCCGAGGATCTTGAGGATCGTCGCCCCTCGCCGCGCGGAGCCGAGCATGCCGACGTAGCCGGCCCCGGTGGCGAGCGCGTGCTTGAGCACGGGCAGGTCGTACTTGTAATCGTGGGCCACGAGCACCACGGCGGCCGCCGGCGAGAGCGGATACTCGCGGATCAGCTCCGAGGGGATCCCCACGCGCAGCTCGTCCACGTCCGGGAAGCGCTCGCGCGTGGCGAAGCGCGGGCGACCGTCAATCACCACCGTGCGATAGCCGACGATCTTCGCCAGCTGGGTCAGCGGCATGGCCACGTGACCGGCGCCGACCACCAGCAGCAGCGACGGCGGCGCGAAGACCTCGAGGAAGGCGTGCACGCCTTCGAGGACGACCGTGCCGGAGCGCTGGGCCTCCATCGCGGCCCGGGCCTCGGCGGCGAAGCGCTCGTCGAGGAACGCGTCGCCGAGGTCCCCCTCGGTCGTGCCGTCGTCGAGGACCAGGAGCTTGCGCGCGTCGTCGAGCCGGGTGACGAGCGCGCCTTGGCCGCCGGCCGCGGCGTGCACCCGCACGCGCTCGTACATCCGGGCCGCGCCCTCGTCCGGATGATCCAGCGCGACGGGCTCCACCCAGACCTCGACCGTCCCGCCGCACGTCAACCCGATCTCCCACGCCTCCTCGTCGCCCAGGTTCAGCTCGAGCAGACGTGGCTTCATGGTGTGCAGGACGTCGGCGGCCTCCTCGATCACCTGGGCGTCCACGCAGCCGCCGATGGTCACGGAGCCCAGGATGTTGCCGCCCTCGCCCACGACCATCTTTGCGCCTTCCTTGCGGGGCGTGGTGCCGCGGGTGTTGACGAGCGTGGCGAGGGCGACCCGCCCGGAGGCGCGACGCATTTGATCAATGTGATCGAAGACTTCGAACATCGCCCCTCATGATACGCCCGGCGGGCCACTCTCGGGGCGACTGTATGGGGCGCGCCACCTCGCGCGCCTGGAACCTCGCCGGGAATCGAGGAGCGCTCCGGGTTCCCCGGGGCGCTCCGAGCGTCGGGGGTGCGGGGGCCATTGTCGGGGCCCCCGCACGGTCAATCGTCTGGGAGGGGGCCGGAGCCCCCGGCTTCAACTACAGATCGAGCCGGCGCGCGAGGTCCCTGAGGGCGGCGAGGTTGTGGGCGGGCGCGAAGACGTGCACGAGGGGCAGCGCCGCCGCCATGCCGCGGGTCAGCGGCTCGTAGGAGGGATTGCCGAGCAGCGGGTTGAGCCAGATCAGCCGCCCGGCCCGGCGCCGGATCCTCATCAGCTCCGCGGCGAGCACCTCGGGCTCGCCCGTGTCCCAGCCGTCCGAGAGGAGGATCACGATCGTCCGCCGGTCCATCAGGTGACTCCACTCCCGGTTGAACTGACCCAGCGACTCCCCGATGCGCGTGCCCCCGGACCAGTCGCGCACGTCGGTCAGCTGCCGGAGCACCCGGCGGTAGGAACGGCCGCGCAGGTACTCGGTGACCCGGGTGAGCCGCGTGGAGAACGTGAAGGTCTCGACCCGGCCGAAGACGTTCTGCAGGGCGAACAGGAACTGGAGCAGGAAGCGGCTGTACAGGTCCATCGAGCCGGAGACGTCGCAGAGCAGGACGAGCCGGATCTTGCGGCGTTTCCGCTGCCGGTAGCGCAGGTCGATGATCTCACCGCGGCTCAGGTTGGCGCGGAAGGTCCGCCGCAGGTCGAGACGGCCGCGGCGGCGGGCGGGGCGGCGGCGGCGCGAGAGACGCCGGGCCAGGCGCCGGGCGATCAGGATCGTCAGCTTCAGCACCTCGTCGAGCTGGTCGGCCGAGAACGTCGAGAAGTCCTGCGCCACGATCGCCTCGCGATCGGACACCCCGGGCACGCCGAGGGGTTCGCCCGCGTCCTCCCCCTCGTCGTCCTCGTCGCTCCACGTGTCGAGCGCCAGGGTGTCGCGCTTCTGACCGCCGGCGGCGATCTGGGGCGCGTCGCCCGCGTCCGAGGGCGGGATCGCGATGAGGCCGGGGATCCCCTCCTCCGGCTCGGCGCGGAGCCGCCAGAAGGCGTCGAAGCACAGGTCGAAGGTCGGGACGTCCTCGGGCTGTGAGACGAAGACCGTGCGCAGCCCGAGGTAGATCTCGTCGCGATCGGACAGGTCGAGGACGTCGAGGGCGCGCGCGCCGTCGGTCACCTGTCCCGGCGTGACCGGGAGCCCGCGCTGGCGGAGGAGCGCGCCGAAGCGGACCATCGCCGCGCTGAGGCCGCGCGGCGCGCCGGCGGTGTCAGGCGCCATCAGACCTTCGCGGGCTGGAACGCTCCCTTGGCGACCTCGGCGCGGAAGCGCTTGATGTCGTCGGCGTCCTTCAGCACGCAGCCGAGCGTCTCGTTCACCAGCTCGGCATCGAGATGGTCCGCGTGCAGCGCCACCAGCGCCTGGGCCCAGTCGAGCGTTTCGGCCACGCCCGGCACCTTGCTCAGGCGGACGTGCCGGAGCGCCTCCATGAAGCGCGCGACCTCGGCCGCCAGCCGCGCGTCGATCCCCGGCACCTTGCGCTCGACGATCCGCACTTCCTTGTCGAACGGCGGGTACTCGATCCACAGGTAGAGGCAGCGGCGGCGCAGCGCGTCCGACAGTTCGCGCGTGCGGTTGGAGGTCAGGATCACGTGCGGCGGCTGCGTCGCCTTGATGGTGCCGATCTCGGGGATGGTCACCTGCCAGTCCGAGAAGACTTCGAGCATGAAGCTCTCCGCCTCCTCGTCACTACGGTCAACTTCATCCACCAGCAAGACCGGTGGTTGATCCATCTGCGTGATCGCTTGCAGCAGCGGCCGTCGGAGCAGAAACGGCTCGGAGAAGATCTCGTGCTCCTTTTCCGTCAGCGGCTTCGGCGAAGCCTCTGCGAGCTTGATGTGCAGGAGCTGCTTCTGATAGTTCCACTCGTAGAGCATCGTCGAGGCATCCAGGCCCTCGTAGCACTGCAGCCGGATGAGGTTGGTGGCGAGCACACGGGCCATGACCTTGGCGATCTCGGTCTTCCCGACCCCGGCGTGGCCCTCGATGAGCAGCGGCTTGCGGAGGCTCAGCGCGAGATGCACGGAGGTCGCGACGGGCGCGTCCGTCACGTACTCCGCGGCTTCCATCAGCTCCTGGATCTTCCGGATCTCCTGGCGCACGAAGATCGAGTGTACACGGACCGCCAGTCGACGGGCAACCCGCACCCCTATTTCGGTGGTGCCTCAGTCGGCCGATCGACCCGGCGCGCGCGCGGGATCGACCTCGATCGTGCGCTGGCGCGGGCCCTCGAGCTCCACCAGCACGATGCGCTGGAATTGACCGAGGCCGAGTCGGCCATCGCGCACCGGTACCGACACGGACGGCCCGACGAGCGCGCTGAGCACATGAGCACGGACGTGGTCGGCCGAGTCGTGGACGTAGGCCGCTGTCTGCGGCACAGGACCGTGGAGCACGTTGAGCAGGTCCTCGGCGATGCCCTCTTCGCTGGTGAGAACGGTCAGGGCGCAGGTCGTGGGCCGGACGAAGAGGGTGCACGCCCCGTCGCTCATCGAGGCCGCCAGCGCCGCGACGTCATCGGAGATGTCGATGACCGGCTCGTGAGCCTTGCTACGGACGCTGATGACGCTCATCGGGCCCCGCTACTTCTCCCGCGTCGACACCGGATCCCCGTCGCGCGAGGCCGCGCAATCGGCCACCGGCAGGGTCAGGTGGTCGAGCTTGATCATGGATCGCCCCTTCCCTGGGGCGCGTGCAAACGGGCGTAGTCCTGAGGCGTGTCGACGTCGCCCGGCAGCGCGAAGGGGAACGCGAGGGCGGCCACACGCTCGGGCCGTGCCCGCACCACCGACCTGGCGCCCTCGTCGCCCGACAGCGCCGCCAGCTCGCCGAAGAGCTCGGCGGAGAAGAGCACGGGCGTGCCCTGCACCCCCTGGTACACCGGCGCGATGATGGGCTTGCCCGTCTTCTCGCGCGCGGCGATCAGCGCCGGAACCACCTCGGCGGGCAACCGCGGCTGATCGCCGAGCGCGACGATCACGGCCTGGGCCAGCGGCGGGACGGCCGCCATGCCCGCGGCGATCGAGGAGCCCTGCCCGTCCGCGGGCCGCGGGTTCACCGCGAAGCGCACGGGCAAGCCGTCCAGCGCCGCGCGCAGGTCCGCAGCGTCGGGCGGCGTCACCACGATCACGTCCTGGACGTGCGGGAGCAGGCCTTCCACGCTCCAGCGGAGGATGGGCTTGCCCTGCAGGGTGAGCAGGAGCTTCTGGCGGCCCATGCGGCGCGCGAACCCCGCGGCGAGCACGAGGCCGGTGATCATTTGGAGCTGGGGGCCCCGACATGGCCCCCAGACCCCCAACGCTCGGAGCGCCCCGGGGAACCCGTGGCGCTCCTCGATCCTTCGATCAGCCGCGGGCGCGCTTGACCGCAGCCTCGAGCGCGCGGCGGGCGAAGACGCGGCACAGGTGAGACTTGTACTCGACGGAGCCCTGCAGGTCGGCCTGGACGTCCACGCCCTCGGCCGCCTTCGCCGCGGCGGCCTCGATGGTGGCCTGATCCAGGTTCTTGCCCACGAGGCCGGCCTCCACGTCCCTGGCGCGCACGGCCTTGATGCCGGCGCCGGTGATGCCGACGCCCGCCTTCGTGCACTTGCCCGCGCCATCGAGCGTGACGACGGCTGCGGCGCCGACGACGGCGAAGCGCGAGGCGGGATGCGGGAACTTGAGATAGGCGCCGCCCGTCTTGCCGGCCCAGAGCGGCACCCGGACCTCGACGAGGAGCTCGTCCTCCTTGACCGCCGTCGACATCAACCCCAGGAACCAGTCGTCGACCTTCACCGTGCGCCGGCCCTTCGGCCCCTCGCACACGAACTCCGCGCCGTGGGCGATGATCGTCGCCGGCATGTCGGCGGCCGGGTCGGCGTGGGCCAGAGAGCCGCCGATGGTGCCCAGGTTGCGGACCGCCGGATCGCCGATCACGGCGGCGGTCTCCGAGAGCACCGGGCACTTCTGCTTGAGCAGCGCCGAGGACTCGACCTGCCAGTGCGTCGTCATGGCGCCGATGGCGATCGCGCCCCCGTCCTCCTTGATGTAGGACAGCCCGGGGATCTTCTTGAGGTCGATGAGGTGCTTCGGCTGGGCCAGCCGCAGCTTCATCATCGGCACCAGGCTGTGGCCGCCGGCCAGCAGCTTGGCGTCGTCCTTGTACTGGCCGAGGAGGCCCAGGGCCTCGCGCACCGATGCCGGAGCGTGATACTCGAACGCGGCAGGATACATGGCTCCCTCTCCCCTTATTTCCTGGAGGCCGCGGCGGCCTTCCAGACTTTCTCCGCGGTGAGCGGCATGTCGAGGTGCGTGACGCCCTGGCCCGAGAGCGCGTCGATCACGGCGTTGACGATGGTCGGGGTCGACGCGATCGTCCCCGTCTCGCCGGCGCCCTTGACCCCGAGCGGGTTGACGGGGCTCGGGGTGACCGTGCGGTCGGTCTCGTACATCGGCAGCTGGTCGGCCTTCGGCAGCGCGTAGTCCATCATCGAGCCGGTCACCAGCTGACCGTCCTCGCCGTAAATGCCGTGCTCCCACAGGGCCTGGCCCACGCCCTGCGCGATCCCACCGTGGACCATGCCGTCCACGATCATCGGGTTGATGACCCTTCCCACGTCGTCGACGGCCACATATCTGAGAATTTTGACGTGGCCGGTGTCCGGGTCGATCTCGACCACCGCCACGTGGGCGCCGAAGGGAAAGGTGAAGTTCGTCGGGTCGTAGAACGACGTCGCCTCGAGCCCGGGCTCCATGCCCTGCGGGATGTTGTGGGCGAGGTACGCCATCAGCGCGACTTCGCCCCACGCCTTGGACTTGCCCGGCGCGCCCTTGACCGACCAGGCGCCCTTCTCGAACACGAGGTCCTGCTCGCCCGCCTCCAGCAGGTGCGCGGCGATCTTGCGCCCCTTCTCCTTGACCTTCTCGAGCGATCGGAAGATCGCCGAGCCGCCGACGCACGCCGAGCGGCTGCCGTAGGTGCCCATGCCGAACGGGATCTGGGCCGTGTCGCCGTGGACGATGTCGATCTGCTCCATGGGGATCCCGAGCTCGTCGGCCACGAGCTGGGCGAACGTCGTCTCGTGGCCTTGACCATGCGAATGCGAGCCGGTGTACACGCTCACGGCGCCCGTCGGATGCACGCGCACCTGCCCCGACTCCCAGAGCCCGGCGCCGGCCCCGAGCGATCCCGCCACCGCCGATGGCGCGGGGCCGCAGGCCTCGATGTAGGTGGTCACGCCGATCCCGATCAGCCGCCCCTGCTTGCGCCCGAGCTCCTGCTCCTTGCGCAGGGCGTCGTAGCCCGCCATCTGCAGGGCACGCCGGAGCGCCGGCTCGTAGTCGCCGCTGTCGTAGGCGAAGGCCACCGGGGTCTGGTACGGCGTGCCGTCGGTGAACTTGGGGATGAAGTTGCGCCGGCGCAGCTCGGTCGGGTCGACGCCGAGCTGGTCGGCCGCCCGATCCATCAGCCGCTCGACCAGGTACGTCGCCTCCGGCCGCCCGGCGCCGCGATAGGCGTCGACGGGCGCGGTGGTGGTCAGCATCCCCCACACCTCGCAGAAGATGACGGGGATCTTGTACACGCCCGAGAGGAGCGGCCCGTAGAGGAACGAGGGGATGAGCGGCGCGAAGGTCGAGAGATACGCGCCGAGCGCCGCGTGGGTCTTCACGCGCAGGCCCGTGATCTTGCCGTCGCGGTCGAAGGCCATCTCGGCCTCCGTCACGTGGTCGCGGCCGTGCGCGTCGTTCATGAAGCTCTCGCGCCGCTCCGCCGTCCACTTCACCGGCCGGCCGAGCGTCTTGGACGCCCAGCAGGCCACGACCTCCTCGTTGTAGACGAAGATCTTCGAGCCGAAGCCCCCGCCCACGTCGGGCGCGATCACCCGCATCTTGGTCTCGGGGATGCCGAGGATGAACGCGGCCATGAGCAGCCGGTGGACGTGCGGGTTCTGCGAGGTCACCCAGAGCGTCAGATCGCCCATCGCGGGCGAGAACGACGCCACGCAGGCGCGCGGCTCCATCGCGTTCGGGATCAAGCGCTGGTTGACCAGCGGCTGCCTGACCACGGTGGCCGCCGACTTGAACGCCGCCTCCGTCGCCGCCTTGTCGCCGATGGTCCAGTAGAAGCACTGGTTGTCGGGAATGTCGTCGAAGAGCTTCGGCGCGCCCTTGTCGTGCGCCGATTTCGGATTCACGGTGGCCTTGAGTGGCTGGTAGTCGACGCGGACCGCCTCCGCGCCGTCCTTGGCCGCGTAGACGCTCTCGGCCACCACGATGGCCACGGGCTCGCCGACGTAGCGCACCTTGCCGCTGGCCAGCGCGGGCCGCGGCGGCACCTTGATGTCGGGCAGCATCCAGCCGCAGGGCAGCCCGCCCACCTTCACGTCCTCACCCGTGTAGACGGCGATGACGCCGGGCACTTGCCTGGCGGCGCTCGCGTCGATGCCCTTGATGACGGCGTGCGGGTGCGGGCTGCGCACGAAGGCGGCGTAGGTCATGCCGGGGAGCTTGACGTCGTCGACGTACTGGCCGCGCCCCGTGATGAAGCGCGGGTCCTCGCGCCGCTTGATGGACTTGCCGAACAGCCGGTCTTCAGCCACCGTGGCCATGACGTCGCCTCACTTCTTGGCGGCCATCGTCTCGGCAGCCCACTGGATCGCCTTGACGATGTTGTGGTAGCCCGTGCACCGGCAGAGGTTGCCCTCGAGCTGGTGGCGGATCTGCTCCTCGGTCGGCGTGGGATAGCGCTCGAGCAGCTGGCAGGCGGCCATGATCATGCCCGGGGTGCAGAACCCGCACTGCAGGCCGTGCTTCTCCCAGAAGCCCTGCTGGATCGGGTGCAGCTCGCCGTTCTTGGCCAGCCCTTCGATGGTCTGGATGCTGGCGCCGTCGGCCTGGACGGCGAACAGGTTGCAGGCCTTGACCGCCTGGCCGTTCATGAGGATGGTGCAGGCGCCGCATTGGCTCGTGTCACAGCCGACGTGCGTGCCGGTCAGGCCGACGTTCTCGCGGATGTAGTGCACGAGCAGCAGCCGGGGCTCGACCTCGTGGCTCGTGGTCTGGCCATTGATCGTCATCTTGACTGGAAGTTTCACGACGGCGTCCTCCATGGATTGGGGGCGTTCCGGGGGTACGGGTTCTTGTGGCGCAGAGGGTAAGTCTCCGTCAACCCGCTGTCAACATGGGTCGCGGTACACTGCGGGCCATGCCGGATCAGGCGTCCCCAGACGACGCGCTCGACGACGTCGAACGCCAGCTTCGGGACGCCATCGCCGAGCTCAGGAAGGTCGCGGAGCCACTGGAGAAGGCCGGGCTCGAGCGGCCGAGCTCCGAGGCGGTGACGGGCGCGGTCACCAACACCCTGACCGTGCTCGGCCGGCTCGCCGATGCGCTGGCCGCGCTGGCGGCGGCCGCCGGCGCGGGATCAGCCGATCAGGAGGATGGCGGCGAGCGCGGTCAGCGCGGCGAGGATCAGACCGGCGGTGGCCAGGCGACGAAGCACTGAGATGGCCATACGTTCGGCGCACGCAAACGGCGTTCCAGGATCCTCCCACCGTCAACCGCGACGTCCCGGCCGCGCCGGCGTCGAAGCGGCGAACAGCCCGACGTCACCGTGTCAGCGCTGGAGCAGTCGGCGGCCCTCGGCCCGCGCGGCGTCGAGCACCTCGCGCGCGGGCAGCGACTTGTCCCGGGCGATGCGGGCGACGTCGGCGAACTCGGGCGTCACCGTGACCACCCGGCCGTCGAGCCGCGAGACCTTGAACGGCAGCGCGCCGTAGGACGTCGGCAGGGTGACCATCTCCCGTTCGAGCCGGGCCCGGCGCCACTCGGACCAGCGTACCCCGATGGTCGTCGACTCCTCGAAGAGCACGCGCGTGACGGCCTGCAGGCGCTCGGCCGGCGCCAGCGCCGTCAGGGTCACGCCCGGCCGGCTGCGCTTCATGATCACCGGGGTGAGGAAGACGTCGAGCGCCCCCGCCTCGAACAGGCGCTCCATGAGGGGCTCGTAGAGCTGGGGCGACATGTCGTCGATGGTGGTCTCCACGCACGTCACCGCCTCGCCGGCCGCCGCCGCGGGCGCGTCCCCGGGCTCCGCCGCCTCGCCGACCACGCACCGGATGATGTTCGGGGTGTCGGGCAGGTCCATGGTGCCGGCGCCGTAGCCGATCGCGGTCACCGTCATCGGCGGCACGCGCGCGCCGGCCGACGCGAGCGTGGTCAGGATCGCCGCCCCCGTCGGGGTCACGAGCTCGGCCCGCACGCCGGTGTCGACGACGGCAAATCCCCGCAGCAGCTCCAGCGTTCCGGGACCCGGCACCGGAATGCGGCCGTGGGGACCACCGACGAGCCCGCCGCCGAGCGGCAGCGGCGAGACGAAAACGGCCTGCGCGCCGAGCGCGGCGAGCCCGATCACGGCGCCGGTGACGTCGACGATGGCGTCCACGGCACCGACGTCGTGGAAGTGGACCTCGTCGACGGTGCTGCCGTGCACGCGCGCCTCGGCCTCGGCCAGCCGCGTGAAGATCCGCCCGGCGGTGGCCACGATCTCGGGGGTCAGCGTGCTGGCGGCGAGCAGCCCGAGGATGTCGCCCAGGTTGCGGCGCGCGTGGTGATGCCCGCCGTCCACCCCCACGTCGACCTTGGTGGCGCGAAAGGCCCCCTTGGTGACCTCGCGCGCCGCGAGCGACCAGCCGCGCAGGTGAAGCCGGGCGAGCTCGTCGCGCAGGCGCTCGACGGGCACGCCGGCGTCGACCAGCGCGCCGAGGATCATGTCGCCCGAGGCGCCGCTCGGGCAGTCGAAGAAGACAACCCTCACCGGCGCGCGCCTGGCCTCACTGGACCTTCGCGATCAGGTGGTTGATCTGGCTCGCCTGGTGGGCGGCGCCGTAGCCGTTGTCGATGTTGACGACCGACAGCCCGGGAGCGCACGCGTTGAGCATCGCGAGGAGCGGGGTGAGCCCGCCGAGCGCGGCGCCGTAGCCCACGCTGGTGGGCACCGCGATCACCGGACGGTCGACGAGCCCCGCGATCACGCTGGGCATCGCGCCGTCCATCCCGGCGACCGCCACGATCACGTTGGCCTCGGCGAGCTGGTCGTAGGCGTCGAGGAGACGGTGCAGGCCGGCGACTCCGCAGTCGTAGAGCCGCTCGACCCGGTTGCCCAGCGCTTCAGCGACCAGGGCGGCTTCCTCGGCGACGGGCACGTCGGCGGTGCCCGCCGCCACCACCACGATGAGCCCGAGGAGATCGGCGGGCGCCGGGCGCACGACCAGCAGCCGCGCGTGGGCATGGTAGACGTGCGACAGCCCCGCGGCGGCCACGGCGGCGGCGGTCGCGGCATCGGCGCGCGTGGCGAGCACGTTCTGATGGTCGGCGGCCAGCCGCTCGACGATCGCCACGACCTGCTCCGGGGTCTTGCCCGGGCAGAAGACCGCCTCGGGCCCACCGGCCCGGAGCGCCCGGTGCTGGTCGATCCGCGCGAAGCCGAGGTTCTCGTAAGGCAGCCGCCGCAGCAGCGCGACGGCGTCCTCCACGCTCTGGCGGCCCTGGCTCACGGCCTCCAGCAGCCGGCGGATCGCGTCCCGGTCCACGCGCCTGCCCTCAGCCGCCCGTTGACCGCCGCAACGAGAGCAGCAGGTTGGCGCTGCCGGACTGGAACCCGGCGAGGTCGACGGTCACGTAGACGTAGCCGAGCTCGCGGAAGCGGGCGACGATCGCCTCGCGGCGGCCGTCCTCGAAGAGGCGCGGGAGCTCCTCGAGCGGCAACTCGAGCCGGGCCAGCCGGTCGTGGTGGCGGACGCGAAACTGGCGGAAACCGAGCGAGCGGACGAACTCCTCGGCCCGGTCGATCTGGCGGAGCTTCTCCGCGGTGATCCGGTCGCCGTACTGGAAGCGCGAGGACAGGCACGCGAAGGACGGCTTGTCCCACGTGGGCAGCCCGAGCGCGCGCGAGAGCTCACGGATCTCGGCCTTCCACAGCTCGGCCTCGATGAGGGGCGCGCGCACCCCGCGCTCCCGCGCCGACTGCATGCCCGGCCGGTGATCGCCGAGATCGTCCATGTTGGCGCCGTAGACGAGGGCGCGGTGGCCCTCCCGCTCCGCGATCGGCGCGAGGGTCCGGAAGAGCTCCTCCTTGCAGAAGAAGCACCGGTTGGTCGGGTTCTTGGCGTAGTCGGGGTTGTCGAGCTCGTGGGTCGCGACGATCAGATGACGCATCTCGAGCAACTCCGCCAGACGTCGCGCCTCCGCCAGCTCGGCCTCGGGATACGTCTCAGAATCAGCTGTCACGAGCAGCGCGCGGGCGCCGAGCGCGTCCTTCGCCGCGCGGGCGAGGAACGTCGAGTCGACGCCCCCGGAGAACGCCACCACGACGCTCTCCATCCCGCTCAGGACATCGAGCACTTTCTCGTACTTGCCGCTGGCCTGCTGAGTCATCCCTCGAGCCGGATGAGGTCCTGGAACGCATCGTAGCGCTCGGCGATCTCCTGGCGCGTCAGTCGTTTCAGCCGCTCCAGGGAGAAGTCCTCCACCGTGAAGGAGGCCATCACCGAGCCGTAGACGAGCGCGCGCCGCAGGACGCCGCGGTCGAACCGCCCCTGCGCGGCGAGATAGCCCATGAAGCCGCCGGCGAAGGTGTCCCCCGCGCCCGTCGGATCGTACACGGTCTCGAGCGGATACGCGGGGACGACGAAGAACGTGCCCTCGGAGAGCATCAGCGCGCCGTACTCGCCACGCTTGACGACGACCGTCGTCGGTCCCATCCCGGTGATGGCGCGCGCCGCCTTGACGAGGTTCGGCTCGCCCGCGAGCTGGCGGGCCTCCGCGTCGTTGATCGTGACGACGTCGACCTTGCCCAGCACCTGCAGCAGGGCGCTGCGCTTGCCCTGGATCCAGAAGTTCATGGTGTCCAGCGCGACCAGCACCGGCCGTGACTTCATCTGCTGGAGCACATCGAGCTGGAGCTCCGGGTCGATGTTGGCCAGGAACAGGAACGGCGTGCTCCGGAAGGTGTCGCTCAGCGCCGGCTTGAAGTCGGCGAAGACGTTGAGCTGGGTGTCGAGGGTCTTCGCCTCGTTCAAGTCGTAGCCGTACTCGCCCGTCCACCGGAAGGTTCGGCCCGGTCGCTGCTGGAGCCCGCCCAGGTCCACCCGGTGCTCGCGCAGCAGTTGCAGGTGCTCGGGGGGGAAGTCCTCGCCGACCGTGCCCACCAGCCGCACTCCGGTGAAGAAGCTCGCCGCGAAGGAGAAGTAGGTCGCCGCGCCCCCGAGGACCTCCCGCACCTTGCCGAACGGCGTCTGGACGCTGTCGAGCGCCACCGAGCCCACCACGAGCAGGTCAGCCACGGCGCCCCCGCCTGGCCGGCGTCGTGCCCCACTTCACGGTCTTCGGCCGGCCGCTCGCGGGGAAGGACCGGGCGAGCAGCAGGTCGAGCCGCCGGCGGGCGGCCGGCGGGAACGCGGTCGGGCTGGTGATCACGGCGTTGTCCAGCAGCCGCGGGCAGGCGCAGCCGCGCAGCGCCGGGACCGACGGGATCACGGCTCCCAGCACCTGGCGCGCGGTGGCCACGTTCGACATCAGATTTCGGATGACGGCCTCGACGGTGACCGCCTCGTGGGTCTCGTGCCAGACGTCGTAGTCGGTGGCGAGCGCCAGCGTGGCGTAGCAGAGCTCGGCCTCGCGCGCGAGCTTGACCTCGGGCACGTTGGTCATGCCGATCACGTCGACGCCCCACGACCGGTAGATCCGCGATTCGGCCTTCGTCGAGAACTGCGGGCCCTCGATGCACACGTAGGTGCCGCCGCGGTGGACCCGCGCCCCGGTCTGGCGCGCGGCCTTCTCCAGCACGGCGGCCAGATCGGGACAGACCGGCTCGGCCATGCCCACGTGGGCCACGATGCCGTCGCCGAAGAAGGAGGACACGCGGCGCCGGGTGGCGTCGAAGAACTGGTCGGGGACGACCAGGTCCAGCGGCCGGATCTCCTCACGCATGCTGCCCACGGCCGAGACCGAGACCACCCACTCGGCGCCCAGCGACTTGAGCGCCCAGATGTTGGCGCGGAAGTTCAGCTCGGTGGGCATCAGCCGGTGGCCGCGCCCGTGGCGCGCGAGGAAGATCACGGGCCGGCCGCCGAGGCGGCCGGTGCAGAGCTCGTCGGACGGGTCGCCGAACGGCGTGCGGATCCGCTTCCAGCCCACGTCGGTGAGACCCTCGAGCTCGTAGAGCCCGCTGCCTCCGATGATCGCGATCGCCGGCTCGCTGATCACCGTGTGGGGGGCCCCGACATGGCCCCCCGCACCCCCCACACGCTCGGACCGCCGCGGGGAACCCGTGGCGGTCCTCGATTTCGCGGTCCTTGCTCTCACGCCGCCTCCCCGCGCGTCACCACCGGCGCCGCCGCGGTCACCCGCACCCCCGCCAGCCGTCCCTTCAGTGCCTCGGGGCCATCGAAGACGACCTCGACGTAGTTGCCCGTCAGCCCGACGAGCCCGCCGCTCAGCTGGTCGCGCGTCTCCAGCACGAGCACCTCCTGCCGGCTTCCGACCAGTCCTCGACGGAACGCGAGTCCCTTGGCCGCCGCCAGCTCGCGCAGCGTCCGGCTGCGCGTGGCCAGCAGGCACGCGTCGGCCCGGCCACCGAGGCGCGCCGCCTCCGTGCCCCGGCGGTCAGAGTAGGCGAAGACGTGCAGGTAGGAAAAGGGCAGCGTCTCGACGAGGCGGCGCGTCTCGGCGAAGTCGGTCTCGTCCTCCCCCGGGAAGCCCACGATGACGTCGGCGCCGAGCCCGAGGCCGGGGATCGCGGCGGCCAGCCGCTCGACCAGATCGCGATACCGGGCCACGTTGTAGGGACGCCGCATGGCGCGCAGGATCCGGTCGCTGCCGCTCTGGAGCGGCACGTGCAGGTGGGGGGCGATCACCGCCGAGCCCGTGACGACCTCGACGAGCGCTGGCGTGAAGTACGCGGGCAGCACGGACGACAGCCTGATCCACCGGAGCCCCGGGGTCCCGATCAGCGTGGCCAGCAGTGCCGCCAGCGAGGTGCGTGGCGTCAGGTCGGCGCCGTAGTGGCCGAGATCGACCCCGGTGAGCACGATCTCGGGATGGCCGGCGGCGACCAGGTGCTCGACCTGCTCCCGGACGGCCCCGGGGTCGCGGCTGCGGCTCGCCCCCCGCGCCATCGGCACGATGCAGAACGCGCAGCGGTGCTGGCAGCCCTCCTGGACCTTGACGAACGCGCGCGAGCGGCCGGGTGCCCGCGCGAGCGCGGCCGGCGCGAGATCACGCAGCGCCCCGATGTCGGACACGGCCACGCGCGCGGTCATCCGGGGCGCCGCCAGGGTCCGGGCGACGAGCGCGGGCAAGGCGGCCTTGTCGGCGTTACCCACCACGAGGTCGACGCCGGGCTGGCGCGCGACGCGCTCGGGATCGGTCTGCGCCCAGCAGCCGGTGACGACGATGCGCGCGCCCGGATGCTCCCGCCGCGCCCGCGCGATGGCCTGCCGGTCGGAGGCCTCGGCCCGCGCCGTCACCGTGCAGGAGTTCACCACCACGACGTCCGCGGTCTCGCCGGGCCGGGTGCTCGAGAAGCCTTCGGCCTCCAGCCGCGCCTGCATCTCCTGGGTGTCGACCTGGTTGAGGCGGCACCCGAGCGTGGCGAAGGCGACGCGCGTCACGCGGGCACCGGCTCCCACAGCTGGCCGCACGCCGCGCCGATGTCCTCACCCTTGCTCCAGCGCACGGTGGTCGTCACGCCCGCCTTGATGAGCAGGGCCTGGAAGGCGACGATGCGGGCGAGGGCCGGCCGCTCGAAGCCGCTGCCCTCCCAGTCGTTGAACGGGATGAGGTTGACCTTCGCCCGCACCCCGCGGAGCAGGCGCGCGAGCGCACGCGCGTCCTCGTCGGAGTCGTTGACGCCCGCCAGCATCACGTACTCGAAGAACACCCTCTGCCGCGGCGCGAGCGGGTAACGGCGGACGGCGGCCATCAGGGCGGCGAGGTTCCACGAGCGGTTGACGGGCATGAGCCGCCCGCGCACCTCGTCCGTGGCGGCGTGGAGCGAGATGGCCAGGTTGACCCGGAGGCCTTCGCGTCCCAGCCGGTCGATGCCCGTGACCAGGCCGACGGTGGAGACGGTGACCCGGCGGGGCGAGTAACCGAGACCCAGGCGGGCGTCCGTGATGATGCGGATCGCGGCGACCAGCGCCGCATAGTTCGCCAGCGGCTCGCCCATGCCCATGAAGACCAGGTGCGTCACCCGGCCGTCTTCCGGCAGCAGGCCGTTGGCCACGAGCAACGGGCCGACGATCTCCCCCGCGGCGAGGTTGCGCGTGAGCCCCATCGTCCCGGTCAGGCAGAACGTGCAGCCGTAGCCGCACCCGACCTGTGTGGACAGGCAGAGCGTGAGGCGGTCGTCGTCGGGCATCAGGACGGCGCTCACGAGGGCCTCGTCCTCGAGGCGCAAGACGAGCTTGCGGCTGCCGTCCAGCGAGGCGGTCACGCGGTCGACCGTGGGAAGCCCGATGAACGCCCGTTGGGCGAGCGTCGCCCTGAAGTCCTTCGGCAGATCCGTCATCGCGTCGAGCGAGGTGGCGCGCTTGCGATAGAGCCAGGTGGCGATCTGGCGACCGCGGTAGCGCGAGGCTCCGAGGTCCACGGCGAGGTCTTCGAGGTCGGCGGGCGTGAGGCCGACGAGGTTCACCAGCGACATCGTCGGAGAGGATAGCACGAAGGTTCGCGAGGGTTTTCCACCGGAACGGTGCGCCTGCGGTGGATAACCATGTGACCACGCCATTTCGCCCGACGGGATTTCAGTCACTTAGAGCGCTTCGCTCATTCTCGCGGCAGGGGAGCACGCAACGCGATGTACACGTCGAGGAGGTTCGTGTGCGTCGGCCCCGTCACCACGAGATCGCCGGCCGCGTGCAGGAATCCGAAGGCGTCGTTGTCGGCGAGCGACGCCGCCGGATCCAGGCCCCGGGCGCGCCCGCGCCCGATGGTGCCGCCGTCGGCGATGCCGCCCGCGGCATCGGTCGGGCCATCCGTGCCATCGGTCCCTGCCGCGAGCACGGCGAGATCGTCGATGCCTTCCATCGCCATCGCCGCGGCGAGCGCGAACTCCTGGCAGCGGCCGCCGCGCCCCGACCCTCGCACCGTCACCGTCGTCTCGCCGCCGTCGACGAGACAGCCCCCCGGCGCGAGCTGTTGGGCGCGGGTGACGAAGCTGCGCGCCACCTCGCGCGCCTCGCCCTCGAGCTGTCGCGTGAGGATGGCCGGCGCGAGCCCGAGGGCCCGGCCGCGTGCCGCGGCGGCGTCGACGACCAGGGCGTTGTTGCCGATGACGACGTTCGTCACGCGCTGGAAGACCGGATCACCCGGCTTGGGCGTCTCCGGGATCTCCCCGCGCGCTCCCGCCTCGAGCCGCGCGACCACCGACGCCGGCGCCGTCGCCCGCACCTGCCGGCGCTCGAGCACGCCCAGCGCCTCGCCGAAGGTCGAGACGTCGGGCGCCGTCGGCCCCGAAGCGATGACGTCGAGGGGATCGCCGATGACGTCGGAGAGCGCCAGGGTCAGCACGCGGGCGGGCGCGGCGGAGCGGGCGAGCTGGCCGCCCTTGAAGCGCGAGAGGTGCTTGCGCACCGCGTTCAGCTCGTTGATGGTCGCCCCCGCGCGGAGGAGGCCGCGCGTGAGCGCCTGCTTCTCCGCGAGCGTCACGGGCGGGGCCGGGGCGGGCGTCAGCGCGGAGCCGCCCCCGGAGACGAGGAGGAGCACGAGATCGTCCGCTCGCGCCTCGGCCGCGAGCGCGACCAGCCGGCTGGCCGCCGCCTCGCCGCGCGCATCGGGCACCGGATGCCCCGCCTCGGCGATCTCCACCCGCCTCGTCGGCGCGCGGTAGCCGTCCTTGACGACCACGAAGCCGATGGCGATCCGGTCGCCGAGGGCCTCCTCGGCTGCGGCTGCCATCGCGGCGGAGGCCTTGCCGCATCCGAGCACGATCACGCGCCGGGCCGATGCCAGCGCGGTGGCGATCTCGGGGGACGCCAGCGCCCGCTGCACGAGCGGGGTGACGTCGCCCGCGGCGAGCGCCGCGGTCCAGATCTCGAGCGCGAGCGCGCGCGGGCTCACGACCTCGGCGGGCTTCACGCCTTGAGCTTCTGCAAGCGCTCCCCCGCCTCCCGCAGCATGTCGTCGGTCTTCGGGAAGCAGAACCGGATCTTGGTGGCGCCCAGCTCGGGGTGGGCGTAGAAGGACGAGCCGGGCACGGTGGCGACGCCGATCTCCTTGATCAGGAACATGGCGAACGCGGTGTCGTCGGCGGTGCCGTGCTGCTTCATGAAGTGGGCGACGTCGGTCAGGATGTAGTACGCGCCGTGCGGCGTGTAGCTCACGAAGCCCGCCCGCTCGAGGTAGCCGAGGAGCAGGTCGCGCTTGGCCTGGTACATCTCGCGCAGCCAGACGTAGTAGGAGTCCGGCAGCGTGAGCGCGGTGACGGCGGCTTCCTGCAGCGGGTGCGGCGCGCCCACGGTGATGAAGTCGTGGGCCCGGCGGATGCCGACGCTGATCTCCGGCGGCGCCACCGCGTACCCGATGCGCCAGCCCGTCACCGAGTAGGACTTCGAGATCCCGGAGATGGTGATGGTCCGCTCGGCCATGCCCGGCAGGGTAGCGATCGCGGTGTGGCCGAGGCCGTCGAAGACGATGTGCTCGTAGATCTCGTCGGTGATCGCGAGCAGGTCGTGGCGCCGGCAGAGATCGGCGATCGTCTCGAGCTCCGGGCGCGAGAAGACCTTGCCGGTGGGATTGTTCGGGCTGTTGAACACGATCGCCCGCGTGCGCGGCGTGACCGCCCGCTCCAGACGCTCGGGGTCGAAGGCGAAGTCCGGCGGCTCCAGGGGCACGAAGCGCGGCTCGGCGCCCGCGATGATGCACCCCGGGCCGTAGTTCTCGTAGAACGGCTCGAAGACGATGACCCCGTCGCCCGGGTTCAGCACGGCGAGCAGCGTCGCCAGCATGGTCTCGGTGGAGCCGCAGCACACCGTGACGTGACGCTCGGGGTCGAGCTCCATCCCGTAGAGCTTCCGGTACTTGTCGGCGATGGCGCGCCGCAGCCGCGCCGTGCCCCAGGTGATGGCGTACTGGTGGAAGTCGCCGTCGAGGGCGCGGTGGGCGGCCTCGACCAGCTCGCGCGGGGGCGGAAAGTTCGGCATGCCCTGCGCGAGGTTCACCCCGCCGTACTGGCTCACCACCCGCGTCATCTCGCGGATGACCGACTCGCTGAAACCCTGCACCCGCGTGGAGATCATGCGATCACGTCGCGCTCGATGGGGTCGACCTGCACCCCGCGCGCCTGGAGCCACGCCACGCCGCGCTCCAGCGTCGCCTCCTCGGCGTCCAGCTCGAGGACCACCCAGCCGTGGTCGGCCTGCACGTCGGCCCGGCGGATGTTGATGACGATGTCGAAGTCCTTCACCAGACGGTACAGGATGGGCTCCTGGATCAGGGCCGGGGGAAACGTCAGGCGCACGCGCCGGCGGGACTGCATGAGCCCGACGCCGTCAATGACCCCCTGCGATGGCGGGCACGATCGACACCTCGTCGCCGTCCTTGAGCGCCGTGGCCTTGCCCGAGAGAAACCGGACGTCCTCGCCATTGACGTAGACGTTGACGAAGCGGCGCAGCTCCCCGGCCTCGTCGAGCAGCCGGTCGCGGAGCCCGGCGAACTGGCGCTCCAGATCCTCGATGACGTCGGCGACGCTCTCGCCCTTGGCCTGGACCTCGGCGTTGCCCTTGGTGATGCTGCGCAGCGGCGTGGGAATCCGCACGGTGTTGGGCATCAGCGGGCCTCCTCGGCGCCCTGCGATTTGAGATTGGCCAGGGCCTGGTCGAACGCCGACAGCGTGGGCCGGATCTTCACGTCGGCGTGCAGGCGATCCATCAAGGGGTCCAGGGTCTTGAGCCCGTTGCCGGTGATGCAGATCACGATCGGCTCGTCGCGCGGGATCACGCCCCGCTCGACGAGCTTCCTCGCCGCGGCCACGGTGACGCCCCCGGCCGTCTCGGTGAAGATGCCCTCGGTGCGCGCGAGCAGGAGCATGCCCTCGACGATCTCCTCGTCCGTGGCGTGCTCGCCCGAGCCGCCCGAGTCCTTCACGACCTTGTAGGCGTAGTACCCGTCGGCGGGGTTGCCGATGGCCAGCGACTTGGCGATGGTCTGCGGCCGCACCGGCCTGAGCACGTCGGTGTCGTTCTTGACCATCGTCACGATGGGGCCACACCCCTCGGCCTGGGCCGCGTGCATCCGGGTCGTCACCGGGCCGTCGATCAGGCCCAGGAGCGCCAGCTCCTGGATCGCTTTCCAGATCTTCGTCAGCAGGGAGCCGCCGGCGCACGGGACCACGACGTGGGCCGGCGCGCGCCAGCCGAGCTGCTCGACGATCTCGAAGCCGTAGCTCTTCGAGCCTTCCGAGTAGTACGGCCGGAAGTTCACGTTCACGAACGCCCAGCGGTACTTGTCGGCGATCTCCGAGCAGAGGCGGTTGACCTCGTCGTACGTCCCTTCGACCGTTACCAGCGTGGGCGCGTAGACCAGCGTGGTCAGGATCTTGCCCTGCTCGAGATCGGCGGGCACGAAGATGTAGGACTTCATCCGCGCCTCCGCGGCGTGGGCGGCCACGGAGTTGGCGAGGTTGCCGGTGGAGGCGCAGGCCACGGTGTCGAACCCGAACTCCCTGGCCTTGGTCACGGCCACCGACACCACGCGGTCCTTGAACGACCACGACGGGTGGCAGACGGAGTCGTTCTTGATGTAGAGCTCCCGCACCCCGAGCTCGTCCGCCAGGTTGCGGGCGGGGATCAGCGGCGTGAAGCCGACGTGGTGGCCGACCGCCACCTCGCCCTCGACCGGCAGCAGATCCTTGTAGCGCCACATGCTGGGCGGCCCCGCCGCGATCGACGCGCGCGTGACCACCCCGCGCAGCGCCTCGTAGCGATAGTCGACCTCGAGCGGACCGAAGCAGAACTCGCAGACGTGGACGGGACCGGGGGGATAGCGGCGGCCGCACTCGCGGCACTTCAGGCCGTTCAACTTCTCCATCAGCACGTCTCCATCGGTAGGGGAATCGAGCCCCGATTTGTACTGCACCGACAGCAAGACATTTCGACTACTAGACACGCAAGACGAGGTGAAGTCAATCGAAACGCTACGTTATCATCCTCTCTCGATGCGCGCCCGCCTGCTTCCGCTCGCCCTGCTCCTCGCCTGGAGCGCCGCCTTCGCCTCGGCGGCCCTCGGCACCTCGCTGCTCGTGTACGACGATCACCCCGGGCAGCTCTACCGGCTCTGGCACGTCGTCACGCGGGGGCCCGCGCCGTGGGCATGGAATCCCGACTGGTGGGCCGGATATCCCGAGATGCAGTTCTATCCACCGGGCTTCGCGTACGCCGGCTCGCTCCTGCACTCCGTCACCCTCGGGGCGCTCGGCATCGCGGGAACGTATCAGGCGATGCTCTGGCTCATCTACGTGGCGCCCGGGCTCACGGCGTGGCTGGCCCTGACCCGGCTGACCGGCAACGGCTGGGCCGCGCTGCCGGGCGCCTTCGTCGCGCTGACCCTCTCCGGCGGGCTGGCGAGCGGCGTCGAAGGCGGCTTGCACATCGGGATGGTGGCGGCGCGGCTCGGCTGGGCGCTGCTGCCGCTCCTCGTCTTCGTCCTCGCGGGATGGACGGCTGTCCGTCCGCCCCTCGCCAGCGCGCCGCTCGTCGCCCTCGTCGTGCTCACCCACCCCGCGCACCTCCCCACCGCCGTCGCCGCCGTCATCCTCGCCGCCCTCGGTGTGGGCGGTGAGCGCCGGAAGCGTCTGGTGGCGGCGGCCTTCGTCCTCGCGCTCGCGGCGGCCTTCACCGCGTTCTGGACGCTGCCCCTCCTGGTGCGGCTCGCGGAGGCGCGGGCGCTCGCGTGGGGCGCGCTCCAGCCGGAGCTCCTGCTCCGTCCCCTGCCCGCGCTCCTCGCGGTCGCCGCGCTGATCGCGGTCCGGCGCTCGCGCGCGCTGTCCGCGCCGGCCGGGCTGCTCGTGGGCGCGCTGCCGCTGGTCGCCGCCGGCCTCGTCGCCCTCGACGCCCTGGTGGTGGAGCCGCTCGGGCTGCGCTGGCTGCCGGCGAACCGCGCCGTCGACGGCGTCGCGATGGCATCCGTGCTCGCGGCGGGTACCGTCGGCGGACGCTGGCTGCTGGGATTGACTCACATGGGGGCCCCGAGATGGCCCCCAAGCCCCCCACGCTCGGGAGCGCCCCGGGGAACCCAGGCCGCTCCTCGATACTCCAACAGCCGTCTCGCTGCCGCCAGCGGCGTGGCGATCGCCGCGGCCGTGCTGCTCTCGCTGCCCGCGGGCACCCTCACCCTGTGGGCGCGCGCCGCGGAGTGGCCCGCCTGGGAGCCGACGGCGCGCGGGCTCCGCCTCACCGCGCTCTGGGACGCGCTGCGTGCCGCGCCACCCGGCCGCGTGCTCTTCCTGCGCTCCGGGGTGCCGCTCGTCTACGGCCGCGAGTGGTACCGGCCGCACACCCACGTCACCGCGCTCACCCCGCTCTTCGCCGGGCGCGCGATCATCTCGGGCACGTTCACCCACCCTTCACCGGTCGCCGCGTTCTTCTACCGCGGGCCCCGCGACGGGCGCGCGCCGCTACGCGAGCTCGCCGAGCAGCTCGACGGCGTCAGCGTCTTCGGCGAGCCCCTCGCAACGATCGACGCCGCGGCCTTCGACGCCGTCGTCGATCGGCTGGGGATCAGCGTGATCGTGGCCCTGGACGAGGACGTGCCCCGTCTGCGCGCCCTCGCCGTCGATCGCACGTTCGCGCGCCGGGTGACGTCCCCGCCGTTCGTGCTGTTCCTTCGCTCCGGCCCGGCGCCCGGCGCCGTGCGTCTGGGCCCCGGCCGGTGGCAGCTCGTCGCGTCCGCCGCGTCCCCGGGCTGGGCGCCGGCGGGACTCGCCTATTACCCCCTCTGGACGGCGACGAGCGGCGGCCGGCCCGTGGCCCTGCGGCGCGGGATGGCGGGCGATCTCGAGGTGCGTGCGCCGGCACCGGGCGCGCGCATCGATCTGGTCTACGCGCCCGGGCCCGCGGACGCGGCCGGGATGGCCGTGAGCGTGCTGGGGGCGGCGACGGCGGCGGCTGTCGCGTGGCGGCGCCGGAGCGCCGGCGTCAGGGAACGACGGTCTTGAGGTGGGTCAGGATCTCGCTCTCGAAGCCGGCCAGGGTCTGGCCGAACGCTCGCTCGAAGTTCTCGTGGCGGTCGAGCGAGGTCGAGAACGACCGGAAGTACTCGATCACCTTGGTGAACCCCTCGCGCTCGATCAGGTAATCGGCCATCAGGAACGCGAGCTGGTACGTGGGCAGCGAGCCATCGCGCCGGTGGCGGACGGTGAAGCCACGCGGCGAGCCCAGGGTCTCGATGTCCAGGCGGGCGGCGACCAGGGCCGCGTAGTTGCGGATGCCCGAGCGCGAGACCACGCGCCGGTGGGCGACGGTGTCGAGGCGCAGGCGCTCCAGCACGCTGAAGGCGACCCACTCCGCCATGCCCTCCGCGAGCCACTGCTCGGCCCGGCCCTCGCCCTGGGCCAGCTCGATCTGGGAGACGTGGGTCAGCTCGTGGGCGATGAGCCGGAGCCACTCCCGCCCCCGGCGATCGGCCCCCTCGGAGTTGAGCAACAGCTGGCGGCGCTTGCCCACCCCGATGGCGAACTCACCCAGCTCGGCGGCGCGCACCGGCGCGATCTGCCCGTCGTGCACGAGCCCCTGCTCGAACACGCGCCGCGACTCGTAGACGAAGACCGTGAGGCGGTCGGGGATGGGCAGGTCCAGCTCGTGGACCATGAGCGCGGCGATCGCGCGGACGGCGGACTCGTCGGTGGTGAAGGTGCGGGGATCGCTGCCCGGAGGCGACGCCCCGCCGTCGATGGTCAGCGGGAGGACCACGCGCCCGCTGCCGCAGCCGGCCACGAGCACGAGAGTGACGAGCACGAGGAGCCCGATCCCTCGGGACAGAACGCACGCGCTCGTACGCGAGAAATCCATTTCCCAGCGCCCGCGCGATCTTGCACCAGACCACGCAGGAAGGGAAGAGCTTTTCACGTGCCGTGTTGTCAAAGCTTCCAGTGGCCAGCACCGGCGACGCCGTTCCCGCTCGGGTCGAGCGTCGACGCCGCCCGAGAACGGGGCAGGCGCGATCAGCTGCGCCCGTGGTGCTGCAGTCGTCGTCGTTCGGTCGTGGCGTCTACAAGGGGGGAGGTCGAGAACCCCCCGGCCGTTCCCCGCGGGTCATACGAGCGGATCGTAATCAAAATACTGGCCGCTGGTCTCCAGCGGCACCAGGTGGTGCTGCAGCGTGCCCGGGAACATCTCGGCGATGCGATCGACCGTCCAGCCGTCGGCGTGGTGCACGCGCATGATCGGGCGCATGTGGCCGAAGAGCATGATCTCCTTGCCGCGGACGCCGAAGACCTGCCCGGTGATGTCCTTGGCCTGATCGGTGGCGAGAAAGGCGGCCACGGGCGCGATGTGGGCGGGCGACATCTTCTTGATCTTCTCCACGCGCGACGACTGCGCCTCGGTCGTGGTCGGGATTGTGCCGATCATCCGCGTCCACGCGAACGGCGAGATGCAGTTGGCGGTCACGTTGTAGCGCGCCATGTCGAGCGCGACGACCTTCGTGAGCCCCACGATGCCGAGCTTGGCCGCGGCGTAGTTCGCCTGGCCGACGTTGCCCACCAGCCCCGAGGTGGACGTCATGTTGATGAAGCGGCCCGAGCGCTGCTCGCGCATGAGCGGGGCCGCCGCCCGCGTCACCGCGAAGGTGCCCTTGAGGTGAGTGTCGATGACGGCGTCCCACTCCTCCTCCGTCATGTTGAAGATCATCCGGTCGCGCAGGATGCCGGCGTTGTTGACGACGATGTCGATCCGCTTGAAGACGTCGAGCGCGGTCTGCACGATCCTCTGGCCGCCCGCCATGGTCGCGACGCTGTCGTAGCTGGCGACCGCCTCGCCGCCGCCGGACTTGATCTCGCCGACGACCTCGTCGGCCGGCGCCTTCGCGCCGCCCTGCCCCGACTCGGAGCCGCCGTAGTCGTTGACCACGACCCGCGCGCCATGGCGCGCCATCAGCAGCGCGATCTCGCGGCCGATGCCTCGCGCCGCGCCCGTCACCACCGCCACCTTGTCCTTGAGCACCATGGAGATCCTCCGGCTCGCCGTGTTCTGGGCGCCGGAACGATATCACAACGCGTCGCGTCGCGCCGGCAGGGCCTGGCCATTCAGCACCGTCGTGGCGGCCACGGGCACGGGCTTCAGCAGCGCCTGCATGACGAAGCAGCCGCGCTCCGCGTTGCGGATCACCCGGGCGACCTGGTCGGGCGGCGCCGGCGACTCGAGCTCCAGGATGGTGTCGGCGCCGACCATCTCCCCCTCGATCGTGTCGTTCAGGACCGACCCCGTGACGCGGTAATGCGCCCGGACGCGCATGCGCATGCGCGTCACCTCGACCTTGAGCATGTGCCCGTACCGGGACACCTGGGTCATGAGTCAGAAGGCGAGGGCGGCGCTGAAATACATCAGCGGCGTGGGCGCCGAGCCCAGCCCGCCGAGGCTCGGTCCCTCGTCGCACGCGAACGTCATGTGATCACCGCCGCCGCGGCTCACCGTGGCGAGCTTCAGGAACGGGGTCACCGACGTGACGTCCGCCTCGAAGGTGATGTCCCGGCTCGTCACCGTGTGGTCGAGCCCCTCGGGGGTGCGCTCCATGGCAGGACCCTCCTCTCACCCGCGGCGCCGGGCCTCGACCGAGGCCACGAACGACGCGCCGAGCACGAACACCATGGCCGAGTAGTAGACGAACATCACGAAGGCCACGAGCACCCCCAGCGTGCCGTAGATCTGGTCGTAGATACCGACGTTGCGGATGTACATCCGGAAAAGCTGCTTGGCGATCTCCCACAGCACCGCGGCCAGGACGGCGCCCGCCAGGGCGGCGGCCTTGCGGGGCTGGCGCTGGGGCACGAAGCGGTAGGCGAGATAGAACATCCAGATCGACAGGAGCAGGCTGACCCCGTTCTGGGCGGCGTCGATCCACCGCCCGGGCACCCGGGCCGGCTCCAGCACGAAGGCCTGGAGCCAGTCCGCCGTCCAGATCACGATCGTGCCCGCGAAGAGCAGCACGCCCAGCATGAGGACGATGCTGGCGTCCACCAGGAGATTGCGGAGATAGCCTCGCGTTCCCCGCACGCCGAGCATCCGGTGCAGCACGAGCCGGCAGGCCCCGAGGATGGGGGTGGAGAAGAACACCAGCATCGCGGTGCCCACCAGGCCGGAGGCGCGGCGCGTCTGCACGATGCGCAGGATCGCTCGCTCGATCTCGTGCCGGTAGACGGGGAAGTTCCGCACGAGCTGGCCGATGACGGCGTGGGTCGCCTGCTCGCTGGACAGCACGAAGCCGACCGTCGAGACCCCGATCAGGACGAGCGGGATCACGCAGATCAGGAAGAAGAACGAGAGTCCCGCGGCCAGGAAGAAGCCGTCGTTGGCGAAGAACCGCGAGATCGTGCCGCGCAGCATGCGCCGGTCGGCTCAGAGCAGCGCGCGCACCACTCCTCCGTCGATCTGCAGCGCGACGCCCGTGACGTAGGAGGAGCGCTCCGAGGCCAGGAACACCGCGACGTTGGCGAACTCCTCGGGGGTGCCCACGCGGAGCAGCGGGATGTCCAGCGCGACCTTCTCGAGGTATTCCTTCTCCGGCATGCCCGCCTGCCTGGCGCCACCGAGCAAGCGCTCGGTCATGATCCGGCCCGGGCACAGCACGTTGAACGTGATGTTGTCCTTCCCGAGCTCGGGCGTCATGGTCTTCATCATGCCGGCGACGCCCGGCCGCACGGCATTGGAGAGGAGCAGCCCCTCCACGGGCTGCTTGACCGACACGGACTGGATGGTGAGGATCCGCCCCCACCGCTTCTTCCGCATCGACGGCAGCACCGCGCGGATCAGCCGGACCACGGAGAGGACGGAGACCTCGAAGGCGCCGATCCACTGCTGGTCGTTGACGTCGTCGAAGTTGCCGCGCGGCGGCCCGCCCGCGTTGGCGATGAGGATGTCCACGCCGCCGAACCGCTCGGTGGCGCGCGCGACAAGATTCTTCACGTCCGTTTCCCTGGTGACGTCCGCGGGCAGCGCGAGGACCTCGGCGCCCGTCCTGGCCCGGACGTCATCGGCGGTGGCCTGGAGATCGGCCTCGGTCCGCGCGCACATCACCACCCGCGCGCCCTCTGCGGCCAGCCCCAGCGCGCAGGCCCGCCCCATGCCCTTGCTCGACGCCGTGACCAGCGCCGTCTTCCCCTTGAGTCCGAGATCCATCGGTCGTCTCCTCGCTGGCTCGGAGGGGGCCGGCGAGGTCCCCTTCGATGTCCTACCGGGCCCTGAGATGATAGCCGAAGAAGTCGCGCACCTGGCGGTGGGCGTCGGCGGCCGCGGCGGGGTCGTAGGCGACGGTGGCGCCGCAGCAGGCGTCGGGCTTGTTCTGGTTTCACGTCGGCGAGGTAGGCCTTGGCCTGGCCCTCGATGTCGAAGTAGTGGTAGGCACCGGGATAGAGCACGATCGAGGCCTCGGCGCCGCGCGCCCGCATCGCCTCGACCATCTCGACGCAGCGCCGGGCGACCGTCCAGTCGTCCGCCTCGCCGATGAGCACGAGCAGCGGCCGCACCACCAGCTCCGGCGTGAACGGCCCGCACGTGCCCGGATACACCCCGACGGCAGCGGCAAAGCCCGGCTCGGGGACGGCCACGCCGCGTGCGCGCGCCCGCTCGAGACTCGGGCCGTTGATCACGCCGATGGCGAATCCCCGCCGTTGGACCAGCCGATGGCGCCGACGCGCCGCGGATCGACCGTGGGGTCGGACTGTAAGAAACGCGGCGCCCCGAGCGCGTCGTCGAGCCGCGCGGTGGTCTCGACGTCCTTCGACGCCGGCGTGCAGCTCTCCTTCATCCCGCGCGCTCCCCAGCTATCGGCCACGAGCGCGACATGGCCCTCCGTCGCGAACCATCGCCCCCAGTCGAGGGGCCGACGCCGAGACCCCGTGGCAGCTGTGCAGCAGCACCACCGCCGGGAACGGGCCGCGCCCTTTGGGCCGGAAGATCCGGCCGGTGATCCGGATCGACGGCGTGGGTGACAGGCTCGGGAAGCTGACGCTGGCGCATCCGGCCGCGAGCAGCAGCACGATGACGATCGTCCACGATCCTCCGCGCGCACGCGAGACGCCGCTCCGGGAGGGCATGCGCTTCAGCATACCGTGACGTCGGCGCCTACGGCGATTGCGCCCACCCCACGCACGTGGGAGAGTACGAGGCGAGGCGACGTCACGCGCGCGGCGACTCCACACGCCACGGGGAAAGGCGGAGCGGCATGACGTACGGGTTCCGTCCAGAGAACTGGCCGGCGTTCCAGCACGAGCTCGACGCGCGCGATATTGCGACGGCGGACATAGAGAAGATCGAGATCCGCGATGTCGACCCCGCGATCGCCGACGTCACCGTGACGCTTCGCTCGGGTCGCGTCGAGTCGTGGAGACACGGTAGAATCCCGTCATGAGCCACGCACCCGTCGCGCTGATCGCCGCCGTCTTCGCCCCCTCCACGGGCCGCGCCACCGTTGGGCACCTGGAGTCGTCTCGCGCGCTGGTGGCGGAGGCGCGGCGGTAGACTCCCTGCTCCTCGGCTGGGATCGCACCCCCGGCCTGCTGGCCTTCGACCTCGCCGATGGCGGCTGCGCCATGCGGCTCTACCGCCGCTCCCCGTCGGGCATCGCCGTCGAGACCGACGCCTTCGCGCCGTTCCTGCTCGCGGCGGAGGAGGTCCTGCTCGCGGGCGCCGACGGTCTCGTCGACCTCGTCAAGCTCGACGGGCCGGGAGCCTTCCGCTGGCTCGCCCGCTTCGGGTCGTGGTCCGCGGCGCTCGCCGCGCGCGACCGGTGCCGCCAGGCCAGCGGCCGCGGACCCGGCGCTGCCGATGCGCCCTACCATTTCCTTCCCGACCCCGTGCACCAGTACCTCCTCTCGACCGGGCGGACGTCGTTCGGCGGCATGACGTTCAAGGACCTGCGAAGGCTGGCCCTCGACATCGAGGTCGTCACCACCGAGGGCTACGACTTCCCCAACGCCGCCCGCGAGGGTGACCGCATCGTGGCCGTCGGCCTGGCCGACAGCGGCGGCTTCTCGCACGTGATCCGGGGCGACCGCATGGGCGAGGCCGAGCTCCTCGCCGAGTGCACCCGCATCATCCGCGAGCGCGATCCCGACGTCCTCGAGGGCCACAACATCTTCCGGTTCGACCTGGAATACCTCGAAGCCCGCTCCCGCCGTCACGGGGTGAGCCTGGCCTGGGGCCGCGACGGCAGCGCGCTGCGCGGGCGCTACAGCCGCCTGCAGATCGCCGAGCGCACGCTCGACTACCGCCGCTACGACGTCGCCGGGCGCGCCATCGTCGACACCTGGATGCTCGCCCAGCTCTTCGACGTCGGCGCGCGCGACCTGCCCTCCTTCGGGCTCAAGGACATCGCGCGACACTTCGGCGTGGCCGCGCCCGACCGGACGTACGTCGACGCCTCCGCCATCGCCCGCGAGCTGCGCGAGGCCCCGGACCGCCTGATGGCCTACGCCGCCGACGACGCCCTCGAGACGCTGAGGATCTCCGAGATCCTGTCGCCGCCGTACTTCGCCCAGGCCCAGCTCGTGCCGTTCGACTACCAGTCGGCGATGCTGCGCGGCAGCGCGGCCAAGGTGGACGCCCTGCTCATGCGCGCGTACCTTCACGAGCGCCAGGCCGTGCCGGCGCCGCGCCCGGGCACCGCGGTCGGCGGCGGCTACGTCGCGCTCTTCCGGGAAGGCGTCGCCCGGCCCGTGCTGCACGCCGACGTGACCTCGCTGTACCCGTCGCTGATGCTGGCCTCCGGCATCGCGCCGGCGAGCGATCACCTGGGCGCCTTCCCGACGCTGCTGGCCCACCTGCGCGACGTCCGCGTCGACGCCAAGCGACGGATGCAAGCCGCCGCCACCGCCGACGAGCGGGCGCACTGGGCCGCGCTGTCGCAGTCCTTCAAGATCCTCATCAACTCCTTCTACGGCTACCTCGCTTTCGGCCACGGCCACTGGAACGACTTCGACGCCGCCAACCGGGTCACGTCCCAGGGCCAGGGCGTGATCCGGGCAATCATCGACCGGCTCGGCGAGCTGGGCGCGGTCGTCGTCGAGGCGGATACCGACGGCGTCTACTTCGTGCCGCCTCCGCAGCACGCCCCGCCCGCCCACGAGACCCTCCTGGAGCGCGTGGCGCCGGCGCTCCCGGCCGGGATCCAGCTCGAGCTCGAGGAGCGCTACGCCGCGATGTTCTCCTACAAGGCGAAGACCTACGCGCTGCTCGACGACCGCGGGCGCGTCACGCTCAGGGGCTCGGGCTTCCGCTCGCGCGGCCTCGAGCCCTTCCAGCGCCGCCTGATCGAGGAAGTCATCGGTCTGCTCCTCACCGGCCGCGCTCCCGAGGTCAGGCTCGCCGTCGATCGCTGGCTCGACGACTTCGCCCACCGCCGCGTGCCCGTGAAGCTCTTCGCGCGCACCGAGACCCTCGGCGAGTCCCTCGAGGCCTACCGCGAGAAGATCCGGGCGGGCGCGCGCAACCCGTCGGCGGGCTACGAGCTCGCGTGCGCGTCGGGACGGCCCTGGCAGCCCGGTGATCAGATCGCGTACTACGTGGCGGGACGGGGCGCCTCGGTGGCGGTGAACGAGCGCGCCCGTCTGGTGACGGAGTGGGACCCGGCCGCGCCCGACGAGAACGTCGAGTACTACCAGGCGAAGGTTCGCGAGATCTGGGACCGCTTCCGCGCGTTCACGGAGGACACGGCGCTGCGGCCACCCGCCCCGGAGGCCGACCCGGCGGCGCAGCTCAACCTGTTCTGAGCGCGGCGGCCGATCCCGCTCGACCGCCGCTCACCCCGCACGGACGTCAGCGGCGCCAGCCGCCTCCGCCGCCCCCGCCGCCGGGGCGCGGGCCGCGTGGGCCACGGTCACCGCCTCCGCCGCCGGGGCCGCGCTGGGGCTGGGGACGGGCCTCGTCGACGACAAGATTGCGATCCCTGAAGAGCCGGCCGTTGAGCATCTCCACGGCCTTGGTCGCCTCTTCCTTGGTCGCCATCTCGACGAAGCCGAATCCGCGCGGGCGCCCGGTGAACTGATCGGTGATGATGCGGACCGTCTCAACGGTCCCTGCCTGCGCGAACAGCTCGCGCAGATCCTCCTCCGGGGCCTGAAACGAGAGGTTGCCGACGAACAGCTTAGCGGGCATCGCGCGCGACCTCCTGCCCTCGATGACAGGGGCTGATGGAAAGTGGGACCCGACTGTACCCGGCGCTACAGTAGTGACAGGAGGCGACGCCTGTCAAGCCACTTTACAGCCACGCGGCGCGTGATGGCGCGGGCGTCGGCGAAGGCAGGGGTGGGGCTGGAGAGGGGTCCGGGAGCCCACTGACTGTGCCTACTCTCCGCCGGGGACACGCTGTCGCGGTCATCGAGGCGCGCCGTTCTCCACGCGTACCCAAGGGCTCCCGGGACCCCTCTCCAGCCCCACCCCTGCCGCGCGCGGCGCTGCCCAATCCAGTCGCGGATCACCGAAGGGGTTCCACCCAGGTTCCTATGGATACACGCCGCGGGTGGAGCCGCCGTCGATGGTGATGGTGATGCCCGTCAGGAAGGCGGCGCGGGCGGAGACAAGGAAGCAGACGAGGTCGGCGACGTCCTCGGAGGTGCCGATGCGGCCGAGGGGGTAGGCGCGAACCGCGTCCGCCCGGTAGTCCTCGTACGGCTGGCCGGCGGCCTTGGCCTGCTGCTCGATGAGCGACTCCCAGCGCTCCGTCGCCGTCGCCGCGGGCGACACGCCAGTGACGAGAATCTGGGACGGCGCGCCGAGGTCGGCGAGGCCCTTCGTGAAGTTGATCAGCGCCGCGTTGGCGGTGCCGCCGACCAGGTAGCCGGGCGAGGGGTTGCGGGCCGCCGCGCCGACGACGTTGCAGATGCGGCCGCCGCCGTGCTGCTGCATCACCGGGAAGATCGCGCGACACATGCGGATGTAGCCGAGGAGCTTGAGGCTCCAGTCACCCATCCACTGCTCGTCGGGAATCTTCATGAAATCGCCGCCTCGGATCGCGCCGGCGTTGTTGACGAGGACGTCGAGGCCCCCGAAGTGCTCCACCGCGCGGGTCGCCACCGTCGTCACCCCGGCCAGCGATGACAGGTCCGCGGGGATCTGCAGCACCTCCACGCCGGTCTTCGCCCGGATGTCGGCGGCCGTCGCCGCCAGCGACTGGGCCGAGCGCGAGCAGATCGCCACCCGCGCGCCTTCCTTCGCCAGCCCCATCGCCACCGCCCGGCCGATGCCGCGGCTGCCTCCGGTCACGAGCGCCGACTTGCCCCTGAGCTCGAGGTCCATGGCCTACCCTCCCCGGTCGATCCCGAAGTCGCTGCCGGTCAGTATCCGGTCGGGGGCGCCGGTGGCTCCGCCTCGCCAGGCACGGCAGGCGGGCCGGGTGGAGGGGTGGGCGGCACGCCGGCCACGGGACGGCGCCGGGGCATGCGCTCGACGCGCGTGCCGGCGACGAGATCGTGCAGCGCACGCTTGTCGCGCCGCAGCCCCGCGATCACGAACCCCGCGCCGAACGTCGCGCCCGAGAGGAAGTAGCCGAACCACCGCAGCAGCGCGGGCCCCACCCCGGCCGGGCCGCCGTCGACGTCCACCACGCGCGCCCCGACCACGAGCTTGCCGAGCGTCTGTCCGGGCCCGGCGTGCAGCACGATCGCGTACACCGCGGCGAAGAGCAGCGTGAAGGATCCCACCACGCCCGTGAAGCCCTCCCCGCTGCCGCCCCACAGGCGGCCGCCGAGGAGCGTGAGCGACCGCTGCACCATGAAGAAGAGCGCGAGGTCGACGAGCGCAGCGACGGCGCGGATCCAGAACCCCGCGGGACGTGGTGCGACGGACATGACCTCGCTCACGGCGCGGGTATAATACCGGCATGATTTCGGTGCGGGATGGCCAAAATCACATCCTGGCCCGGGTCACCGCCGTCGCCCCGCCCGAGTTCGTCGCGCTCGTCGACGCGCGCGGCCGCGTGCTCGCGGAGGACGTGCACGCGCCCTTCGACGTGCCGCCCGCCGACAACTCCGCCGTCGACGGCTACGCCGTCACCAGCGCCGACGTTCCCGCGAGCGGCACACGCGAGCTCGACGTCGTCGCCGATCTCCCCGCCGGCTCCGTGTTCGGGGGCACCCTGGCGCCCGGGCAATCCGTGCGTATCATGACTGGCGCCCCGATGCCCGTCGGCGCCGACACCGTGCTGCCGCAGGAGATCGTCGAGCGCGCGGGGGCGCGCGTGCGGATCGTGGCCATCGCCAAGGGCGCGAACGTGCGCCGCCGGGGCGAGGACGTCACCGCCGGCGTCATCGTGGTGGAGCGCGGCACCGTGCTGCGCGCCCAGGAGCTCGGCCTCGTGGCCTCCCTCGGGGCGCGCCAGGTGCTGGTGCGCCAGCGCCCGCGCGTGGCCGTCCTCTCGACCGGCGACGAGGTGGCCGAGCCCGGCACCCAGCGCACGCCCGGCCAGATCTACGACGCCAACCGCTTCACCCTGCGTGGGCTGGCCGAGGAGTGCGGCGCCTCGGTGACGGACCTCGGCATCGTGCCCGACCGCAAGGAGGACCTGCGCGCGCGCCTGCTCGACGCGGGCCGCATCGCCGACGTGGTGCTGACCTCGGGCGGGGTCTCCGTCGGCGTCTATGACCTGGTCAAGGAGGTCCTGGGCGAGATCGGCGGCGTCGACTTCTGGCAGGTCGCCATGCAGCCGGGCCGCCCGCTCGCGGTCGGCCGCATCGGCGCCGCGCACTTCTTCGGCCTGCCCGGCAATCCCGTCGCCTCCATGCTGACGTTCATGCTCTTCGTGCGTCCGGCCCTCTACAAGCTCGCCGGCCGCCGCCGCCTCTTCCCCGAGACGTTCCTCGCCCGCGCCGCCGAGCCCATGAGCAAGAAAGCCGGCCGCCGCGAGTTCAAGCGCGGGGTCCTGCGCTACGCCGACGGCGGCTGGTCCGTGCGCACCACCGGGCCCCAGGGCTCCGGCATCCTCAGCTCGATGGTCGTCGGCAACTGCCTGGTGATCCTGGAGGAAGAGCGCGGCGACGTCGCCGAGGGCGAAGCGGTGCTCGTCGAGCCGTTTTGATTGTAGCGGGACACATTGTAGCGGGGGTTCATGGTAGCGGGGTCCGCGAGTCCGGGACCGGCGTGGGTGGCCTGAGAAAGGAGCGGCGTGGCACCGATACGCGTTGACCATCTCGACTCGGTGAAGTCCAGCGCGCGTGACCTCCTCCGCAACGCTGCCGGGCGGCTGCCGCACCTGCGCTATGCGGACCTGCGCCTTGAGGTCACCGAGGCGAAGTCCGCCGGGGCGGAGAACGGTGCCGCGCGGTACGCGGGCGAGGACGCGACGCTGGCCCTCGGGGTCCGCGTGCTCGCGGGCGACCGCGCGGTGGCGGCCGGCTGGATGGGTCAGGCGCTCGGCGCCGCCGATCTCCCCGACCTCGAGCGGCTTATCCGCGCGGCGCTGGAGCGCGCCTACCGCCGGGCGTGGGTCAACGCCGAGATGAAGGCCCAGGCGCGCGGCAAGCACGGTCCCCTCGGCGCCGCGCTGGCCGACACGCGCCTGCATCCCGTCGAGGTCCGGGAGGACACGGTGGCCGCCGAGTACGCGATCGACCCCCGCGCGATGCCGCTCGGCGAGATGGTGCGCTACGCCGTCGACGTCTCGCGCCAGGTCGCGGGGCGCGATCCGCGCGTGTCCTACAACTACATCGGCGTGCTCACCCAGCTCTCGCGCGAGCTCTTCGCCTCCAGCGAGGGCAGCCTGATCGACCAGTCCTTCGCGCTGACCCAGGGCTGGGTGAGCGCCGTCGGGGTCTCGGGCTCCACGAGCCACGGGATCTCCGACGCGGCCGGCCATCAGCGCGGCTGGGAGATCCTCGCCACCGGGGTCAGCGAGCCGTGGATCCGCTTCCCGCCCTTCGTCGATCTCGCCCTCGATCTTGCGCGCGAGGCGGGCGAGATGGCCGAGGCGCCGGTACTGCCCTCGTCGGACCGCGAGGTCGTCGTGGTCACCGATCCGCACTACAACACGCTCGTGTCCCACGAGATCATCGGCCACCCCGTCGAGCTCGATCGCGCGCTCAAGATGGAGACCGCGTATGCCGGGCGCTCCTGGTTGCTGCGCGGGCTCGACCAGCACCAGGTCGGCAAGCGCGTGGCCTCGCCGCTGGTCACCGCCTTCTCCGACCCCGCGCTCCCCGGCTATGGCCATTACGCCTACGACCACGAGGGCACGCCCGCGCGGCGCGTGGTGCACATCGATCGCGGGATCTTCCAGGGCTTCATGAACAGCCGCCAGACCGCGGCGATCTTCGGGGGCGCGCCCAACGGCCACTTCAAGGCCACCGAGGCCTCGCTGGTGCCGCTGATCCGGATGTCGAACACGGTCTTCGCGGGCGGCGACCGCGAGGCCGCAGAGATGATCCGCGAGGTCGACCGCGGCTGGTACGTGTGCGGTCACCGCACGCCGTCCATCGCCGAGAGCCGCGAGAACTTCCGCATCTCGGCGCGCCGCGTGTACGAGATCGTGCACGGCGAGCTGGGGCAGGTCTACCGCGACGGCGGCATCGCCGCTGACACGCGCGACTATCTTCTCAACGTCGACGCCGTGGGCTCCGACTTCACGCTCTACCCCATCCCCAACTGTGGCAAGGGCCAGCCCATGCAGGTCAAGAAGCTCGGCAACGGCGGGCCTACCATGCGCAGCCGCGCCCGGATCCTCGGAGGCTAGCCCCATGCGCCGCACCCTGATCCCCGTGCTCGCCGCGGCCGGCGTGCTGCTGGGCGCCGCGCCCGCGGCGCCGCCCGAGTCCCCCGTGGCCTTCATCAAGGTCGCCGAGCTGCACGCCGCCCTCGCCGCGGGCACGAAGGCGGACATCATCGACGTGCGCCACTGGGCCGAGTACGCGGAGCTGCACATCAAGGGCGCGCGCTCGATGCCGCTGCGCGCGGTGCCCGAGCGCGCCGGCGAGATCACGAAGACGGGGCTCGCCGTCTTCTACTGAGGCTGCCCCCACGCGCTGTCCCGGGGGGCCAGCAACATGCTGTACGCGATGGGGTGGCGGAACCACAAGGTGCTCGACGAGGGCCTGCCGGGCTGGCAGGAGAAGGGCTACCCCGTCGAGGGCCGCGCGGCGGGCACGCCCGCGAGGTGACGCCGTGCGGACCCTGACCGAGCTCGAGCGCGCCGCGCGCATCGCCTTCGAGGGCGCGCGCCGGGCGCCCGGCGTGCGCGAGGTCGAGGTCTTCGTCGCCTCGAACGCGAGCCTGCTCACCCGGCTCTGCTACACCTCGCACATCCCCTCGAACGGGGTCGAGGAGCCGAAGTCCGACGAGTCCTCGGGCCTCGGCCTCCACGTGGTCTTCGACGGGCCCCAGGGCCCGGTGGTCGGCTTCGGCAGCGAGCCCACCGACCTCGGCGAGGCGGGCGCCCGCCGCGCGCTCGACAAGGCGCGCGCCGCGGCGGTGCGCGATCCGGACTTCGTCTCCCTGCCCGAGCCGGCGCGCGAGCGGCGCACCCTCACGGACTACGCCGACCCGAGGCTCCTGGCCATCGACGACGAGGCCCTCGTGGGCGCGGGCTGGACGATCGTCAACGGCGCGCTCCGCACCTTCCTCGCCTCGTCCAGGCTGGCGGAGCTGGCGGGCAGCGACGAGGCGCTGCGCGCGCTGGGGCTCATCCTCGGCGGCGACGTCACGATCCTCCAGGAGCGCATCGCCATCGTCTCGACGCGCATGCCCGAGGCGCAGACGGACGAGTCCACCCTGATCACGGCGTTCGTGACGGCGATGGTGGAAGCGCGCGACGCCAAGGGCTCGGGCTGGTCGACGGGCACGCGCCTCGAGGAGTTCTCCGACGAGGCCGGCATCGAGGCGGCGGGCAACGCCATCGCCGCCGTCGGCGGCGAGCGCGTGCCCTCGGGCGAGTACACGGTCATCTTCGGCAAGCAGCCGGTCAGCGACCTGCTCAACAACGTCATCGTGCCCGCCTGCTCCGCCGGCACCTTCTACGCCTCGAACACGCCGTTCCTCGGCCGCCTCGGCCGGCAGGTGGCCTCGCCGCGCCTGAGCGTCTGGGACGCGGGCAACGTCCCCGGCTACACCGGCTCCAAGGGCATCACGTGCGAGGGCCTGCCGACGGGACGCACCGACCTGATCAGGGACGGCGTGCTCGTCGGCTGCCTGTCCAGCTGGTACCAGACCCAGCGCCTGCTGCGCGACCCGGCGCTGGCCGCCAAGCTCGGCGCGACGGGCGACGAGGCCGCGCGGGCGCTCGTGCCGCGCAACGGCTTCCGCTTCGGCGCCGGCGGCGGCCGCCAGTTCGACCGCGGCCCCGGCGTGGCGGCCTCCAACGTGGTGGTGCAGGGCGCGGAGGCCGTGAGCCTCGAGGAGCTGATCCGCACGGTGCGCGACGGCCTCTACGTCGGCCGGATCTGGTACACGTACCCGGTCAACGGCCTGCGCGCCGGCGACTTCACCTGCACCGTGGTCGGCGACTCCTGGGTCATCCGCGACGGCCGCCTGGCGGCGCCCCTGCGCGCCAACGCGCTGCGTATCAACGACAACATCGCCACCGTGCTCGAGAACGTCATGGGCGTGACGAGAGAGGCCAAGGGCACGATCGTGTGGGCGGCCGACGAGGTGATCTACGCGCCGGAGATCGCGGTCTCGGGCGTGCGCGTCGAGCAGATCGCCGGCTTCATGGACTCGCTGGACGCCTGAGCGCCGGCCATGGGCCGCACGGAGCAGCTGGCCGCCATCCAGGGCGAGCTCGCGGAGGCCCGCCGCCGCGCCCACGACGTCGCGGCCGTCGCGGGAGACGCCGCGTGGGAGACGCCCCCGGCGCCGGGTCGATGGTCGGCGGCGCAGTGTCTGGTCCACCTCAACCTCACGTCGCGCGCCTTCCTGCCGCTGATCGAGGACGCCATCGCTCGCGGTCGGGGCATGCCCGGCGGGTCCGGGAGCCATCGGATGGATGTCCTCGGGCGCCTGCTGTGGTGGGCCTCGACGCTCAGGTTACCGGTCAAGACGACCGAGGCGTTCGTGCCGTCGGTCGACCGGCCCCGCACCGCAGTCCTCTCCGACTTCGACGTCCTTCAGGACGCCGTCGTCGGTCTCGTGGCGAAGGCCGAGGGACTCGATCTACGAGCCTTGCGCGTCGTCTCGCCCTTCGACGCGCGCCTGACGTACAACCTCTACTCGTGCTTCAGGTTGATCGCGGCGCATCAGCGCCAGCACCTGCGTCAGGCCGAGCAGGCGCTCCGTCGCTGAGCCTCGAGGGGGCGAGAGGAGGCGCGCGCGGGGCGCGCGACTAGAGCAGGCGCACGGCGTAGACGACGCCGAACGCCACCGAACCCACCCCCGCGCCGAAGGCGAGCGCCCGCGGCGCCCAGCGGAGCCGGAGCGCGAGCGTCACCGGCAGCGCCATGGCGCCGGTGAGCGCGGTCATCCCCGCGACGGTGCCCGCGCCGAAGATGAGGAGATAGAGCGCGGCGGCCCAGGGGGAGCGCAGCGTCGTCAGCACGAGGAGCGCGACGGCCGCGCTGCCGGCCAGGCCGTGCACGATCCCCACGACGAACGCCCGGGCGCCCGGCCGGCGCTCGCGCAGCGCGTCGACGAGCGCGCGCGAGGGATGCACGTGGGGATGGCCGTGGCGCAGGTCACCGTGCTCGTGGCCATGGCTGTGGAAGGCCTCGTGACCGTCGTGCTCGTGATCGGCCACGATGTGCGCGCGGTCGACGGCGCCCCAGCCCCGCAGCGCGTCCCGCAGGCGCGCCGCGCCGAGCAGGACCAGCATCGCGGCGACCGCCAGCTCCAGCCCGCGGCCCAGCGCGTCGGGCACGCGCAGGCCGAGCGCGATGATGAGTCCGCCGACGACGCCCAGGGTCAGGGTGTGGCCCAGCCCCCAGAAGGCGCCCACGAGCGCGCCGGCCCCGAGGCGGCGCTCGCGGGTGACGATGGTGGCCACCGCCACGAGGTGATCGGGATCCGTCGCGTGCTGCAAGCCGAGGACGAAGCCCAGCACGAGGGCCGAGAGGACGGGCGGCATGGACTACCCCGTGAAGCCCAGCTCCGCGAGGGCCGCGTCGATGTTCTTCTTGTGATTGGCCACCCAGGCCTCCAGCGGCGTCTGCGCGTCATTGTCCGCGCGGGCCTGCGCGGCCTCGAGGATCTCCTTGGCGCGCGCCGCCGGCACCACGACCACGCCCTCCTCGTCACCGACCACGAGGTCGCCGGGCTCGACCCGGACCCCGCCGCACACGACGGGGCCGTTCAGGGTGCCGACCTGCTTGCGCACGCCGGGCTTGGGCACCACCCCGCGGGCGATGACCGGGAACCGGTTGCTGCGCGTCTCCGCAAGGTCGCGGATCACGCCGTCGACCACGAGGCCCGCGACGCCGCGCTGCTGGGCGTAGGCGCAGACGTTGCCCCCCGCCATCGCCCAGTTGCTGTCCCCGGCTTTGCACACGATCACCGATCCCTCGGGCGCGCGATGGATGGCCACGTGGAGCATGAGGTTGTCGCCCGGGGGGCACTCGACGGGATACGCCGGCCCTACCAGCCGCGGCATGTCGGGATAGAGCGGCTTCATGCCGTGGTCCATCACGCGGTCGCGCGTGACGACCTCGGCGAACGTGCACGGGCTGATGCGGGCGAACGCGGTGATGTCCATGCGCGTCATCTCCTGGGTGGAGTCGGCAGCACGCCGCAGGATATCAGAGCTCGACGCCCGACAGCTTGGTCGTGCACTTGCCGCGCCCCTCCTCCAGCACGAGCGTGCCGACGGTGGTGAGCCCCCGCGCGGTGAAGAGCGCGCTCACCGGTCCGGCGCTCGCGAGTGGCAGATCCGGCAGCGTCGAGGCGCTCATTGGATTCCGCGCGCGCGGCAGCGACGGGCGGGGCGCCGCCCGCTCGGGTCGCTCGGCGCGCTCATTCCGACATCTTGAGGAGCAGGCCCGAGCGCCGCGCGTGGCGGACGGCCGCCCAGAGGGCCCAGTGGCTCAGCGCCGCGTAGGCCGCGGACAGCGCGAAGCCGGTCGCGACCGGCGCCGTGAACGACGAGGGAAAGCCGAAGTGCGCGCGGTAGGCGTCGAGGAAGTACGTGAGCGGGATGGCCATGGCCACCGCGGCCACCGGCCCGGGCAGCACGTCGATCGGGTAGTAGATCCCGGCGAGGACGAGGATGAAGTTGACGCACGCCCACGCGGCCGTCTCCGCGCGCGCGCCGAGCAGCATGATGAGGGCGCAGACGCTCACGCTCACCACCCACGCCGTCAGGAAGCAGCCGGCGAGAAAGGTCGCCAGCGCGAGCACGCCCGGCTGCAGCGGGTGGAAGCCGAACGTCCAGCGGCCGAGCGCGGCGGCGAGCGCGAACACGACCAGCCCGCGGAGCATCCCCACCAGCCACGAGCCGAGCGTCAGGTGGTGCACGCCGATGGGGGCGAGGAAACCGTGCTTGATCGACTTGCTCCAGACGTCGTAGAGGACGGAGTACGCCACGTCGAGCTGGCAGACGTGCACCGTCGACATGGTGATCTGCCCGATGAGCAGGAACGCAGTCGACTCGGGGGTCAGCCGGAGGAACGACGTCATGAGCCCGATCATCAGCACGCCGAGCACCGGCCAGAACAGGATCTCGAAGATCAGGAACACGTTGCGCGACGCCATCTGGAGGTTGCGCAGCGCGAAGGCCCAGACGGCGACGGCCTCAGCGCGCCAGCTCAACGAACACCTCCTCCAGCTCGGGCTCGCGCACCTGGACGTCCCGCACCACCGCGCCCTCGTCGTGCAGGCGCCGGAGCAGCTCGGGCAGGCGCTTCTCGGCCTCGTCCACCGTGCACTCGATGCGCCCGTCGTGCGTCACGCAGCGGAGCACCCCGGCGGCCTCGCCGAGCCACGGCGCCGCCGGAGGATCGAGCCGGAAGGCGATGACCTCGCCGATCCGGATCTGGCGCTTGAGCTCCCCCGCCGTGCCCCGCGCGAGCACGCGGCCGCCCTTGATGAACGCGATCTCGTCGCAGAGCTGCTCGGCCTCGCGCATGTAGTGGGTCGTGAGCACGATGGTCATCCCGCGCTCGCGCCGCAGATCGGCGATGCGCCCGCGCAGTCGGGCCGCGACGTCGGGATCGAGCCCGAGCGTGGGCTCGTCGAGGAACAGGAGCTCCGGGTCGTTGACCAGGGATTTCGCGAGCGCCAGGCGCTGCTTGAATCCCGTTGAGAGCGCGTTGTAGGCGACGCGGCGGTACGCCGTCAGCTCGCACAGCTCGAGCAGGTCGTCGACGCGACGGCGCAGCGCGCGGCCCGAGAGCCCGTAGAGCCGCCCGTAGAAGGCCAGGATCTCGGCGGGGCGCTGGTTCCAGAGGAACGAGGCGTTGCCGCTCGCCATGTTGAGCCGGCGGCGGATCAGCGTCGCCTCGCGCCGCACGTCGTGACCGAGCACCGTCACCTGCCCGCCGTCCGGGATCAGCAGCGTCGCCAGGATCGAGAGCAGAGTGGTCTTGCCGGCGCCGTTCGGTCCCAGCACGCCGAAGATCGCGCCACGCGGGACCGCCAGGGAGACACCGGAGAGGGCCGCCGTCGCGCGACGCCGAAACACCCCCGAGCGGAACGTCTTGACGACGTCCCGCGCGTCGATCGCGAGCATGAGGCGATGGTACCATGCGGCCCATGACGGCCCCGCCCGAGTGGCGCTGCCAGGCGGCCGATCTGCCTCCGGGGCGCACCCTCGCCTTCGCCGTCGCGTGCGGCGGCCGTCCCGTGCAGGCGTTCGTCGTCAACCACCAGGGCACGTACGGCGCGTACGTCAACCGCTGTCCGCACACGGGCACCACGCTCGACCTCTGGCCCAACGAGTTCCTGAGCGACGACGGCCGCTGGCTGATCTGCGCGACGCACGGCGCGGTGTTCGAGCCCGCCAGCGGCGCCTGCGTCGCCGGCCCCTGCGCGGGCGACGCGCTCACTCCACTGCCGCTGCGCCTCGAGGGCGAGGCCCTCGTGGTCTCCGGCCTGCCGTGAGCCCCGGCGACGAGGCGGCCCTCGAAGAGGCCAACGCGCGCTTCTATCGCGCCTTCGAGGCCCTCGACCTCGCCGAGATGGACAAGGTCTGGCTCCATGGTGCCCACGTCAAGTGCGTGCACCCGGGCTGGCCGTTGCTCGTGGGCTGGGAGGCGGTGCGCCAGTCGTGGGAGGCGATCTTCGAGAACACCGCCGAGATGCGCTTCACGATCACCGACGTCGCCGTGGTCGCCCGCGCCGAGCTGGCGTGGGTCACCTGCACCGAGAACATCCTCTCCGAGGTGGACGGCCGCCTGTCGGCGGCGTCGGTACTCGCCACCAACCTGTTCGAGCGCTCGCGGGATGGCTGGCGGCTGGCGCTCCACCACGCCTCCCACGTCCTGGGCGCCGCGCCGGCCGAGTGAGGCGCGTGATTCGGAATCTCACCGCTCATCTCGCGGCCGCGGCGGTGGCTCACCTCACGCTATTCAGGCATTTCACCGCTCGGGCGGGCGCGCGCCGCGCGCCCACCTCACACCCCGCTCGGCTCGCCGCCGCGGCGGCGGCTCACCTCCCACTGCCACTGCGCTGCCAGAGCACCCAGGGATCGGCGCTGGCGACGACCGCGTAGCGGTCGGAGGGCACCCTGGCCGCCGCCGATCGCATCTCGAGGACGTACTCGCTCGTGTCCAGCCCGCGCGGGAACACGTGCACCTCCGGGCGCGTGGCCAGATGGGGCACCAGCCGCTCGTTGGCGCTGATCGCCGCGCCCGCCGGGACGCGCGCCATCAGCGCGTAGGCGCCGCGCTGGACGTCCCCGAAGCCCCAGAACCTCACGCTGAGGTCGTTCGCCGTGCGCGCGGTGAGGACCAGGCTCAGCGCGAACGCCGCGGGCAGGGCCAGGCGCCTCCAGCGCTCATCGCGCAGCCGGCGGTAGCCCTCCACCGCGGCCAGCACGAGGAAGGGCAGCACGAAGGCCTGGTACTGGGCCTGCGGATCGACGAGCTTGGGATCCAGCGCGAGCAGGTTGATGGCCAGGCCGGGCACGGCCGCCGCCGCGACGAGCGGGGCGCGGAGCGGCAGCAGGGCCAGCGGCAGCAGCAGGGCGCCGAGGTACACGAGCCGGGCCGGGGTCAGCCCGATCGCGATCCACCGCCACGGCCTGAGCGCGAGGGAGACGACGATCCCGCCGAGCGACGTCCCGAGGTGCGCGTAGCGGCCGAGGTGGACGTAGGCGCCGCCGCGGAAGCGCGGCATCAGGAGCGAGACGTCGACCGCCAGCACGGCCAGCGCGGCCGCCGCCACGACCGCGGCGGCGACGTGGCGCCGCCGCGCGAGGGCCAGCCACACGGCGAAGCCGACGACCGCGACCGCCGCGTCCTCCCGGCACGCCAGCGTCAGCACGAGGGCCGCGACGCCCCAGCCCCAGCGTCCGGCATCGACGGCCCAGGCCGCCGCCAGCAGGAGCGGGATCGCGAAGGCCGCCGGATGAATGTCGCGCGCGTTGATACCCTGCAGGCTCGGGCTCACGAGGTAGAGCAGCGCGAAGGCGGCCGCCGCCCGCGGGTCGCCGAGCACGCGCGTCGCCCACCGGTACACCACCGGCGCGCCCGCGGCGAGGATGACGGTCTGGGCCAGGAGCAGCGAGGCGGCGCCCGGCGCCACCCGCTGGAGCGGCGCGAGCAGATAGAACACCGGCGAGAAGTGATCGCCCCAGGCGTGCATGCGCTCGGCCGTCATGTACGTGGGCACGACCGTCGACACCGGCCCGCGCCCGTGCGCGATGTTCCAGACGATCTGCAGGTACTGGCCGAGATCGAGGGCGTGGCTGCGGAGGGCAGCGTGGCGCGTGAGCGCGATGAACGACATCACGAGCACGTAGACCACGACCCCGAGGGCGACGGCGCGCCCGGGTCGCACCGCCGGCAGGGGGATCGGACGTAGCCACGCCCGCGTCGCGACCACCACCACGAGGGCGACGAGCAGATCCTCGGGCCGGTCGAGGACGGCGGCGCCGAGCGCGATGACGCCGGTGGCGAGCATCACGAGCAGGGCCAGGGCGATCACGACGGCGAGCCCGTCGAGGACGCGGACGGTGGCGGTCACTCCAGGCGCGTGTAGCGGGCGCGCAGGCTGTCGAAGCGGCGCGAGCGGCGCAGACCCTGCCGGTGGAGCGTGTACCAGAAGAGCGTCGAGAGGATGCGCAGCCCGTAGACGGTCGAGGCCACGAAGCTGGCGGAGGAGGCCTCGGGAAAGTAGCGCGTGGGCACCGGGATCTCGGCGAGCCGGAAGCCGGCCGCCACCACCTGCCCGATGATCTCCTGGTCGAAGACGAACCCGTCGGAGTTCGCGCGGAAGTTCACGGTCTCCAGCACCTCGCGGCGGAAGGCCCGGTAGCCGGTGTGGTACTCGGAGAGCTCGAGCCCGAAGACGCGGTTCTCCACCCCCGTGAGGAAGCGGTTGGCGACGAATTTCCACCACGGCATCCCCTGCGCGAGCGCCGAGCCCGCCTTGAGCCGCGAGCCGAGCACCACGTCGGCCTCGTCGCGCAGGATGGGCTCGATGATCTGCGGCACCAGGGTCGGATCGTACTGGTAGTCCGGGTGCACCATCACCACCACGTCGGCCCCCGCGCGAAGGGCCTCCGCGTAGCACGTCTTCTGGTTGGCGCCGTAGCCGTAGTTCTTGTTGTGGACGAAGACCTCCAGGCCCAGCTCGCGCGCGACCTCGAGGGTGGCGTCCGAGGAGCCGTCGTCGACCAGGATCACGAGGTTGACCGTGTCCTTGGGCAGCTCCTCGTACGTGAGGCGCAGGGTGCGGCCGGCGTTGTAGGCCGGCATGACCACCACGACTTTGGGCCGGGCCGAGCGCTCACCTGCCATCGGGCTCACCGGTCAAATGATATGCGGGCGCGTCGCCTCAATCGGCAAGATTCGAGTAGAGCCTCCGCGTGCCGTTGCGCGCGAGCAGGTGCAGGCGCTCGGGGGGCAGCGTGGCCGTGACGCTGCCCTCCGGCCCCCGGGAGGTGACCAGGTAACAGCGCGCGGCTCCCGTCCACGCGGCGCGCAGGCGCGCGCCGTCCCAGAACACGTCGCGCGCCTCCGCGAACGTGGCGCCGAAGGCGAGGTTCGACTGCAGCCCGTCCACGATGCGCAGCGGCGCGCGCAGCGTGAGCAGCAGCGAGGCGGCATTCTCGATCGGGCCCTCGTGGGCCACCACCTCGCCGGGGTGCACGCGCGTCGCGAGCCCCGCGGCGAGCGGCGCCACCGACCGCAGGCGCGCGAAGTCGGCCATCCCCCGGCCCGCGAGCGGCAGGAAGCCCAGCACGACGGCGAGCGCGAGCGCGACGCCGGCCGAGCCCGCCCGGCGCCACGCGGCCACCGCGAGCGCGAGGGCGCCGCCCCCGAGCAGGAGCGCCGTGGTGCCGATCACCGGCCGCCACGTCACGAAGGGGGAAGGCCCGGAGCCGAGGCCCTGGGCGGCGCGATTCCGGGACGCCAGATCCACCGCGTCGAGGACGTCGTCCGGCAGGGGCAGCGCCCCGGCCCAGGCCGCGGCGAGCGCGACGGCGCCCGCCGCGAACAGCACCACGATGGGCACCAGCAGGGCTCGCGGGCCCGGCGCGTCCGGCGCCCGCGCGATGCTCGCGTCCCACGTCCGCGCCGCGAGCAGGGCGAGCGCGGGCACCGCGGGCAGGCCGTAATGCGGCAGCTTGAACGGCGAGAGCGTGAAGAACGCGACGAGGACGAGCGGCCAGAGCGCGAAGAGCGCCCACAGCCGCTCGGTGGCGAGGCCGTGGCGGTCGCGGAAGGCCTGCCCGACCGCCCACGGCACCGCGAGCAGCCACGGCAGGAAGGCGGCCGCGGTCACGGCCAGGAACTCCAGCGCGCCGAGGGTCACGTCCTCGTCGGGAAACCTCCGCTGGCGCATGAAGTTCAGGAGGTGGTTGTCGACGATCGTGTACCAGAAGAAGCCGGGGTTGCGCCGCTCGACCAGCAGGTGCCAGGGCAGCGCGAGCACGGCGAAGACGCCAAGGCCCCACCAGGGCACGAAGTCCCGCCACCGCCGCTCGCCGACGAGCCCGAAGAAGAGCGCGGCGATGGCCAGGGGCGCCAGCGCGCCCACCACGTCCTTGGCGATCGCGGCCAGGCCGAGGCCCGCCCAGAAGAGCGCGAGCACCAGCCGGCCCCGGCCGAACCAGGCGAGGACGAAACCGGCCCACGCGAGGAACAGGCACAGGATGAACAGCGTGTCGGGCTTGACGATGCGCCCGTAGAGGAAGAAGCCGAGGTTCGCCGCGGTCATGAGGCCGGCGATCAGCCCGACCCGCGCGCCCCCGAGCCGCACCCCGAGCCACGCGGTCAGCGACGCGCACGCCACCGCGGCCAGCGCCGGCACGAGCCGCGCGGCAAAGGGCTCGGGCGCGGCGGCGTGGAAGACCGACGCCATGAGCCAGTACGGCAGCGGGGGCTTGTCGAAGTAGCGGACGCCGTCGACGTGAAGCGTGATCCAGTCGCCGCTCCGCACGATGTCGAGCGCGACGGCGGCGTGGAAGCCCTCGGGCGGATCGAGGAACGGCGCACGGCCGAGGCCGATCAGGTACAGCGCGGCCGCGACGACCGCGACGGCGAGCGGGACGAGCGCGCTCAGGGCCGTCAGCGCCCCTGGATCACCTTGACCACCGCGTCCGCCGGCAGGCGATCGAGCAGCGCGGCCAGCGCGGCCTCGACGTACCCGAGGTCCTTCGACTCCAGTGTCACCTTCACCCGGTATTCCGGGTTCGAGAACTCGGGGTAAGAGCCGAGCAGGAGTTCCGGGAACGCGGCGAGCACAGTGTTCAGGTGCTCGGCGATCGCCGACTCGCCGATCACGACGAAGACCTGGCGAAGGTGGTAGGGCTCGTCCCGGAAGCGCTCGCGAAGCGTGTCGAACTTCTGCCGGAAGATCTCCGGCACGCCCGGGAGCACGTAGACGTTGCGCGCGAACACGGTGGGAAAGCGCAGCGACCCGCCGCTCAGCAGCTCGGCCCCGTCCGGCACCTCGGCCATGCGGAGGCTGGCGTCGTTGATCCGGTCCCCGTAGTAGCGCTGCAGCAGCTCCACCAGGTGCGGATGGCGCACGACCCGGGTGCCCAGCGCCTGCGCCACGCCCTCCATGGTGACGTCGTCGTGGGTGGGCCCCACCCCGCCCGAGGTGAACACGACGTCGAAGGCGCGGCTGAACTCCGCCACCTCGCGCGCGATGAGGTCCACCTCGTCGGGAATCACCGTGATGCGCCGGACCTCCACGCCCAGCTCGCGCAGCTCGCGGCAGAGATACGCCGCGTTGGCGTCCGCGATCTTGCCCGAAAGGATCTCGTTGCCGATGAGGATGATGCCCGCCGTCTTCGGCATAACCTCCCGGATTCTACGATAGAATGCGCAACGTGACCGACGCGATTCGCCTTCGCGGCGCCGCGCTGGTGCTCGGCGCCTCCTCGGGCTTCGGCGCCGCCGCGAGCCGCGCGCTGGCGCGCGCCGGCCTCGACGTCCTCGGCGTGCACCTCGACCGCAAGGTGACGCTGCCCAACGTGGAGCGCCTGGGCGAGGAGATCCGCGGCCTGGGACGGCAGGCGCACTTCTTCAACGTCAACGCCGCCGACGCCGACAAGCGTGTGGAGGTCGTGACCGCGATCGAGCGCATCCTCGGCCCGGGCGGCCGCGTGAGCGTGCTGCTCCACTCCCTCGCCTTCGGCACGCTGAAGCCGCTCGTCGCCGATCCGATGACGGACGCCGCGACCGCCGCCCAGCTGGACATGACCCTCGACGTCATGGCCCACACGCTCGTCTACTGGACCCAGGAGATCGTCGCCCGCGGCCTGATGGGCGAAGGCGGACGTATCTTCGCCATGACGTCTGCCGGCAGCACGCGCGTGCTGCCCCACTACGGGCCGGTCTCGGCGGCGAAGGCCGCGCTGGAATCCCACGTCCGCCAGCTCGCCGTGGAGTTGGCCCCGCGCGGGATCACCGTGAACGCCATCCGCGCCGGCGTCACGGAGACGCCGGCGCTGGCGAAGATCCCCGGCCACGAGGCGCTCGTCGAGCAGGCCCGCCAGCGCAACCCGAGCGGCCGCATGACCACGCCCCAGGACGTCGCGCGCGCCATCGTCGTTCTCGCCCACCCCGAAGCCTACTGGATCACGGGCAACGTGATCGGCGTGGACGGCGGCGAAGACATCGTCGGGTGAGCTACACCCAGGCGCTGGTCCTGGGCATCGTCCAGGGCCTCACGGAGTTCCTGCCCGTGTCGTCGTCCGGCCACCTCATCCTGGTGCCGCGCCTCTTCGGCTGGCCGGATCAAGGGCTCGCCTTCGACGCCGCCATGCACCTGGGCACGTTGCTCGCGCTGCTCGCCTACTTCCGCGCGGAGCTGCTCGCGCTCGGCACCGGCGCGCTCCCGCGCCGGGTCGGGGCGCTCATCGTGCTCGCCACGATACCCGGCGCGCTCGCGGGTCTCCTGCTCGACAAGTGGATCGAGGCCCACCTGCGCTCTGCGCTCGTGGTGGCCGTGGCCACGGCGTTCTGGGCCCTCGTGATGTGGATCGCCGACCGCGGCGCCCGATCGCCGGCGGCGGCGCGGGAGCCGCTGGAGCGCGTCTCGACCGCCCAGGCGCTGACCGTCGGGGTCGCCCAGGCCCTGGCGCTGGTCCCGGGCACGTCGCGCTCCGGCATCACCATCACGGCGGGGTTGTTCACGGGGCTGGATCGCGCGACGGCGGCGCGCTTCGCGTTCCTGCTCGGCATCCCCATCACCGCGGGCGCGGGGGGCGTGAAGCTCCTGCACCTGCTGCGGGGGGGCCTCGGGCCGGGCGACGGCGGCCCGCTCGCGCTCGCCGTGCTCTGCGCGTTCGTGGCCGGCTGGTTCGCGGTCTGGTTCCTGATCGCGTACCTGAAATCCAGCTCGCTCCGCCCGTTCGTCGTCTACCGCTTGCTCGTCGCCGCCGCCGTCTTCTGGTTCGCGCTCCGCTGACCTCACGCTGCCGCGCCTTCCGCCGGGCGGACGTCAGCGGAAGTGGATGGTGACCACGGCGGACATCCCGGTGCGCAGGGTGTGCGGATTGCCGGAGGGTGTCTCCTCCAGGACGACCTTCACCGGCACGCGCTGCACGACCTTGACCCAGTTGCCCGTCGCGTTCTCCGCGGGCAGGAGCGAGAACCGGCTGCCCGTGCCCGCGCTGATCGAGTCCACGACGCCGCGCCAGGGGCGATCGGGATAGGTGTCGACGAAGACCTCGGCGCGCATGCCCGCGCGCACCCCGCGCAGCTGGGTCTCCTTGAAGTTGGCCGTGATCCAGATATCGTGCAGCGCCGCCACCACGAGCAGCGGCTGACCCGGCTGCACCACCTGCCCGATCTCGACGCTGCGCTTCGAGACGAGGCCGTCGATCGGCGAGCGCAGCTCGGTGTACTCGACGTTCAGGGTGGCGAGCTGGAGATCCGCCTGGGACTCGCGCCACTGCGCGTCGGCGAGATCGCGCTCGGCCTCGCGCACCTTCACTTCCTGGAGCACCGCCTTCGCGTTGAGGTCCGCCGCGCTGGCGTCGACCATGCGCGCCTCGGCCAGGCGCGTGCCGAGCTGCTGCGGATCGAAGCCCTGCTCGCGGGTGCGCGCGTCGGCCTCGGCCGACTCGAGGTCCCGCTGGGCCTGGGACGTGCGCTCGGCCGCCGAGGTCACCATGGCCTCCGCCGCGCGGGCGTCGGTCTCGGCGTGGTCGACGAACTCCCGGGCGACCAGCTCCTTCTTGAACAGCTCGCGCGCGCGCGCCAGGTCCTGCGTGGCGCGATCGCGCATCGCCATGGCGCGGTCGTGGTCGGCCTTGAACGAGGCGAGCGCCGCGCGGCGGGCGTGCACGGTGGCGCGCGCGGAGTCCAGCAGGGCCGCCGCCGAGACGCGCGCCGCGTCGGCGCGGATCGCCGCCGCGCGCGCCTGGGTCCGCTGGCTGACGGCCAGTTCGCGTCCGAGCCCCACCCGCTCGATGGCGGCGTGGTGCCGCCGCTCGGCGATGAGGACCGCGGCGCGCGCCTGCTCGAGCTTGGCGCGGTAGTCGCGCGAGTCCAGGCGCACGAGCACCTGGCCGGCCTTGACCTGCTGGTTGTCGCGGACGAGGAGCTCGACGACCTGACCCGAGACCTTGGCGCTCACGGGGGCCAGGGTGCCGTCGACGTAGGCGTCGTCGGTCGTGACGGTGTAGCGGGACTTCCACCAGGCGATGCCGCCCCACACGACCGCCACCACGGTCACGACCGCAACGGCGCTGGCCAGAAAACGACGTCTCACGGCTCACTCGTAACACAACCGGCGGACGATTGTCACCCCGCTGACGCGGCGTTCCGGGACGGGCCATCGAAAATCCCGGATATCCGTGTATCTCCGCGTCGCCATGACATTCCGCATGCCGAACGGCCGGCCATGGGAGTCGCGCCCCGAGCGCCGATTTCGAGGATCCGACCGCTCTGGAATCGCGCGTTCCGAGCGCCACCGGGTCCACTCCGAGCGCGACGCGCGAACGCCCGTCTCGCCCAGCGCCGCGGCGGGTTGAGGACGACCACACGCTGCTCGTCGTGCGAGCGGGAGCCGCCGGGGAGCGGGGGACGCCTGGAGCCCCCAGCTTCAGGAAACCGACGCGTTCAGCCGGCAGGCCTCCACGAGCAGGCGTGAGGTCGAGACGAGGTCGCGCACGTCGACCCACTCGTGCACGGTGTGGATCTCGCGCATCCCGCAGGCCAGGTTGGCGATCTCGATCCCGCGCTGGCTGAACACGTTGGCGTCCGAGCCGCCGCCCGTGGATCGCGTGCGGAACGGGCGGTCGAGCCCGGCCGCCGACCGCGCGAGGAGGCGGACGATGCGGGCATCGGCCGGCACGTCGAGCGGCTCGCAGCTGCGGACCACCTGGGTCTCCACGCGCGCCCGATACTCGCGCGCGCCGATGCGCGCGCGATGGCGCGCCGCCGCCTCCTCGAAACAGGCCGTCATGTGCTCGGTCTGCTTCTCGAGGCCGGAGACCGTGAGGCTCCGGGCCTCGCCGCGAAGGGTCACCTGGTTGGGCACGATGTTGGTGGCCAGGCCGCCCTCGATCCGCCCGAGATTGGCGCTGGTCTCGGCGTCCACGCGGCCGAGGCGCATGGCGGCGACCGCCTCCGCGGCGACCTTGATGGCGCTGATCCCCTGCTCGGGCGCGATCCCGGCGTGGGCCTCGTGGCCATGCACGATGAAGCGCATGTGATTGGTCGCCGGCGCCCGCGTGATCAGCTCATCCACGCCGTCGCAGTCGAGCACCAGGCCCGTGCGCGCGGTGAGGCGGCCGACGTCGAAGGCCTTGGCTCCGAGCAGGCCGTTCTCCTCGCAGATCGTGAACAGGAGCTCGATCGCCCCGTGGGCGATGCGCTGCTCGCCGAGCACGCGCACGGCCTCCAGGATCGCCACGATGGCGGCCTTGTCGTCGCCGCCCAGCACGCTGGTGCCGTCGGTGCGGACGACGTCGCCCTCCACCACCGGCCGCACGTGCTCGCACGGCACCACGGTGTCCATGTGGCCGCAGATGAAGAGGGGCGGCGCGTTGGGGTCGGTGGCCGGGATGCGGGCGAGCACGTTGCCCGTGTCGCTCCCGGCCTGCGCGCCCGCGTCGTCGACCTCGACGCTGGCGCCGAGGTCCCTCAGCACCGGCCCGAGATAGCGCGCCACCTCGCCCTCCCGGCCCGACGGGCTCGAGATGCGGACGAGATCGAGGAACTGGCCCGTCACACGGTCGCGGTTGATCATGCTCGGTCCCTCGCCGGCGGCGCGGCCGTCACTCCAGGTATCGCTTGAACCACTCGAGGCTGCGCGCCACGGCCTCGCGACGGTGCACCGTGTCGCTCAGCCGGTGATCAGCGCCCGCCACGATGACGATGTCGCACGGCGCGGCGGCGCGCTCGTGGAGCAGCACGCCGTGCTCCAGGGGAACCACGTCGTCGGCCTCGGCCTGGATCACGAGGTGCCCCGCGACGCCGTGCGGCGCCTCTCCGTAGCGGCCGGCGGCCTGCTCCTCGAAGAACGGCACCCCGAGGCCCTCCCCCTCGACCGTCGGCCGGTCGGCCAGGTCCGAGAAGTTCGCGGGCGCGTTCCAGGTCACCACGGGCCGGCCGTCCCCGCGCTCGGCGGCGAGGCAGAGGGCCACGAAACCGCCCATGCTCGAGCCCAGGAGCCCGAACCGCCCGCCGAGCCGCGGATGGCCGTGGAGCGCGGCCAGCACCGCGCGCGCGTCCTCGACCCGCGTGCCCACCGTGGTGTCCTCCTCGCGGCCGCTCGACTCCCCGCAGCCGCGGAAGTCGAAGCGCGCGAGCGCGAAGCCCGCCGCGGGCAGCTCGCTGGCGAGCAGGAGATACTTCTCGCTGTCCTTGGATGCGCGCAGCCCGTGGCACGCCACCACGCACGCCACCCGCTCACCTCCCTCGGGCAAGTGCAGGACGAGCGCCAGCTCGCTCCCTGGGACCGCCACGCGACGACGTTCCTCTATGGTCTACCGCCAGGGAAGGTCGAAGAAGCTGACCGTGTTCGCGCAGAGCTGGCGCATGACGTCGTCCACCGGCAGCCGCTTGATCTTCGCGACCTCCTCCGCGGCCCGGGCCGCGAGCCACGGGCCCGACGGGCGCCCCTCGAACTCCCCGCGGTACGGCCACGGCGCGTCGCTCTCGACGAGGAGCGAGGCCAGCGGCACCGCCTCGACCAGCTCGCGATCGCGGTCGCGGTACACGACTTCCGGCGTCACCGAGATCAGGTACCCGGCCTCCACGATGGCGCCGGTGATCGCGGCGGGGGCCTTGTGCCAGTGGAAGACCGCGCGCTCGACGCCGCGCCGCCGCAGCGCCTCGAGGGCCGTTCCCGCGGCGCCGTGCGGGGCGTGCAGCACCACGGGCAGGTCGTAGCGAACCGCGAGGGCGAGCAGGCGCTCGAGCCGGGCGAGGCCGCGCGCCATGCGACCGGCGGCGTCGGCGGCGCCCTCGAGCGAGTACCACGGCAGCCCGACCTCGCCCAGCGCGACGATGCGCGCGTGGTATCGCGCCAGCTGCGCCTCGACGCGCTCGAGCTCGGCGTCGCCCAGCTTGTCCCAGTCCGGGTGGAGCCCCAGACACGGCCAGATCGCCTTCGGGAGGGCGGCGGCGCGCGCCAGCGTCGTCTCGTTGCTGTCGGGATCGCAGCCGACCGCCACCACGCCCCAGACGTCGTGGGCCAGCGCGGTCGTCACGGTCTCGCGCACGTCCGCGAAGGCCGGGTCGTGCAAATGACAGTGGCTGTCGATCACCATCGCGCCCAACGTCTCCTTGTCCGGAGCGAGGCTCACGCTCCCGCGACGACCATCTTGGCGATCTTCAGCGTTGGCGCCGCGGTCCGGTCGCGCAGCACGAGGTCGCTGGCGACCCCGTCGATGGCCAGGAGCATCTCCAGCAGGTTGCCGGCCACCGTGACCTCCTCGACCGGGTACGCCAGCTTGCCGTTCTCGATCCACAGCCCGACGGCGCCGCGAGAGTAGTCGCCGGTGACGCCGTTGACCCCGAAGCCGATCAGCTCGGTGACGTAGAAGCCGTTGTCGACCGACGCGATGAGGTCGTCGGGCGAGGCCGTGCCCGGCAGCAGCATGAGGTTGGTGGTCCCCACCGTCACCCCGGCGCCGTCGCGGGTGCCGTGGTGGGTCGAGGCCAGGCCGAGCTTGCGGGCGCTGTAGGTGTCGAGCAGGTACGTCACCAGCACGCCGTCCTCGACGAGCGCGGTGCGGCGCGTCGGGAGCCCCTCGCCGTCGAACGGCCGTGAGCCGAGCGCCCCCGGGCGCAGGCCGTCGTCCACGATGGTGACGCCGGAGGCGGCGATGCGCTGGCCGAGGCGCTCGACGAGGAACGAGGCGCGGCGGTACAGGCTCGGCCCGCTGGCCGCCGCCGCGACCGACCGGAGCAGGCTCGCCGCGTTCTCGGGATCGAAGATCACCGGCACCTCGGTGGTCTTGACCTTGCGCGCGCCCAGGCGGCGCAGCGCGCGCGCGGCCGCCGTGCGCCCCACCGACGCCGGGTCGTCCAGCCCGGCGCGCTTGCGGGCCATCGAGTACCAGGAATCCCGCTGCATCTCGCCGTCCTGCGCCGCCACCGGCGAGCAGGTGATGCCGAAGGAGGTGGTGGCGTAGTCGCCCGCGAAGACGCGACCCGAGCCGTGCGCGGCGGCGTACACGTAGTGCGAGCGCCGGTCGAAGGACTCCGCGCCCTCGGAGTTGCTGATGCGCGGGTCGCTGGCCAGCGCGGCCGCCTCGGCCCGCCGCGCGATGTCGATCTTCTCCTCGGGCGACAGCGCCGGCGCCTCGCGGTCCTCGAGGTCGAGGTCCGGCACGCGCTCGATCACCTCGGCCGGGTCCGGCAGGCCCGCGTGCTCGTCCTCGGCGGTGATGCGGGCCAGCGCGGTGGCCTCGTCCACCACGCGCTCGAGCGAGGCGGGGGACAGATCCGAGCTCGAGGCGGCCGCGGTGGCGCGCCCGTAGAAGACGCGCAGCGAGAGCCGCTGGTCCTGCGAGTGGGTCACCGTGTCGACCTCGCCCAGCCGCACCATGGCGCTGAAGTGGCGATCCTCCACCAGGAAGCCGTCGGCCGCCGTGGCCCCGCGCGCCGTCGCGCGCCGCAGGACGGAGACGAGCAGCCCGGGATCGACGCCGCTCACACCTGGCTCCCGCCGACCGTCATGCCGTCGATGCGGATCGTCGGCAGTCCCACGCCCACGGGCACGGATTGCCCGTCCTTGCCGCACGTGCCCACGCCCTCGTCGAGCGCGAGGTCGCGCCCCACGCGGCTCACCCGCGTCAGGGCGTCGGGCCCGTTGCCGATCAGCGTGGCCCCTTTCAGCGGGGCGCCGATGCGTCCGTCGTCGATCAGGTAGGCCTCGGTGGCCGAGAACACGAACTTGCCGCTGGTGATGTCGACCTGGCCGCCGCCGAACGTCACCGCGTAGAGCCCGTGCTTGACCGAGCGGATGATGTCCTCGGGGTCATCCTCCCCCGCGAGCATGAACGTGTTCGTCATGCGCGGCATCGCCGGATAGGCGTACGACTCGCGGCGGCCGTTGCCCGTCGGGGCCGCGCCCATGAGGCGGGCGTTGAGCTTGTCCTGCATGTAGCCCACGAGCACGCCCTTCTCGATGAGCACGGTGCGCCCGGTGGGCGTGCCCTCGTCGTCGACGTTGAGCGAGCCGCGGCGGTTCGGGATCGTCCCGTCGTCGATCACCGTCACCAGCTCGGAGGCGACCTTCTGGCCCATGCGCCCGGCGAAGGCGGACACGCCCTTGCGGTTGAAGTCACCCTCGAGGCCGTGCCCGATCGCCTCGTGGAGCAGGATCCCCGGCCAGCCCGGGCCGAGCACCACCGTCATGGTGCCGGCCGGCGCGTCGAGCGCGCCGAGCTTGAGGGTGGCCTGGCGCGCGGCCTCGGTGGCGAAGCGCCTCCAGCGATCCTGCTCGAGGAAGAAGTCGAACGCCACGCGGCCGCCGCCGCCGTACGACCCGATCTCGCGCTTGCCGTTCTCTTCGGCGATCACCGTGACGTTGAGCCGGGCCAGCGGGCGCACGTCCCCGACCGTCCAGCCGCCCGCGGTGGCGATCAGCATCACGACGTCCTCGCTGCCAATACTGGCGATGACCTGCTTGACCCGCGGATCGGCCTCGCGCGCGGCCCGGTCCACCCGCCGGAGCAGATCGACCTTGCGGGTGAGCTCCGTGACGATGGGCGGCTCGGCCAGCGCGTAGAGGTCGTGCGGGCGCCGGCCGGGGACGGCGAGGATCCCCGAGGCGCTCGACTGATCGGCGATGGAACGCGCCTGGCGTGCGGCCTCCTCGAGGTTCCCGATCGAGATGTCGTCGGTGTGGGCGTAGCCCGTGCGGGTGCCGGCCTGGGCCCGGACCCCGGCGCCCTGGCTGACGTGCCGAGAGGCCTTTTTGACTGTTCCTTCCTCGAGTACCAGCTCTTCGTTGATACGGTACTCGAGGTAGACGTCGGCGTCGTCCACGCGCCCGCGGAGCGAGGAACCGAGCAGCCGCTCCATCAGGGACGGCGTCACGTTGAACCGGTCGGCGAAGAAGCGCTCGGGGCGGGCGACAGCGAGATCAGCCATGGATCAGCGGACTCCTTGGACGGGTCACGAGGGACCGATCCTAGCCCGGAGGCCCCCCTCGACCCAACTTTTTAGGACCCCTTCATTCTAGCCCGGGAGCCCAGCGGGCGGGGGCTCTCAGGTGGCGGCCTGAACGGCCTGGATCAGCTCGTGGATGCGGCGCAGGCCGACCATCAGCGACGGCCCGGGCGAGAGGACGTCGGCCCCGTCGATCTCGTGGATCTGGCCGCTCCTGACCGCGGCCGCCTCGCTCCAGCCCGGCCGGCCCCTGATGGCCTCGACGTCGACCGGCTTGCCGCACCACGAGGCGAGGATCAGCTGCGGGTCACGCCGGGCGACCTCGTCGGGCTGGACGACACGCCCGGCCGCGAGGGGCTGGGCGCGGAGCTCCGCGAAGACGTCCTCGCCCCCTGCCATCTCGATCAGATCCGAGACCCAGCGAATGCCCGCGATGAGCGGGTCGTGCCACTCCTCGAAGTACACGCGTGGGCGGTCCGGCCACACGCTCGAGTACTCGCGGATCTGCTTGACCTCGTCGCGCATGTCCTGCACGAGCCCGCGCGCCTCGTCGGGCAGGCCGAGCGCACCGCCGATGACCAGGATCGCGCCCAGCACCTCGTCGAACGAGCGCTGGTTGGTGCACAGCACCGCCACCCCCGCCCCGATGAGATCCCGCACGACGTCCTTCTGGAGATCGGAGAACGCGAGGACGAGATCGGGCTCCAGCGCCAGGATGCGATCGAGCCGGAACGTGGTGAACCCGCCGACCTTCGCCTTCTCGCGCACGGCCTCCGGCCGCCGCGCCGTGCCCGGCACGCCGACCACGCGATCCCCCGCCCCGAGCAGATACGCGATCTCCGCCGTCTCGGACGTGAGGCACACGACGCGCTGCGGAAAGTCCGCCGCGCTCTTACCGTACACGCCCGTGTCCTGGGTCCGAGGTCGGAGCGAATGAATGCCGGTGCCCGAGCCCGACGGGGCCGCGGGGGGTGGGAGACAGGGGCCGGCAGGACCCGTACCCCGCCGACCGGCGACGGACCCCGGGCGCCGGGATGGAGCCCAGCCGCGATCGGGTAGCGGGCGCGTACGACGTGGTCTCGTCGGCCCCTGCCCCCCACCCCCCGTGGCCCCGTCGCCGCGCGCCGAGGATCACCCCTCGTAAACCTCGCGCTTGGCGATGCCGCGCTGGAACGTGAGGTACTGCTCGCGCGTCATCGGCGGCCGGGCCTTGGCGATGACGTCCTTCGCGCCGGCCGCGCCGTCGCCCAGCATGTCGACGGCCATCGCCGCCAGCGCCTTGGACAGCGTGACGTAGGCGAGCTGCTGGTCGACGATCTCGAAGTCCGCGGCGTGGCCGGTGCCCCGGGCGCCGCCGATGTAGGGATGCAGCACGGGCATGACCATGCTCAGATCGCCCATGTCGGTCGAGCCCGTACGGTGGCCGATCTGGCGGTAGTGCTCGGCGCCGACGAGCGTGGCCGCGTTCTTCTTGAAGTGCTCGGCCATCGTGGCGTCGCACGTCATCGGCATGTAGCCCGGCAGGGTCTCGATCTCGACCTTGGCGCCCAGCGCGAGCGCGCCGGCGCGGAAGGCGCGGTCGACCTTCTTGTTGGCGTCCAGGATGGCCTCCACCGAGCGGCCGCGCACGTACGTCTCCAGGCGCGCCTCGCCGGGGATGACGTTCACTTGCGAGCCGCCGTGGGTGACGATCGGGTGCACGCGGATGGTGTCCTCGTCCTTGAAGGTCTCGCGGATGGCGTTGACGGCCATGAGCCCGATCTTGGCGGCGTAGAGGGCGTTGATGCCCATGTGGGGCGCGCCGCCGGCGTGGGCGGCCCGCCCCACGTAGCGGATGGTCTTCACGATGCAGCCGTTGTTCGACTGGGGCACGCCCGCCTTGCCGTCCTCGGTCCGCGGGGTCAGGTGGATCATCATCGAGAGGTCCACGTCGTCGAAGTGGCCGAGCCGCAGCAGCTCCGGCTTGCCGCCGAGGAACTCGAGCCGCCCCGCGCGCGCCTGGCTCACCCGCCACTCGATGTCCCCGTACTCCTCCGCCGGCACCGCGAAGAAGACCACGCGTCCCGCAAGGAGGTCGAAGGCCTTCGCGTCGAGCAGGCCCATCGCGGCGCCGATGAGGCCCGCGACCTGGGCGTTGTGGCCGCAGGCGTGGGCGGCGCCCGTGGCGGGGTCGGCGACGGGATGGCCCGCGACGACGAGGGCGTCGAGCTCGCCGAGGAGCGCGAACGTCGGCCCGGCCCCGGCGCGCCCGGCCACGTCGGCGCGCACGCCGGTCAGTGCGAGCCCGGCCTTGGGGCTCAGCCCGAGTTTCGAGAACGTCTCCTCGACCAGGCGGGCGGTCTTGACCTCCTTGAAGCCGAGCTCGGGATTCTTGCGGATGGTCTCGCCGAGCCCGACGATCTCCTGGGCCCGCCGGTCGATGGCCTCGTACACGCGCGCCTTCAACTCGTCCTTGGTCATGGTCTTCAGCCTTTCACGAATCGGGCGGGCAGGACGTCCTCCACGTCGGGCGAAACCTGCCCCGTCACGATCACCCGGTCATGAGCGTCCCGCGGCGGCCCCCAGGGCGTCGAGGAACCGGCGCGTGGCCTCCGCCGGCGCCTCCGCGTCGAGGATGGCCGAGATCGCGGCCACGCCCGCCGCGCCGGTCGCGCGCACGGCGCCCACCCGCTCGGGCGTGATGCCGCCGATGGCGATCACCGGCACGCGCACGGCGGCCGTCACCCGCTCGAGAGCGACGAGGCCCTGCGGCGGCCCGTAGGCGCGCTTGGACGGCGTGTCGTAGACGGGCCCGAACACGACCCAGTCGGCGCCGGCGGCCTCGGCGGCGAGCGCCTCGTCGCGCGAGTGCACCGAGGCGCCCACGAGCAGGCGCTTGTCGGCGAGCGCGCGGAGGTCGGCCACGGGCAAGGAGGACGACGTGCGCTGCACGCCGTCGGCGCCGACCGCGAGGGCCACGTCGGCGCGGTCGTTGACGATCAGCAGCGCCCCGCGCTCACGCGTCGGCTCGCGGAGCGCACGGCAGAGCCGCGCGAGGTCGGCGGCGCCGAGGTCCTTCTCGCGCACCTGGACGGCGGGCAGTCCGGCGTCGAGGCAGGCCCGCACCACGGCGACGAGCTCGCGCCCGCGCGTCTGGGCCCGGTCGGTGACGAGGAGCAGCCTCAGCTCGACCAATCGGGCACGCCCTCGAGCGGCGAGGACGCGCTCGCGTAGAGGCGCTTGGGCATGCGCCCGGCCTTGAAGGCGAGCCGTCCGGCTTCCACGGCCTGCTTCATCGCCGTCGCCATGGCCACCGGGTCGCGCGCGCCCGCGATGGCCGTGTTCATGAGCACGCCGTCGCAGCCGAGCTCCATGGCGATGGCGGCGTCCGAGGCCGTGCCGACCCCGGCATCGACGATGACGGGCACCGACACGGTCTCGAGGATGATCTTGATGTTGTACGGGTTGCGGATCCCGAGCCCGGAGCCGATCGGCGCGCCGAGCGGCATGACCACCGCCGCCCCCGCGTCTTCCAGGCGCTTGGCCATCACGGGGTCGTCGTTGGTGTAGGGCATGACCGTGAAGCCCTCGCGCGCCAGCGTCTTCGTCGCCTCGAGCAGCCCGGCCACGTCGGGAAACAGCGTGCGCGAGTCGCCGATGACCTCGAGCTTGACCATCTCGCCGAGCCCGGCCTCGCGCGCCAGGTACGCGGTGCGGATGGCCTCGTCCGCGGTGTAGCAGCCGGCGGTGTTCGGGAGCAGCGTGTAGCGGTTGGTGTCGATGAAGTCGAGGATGGACTCGCCGGTGCCCGGCAGGCTCACCCGGCGCACCGCGACGGTGACCACCTGGGCGCCCGAGGCCTCGTGGGCCTGGCGCATGACCTCGTTCGACGAGTACTTGCCCGTGCCCACGATCAGCCGCGACGAGAACTCCTTGCCGCCGATGACGAGCGACGTGTCGTACATCTCAGCCCCCTCCCATCGGACGCACGATCTCCACCCGATCGCCCTCGCGCAGCACCGTCTGCCCGTACCGCGTGCGCGGGGTGATCTCGCGGTTCACGGCCACGGCCATGAACCGGCGATTCACGCCGAGCTGCTGGAGCAGCGCTTCCACGCTGAGGTCGTCGTCGAGGTTCATCGCGCGTCCGTTGACACTGACCTTCATGCCCGCTCCGCGGCCGGAAACAGCAACGGCCGCTGTCCCGAGACTTCGGGCGCGGCCGCGATCCGTCGGCGTGTTCCCTTCGCTGGGATTATCCAGAGCAGGTTCGAGGGGTCCCGGGCCGCACCCGGTTCTCAGGATTCCTCCCCCCACGACGACTCTCCGGAGTATACACCTCGCGGGGTCCGGCGGGGCCGAGCGGGTCGGGGGTGGCTCCCGGGCGCCGACTGACACTGGGGCCACCGAGCGGGGCGTCCGCGAAACGCGCTCGGCGCGCGCCGATGTTCGAGCGTACCCAACGGCGCCCGGGAGCCACCCCCGACCCGCTCGGCCCCGCCGTCTTCGTGGGCGGTCTACCGCCGCCGGTCTCTGGGCTCCCTCCGTTGACCTGACGCCTCGCTCGCTTCGCTTTGCTCGCATCGGCCAAGCGGGCTTTTGCTGTGCGCGCCCGGTTGCTGCGCGCGGGCGCGGGATCGAGATGTGTTACTTGACTACTCGTCTTGTGTTGAGTATCATTCCTCACCTGTATATGGATCGGCGGACTCGGTGGGAGATCTTGGCGGAATCGCATGATCGGGAGGATGGGGCTCCTGAGCGCGTCGACCCCCAATCGGGGGCGGTGGGGATCCGGCCGGTGCGGGTACCGGGACGGGGGACGACCCGGATCATGCGGGTGATGCAGACGAACGCGTGCTCGCTGTCGTGCGGGTACTGTCCGACGTTTTGTGGGGGAAAGGTGAAGCGGACGGGGCTGGCGCCGGAGGAGGTCGCCACCACGTTCATGGAGGCGCATCGCAAGGGACTCGCTCAAGGGCTCTTCCTCACCTCGGGAGTTCCGGGGCGGGCGGTGCGGATGATGGATCGGATGCTGGCGAGCCTGCAGATCCTCCGGCAGCGCGAAGGATTTCGCGGCTACGTCCACGTCAAGGTGTTGCCGGGGGCGGAGACGGCGCAGGTCGAGGAGGCCTCGCGGCTGGCCACGCGGGTGTCGGCCAATCTCGAGGCGCCGGGAGATGGGTACGTGCGGGCGCTCGCGCGCGAGAAGGATTTCGGCGGCGACCTGCTGCCCAAGCTGATGCTGGCGGGGCGGCTGGCGCGTGACAGCCGCGAGCAGCGGCGGCGCGATGGGATGCCGACGGCGGGAACCACGACGCAGTTCGTGGTGGGCGCGGCGGGCGAGCGGGACCGCGAGACGCTCGGGCTGGTGGCGCGCCTGGAGCGCGAGCGCATGCTCCACCACGCGCACTTCAGCGCCTTCCAACCGGTGGCCGGCACGCCGATGGAAGGTGCACCGGGAACCCCGGCCGTGCGCAAGCTCAGGCTCTACCAGGCGGAGCACCTGTTACGCCAGTACGGCTTCGGCTTCGACGAGCTCGTGTTCGGCGAGGACGGCAACCTGCCGCTCGACGACGATCCGAAGACGGCGTGGGCCCTCGCCCACCCCGAGCACTTTCCGCTCGACGTCCTGCACGCGCCGCACGAGCTGCTCCTGCGCGTGCCCGGGCTCGGGCCGAAGGCGGCAGCCGCCGTGATCGCGCAACGGCGCCGCGTGGTGCTGCGAGGCGCCCGCGATCTCCGGCGGCTCGGCGTCGACACCGCGCGGGCGGCTCACTTCCTGGCCCTGCGCGGAAGACGCCTCGCGCCCGCGCCGCCGGCGCGACAGCTCCGCCTGTTCCCGCACGGCCAGCACCTGCCGCAATCGCCATTCAAGACGGCCGTGCCGCCCTGCGCCTACCGCTGAGCCGCGACCCGGAGCGGTAGCGCGCTCGCCGCCTCCCATGCCGCGTGGACCGTCTCGCCCACCGCGTGCGCCGGGCGCGGCGTCTGGTTCTGCTCCATCGCCACCAGCCTGACGTCCTCCGTCACCCGCACGTAGTAGTAGGTGACCGCGCCCAGGTAGACGACGTTCTCGACACGCCCCGCCACGCAGTTCGCATCGCTCGACGGCGCCGTGCCGAGGCGGACCTTCTCCGGCCGCACGGCAACCTCGACGGGGTCACCGGGCTGCACCCCATCGCCGCCCGCGGCGCGCAGGCGCAGACCCGCCACCTGCACCGTCACGGCGTCGCCGTCGCGCTCGACCACCTTGCCCGGCAGGAAGTTCGACACGCCGATGAAGTCCGAGACGAACCGCGAGCGCGGGCGCTCGTAGATCTCGGTGGGGGTGCCGATCTGCACGATCTCGCCCGCTTCCATCACCGCGATGCGGTCGGCGAGGGTGAGCGCCTCTTCCTGGTCGTGGGTGACGAAAATGGTGGTGATGGCGAGCGTGCGTTGCAGCGCGCGGAGCTCGATCTGCATCTGCTCCCGGAGCTTGCGGTCCAGCGCGCCGAGCGGCTCGTCGAGCAGGAGCACGGCCGGCCGCGTGACGATGGCGCGGGCCAGCGCCACACGCTGCTGCTGGCCACCCGACAGCTCGGACGGCCGGCGTGTCTCCAGCCCGGCCAGCCGCACGAGCGCCATCGCTTCCCGCACGCGCTCGCGCGTCTGGTCGCGCGGCAGGCGGCGCATGCGCAGGCCGAAGGCCACGTTGTCGAAGACGGACATGTGAGGGAACAGCGCGTAGTGCTGGAAGACCATGCCGAGGTTACGGCGATACGTCGCCACGTCGTTGACGACGTGGCCCCGGATGCGGACGGCGCCCTCGTTGGGCGTCTCGAAGCCGGCGATCATGCGCAGCGTCGTCGTCTTGCCGCAGCCGCTCGGGCCCAGCAGGGCGAGCACCTCGCCCGGCTGGACCTCGAGCGACACGGCGCTGACCGCGGTGACGTCGCCGAAGCGCTTCGTCACGCGGTCGAGCTGGACGTCGCTGCTCACACCTTCAGGGTCTGGTCGATCATCGCCTTCAGCTTGGTCATGCGCTCACCCACCGCCTTGACGTCGTAGCGGATGAGCTTCTTGGCCGCGTCCTCCGCGGTCATCATGGCCTCGAGCTTCAGCATCTCCGCCGGGATCTTGACTTTCCTGTTGGCAGGCCCGAAGAAGCCCTTGGTCACCCAGCCCAGCTGACATTCCTCCGAGTTCCAGGTGTCGAGGTACCGCTGGGTCAACTCGGTCACCTTGGGTGAGAAGCCCGCCACCGTCACCATGTGGCCGCCCCACTGCACGGCGCCCTCCTTGGGGATGGTGAAGGCCACCTTCTTGCCCTGGCTGCGCGCCTGCTCGGCCCACGAGCCCCAGTGCGGGGCCAGCCACATCTCGCCGCGTGAGACGTCGTCCTCGACCTTGGTCGGCGACATCGTCCACGCGCCGATGTTCTGCCTGTGCGGCGCCCACAGCTTGATGCCCTCCTCGACGCTGGGCCCCTTGCCGCTCATGACGGCGGCCGCGATGTAGGCGTCGAAGTAGATGTCCCACATCTCCACCCGCCCCTTGTACTTCGGGTCCCAGAGATCGGCCCAGGACCTGGGCTTCTCCACCTTGTCGGGGTTGTACATGAGGCCGAACGGTGTCTGCTGGAAGATCGTGCCGTAACCGCCCGGCGGCATGATGTCCGGGGGGATCTCCTTGCGGTGCGGCATCCACTCGTCGTTGGGCTTCACCCACAGCCCGTCGCCCATGCCCCGCTGCACGAAGACGTCGTTGAACATGCCGCCGCTGATGACGGGGTTGGCCTTGCTGGCCAGCATCTTCGGGTACATGGTCGCGTTGGTGCTGATGTCGAGCTTCACATTGACTTTTGGATACGTCCGGTTGAAGGGCGCCACCGAGCGCTCCTTCAGGATGTCGGGGACGAGCCCCGGCCACGCGAAGATCGTCAGCTCGGCGGCCTCGTCAGCCGGCGCAGCGGCCAGGTGATCGGCGAACCGCGTGAGGGTCGCCAGCCCGGCGCCGGCGGCGACCAGTCCCTTGAGCACGCGCCGCCGCGGCACGTCCGTCGCGAAGCACTGCAACAGGTAGTCCTTCTCGTGGTCACTCATCTCGCCTCCTCTGCCCGTCTGAACGGGCCGTTCGCTCTTCGACACCCCTCGAAGCGGCCCACCGCCCTCACCGCGACAGGCCGCGGGAATAAACCTCCGTTCGAGCGCCGGCTTTGCCGGCGCAATCCTCCTGGGGAGAGGCTTCGGAAGGGGGGCGAAACCCCCCTCCGAGGTTTACACCTGGAAATGGCGCTCGAAGCCCAGGAAGCGCTCGATGGCCATGATCGTCGCAACGGACAGCACGATCAAGACCGTCGAGATGGCCGCGATCGTGGGGTCGATGGTGAACTCGGTGTAGTGGTAGATCTCCAGGGGCAGGGTCATCAGCCCGGGCCCCGTGAGGAACAGCGAGACCGTGAACTCGTCGAAAGAGATGATGAGCGAAAACGTCGCCCCCGCGATGAGTCCGGGCCGGATGAGGGGCAGCGTCACGTGCCAGAACGTGCGCCAGGGGCCCGCGCCCAGGATCTGCGCCGACTCCTCCAGGCGGCGGTCCACCCCGTGCAGCGTGGCGCCCACCGTGCGCAGGACGTAGGGCAGCGTGATGACGACGTGGGCCAGCGTCAACCCCAGCATCGTGCGCGTGAGCTTGAGTGGCGTGAGCATCATCAGCATGGCCACGCCGTAGACGATGGCCGGGAACACGAGGGGCGCCACGAACGCCAGCTGGAGCACGTCGCGACCGGCGAAGCGGTACCGGACGAACGCGAACGCCGCCAGGGTGCCGAGGCCCAGCGCGAGCACCGTCGAGGCCGCCGCGACCTCGACGCTCACCGCCAGCGCGCGCAGGAACTCCGGATGATCCACCACGTTCCTGAACCACTTGAGCGAGAGGCCCTGCGGCGGGAAGCCGAGGGTGGAGCCCGCGCTGAGCGCCGAGGGAATCACCACGAGCACCGGCAGCGCCAGAAAAGCAAGGACGGCGGCCACGTACCAGCCGAGGATCTTCATTTCATCGTCGCGCGACCCGCCCGATCAGCGCGAAGTAGAGGAGGATGATCGCCAGCGTGGCGGCCACGAGAATCATGGCGGCGGCCGAGCCGAAGGGCCAGTCCACGATCGCGAGGATCTGGTCGTAGATGGTGGTGGAGAAGAGCAGGACCTTGCCGCGCCCCAGCCACCACGGGGTGATGTAGGCGCCGATGGTGAGGCAGAAGACGAGGATGGAGCCCGCGGCGACCCCCTGGATCGACAGGGGCAGGGTCACGCGCCAGAACGTCCGCAGGGGGCCGGCGCCGAGGATGGCCGCCGACTCCTCCAGCGCGGTGTCGATCTTGCCCAGCACGCTGGCGATGGAAAGGATCATGAACGGGAGCAGGACGTGGACGAGTCCCACCGTCACCGACCAGAAGCTGTTCATGAGCGCGAGCGGCTCTCGCACGATGCCGAGCATGCGCAGGGCGTTGTTCACGAGGCCCTCGTTGCCGAGCACGATCGTCCAGCCGATGGTGCGCACCACGATGCTCACGAGCAGCGGCGAGATGACCCCGAGAAAGATCCAGTGCTTGTGGCGTGAGCGGGAGCGGACGAAGTAGTAGGCGACGGGATAGCCCACGGCGGCGGTGAGCACGGTCACCGTCAGCGCCAGCGCGAAGGAGGTCTGCGTCACCCGCAGGAAGTACGCATCGCTGACGAACTTCGCGTAGTGAGCCCCGGTGTACTGGAACGCGCCGGGGAACACCGTGCGCACGGACAGCGCTGCCATGTGCGCGAGCGGGTAGACGAACAGCAGCCCGAGCAGCGCCGCCGGCAGCCCCAGCAGGGCGAGCAGCCGCGCGCGACCGCGGACCGCGGCCCTCACCGGCCTCCCTGGAGGACGGCCACGGCCTCGATCTCGATCAGCATCCCGTCGAGCGCGAACTCGTTGATCCCGATCAGCGTGCTGGCGGGCTTGTTCGCCCCGAAGTACTCCTGGCGCACCTTGTTGACCTGCGGCCGGTCCGCGACGTCGGCGAGGTAGACGGTCACCTTCACCACGTCGTCCAGACTGCCGCCGGCGGCGGCCAGCGCGATCTTCATGTTGTCGAGGACTTGGCGCGTCTGGCCCACGACGTCGCCTCGCCCGACCAGCCGACCCTGGGCGTCGAAGGCGCCCTGCCCGGAGACGTACACGGTCGTCCCGGCGCGCACGGCGTCGGAGTAGTGGCTGATGGGCTCGGAGAGTCCCTGGGCGCGGATCAGCGTGTGGGGCATGCGGCCTCCCGGAAGACCTCAGCGGTGAACGGAGCCGAACACGTCCTCCAATAGATCGGTGACACGCGCGGGGTCACGAGGCGTCCAGCTGGCGCGCGAGGGTCGCGGGATCCGTCGCGGGCAGCTCACACGCGTAGTTGCGACAGACGAAAGCCGTCGCCTTGCCCTCGACGACCTCACGACCTTCCAGCAGCGGCAGCCCCACCGCCTGGGCGGTGTCGCCGGCGCGGGCACCCGCCGCGACTCGGTTGGGGAGATAGCGGCCGAAGATCTCCGCGAGCAGCGGCGCGGCGCCGTCGCCGGGCGGCGTGAGCAGCGCGACCTCGACCTTCGGGCCGACGTGGAAGTCGAGCGCGCAGAGAAAGCGGCCGAACGCGGTGGGATGCCGGGCCATGAGGTCCGCCAGGGGCCGCAGCGCCGTCAGCGCCTTCGTCTCGTAGCGCGCCTCGCCCGTGAGCACGGCCAGGCGCAGGAGCGTCTCGATGGCCAACGCCGTGCCCGAGGGCACGGCGTTGTCGTACAGGTTGCGCGGCCGCACGATCAGCCGCTCGTGGTCGTGGCCCGTGTCATAGAAGCCGTCGAGCGCGTCGTCCCAGAAGAGGCGCAGCAGGTCGTCGGCGAGGCCGCGGGCGGCGTCGAGCCAGCGGCGCTCGAACGTCGCCTCGTAGACCTCGAGGAGGGCGGCCGCCACCATGCTGTAGTCCTCGAGATAGCCCTTGAGCTTGCCGCGGCCGGCCTTCCACGTGCGCAGCAAGCGGCCCTCGGCATCACGCATCGCCGTGGTCAGGAACGCCGCGCTCCGGACCGCCGCCGCCACGTAGTCGGCCCGGCCGAGGGCCCGACCGGCCTCGGCGAACGCGCGGCACGCCAGGCCGCTCCACGCCGCCAGGACCTTGTCGTCGCGCCCGGGATGCACCCGCGGCTCGCGCGCGGCGAAGAGCCGGGCGCGCGCCGCCGCAATCCGCTCGACATCCGGCTCGCCTGGCACCCAGAGGATGCTCCGGCCCTCGAAGTTCGAGCCGCGGTCCACGCCCCAGTAGTGGAGAGCGAAGTCCGCGTCACCGCCGCCCAGGACCGCGCGGATCTCGTCGGCGGTCCAGACGAAGAACCTGCCCTCGTGGCCCTCGGAGTCGGCGTCCTGCGCGGAGTAGAACCCGCCCGCCGGGTCGGTCATCTCGCGGAGCACGTAGTCGAGGGTCTCCTCGGTGATGCGCCGGTACTCGGCATCGCCGAAGGCCAGCCACCCGTGCAGGTACAGCGAGGCCAGCTGGCCGTTGTCGTAGAGCATCTTCTCGAAGTGGGGCACGAGCCACTGGGCGTCGACCGAGTAACGGTGGAAGCCGCCGCCGAGCTGATCGTACATCCCGCCCCGCGCCATCTTCGTGAGCGTGGTGCGGACCATGCGCGCGGCCTCGTCGTTGCCCGTGCGCTTCCAGAAGCGCAGCACGTACTCCCAGATCATCGGCTGCGGGAACTTGGGCGCGCCGCCGAGGCCGCCCTGGGCGTCGTCGAACTGCGCCCCCAGCCCCTGGAAGGCGGAGAACAGGACGTCCTGGGTGAGCAGCGTGCTCGCCGCCCGCAGCCCCTCGGCGCGATTGAGCCCGGCCGCGATCTGCTGCGAGGACTGCACGACCTCGCCCCGCCGCGTGCGCCACGCCTCGCTGATGGCCTCGAGCAGCCGCGGGAAGCCCGGCAGCCCGTGACGGTCCGCGGGGGGATAGTACGTGCCGCCGTAGAACGGCACGCCCTCGGGCGTGAGGAACACCGTCATCGGCCAGCCGCCGTGGCCCGTCATCGACTGCACGGCCTGCATGTAGATCTGGTCCACGTCGGGCCGCTCCTCGCGGTCAACCTTGACGCTGACGAAGTGGCGGTTCATCACCTCGGCAATGGCGGGGTTCTCGAACGACTCGTGCTCCATCACGTGGCACCAGTGACAGGCCGAGTAGCCGACGGACAGGAGGACGGGCTTGTCCTCGGCGCGGGCTCTGGCGAAGGCGTCCTCCCCCCACGCGTACCAGTCGACGGGGTTGTCCTGGTGCTGGAGCAGGTAGGGGCTGGTCTCCTGGGCGAGGCGGTTGGGCATGCGCGCTCCCGATCTCCCGGCCGGTCGGGCTTACCGCGTGAAGGGCAGCGCCGAGACGGTCGCGCGCGCGACGCTGCCATCGAGGCGGACGGCGAGCGGCGTGCCCGGCTCGGCGTGTTGGCGCTTGACGAAGGCCAGCGCGACAGGCTGGCGCCGCCCGTACGACCACGCGGCGCTCGTCACCCGGCCGACCTCGTCGTCGCCCGCGAGCACCGCCGCGCCCGCCACGGGCACACGGCCGCCCTCCACCAGGAGCCCGCGCAGGTGACGGTTGACGTGGCCGCGGTCGCGGATGCGGACGACGACCTCCTGGCCGATGTAGCAGCCCTTGGTGTGCGAGACCAGCCGCTCCTGCGGGATCTCGGGCAGCAGCACGGTCTCGTCGACGTCGTGGCCGTCGTACGGCGTGCCGGCCTCTATGCGCAGCGCGTCCTTCGCGTGCAGGCCCACGGGCCGCGCGCCGGCGGCGAGCGCCGCGCGCCAGACCGCCGGCCCGTCCGCGGCGGCGCCGATCAGCCACACCTCCGGCTCCCCGGTCTCGCCGTCACCGCGCACCAGCCTGACCTCGACGTCACCCAGCCGCGCGGGCACGTGGGACCACTCGGGCTCGGCCACGACCGTCCCCGTCAGCCTCTGGGCCACCGCCGCAGCCTCCGGGCCCGCGAGGGTGAGCATGCACGACTCGCCCGTCGCGTCGCGGAACACCGCCTTCTCGGAGAACAGGTAGTGGTCGAGCGCCTCCGAGGTCTTGGTGGCCAGCCCCGGCGGGGTGATGACGAGGATGCGATCGTCCTGCACGAGCAGCCGGAGGGTCACCTGGACCTTGCCGTGGATGTCGAGGAACGCGGCCGCCGCCCCCTGCCCCGGCGCCAGCGACTTGACGTCCTGGCTCAACATCGCGTGCAGGAACGTGGCGCGGTCCCGCCCGGTGACCTCCAGCACGCCGCAATCGCCATGGTCGAGCAGCCCCACGCCCCGCCGCACGGCCTCGTACTCCGCTGCGGCGTCGCCGTAGTCGAGCGGCAGCTCGACGCCGCACGGGGAGCCGAAGCGCGCCCCCGCGGCGGCGTGCAGGTCGTGCAGCGGGTCGGCATTTGCCATGGCCTGATTCTACACGTCCCGCGCTAGAATCCCGGCTCGTGAAGCGTACGCCGCGGGCCCTGGAGTCGACCCTCTGACCGTGCGACGTCCCGATGCCGGGACGGTCCGCCGTTTCCAGTGCCGGTTGCTCACCTGGTACCGCCGTCACGGGCGCGACCTGCCGTGGCGCCGAACGCGCGACCCCTACCGCGTGCTGGTCTCCGAGATCATGCTCCAGCAGACCCAGGTCGATCGCGTGCTGCCGAAGTACCGCCAGTTCCTCGACCGCTATCCCACGATGCAGAGCCTGGCCGGCGCGCCGGTCGACGACGTGCGCGCGCTGTGGTACCCGCTGGGCTACAACGTCCGCCCCGTGCGCCTGCACGCCATCGCGCGCGAGACCGTCGCGGCCTATGGCGGCCGGTTGCCCGACGACGCCGAGCGCCTGCGCCGGCTGCCCGGGATCGGCCGCTACACGGCGGGCGCCATTCTCTCCTTCGCCTATGGCCGCGACGCCGCGATCCTCGACACCAACGTGCGCCGCGTGCTCACGCGCGTGTTCCTCGGGCCGCGCCGCGCGCGGCGCGTGCGCGGCGAGAAGACCTTGTGGGATCTGGCCGCGGCCCTCGTGCCCCGCGGGCGCGGCTACGACTTCAACCAGGCGCTGATGGACTTCGGCGCCACCTGGTGCACGCCGCGCGCGCCCCGCTGCCCGACGTGCCCGATGCGCCGGCTCTGCGTGAGCTATCCGGTCGCTCCGCCGGCACGACGCCATGCGCGCGCCGGGCGACCCGCGCGCGCCGGGCCCCGCCGGGTGGGGCGCGAAGTCCGGTGAACGCGCTCGACGGCAAGGTCGCGGTGATCGCCGGTGGCGGTGCCGGCAGCGGCCGCGGGACGGCGGAGCGCTTCGCCGCGGCAGGCGCGCGCGTCGTCGTCTTCGGTCGCCGGCCCGCGCCGCTGGCCGAGACGGTCGCGGCGGTCACGAAGGAGGGCGGTCGGGGGCTGGCCGTGAGCGGCGGAGGCTCGATCGTCCACGTGGGTTCGGCCGCCGGCACCGTGGCCGTCCAGAATTTCGCGCCCTACGTCGCCTCCAAGGGCGGGCTGCACATGCTGGCGCGCGCGGCGGCCGTCGAGTTGATCGGCGAAGGCATCCGGGTCAACGTCGTCGCGGCGGGGACCATCGACACCGACCTCGGCCAGGGCATCAACGACTTCGACCGGCGGGTCATCGAGCACCGCATCCCGATCCGCCGCGCCGGCACGGTGGAAGACGTCGCGGCCGCCAGCCTGTGCCTGGCCTCCGACGCCGCGCGCTACGTCACGGGCGCCGTGCTCGCCGTCGACGGCGGCTGGACGGCCTCCTGACGTGCCGCTCGTGGTCGACGTCACCGCCGCGCTCATCCAGGACGCCACGGGCCGCTATCTCATCACCCAGCGCCGGCGCGGCACGCACCTCGAAGGCCTGTGGGAGTTCCCCGGCGGCAAGCGCCAGGCCGGCGAGGACCTGGCGGCCTGCCTGGGCCGCGAGCTCACCGAGGAGCTGGGCGGGCGCTTCGAGGTCGGCGCGGCCGTCGACACCACGGAATGGGAGTACCCGGACCGCACGATCGTGCTCCACTTCTACCGCTGCCGGCTCGTGGCCGGCGCCATCGAGCCCCGCGAGGGCCAGGCCATGGACTGGGTCGCGCCGGGCGAGCTGCAGCGTTACCAGTTCCCGCCCGCGGATGCGGCCCTCGTCGCCCGCCTGCGCCAGGCGGGCTGAGCCCGGTCCCACGGAGGCTTCATGATCGATCTCACGGGCAAGACCGGCGTCGTCTTCGGCGTCGCCAACAAGCGCTCGATCGCCTGGGGCATCGCCCAGTCGCTCGCGGCGGCCGGCATGCGTCTGGCCTTCACCTATCAGGGCGAGCGGCTGCGCGAGAACGTCGCCGAGCTTGCCGCAACGCTGCCCGGCTCGCTCCTGTTCCCCTGCGACGTCACCTCCGAGGCCGAGATCGCGGCGGTCTTCGCCGGCCTCGAGCGCGAGCTCGGCGCCCTGGCGCTCCTGGTGCATTCCATCGGCTACGCCGAGCGGGCCGACCTCGAGGGCTCCTTCACGGCCACCTCGCGCGCCGGCTTCCTCACCGCCCACGAGATCTCGGCCTACTCGCTGGTCGGGCTCGCCCGCGCGGCGGCGCCCCTGCTCGAGAAGTCCGGCCCGGGCTCGGTGATCGCGATGACCTACTACGGCAGCGAGAAGGTCGCCCCCAACTACAACGTCATGGGCGTGGCCAAGGCCTCGCTCGAGGCGAGCGTGCGCTACCTGGCCGCCGATCTCGGCCCGCGCGGCATCCGGGTCAACGCCATCTCCGCCGGCCCGGTGAACACGCTGGCCGCGCGCGGGATCAAGGGCTTCACCGGCATGCTCCAGCACGCCGCCGAGAAGGCGCCGCTGCGCCGCAACGTGACCCTGAAGGAGATCGGCGACACCGCGGCGTTCCTGGCCTCCCCGCTCGCCTCGGGGATCACCGGCGAGGTGATCTACGTGGACTGCGGATACCACATCATGGCGGTGTGAGCGCCATGACCGCCTCGCTCGGGGGCCGGATCGCCATCGTCACGGCCGCCGGCTCCGGGATCGGCGCGGCGACCGCACGCCGCCTGGCCGGTCACGGCACGGCGGTGGTCGTCGCGGACCTGAGCGGCCGACGCGCCGATGAGGTCGCGGCGGCCATCGTGGCCGGCGGTGGGCGCGCGGTGGCGATCAAGATGGACGTGGCCGTCCCCGAGCGCGTCCAGGCCACCATCCAGCTGGCGCTCGACACCTTCGGTGGCCTGGACATCGTCGTCAACAACGCCGGCCTGGCGGAGGCCGCGCCGCTCCACGAGATCTCGCTCGAGAGCTGGAACCGCGTGATCGCCGTCACCTTGACGGGCACGTTCCTCGGCATGAAGTACTGCCTGCCCCTCATGCGCCGCCAGGGGCGCGGCGTCATCGTCAACACGGCCTCGATCTCCGGGATCGCCGGCGACTACGGCCTGTCGTCCTACAACGCCGCCAAGGCCGGCGTGATCAACCTCACCCGCTCCGCGGCGCGGGAGAACGCCCGCGACGGCATCCGGGTCAACTGCGTGTGCCCGGGCGCCATCAACACCCGCGCCGCAGAGCTCCTCGGCAAGGATCGCGCGGAGGACTTCCGGCGTCGGAACGCGGCCGCGCATCCCATCGGCCGGATCGGCGAGCCGGACGAGATCGCCAGCACCGTGTGCTTCCTCGCCTCCGACGAGTCCTCCTTCATCACGGGAGCCGCGATCGTGGTCGACGGCGGGATCACCGCCCATACCGGGTTACCGGACATGGCGTGAGGGCCCGGAGACGAGGCGCTCGCGCATCGGGTAGAATCCGCGCGGATGGCGGCCTTCCGCCGGGCGCTCGGCGCTCGAGCGCCGGGCACGCGAAGGCTCGCCGGGGAGGATCGACATGAGACGTCATCGCTGGCTTGCCAGTGCGGTCGCGGTGCTCACGGCCATCGCCGGTGTGGGGCTCGTCGCGCCGGCGCTCGCTCAGAATCCGGTCAAGATCGGCGTCCTGACCCCGCTCTCGCCGCCCGGCGATGCCGCGGCCGGGCAGTTCATCGTCCGCGGCGCCAAGATGGCCGCCGACGACGTGAACGCCCGCGGCGGGGTGCTCGGAGGGCGGAAGATCGAGCTGGTCGTCGAGGACGACTCCGGCACGCCGGAGAAGGGCGTGGCCGGCTTCCGGAAGCTGGCCAGCCAGGACAGGGCCGTGGCCGTCATCGGCCAGTTCCACAGCTCGGTGATGGGCGCCGTGCAGGACCTGGCCGAGCAGTTCAAGATCCCCGTCTTCTCCACCCAGGCCTCCGCCAAGGGCATCACCGAGCGGCACCTCGCGTACACGTTCCGCACCCACGTGATCGACCCCGATCGCGTGACGATCTGGAACCGCTGGATCAAGCAGCAGGGCTTCAAGCGGGTAGCGGTGCTGGCCGAGAACACCGACTACGGCGTCGGCGTGGTCGAGGACACCAAGAAGCTCTTCAAGACCATGGACGTCGCGGCCGAGCTCAAGACGGTCATGTTCGACCGGGCGGTGGTGGACCTCACCCCGCAGCTGCTGGAGATCAAGAGCTGGAAGCCGGACCTCCTGATCAACGTGGGCGTCGGCACGCCCGTGTACCTCATCCTCAAGCAGGCCTCCGACGTCGCGCTCTTCCCCGCCACCCCGATGCTCGTATCCTACGACCTGCCCGCCCGTCCCGAGTTCTGGAAGAACCTCGGCGAGAAGGGCACGTACGTCACCTTCATCACCTACTACCACCCGACGATGAAGCTGACCCCGCGGGGCGAGGCGTTCCGCACGAAGTACCGCGAGCAGTTCAAGGAGGATCCCGTCTACGGCGCGCTGAACGGCTACGCCCAGATCACGCTGCTCGCCGACGCGCTGAACGCGGCCAGGAGCGAGGCGGGCGAGAGCCTCGTCAAGGCCCTGCTCGCCAGCAAGTTCGAGGGCTGGAACGGCACCATCAGCTTCACCCGCGGCGAGGGCCCGTACTGGCAGCAGTGGACCCCGCCGATGCTCTTCATGCAGTACACGCGGCCCGAGCAGGTCTTCACCGAGGCCAAGATCATCTTCCCGCCCGAGCTGAAGACGGGCGACCTGCTGATGGCCCCCAAAAAGTAGGGCGTGGACGCGTTCCTCCTGTCCCAGTACGTGCTCTCGGGGCTCGTCATCGGGGTCATCTACAGCCTGATGGCGCTCGGGATCACGTTCATCTACGGCATCATGAAGATGATCAACTGGGCCATGGGCGAGTTCTACATGATCGGCAGCTACGTGCAGTACGCGCTGCTGGCCACCGTGCTCGGCCCGGGGCGCTGGTGGATCGCGCTGCCGCTCACGATGGGGGCGGTCTTCGTGCTCGGGCTCGTCACGCAGCGCGTGCTCCTGCGCCCGATGTACGTGCGGGGGATCGAGCGGCGTGACGAGTACGCGACGATCGTCACCATCGCGCTCATGGTCCTCTTCCGGAACCTCGCCGTCGTGCTCGGCGGGCCCAACCAGTACGCGCCGCGGGACTACGCGCGCCCGACCACGCTGCTCACCCTGCCCATCTCCGGCAACCGCTTCGTGGCCCTCATCGCCACGCTGGCGCTGCTCGCGCTCTTCTACCTGCTCGTGAAGCGCACGTGGATCGGGACGGCGTTCCGTGGCGCCGCCCAGAACCGCGTCGGCATCCAGACCGCCGGGGTCGACGTGCTCCGACTCGACATGCTCGCGTTCGGCGTGGGCGTGGCCCTGGCCGCGGCGGCCGGGGCCCTCCTCGCGCCGGACTTCCTCGTCTATCCGGAGGGCGGGGCGATCTCGACGTTCAAGGGCTTCGAGATCATCGTGATCGGGGGCCTCGGCTCCATCCTGGGATCGGTCGTCGGCGGCGTGCTCCTCGGCCTCATCGAGGCCCTGGGCTCGGTGTTCTTCTCGGCCGCCTACAAGGATCTCTACGGCTTCGTGTTCCTGATCGGCCTGCTCGTCATCCGCCCCACCGGCCTCTTCGGCGAGCGGGAGCGGACGGTCTAATCAGCGCCACGACGCGTGAAACGATCTGTCCACGACCGCCGGGCGCCCCGGGGCCGATGACCGGCCGCTAACCTCGACATCGTGCAGCGTCACCCGATCTTTCCGCTCTCCGGACCCCTCCGCGCGAACGTCCCGGGTCTTCTCTCCAGCCGCTCCTCCGATGGCGTTTCGGGGCACAAACCCCATCGTCGTCAGCGACTTCCGCTACGGCGACTCTCCGAGTCGCACGATCCGCCCCCTGCCGAGCTTGAAACGATGGCGATTCGCGACCGAGCGGGAATGGAGGTGGCCCGCCGCGTGTTCTACAGTGACGGCGCCGAGAAGGGCGCTGCAAGGAGGCGACGATGGACACGCTGTCACCCGCCGCGTCGCCTGGAACGTCCTCCCGGACCATCGATGCGTCGCACCGGAGCGAGCCCGTGCAGGCGCCGTAAGGCCGGACGCGCCCGAGGGAGGGACCACGTGAGCCGGCAGATGTTGAAACGCGTACCGATCATGGTGGCGCTGACCGTCCTGATCGCTTCGGCGGCGACCGCCGAGCGGCTCAGGACCGACGAGAGCAAGGCGCTGGTCCCGCTCGACGAGATCATCCCCGGCGGCCCGCCTCCAGACGGCATCCCGGCGATCGATCGACCGGCGTTCATCGCCGCGCGTCAAGCCGCGTGGCTGGTGCCCCAGGAGCCCGTGCTCGCGCTGGAGATCAACGGCGATGCGCGGGCGTATCCGCTCCAGATTCTCATGTGGCACGAGATCGTGAACGACACCGTCGGGGGCAAGCCTGTCGTCGTGACCTTCTGTCCGCTGCGCAACTCGGGCATCGCGTTCGACCGGGTGGTCGGAGACGTGACGCTCGACTTCGGGACGTCGGGCAAGGTGTACAAGAGCGACCTCGTCATGTACGACCGTCAGAGCCACTCGCTCTGGGCGCAGATGGAAGGTCGGGCCCTCGTCGGCCAGCGTGCGGGGACGCGGCTCGCGCTGGTGCCCGCCAACACGATCGCGTTCGCGGACTGGAAGGCGGCCCACCCGGACGGCAAGGTCCTGTCGCGGGAGACGGGACACCAGCGCCAGTACGGCGCCAATCCCTACGGGTCATACGATCAGCCGGAGCTTCGTCCGTTCCTCTTCAACGGTCGGCCGGATACGCGTCGGCCACCGAAGGAGCGCGTGGTCGGCGTGAAGATCGGCGAGACGGCCAAGGCGTACCCCTGGCCGATTCTGGCCGAGCGGCGGGTGCTGCACGACGCCATCGACCGCGAGGCGCTCGTGATCTTCTTTCAGCCGGGCGCCCTCTCGGCGCTCGACGATGCGCGGATCGAGCGGTCGCGCGCGGTCGGCGCCACCGCCGTCTACAGTCGAATGCTCGACGGAAAGAGCCTGACATTCGAGGCAAACGAGGGGGGCTTCCGCGACCGGGAGACCGGCACGACCTGGAACCTGCTCGGCCGTGGGGTCAAGGGGCCGCTGGCGGGACGCCGGCTGCGTGCGATCCCTCACGTCGATGCGTTCTGGTTCGCCTGGGCGGCGTTTCACCCGACGACGATCCTCGGTACGGCTCCCTGAGCGGGGCCACCCCCGAGGCCGGAATATCCGCGCGGGTCGTGGTGTTCTCACGACAGGAGGGTTTCCGATTCCCTGGCGGACCGCGGCATCGGAGGGCAGCGAGTTCGAGCGGACGGCCCTCGTCCATCTCGAGACGCTCTACCAGACGGCGCTTCGTCTGACGCGCAGCCGGGGGGAGGCCGAGGATGTGGTCCAGGAGGCGGTGCTGCGGGCGTTCCGCAACTTTCACCGGTTCAACCCGGGGACCAACTGTCGCGCCTGGCTCCTCACGATTCTCAGAAACGTGTTCCTGAATCGGCTGCGCAAGGACGGGCGTGAGGTCCTGGAGCCCGATGCGGCCGTGTGGGAGACCGGCCAGCCCAGCGCGACGTCGATGGGGTTCGTCAACCCGGAGGAAGCGTTCTTCCAGACCGTCCTGCATGGTGACGTCGATCGGGCGCTCAAAGGCCTGCCCCTGGTGTTCCGCGAGGCCGTGGTGCTCGTGGACCTCGAGGGCCTCAGCTATCGGGAGGTCGCCGACGTCGTCGGCTGCCCGGTGGGCACCGTGATGTCCCGCCTGTCGCGGGGCCGGCACCTGCTGCGGCAGGCCCTCACGCGGCTGGCGCGCGAGCATGGATACGTGAGGGACGAGGAATGAGCTGCAGAGAATTCGCGGCGAGCGTGCATCCCTACCTCGATGGCGAGTTGCCGGTGGAGGCGATGGCGGCGGCGGACGCGCACCTCGCGGGGTGCCGGGACTGCGCCGGTCTCCTCGGGCGCGAGCGCCAGTTCCGCGAGGTCCTCCGCCGCCAGCCCCGGGAAGCGGCGTCGCCGGAGTTCCGCGCGAAGATCACCGCGCTCGTGCGCCGCGAGCAGCGCCGCGTCGCGTGGCGCCCCTGGCTCGTGGCGCCGCTCGCCGCCGCGGTGGCGGCGCTCCTCGTGGCGGTCCTCTTGCCCGCGAGCCGGCCCTCCGCCCCGCTCCTGGCCGAGCTCGTCGACAAGCACATCGCCTACGCCCAGATCGAGCGGCCCGTGGAGCTCGCCTCGAATGACCGCGGCGAGCTCGAGCAGTGGTTCCAGCAGCGGGCCGGCCTTCGCGTGGCCGTTCCGGACTACTCGCCGGCGGGCATCCAGTTGATCGGCGGCCGCCTCGCCGAGGCACACGAGCGCAAAGTGGCCTACATCTTCTACGAGAAGGGCCGGACGCTCCTGTCGGTGTTCGTCGTGCCGGTCAGCGGCCCCGACGCGCACCTGACCGGCCGACCTGTGACCTTCCGCGGGCAGGAGTACTTCGCGAAAGACCTGAAGGGTTATCGGACGGTGGCGTGGACGGACGGCCGCGCGGTCTTCGGCCTGGTGTCGGCGCTTGATTACGACGCGCTCCTCGAGTGCGCCGACCGGCTCCGCCTCGAGCGTGCCGAGCGCAACCGTCTCTGATCCCGTGGCCAGGGCCATGACCGAGCTTCGCCAGCTGCTCACCGCGCTCGAGCGTGACGGCACGACGGTGATGGAGCTCGCCTGCGGCGGTCGCGACGTGACGCCCTGGACCTTGTATCCGGACGACTACGGGGTCTTCGACCGCGACACGGGCTGCCAGTCATATTTTCACCGTCACGACGGCGCGACGCACGAGGCCGGACATTTCCACACGGTAAGGCTGTTCCCCGATCACACCGTGCATCTCGTCGCCATCTCCATGGCGCGTGACGGCTGGCCGCAGGCGCTGTTCACCCTGAACCTCTGGGCGATCGGAGACCGGTACGAGAGCGGGGCGGCTCTCAAACGGTATGCGCGTCGGTTTCGCATCGACGAAACCCGGGGTGACGCGCGCCTCGTGCGGTTCGTCAATCTGGTATTCCAGGCGTTCACTCCCCAGATCGAGCGGCTCCAGGAGGGAAAGATCACACGCCTCGCCGAGCACCGCCTCGCCAATCCCGGCGTGGATCCGTTCAACGATCGCTCGCTCGAGATCCTCAGCCGTCTCGCGATCGACGTGAGAGCGCGCCCCACCCACTCGATGCGGGAGGTTCAAGCGTGATCACGCGGCGACCCCCCTGGGCGAGTGTGGTCCTCGGCGTCCTGTTCGTCGCCTCCGCCGCGGCGGGTGCCACGACGGACTCGGCGCTGTGGGACGCGCTGGGGGTGGCGCCCGCGGCCGAGCCCGTGACGGCGCCGGCCTTCAGCCTGCGCGACGTCACCGGGCACACGGTGTCGCTGGATCAGTTCCGCGGCCATCTCGTCATGCTCTATTTCTGGGCCACCTGGTGACCGCACTGCGCGAGGGAGTTGCCCTCGATCGACGCGATGGCGAAGGAGCTCGCCCCGGACGGCTTCACCGCGGTGCTCGTCGATGTCGGTGAAGACGCCACGACTGTCGCCCGCGAGGTGAAGGCGCGTGGCTACAGCGCTCCCGTGGTGCTCGATCCCGACATGCGGGTCGCCCGGGCGTATGGCGTCCGGGCGACGCCCACCGTGGTTTTGATCGGCCGTGACGGCCGGGTGCTCACCACTGCGGTTGGTCCGCGCTCGTGGACCGGCCCCGAAGGGCGGGCGCTGATTCGCCGACTCGTGGCCGGCGGTCGCGCCGCGAGAGGTATCCAGGGGCCATCCCACACCGCGCGCATGACGACCGGTCCCTCGTGCGAGACGGCAAAGACGGTGTCGGGCCGATCGCCGACGAACGCGAACCCCACGATCGGGCCCCACCACGAGGGCGCTGCCTCGAGCGGCTTCCAGTCCGCGCCGGCTGCGTGACCGGCGAAGACCCCGTCGAACGTCGCGGCGAGGACCATGTCAGGCCGGCTCGGGACGACCGCGACGCCGGCGGTCCGACGCTCGAGGCCGCCGGGCGGTAGCATCCACCGGCGGCCGCCGTCCTCGCTGACAAGCACCCCGGCCGCGGTTCCCGCGTAGAGCCGCCGCGAATTCTGTGGATGGATGGCGAGGCTCTCCACCTGGGTGAGGGCCTCTCGCCCCGCCAGGCGTTCCCACATCCGCACGCGACCTCGCCGAGCGAAGAGACCATGGCCAACGGACCAGACGTAGATCGTGCCCCGATCATGGGCATCGAGGGCGAGGGCGTGCAGGTCGCGGCCGGGCAGGCTCGCCGAGCCGTCCCGCCACCGGGTGCCACCGTCCTCGCTGACGAGAAGGCCCTGTCCGTGGGTCGCCGCATACAACGCTCCCGTGGCCGCATCGCGTGCGAGGCCGTGGACGTCGACGCCGCTGAAGCGAGGCGCGACGAGACGCCACGTGAGCCCTCGGTCTTCGCTCACGAACAGCCCCAGATGGGTGCCGGCAAAGACGCGTCGCTCCCCTGGCATGACCTGCAGGACGTGGAAGTGTCCGCCCCCGCCGGCGACGACGCCGAAGGGATAGACCTGGCGCGGATCGATGCGCTCGCTGGGTACGACGGCGCCAGCGGGGGGACCGTCGTGCGCGAATGCGGGACTGATGGCAAGCGCCGGAAGGAGGACCAACACCGTGGCGACTTTCAACAGAAGGCGACGCGCAAGAACCACGACGTGCATCAAACCCGCGAGCGGCAGAACCATTCCCGGCGAGCCGAGATCATCCTCACGGACGGGAATCGGGGCGGCGGCCCCCCGGCGTCCCGGGGGGCACGGCCGGCTCCGGAAAGATCCTACTTCTTGGCGGCGCAGGGATTCTTGGCGGCGCAAGGATTCTTGGCCGCACACGGGTTCTTGGCCGCGCAGGGGTTCTTGGCCGCGCAGGGGTTCTTCGCAGCAGCCGGCTTCTTGGCCGCACACGGGTTCTTGGCCGCGCACGGATTGGCCGCCTTCGTGGCGCACGGGTTCTTGGCCGCGCACGGGTTGGCCTGCTGGGCCAGAGCGTCTGTCCCCGCGAGGGCGAGCGCGGCCGCGACCGCGATGCCGCCGATCACCTGACGGATCATTCGACTCACCTCCTTGATACAAACGTTTCCCCCTGAACCCGCCGGCCCCGGCGTTTATTCCCGCTCGCCCTGGCCCTCGCGCCCGGTGATCAGGCTCCGCCGCCGCGACCTCGCCCGTGCACGGACGACCATCCCGCCGAGCACCTGCATGATCCAGTTGGCGAGAAAGAAGAGCTGATGATTCCAGAACGGCAAGCCGACGTCCCAATTCAAAGGAAAGATCTCGGCGGGCCACCGCCGGTGCCCGAGCAGCCCGACCGTCACGCTGATGGCCGACGGCGCGATGGCGGTCGTCAGCCAGCCGAACACGATTGCCATGACGAGCGACGTTCCGGCCAGCGCGGCCCGCGGCAGCAAGCGGAGCGGGGCGACGACGACCCCAAACAGTGACGCGTACGAGAGACCGACGGCGACATGGATGATCCACCCGAAGGCGGGCGCCAGGGTTGCCGGATATCCGCCGGCAGCAGCGACCTGTTCGCCCATGAACGCGGTGATGGTCGGGCCGCCCGTCATCACCTGGACCAGCCAGAACAGCCCACTGCCGGCCACGCCTCCGACAACCACGAGCGCGAGGCGTTGCCGCATGTCAGCGCCCGCCCAGTGCCTGATCGACGGTCGCGTTGAAGATCGGATCGAGCCCGGCGGCGACGGCGCGCACGCCCGGATGTCTGTAGGGTGCGAACACGGTCGGCGGTGGCATGTACGAGACGGTCGTCGTGCCCTTGTCCTTGATGGCGATGCCGCGCGCCGCCGCGCCCTTCGGGGGATCGGCCTGGCAGCCCAGGGCCAGGTGCTGGTCCGTGATGGCCTGCTCGAGCGCCTCGACGACCTTCGCGAACGCAGCGCGCGAAACCGCGGTGACCCGCCGCTCCTGGGCGACGACCGATGTCGAGCACGCGCTCAGCAGCACGATCAGAGCTGCCGTCATGAGCACGCGCATCCGTCTCTCCCCTCGTGTCACGTCAGGCGCACGGTCTTCCGGAAGATCTCGAAGGCCGATCGCCGGCTCGCCGCGAGCGCCTCGCGGATCTGGGGGGCGCCTGCGCCCGCACCGGAGGCGAGCAGCGACTCGAAGAACCCCGTGTAGAAATGGTCGGGATACACCATGACGCTCACGCTGAGCGAAAGGCCTTTGCGCTCGAGCCGTCGCCGGTACGTAAAGCTCGCGCTGCCACCGGGAGGGATGCGGGTGTCCGAGATCTCCCGCGACAGGTCGAGAGTGACCTCGCGTGCGATGGCGTACTCCTGCCCACTGCCCCCCACGGCAGCCCCCGTGTTGTCGATCAGGGCCGCGCGCACGACGACGCGTGGCGTGACGTAGGTCGGGAAATCGTGGCCGACCCCGACGCTCCTGACCACGATCGTGGCCACAAGCTCGTCACCCGGCCGATACGAGCGCTGGGCCGTCGTCGCGAGGATCTCGACGCCCGACTTCACCATGTCCGGATCGTGGATGCCGCGCCAGAGGTGCCGGCGCTCGGGCATGTGACAGTCCTGACACTGCCGGCGCACGCGCGCGGCGGCGCTGAGCTTCCACTCCTCGTAGGTGTTCTCCAGCAGCTTCCCGTTCAGCGCGAAGCCATCGGAGGAGAACTGGTGGCAGCTCGTGCAGAACGTCGACTGCGAGAACGCCGGCGTCCGCGTCACCCCACCATGGGGAAGCGATGGCCGCGGCGTCGTGACCTTCGCCATCCCGATCCGGCGGGGCGGGCCGAACCGTTCGTGCTGGCGCACGTGGCACACCGCGCACGCGAGACCCGCGGCCTGGAGGCCGGGGTCGAACTCGGGATTCGGCACGGAGCGGCCGTGGCGCTCGATGTCCGGCTGCTGCTCCGCCAGGGGCCCATGGCAGGACAGACAGAGCCGGAAGGATTCGGGATCGCTCCGGCGCATCTCCACCAGCTGGCCGGCGACGCCCGGCCCCAAGCTGCGCGCGTGGACGCTCGTCTTCCAGTCGGCGAGCTGGGCCTGATGGCAGGCCCCGCAGCTCTGCGGCGCGAGCGACTTCTCGAGTGCGGACCACCGCGCCGGCGCCTCGCCCTGTGGCGGGACCGGTCTCCGCCAGTGCCGATCGAGAAAGGCCCGGTCGGCGCCAGCATCTCCGCCCGCCGGAGCCGTGCCGCCAAGCACCAGCAGCAGCGATGCCCCCCGCAAGAGCGCGCGGCGGAACGTCATCAACAGAACAGAACACGCGACCGTGTGACGCCATTCCACTGCGTCCGGAATAAACCACGGCCGGGACGGGTTAGATCGTCAGGTATGACCTGCGCGGCATTCGAGGCCATCCTGCACCCCTACATCGACGAGGAGCTGCCAGCCGACGCGATGTGGGCAGCCGATTGCCACGTGGCGACGTGCGGCGACTGCCTGGGCCTCGTTCGGCGAGAGCGACAGCTCAGCAGCGTCGTGCGGTGGCAGCCGCGGGAGGCGTCACCGGCGGAGCTGGTCTCGAGCCATGGTGGCGAAATCGAGCGGTGGTTCCGGCAGCGTGCCGGCGTACGCGTGGCCGTCCCCGACTTCTCCCGCGAAGGCCTCCCAGCTGCTGGGCGCCCGACTGGCGGAGGCGCGGCGGCGCCAGGCCACGTACATCCTCTACGAACAGGGCGGACGCTGCTGTCGCTCTTCGTGGTTCCGGTGTCCCCGCAGGAAGCGGACATGGTTGGCCGGCGCTGGCGCGCCGATCGCGAGAATCAGCGCACGCTTTGAGTCCCCTCGGGCAAGGAGACACGATGCCCAGGAACGAGATGAGCGCTCAGGAGAACCGTGACGGTCAGCGGGGACACTGTTGACTCTCCGCCACGTTGGCCCTTCTCGTGTGGAAGGGAATGCGCGCCGTCGCCGGAATCCTCTGGCGAGCGCGGCGGCGCCCAGGGAATATCCTCACGGGTCACCTGGTTTCTTCGTCGAGGACCACGATGCGTATCGTCACGGCCAGCGCGCTGGCGGCCGGCACCCTCTTCGTGGCGCTCGAGGTGCTCTCGAGCGTCTCGGAGCCGCCGCCCATCGTCCCCGCCGCGACCGAGCCGCCCCCTGCCAGCATCACCGCGCTCACCTCGCGCGACAACCCGCTGATCGCCTGCATCCTGTCACCGCCCGCGAGCACGGGTGAGAGGGCGTCGGAAGCGAGTGGCCTGCCGTGCACGCCCTGGGGTGACGGGGCGGAGATGAACGTCGTCGAGATGACGGCGTGCTGAGAGGCGAGGGCCGAAGCGAAGCGGCGCCTGCCTCGCTTCGGTCCGCCGAGGGCACCCGGCCTCGCCTGGCTACTTCGTCGCGCTGGCCGGCTTCTTGGCGGCGCAAGGATTCCTGGCCGCACAGGGATTCTTCGTGGCACACGGATTCTTCGCGGCGCAGGGGTTCGCCGCCGCGCCCGCCTGGGCCGCCTGCACTTCCTTGATGGCGAGGACCTTCTGGCCGCCCGGCGCGCTGTAGAGGTCGCCCTTGATCGTCACGACGCGCTCGAAGTACTCGCGGATCTGGGCGTTGGGATCGACGAACGGCTTGTCGGCCATCAGCGTGTAAAGCACGTTGGCCTTCTCGTCCAGGAGCGCCATGCGCACACCGGCCTTGTCGCAGCCGATCGCACACTCCCGATGTCCCTCGCCCTTGAGCCCCATGCCGAGCATGCAGATGTTGTCGACGACGCGCCCCGTCACCGTTGCCGGGGTGCCCTTGGCAGGCTGCTGCGCCCACGCCCCACCGACGCCCATGACCAGTGCCGTCGCCGTCAGCCCCACGGTCCGACCCCAACCCTTCATGCGTCCCTCCCGCGGCAAGGTGAGATTCGTGCGTGCTCGGAGAACAGCCCAGGTGCCAGCTTTATTCCCCGAGACCCGCCTCACCGCCGGAGCCAGGCGAGCGCCGGGGCCAGGACTCGTCGGCGGATACCCGTCCATGGCTCGGCGCGCTGCGCGAGACGAAGACGCCGGTCGGCGGCTCGACAGGTTCTGCCACGAGACGACTGTTGGCGTCCTGCACTTCACCCACACCGGTCGGAAGTGGCGCCCGGTGTCTGGTGTACGATGACCGGCGTCGCGCGGAGCACCCTGCCGCTCTCCTTGGCGACACGCCCGCCGCTGACGCGGCGCCGGGGGAACGCTTCGAACGCCTCCCGCCGGGCGGGCGGTCTCCCTCGACCACTCCCATCAGGAAGGAGAGGACGATGCCCTGGATCAGGACGATCTCGGAAGCTGAGGCGACGGGAGAGCTGGCGGACGTGTATGCGCACGTCTGGCAGCAAAACGGCTCGGTGTCCAACATCGCCCGCGCGGCGAGCATCAACGCGCGGGTGATGCGGGCGCTCGCCGACCTCCTCTACGCGCTCAGGGGCCCGCACTGCGCCCTCGGGAAACGCCGACAGGAGATGATCGCCGTCCTCACCTCGGCGCTGCATCGCTGCGCCTACTGAACGACCTTTCACGGAGAGGCTCTCCGTCAGATCGTCGGTGGTGACGCCGCGCAGGTCGTGACCCTGGCGCAGAACTGGCGCGCCCTGCCCTTGCCCGAGGCGGAGCGCGCGATGCTGGGCTACGTGGAGATCCTCGCGCTGGCGCCGGCGAAGGCGACGCCCGAGAACGTCGAGACGCTGCGCCAGGTCGGCTTCAGCGATGAGGAGATCTTCGAGATCGTGATGGTCACGGGGTACTACTCGCTGCGCTGCCGCATGGCCGATGGGCTCGGCGTCGAAATCGACGCGCGCTTGAAGCAGCACGGAGCCCTGGCCACGGCATTCGCCTATCGTGACGAGCCCGATGCAGGAGGCGTGAACCGATCGCGATGACAGTGAGGCGCGCCACGGCTCACGTCGCGGGCGCGACGCGATCGGCGCGCCGGGCCCGGCGCGCCGGGCCAGCCGCAGGGGTCGGGAGGACGTCCGCTATTTCCTGTTCGCTGCCGCGATCTTCTCGAGGCTCCTGCTCGCCTCGTCACGGAGTCCCTCGTCCTTGCCGGCGAGCATCTCCCTGAGAATCGGAGCGGCGGCACGGGCGCCGGGACCGATGCGGCCGAGTGCCCGGACGGCCGCGACCCGGACTGCCCGATCCGGATCCTTCAATGTGCTCAGGAGGACGGGCACCACTGTCGAGTCCCGCGTCTCTCCGAGGGCCTGGGCCGCAAGAACTCGGGTGGCTGGGTCGGGATGCCTCAGATTTTCGACCCAGTAGGCGGGCGAATCCTTCCCGGCACACGCGTTGATGAGCATGCGCTTGGTCGCCGGATCACCGGCGGTGCGCGCCTCGCTTTCCGCCGCGGGGAGTGGTGCTCGGCCGCCCACCGGGCCAACGGTACGGTGGAACGTCATCGGCGGCCACATGGGCGGGTCGTGCTCGCCTTCCGCGGCCGTGAACGCGCACGTAACCAGCGTCAGACTCGCGATTCCGAGACCACGCCAAAATCGGCTCACGCAGTCTCCCCGATGGGGCAGGCTCGATCCTTCACCATTGGATATCATCGCACGACGAAGAGCATGCGCCCGTCATCCTCTTGGTGGCGCGAGCGGCACGGACCGTCCTCGTCACGGCTGCTCGGTTCCTGCGGGCTGGTGAAGCGATGACACCTTGGGAATAGACATGGCCCGCCGGGTGTTATCGGGATGCCAGGGACGTTCTTCTCCGCCAAGGCACGGGAACTGATGGCGGCGGGCGCGTGGGACGTGTCATCGGCCACAGGATCCGTGGGATGATCTTCGGCGCGGCGCCGACCGAGACCGCCGCCGCCGCGCAGGTGCGGCGAGTGGCGTAACCACGACACGAGGAGGCCAGCGTGGCACGAGCGGGCACGAACATTCTCGACAGCGGCGATCGGTTCCCGCAGCTCACGTTCGACACGGTCGCGCACGGGCGTCTCACGCTGCCCGAAGCGTTCGGCGAGGGCTGGAGCGTCTTCCTGGCCTACCGCGGCCACTGGTGACCGTACTGCATGCAGCAGTTGGCTGCCTTCGAGAAGGCCCAGGACAGGCTGCGAGAGGAAGGAATCACGCTGGTCGCGGCGTCCGTCGACCCGCTCGAGAGAGCCCGTGAGACGGTGGAGAAGCAGTCGCTCACCTATCCCGTGGGTTTTGGCCTTCCGGTCAAGGAGACGGCGGCGACATTCGGTGCGTTCTACGAAGAGCGGCGTGGCATTCTTCACGCCACCGGCTTCGTGGTGAAGCCCGACCGCACGATCGCCGTCGCGCAGTATAGCTCGGGGCCAATCGGCCGCCTCCTGTGGCAGGACGTCCTGGGTCTCGTGCAGTTCTACAAGAAGCCGCCGAAATGACGACCGGCCTGCCTGCAAGGTCGGCCGCGGGCGCGCATCAGGTCGTCGAATGACGCAGTGAAGCGATGTGGTCCGATCGTCGCCCTTGCTGCTCCGTCGCCCTGTCTCTTGACGCCGTCGACCTGGGCCGCCTCATGTCCCGGCGGCATGGCGCTGTCCGGGAGGCGCGCTGGTTTCGCCGGTGGCGGCCTGCCCGTCGATTCGGTATCCGAGCCGGGCGAGTCCCTTCGGCCTCCTCGACGCCGTCGGTAGCGTGTTCCAGTGCACGGCCACGACGCTGGAGGACGGTCGGCGCGTCCTCAGGAGGTGCGCCGAGGACGACGAGCTGCCGCCGTCCGGCGTGCCGCCATGGACGTCCTGCGGAGAGCCGGCACGTCCTGATCGGCGTTCGCTGTGCGAGCGCGCTCGCGCCATGAGACCGGCCACGCTGCTCGGTGGCTGGCGCAAACCCGTGGTCCAGCTCGTGTGGTGACCTTGATGCGACGGGTGATGCGATTCATGGCAGACCTCTGGCGGAGCGCGTGCCGGCCGGCCGTCTTTCAGCGCTGTGGCACGACCGCGGTCGCGGTCGGCACGCTGCTGTCCCTCGTCAACCAGGGCGATGGGATCGTGGTCGGCCGGTTCGACCGTGTGCTCCTGCTCCGCATTGCCGCAAACTACCTGATCCCGTTCGTCGTGAGCAACCTTGGAGCGATGACGTCGCTCCCGCGGCGGTAGAGTCCAGCGTCAGAATCGCGTCGACGTCGCAGTCGTCGGAGACGGGGCACATCGCGTGCCCACGGGTCGCCGCGCCGAGGTCGGGCGCTGAGGCCCCGGGTTATTCCGCGCTCGGATGTCCGCTACTTCGACGCGGTGAACGCCTCGCCGTCGAAGGAGAACTCGCGGTTCTCGGGCGACACCGCCCGGATGTGCATGGTTCCCGCGCCCGTGGCGGTGGCCAGACCTCCCGTGCCTCCAATCAAGCGCCAGACGCCGTTGTCGAGCAGCCTGGGCTTGCCGTCGGGGCCAGGCACGAACGTCGCCTGCACTTCCCACTGGATCACCACGCGGTCGCCGTTGGGCAGCGTCGCCACCATGTAGCCGCGCGGAGAACCGTCAACGCCAGGGCGGATGTCATGCATCCCGTACTCGACCAGCTCCGCGCCATTGAGGCTCCCGGTGCCGACCGCCTTGCCTTCGCGCTTCACGAACAACACGAAATGCTTCTGCGGCGTGGGCAGATCGCCGTAGATCTGCTCCTTGGGAACCATCACCGCCTTGATGCTGAGCGGATCGGCCCACGCCGGGTTCCCGGCGCCGAGACCGAGCGCAAGGACCGAAAGGCCGCAAACCAGCCAACGAGCACGATTCTCCCGAAGCCTCATCAGCAAACCTCCTCGGGGCGAAGCAATGCCTCGCCGTTCGCCATCATGGCCTGAACCCCTGAACCTGCGACCGTATTCCCGCCCCAGCTGATCGCTCGCAGGCTCCAACGCGGCTCCTCGAAGCGATGCTCGAACGCCCCTCCGACGCCTCGCTCGTCGCGAAGCGCCCGCTCGATGGGCTCGACAGCGGCTGCCGGCGGAAAGGAGTCCGCGTGGAGGAAGAACGTCGCAGGCGGCGGGTGCTTGGGCTTTACGCGAAAGCCCAGGTGACGGACCTCGTCGATCATCTGCTCGACGGTCGCCTGACTCGGATCGAACACGACGATGGCTTCCTTCGTCCGGAGACTCACCTCGGCCCGACGCACGCCCTTCAGCCCTTCCGGGGCCTTCTTGACCGCGAGGGGTCAGGTCCCTCACGTCATGCCGTCGACCGTGAGGACGACCGTCGAGCTCGCGGCCAGCGCCACGTCAGCGGTGGCCACGATGACGAGAAGGAACGCCAGGACGGGTGTTGACCGGCCTCATCGCACCTGCTCCCTGCCGTGTCCCGTACGAGACGCATCCCCGCTCATGACGCGCGTCAGGAGGTCGGAGGTGGCCTCGGGAAAGCGATCCAGCGCGATGGAGACCGTGACGACGAGGCTCGCCACGATCAGCAGCGCCAGCGTCAAGCGGCTGCCTGCCATCCGGCAGGCGAGCGCATCGCACCGGCGCCGCTCCAGCACATACAGGACGAATCCTGCCACGACGCCCACGACGCCGGCAGGGATCAGGATCCACCGCTACCGCATGGTGACGGCCATGAAGGCGCCACGCCGAGACCGAGAACGATCACGGCCAGGGGCAGCAGCAGCGCGATGACAGGACCTCCCCGACCCAGGCGGCGACCCCGGCACCGACGGTGCCGGTCTTCACGGCGTCCTCCGACACGCGGCGCGCCAGCGGTACGCGGCGAGCACGACGAACGCAACGAGCACCGGCATCAGGATCACGTCCAGGTGCCCCGACCACGCGCCCAACCCGATGGCCCCCAGCGCCAGGACGGCGACCGGGGTGAGACAGCCGAGGCACGAGAGTGCGGCTCCGATCACGGCGAGGGCGAACCATCGATCGCGCCACATACATCCGCCTAGATCGGCTCGGCTGCGAACGCCCCGTACTCGAACGTCAGCCGGTAGGTGTGACCGCCGCACCCGATCGCGTCCCCCGGCTTCACCTCTTCGGGCAGCGTGACGATCTCATCGCAGACGGGACAGCTCACGCGGTACGCGGCGGTCCCCCACCAGCGACCCGCGTCCTCGCGCACGCGAAGAGCGAGACCGGCGCACTTGGGACACTCCACCACGTCGCCCGACGCAGTGCCTGGTGGAAGCTCGACCAGCGAATCACGATCCGGGCAGCGGACGACGAGCATCACCGGATCCCCAGCAGACGCTGCAACCGGCCCCGGTCGAATCCCACGATGACCTCGTCGTCCACGGTGATGACAGGAACAGCCAGGTGCCCGGTCCGGGCGACCAGTTCCTCACGGGCCTCGACGTCCTCCGCGACATTCTTCTCCGTGAACTCGACGCCGTGAGACGAAAGAAACTCTTTCGTCGCGTGGCAGGAGCGTCAGGTCGTGGACCAGTACACGGTGATGTGGCGATTCGCCATCGTCAGTCTCCGCTGAACAACTCCTCGGCCGGCTCGATCGTGAGGATCGCCATCTACCCTCCCTCCCGCTCGCTTGCGGTGGTCATGAATCAGGGTAAAGTCTGTAGTAACTCCAGACTCAAGCGGAATTTCCCGGGAGGGCGACGAGGTGGAGCAGCGAGGGTGGATCGCGATCGGCCGGCTGGCGAAGGACACCGGGACGAATGTCGAGACGATCCGCTACTATGAGCGGGTCGGGCTGTTGCCCGCGCCGCCGCGGAGTGAGGGCGGCTATCGGCTGTACCGCGTCGAGCACCTCAAGCGGCTGAACTTCATTCGTCGAGCGCGGGGCCTCGGGTTCTCGATCGGCGAGATCCGTCGACTTCTCCGCCTCGGCGACGAGCGCAAGCGCCCGTGCGCCGAGGTTCGGATCGTCGCCGAGGCCCATCTGAAGGACGTGCAAGCCAAGATCGTCGACCTCCGGCGAATGGAGCGGGTGCTGAAGGCCACCGTCGCGAGGTGCGCCGACGGCGGGGGGACGCACTGCCCGCTCATCGACGCACTCTATCGCGACGATCCCGACCGGCGACCCGCGACGCCGCAACTGAATTGACGCCGGTGTCCGGGTTTACGAGTAACGGACGATGTCAGGCCCTGTGACTGGCGGTCCGTCGTGATCGGCGTGACGACCGAGTAGCGCCGATCGGGCGCCCACGCGTTCGTGCCCGGGTAGGCGCCAGTCGGCTGGGTCGAGCGCGCGGCGAGGTCGGCGGCGTCCAGGCCGACGTCCCCGTCCTTGCCGCCGTCGGCCGTCCCCGTCGCACGGGAACCTCCGATGGTCACGGCCTGGACGCCCGCGATGCGGCCCAGCCTCGCGCACAGCTCGGCGCCCGGCTCAGGCCGCGCGTTCACGGGTTCCGGCGATCTCACCCCTACTCGCCGCGCAGGCGCGGGTCGAGGAGGTCGCGGAGGGCGTCGCCCACCAGGTTGAAGGCGAGCACGGCGAGCATGATGGCGAGCCCGGAGAACGTCGTGAGCCAGGGGCAGCACTTGATGTACTGGCGGCCCTCGCTCAGGATGTTGCCCCAGGTCGGCGTGGGCGGCGGCACCCCGAGCCCCAGGAACGAGAGTCCCGCCTCCGTGCGGATGGCCGTCGCGATGTAGAGGGTGGCGACGACCACGAGCGCGTAGAGGGCGTTGGGGAAGACGTGGCGGGCCATCACGCGGAGCTGGCCGCCGCCGAGGGCGCGCGCGGCCAGGATGTAGTCCTGCTCGCGGATGGTGAGGGCCAGGCTGCGCGCCAGCCGCACGAAGTTCGGCATCAGCGCCACGCCGATGGCCAGCATCTCGTTCACGAGCGAGCCGCCGAGCGCCGCGACGATGATGAGCGCCAGCAGGAGCGTGGGGAACGCCATCAGCATGTCGGCGCAGCGCATGATGGCGGTCTCCGTCCGCCCCCGCTGGACGCCGGCGAGGATGCCCAGCGGCACCCCGATCACGAACCCGAAGACCACCGAGATGAGCCCGACCTCGAGCGAGACGCGCGCGCCCCAGATGACACGGCTCAGGAGGTCGCGCCCGAACTCGTCGGTGCCGAGCACGTGCCGCGCGATGCTCCCCGGCCCCTTGAGCACGGCATCCCCGAACTGGGCCGACGGGCTGAGCGGGGCGAGCAGCGGGGCCGCGGCAGCGACGACGATCATGGCCAGCGCCATCAGGGCGCCGATCACGATCGGCCCGTACCGGCGAAGCTGGCGACCGAACGATCGCTGGCGGGCCTCTTCGCGGGCGATCGTCGCCGTCAGCTCGGGGGCGATGGCGTCACGCGTGATGGCCAACGCGTGTCCCTACCGGTAAGTGATCCGTGGGTCGACGACCGCGTAGAGCATGTCGACCACGACGTTGACGGCGATGATGATCATGGTGAAGACGGTGATGGCGCCCTGGGCCAGGGGGTAGTCGCGGGCGGTGATGGCGTCCACCAGCATCTTGCCCAGGCCCGGGCGCGTGAAGACCGTCTCGGTCAGCACCGTGCCCGTCAGCGCGATGGCGACGAAGAGCCCGATGATGGTGAGCAGCGGGACCATCATGTTGCGGAGCGCGTGCTTGTAGACCACGGCCCGCTCGTCGTGGCCCTTCGCGCGGGCGGTGCGGATGTAGTCCTGGCTGATCACCTCCAGCATGGCCGAGCGCGAGAGCCGGCTCACGGTGGCCGCCAGGGTGAAGCCGAGCGCGAACGCGGGCAACACCAGATGGTGGAGCACGTCCCCGACCGCGCGAAGGAAGTCGGCCGGCTGCGAGAAGGCCTCGCCGGAGCGGATCATGGCCATGACGCCGTCCAGATCGCCGCCGCCGATGAGCGGAAACAGGTCGAAACGGAGCGAGAAGGCGATGAGGAGCAGGATGCCGAGCCAGAAGACCGGCATGGACAGGCCCAGGAGCGCGAAGATGCGCAGCGGGTAGTCGATGAGCGGATTGCGGCGCTTGAGCGCCGAGAGGATGCCGATGGGGATGCCGACGACGGCCGCCACCACGGCGCTCGCGAGGACGAGCACCAGCGTGTACGGGAACATCCGGCCGATGTACTCGCTGACCGGGTAACCGTGGCGGAAGGATTTCCCGAAGTCGAACCGCGCCGAGCGCCAGAGGTAGTCCGCGTACTGCACCGCCAGCGGACGGTTCAGCCCCAGGTTCTTCGTGCAGTCGGACAGCGCCTCGCTGGTCGCCTGGTCACCCATCATGGCCACGCACGGATCCCCGGGCAGGACGCGCATGGCGAAGAACACGAGCGTCATGGCCCCGAGCAGCATGGGGACGGCCACCAGCAGCCGGCGGAGGAGGTACTGGACCATGGCGCCTCAGGACATGGGGGGCTCCGGGCGCCCCCCAAGCCCCCCAGCGCTCGGGGCCCCGCGGCGCAGCCACGGCGCCCCTCGACAGCGCGATTGGTTCACGGGCTCTCCGCCCACCCCGGGCTCCGCCGTCAGTCGAGGACCTTGAGCAGCTCCGGGTAGTTGTAGGTGTAGTGCAGGGCGAACTCGCCGTAGTCGGGGTTGAAGGGCGTGCTCACCCGCTTCGGGTTGCGCGCCCACATGCTCGGCACGTCGGTGAGGGGCAGGCAGACCAGGTCCCGCTCCAGCCGCTTCTGCGCCTCGTGGTAGAGCGCCGCGCGCTTCTTGACGTCCCGCTCCACCCGCCCCTTGACGAGCAGGTCGTCGATGCCCTTGTAGTGCGCGAAGTTGGTGCCCTTGTTGCCGGTGGCCGGGTTCGGGATCTCGCGCGAGTCGAGGAACAGCGACAGCCACGGGTCGGCGTCGGTGATGCGCGTGCCCCCGTAGAGGACGAACGGGTTGAGGTTCTTCCGGATGTTCTCGTGGTAGGTGGCGTGCTCGACGACCTGGATCTCCACGTTGATGCCGACCTTCCGGAGCTGCTCCTGGGCGAGGGTCAGCACCTTGGGATAGAAGAAGGACTTGCTGATGAAGTAGTTCTTGATCGTGAAGCCGTTCGGATGCCCCGCCTCGGCCAGGAGCTTCTTCGCCAGCTCGGGGTTGTACTCCGGGAACGCCATCGGGATGTGCCCGAAGTAGCCCGGCGGCACGCAGCTGTCCGCCAGGCGGGCCAGATCGCCGGGGTACATGGTCTCCTTGATGGCCTTGCGGTCGATGGCGTGCATGAACGCCTTCCGCACGCGGACGTCGTCGAAGGGCGGCTTGGTCATGTCGACGTAGAACCGCTCCTGGCCGCCCGGGCCGCGCCGATCGAGGACCGCGCCCATCTTCTTCACCTGGTCCGCGAAGTCCGCCGTCACCGCCTCCGGGTAGAGCAGGTCGAAGGTGCCCTTCTCGAGGCCGATCAGCTTGGTGGCGTCCTCGGGCACGTCGAACCAGTTGATCTCGTCGACCTGGGGCCGGCCCCCGACGAACCGGTCGAAGGCCTTGAGCACCACCTTCTCGCGCGGCGCGTGCCGGTCGAAGTAGAAGGGTCCGCTGCCGACGGGGTTCCACTTGTACTGGTCCCCGTACTTGTCGACCGCCTTCTTCGAGATGATGTAGCCCTGCTGGTAGCCCACCATGCGGAGCAGGAAGATCGGGTCGAAGCTCTTGAGGAGGATCTGCACCGTGTAGGGGTCGACGACCTCGATCGACTTGATCACGTCGAGATTCACGCCGAACAGCGTGCCCGGCGCCCGCTTCATCTGGCGCTCGAAGCTGAACTTGACGTCCTCGGCCGTCACATCGCCGAAGCCCTTGTGGAACTGCACGCCCTTGCGGAGCTTGAACGTCCAGAGCGTGCCGTCGGGCGAGAGCGTCCAGCTTTCGGCGAGGTCGGGCTCGACCTCCGCCGTGGTGACCTTGCCGTCCTTGATGGCGAACCGGGTGAGCCCCCGGTACAGGAAGCGCACGATGGCCTGGGTCTGCCCGAGGATGCTCGAGTGCGGGTCGAGGGTCTCGGGCTCCTTGGCCGCGATGTTGAGGATCGCCTTCTTCGCCTCGGCGGGCGCGGGCCCGACCAGCGCGAGCAGGGTAAAGGCCGCGAGCAGCGCGAGGGCGCTCAGGGAGAGCCGTGACCGGAGATCACTCATGTCGGCCTCCAGCGGGATTCGGAGTGGCGGTAAGGATAGACGACCCGGGCTCCCAGGGCAATGCACGGCGCCTATTTGCAAGGCGCCCATTGGGGCAACCTGGCCGTCGCCGTCCGGGCCAGGCCGACCAGACCCCCCGGGTAGGCCCGCACCACCACGAGAACGAGGAGGGCGAACAGCACCATCCGGATCTCGCCCCACGCGCGCAGCAGCTCGGAGAGCAGCTCGATGAACACGGCGCCGATGATGGGCCCGGGGAACGTTCTCAGCCCCCCGACGACCACCATGATGATCACCATGGCCATCTCGTTGAACTTCATCGGCGTCGGCGAGAGCAGGCCGATGTAGTGGCCCTGGAAGCCGCCCGCGATCGCGGCGAAGACCGCCGAGATCACGAAGGCCACGCGCTTCCACTTGAAGGTGTCGACCCCCATCACCGCGGCGGCCTCCTCGTCGTCCCGGATCGCGCGCAGATACGTCCCGATCCGCGAGCCGACGATCTGCCGCGCCGCCAGCCCCACGGCGAGAGCCAGGCCCAGGAAGAGATAGAAGTACGGCGTCGGAAGGGGCGTGCCGAAGAGCATCGGCGTGCGAAAGCCGAGATCGCCCCGTGTGAACCCGTACTCGACCTGGATGAGCAGGCGCACCGACTCGGCGAAGGCCCACGTGGCCAGCGCCAGGTAGATCGCCCGCATGCGCAGGCAGAGCGTCCCCAGCCCGTACCCGACGACCGCCGCCAGCACCACCCCCGCGCCGATCCCGGCCAGGATCGGCACGCCCGTGTGGTGCACGAGGAGGGCGGACGTGTACGCGCCGAGCCCGGCGAAGGTGTGGTGCGCGAGCGAGAACTGCCCGGCGTAGCCCGCGAGCAGGTTCCAGCCGATGGCGAGGATCACGTAGTAGAGGCTGATCGTGAAGATGTGGATGTGGTACTCCGAGAACGCCCAGGGCAGCCACACCAGCGCGAGCCCGCCGAGGACCGCCCAGCCGAGGCGACGGGGGAAGGTCACGGCCGCTCAGGCGCCGAGCAGCGAATCGCGGATGATGTCACGCAGCTGCGAGGCGAAGCTCGCGCGCGACCCCTCCCGAAGCACCTGGCCCCGCTCGATCAGGTAGAGGTAATCCGACACCTCGACGGCCTTCGTGATGTTCTGATCGACGAGGAGGATCGTGAGCCCCCGCGCCCGCGCCTCCAGGAGGCGGTCGTAGATCTGCCCCGTGATCCGCGGCGCGAGACCGGCCGAGGGCTCGTCCACGAGGAGCAGCGTCGGCTCCGTCATCGCCTCCTTCGCGAGCGAGAGCATCTTGGCCTCGCCCCCGCTCAGCGCCGTCGCGCGCATCCGGCGTCGCGCGCCGAGGTGCGGGAACGCCGCCCAGGCGCGCTCGAGGAGGTCCCCGACGCGCCGGCGATCGCCCTTGAGCACCCACGCTCCCAGCCGGAGGTTCTCCTCGACCGTGAGCTGGGGAAAGATGTTCGCGCCCTGGGTCACGTAGCCGATGCCCCGCCGCTTGATCGCGTGCGGCGCCAGCCCCTGGATCTCCTCGCCGTCGAGGAGGACCCGGCCGCGATGGGGCCGGAGGAAGCCGAAGACCGTCCGCAGCAGGGTCGATTTCCCCGCGCCGTTGGGCCCGATGATGCCGGTGATCGTGCCCCGCCCTACAGTCAATCCGATGCCGGCAAGGATGTCGATGCCCTCGACGTAGCCGGCGTGGACCTGGTCGAGCTGGAGCAGCGCGCTCACGTCAGCGTCCGAGGTACGCCTCGAGCACCCGCGCGTCGTTCGCGACCTCGTCGAGCGTGCCCTCCGCGATGAGCGTGCCCTCGTGCATGACGGAGACCCGCGAGCAGAGGCGCCGCAGCTCCGGCATCTCGTGGGAGACCACGAGCGCGGTCACGCCCTCCTCCCGGTTCATGCGCAGCACGGACTCGATGATGACCGCGCGGATCGTCGGATGCACGCCCGCGAAGGGCTCGTCCATGAGGAGCAGGTGGAGCGGGCGCACCATGAACGCGCGGGCGATCTGGGCGAGCATGGCCTGGCCGCCGGAGAGCTCCTTGGCGAGGGCGTCGCGCAGGGGCTGCAGGGTCACGAACTCCAGCAGGTGGCCGGCGCGCTCGAGGACCTCGGGCAGGGGGCGCTCCGTCCCGCGGTCGATGGCCGCGAGGGCCGGCACGAGGACATTTTCCAGGACGGTCATGTTGCCGAACAGCTTGGGGACCTGGAACGTGCGGCCGACCCCGCGCGCGGCGATCTCGTGGGGCCGCAGCCGCTCGGTGCGCTCGCCGCGGACGACGATCTCGCCGGCGTCGGCGCGATAGAGGCCCGACAGGAGATTCACCGTCGTGGTCTTGCCCGACCCGTTCGGTCCGATGAGCCCGCGGATCTCCCCCTGGCCGACCGTCAGCGACAGGCCGTCGACGGCCACCACCCCGCCGAACCGCTTGCTGAGGCCGCGCGTCTCCAGAACAGGTGTCACTCGATGACGTGGTCCGCACGCAGGAGCAGGGCCGGGGAGATGGTCGGCCCGAGGGCCCTCGGTGTCATGGCCGCGCCTGGCTCTCGCCCGCGCGGCTGCGATGCCCTGGCCGCCGGGCTCGCGCTCACGCCGGGCGCGGGCCGCCGGAGGCGCGGAGCGCGCCGTGGAGCATGGTGACGAGCGAGACGATGTCGAACACCGGCAGGCCTGTCGCGCGCCGGACGTCGTCGGCGTAGGGCGGCATGTTCGTGCACTCCAGCACGATCGCGCCGAGGTCGGCGTGCTCGCTCATGAGCCGCCGGGCCACCCGCACGTGCTCCTCACGCGCGAGCTCGACGTCCAGCTCCAGCTCGTCGTCGAGCAGGACGCGCGTGAACTCCTTCTCCGTCTCCAGCCCGATCACCGCGAGCGGGATCTCCGGGCCGATGCCCGCGCCGGCCAGGTGCTCCGGCGTGAGCGTCGAGGCGTTCACGGTGATGATGCCCACCCGCCGCCCGGCCGGCAGCATCCGCGCCACGAGGGGCACCTGGAGCAGGCTGGATGTGAACACGGGGACGCGCACGGCCGCGGCGATCTGTCGCTGGAACGTGATCAGGAAGCCGCAGCTCGTGGTGATCGCCCCCACACCCTCGCGCTCCAGCGCCCGCGCGCCTTCGATGAACGCCGGCAGCAGGCCCTCGGCGCCGCGCCGGACGACGAGATCGGAGGTGGCGCCGGCGACGCGATGATAGCGGACGGGGAACGGAAAGGTCTGCGCGTTGCCGATGTCGCCGATCACCCGCGGGAACTTCGTGTCCAGGAGCAGGACGCCGACCGTGAACCCGTACTGATTGAAGCCGCCGCGTACCCGGCCGTCGCTCATGGCCCCTACTCTACGCGAAGTCTCACGCGACGGGACGCGGGCCGATGGCGGAAGCGAGGGCGCCGTGGGCCAGCGTCACGAGCGAGACGATGTCGAACACGGGCAGGCCGGTCTCCCGCCGGATGTCGTCGGCGTAGGGCGGCATGTTCGTGCACTCCAGCACGATGGCGCCGAGGTCGGGATGCTCGCTCATGAGGCGCCGCGTCACCCGGACGTGCTCCTCGCGCGCCTGGTCGACGTCGAGCACCATCTCGTTGTCGAGCATGACGCGCGTGAACTCCTTCTCGGTCTCCATGCCGGCCACGGCGATCGGGATCTCCGGCCCGATGCCCGCGCCGGCCAGGTGCGCGGGCGTGAGCGCCGCGCCGTTCACCGTCAGGATGCCCACCAGCCGCCCAGGGGACAGCAAGCGGGCCACGAGGGGCACGAGGAGCAGGCTCGAGGTGAACACCGGCACGCGCACGGAGTCCGCCAGCTGGTGCTGGAACTTGATCAGGAAGCCGCAGTTGGTGGTGATGGCGCCCACGCCCTCGCGCTCCAGCGCCCGGGCGCCCTCGACGAAGGCCGGCAGCAGGCCCTCGGCCCCGCGCCGGACCACGAGGTCGGGGTCGGCGCCGGCCACCCGGTGATAGCGGACGGGGAACGGAAACGTCCCCGCGTTACCCATGTCCCCGGCGATCCGCGCGAACCTCGTGTCGAGCATCAGGATGCCGACCGTAAAGCCGTATTGATTGAAGCCGCCGCGCACGCGCCCTTCGGCCATAGGCCCCCCACTCTACTCGTCGGTCCGCGCCGGTCCGCTCGCCCTGGAGCATGGTCCCCGCTGCCGGATCAGGTCGCCTCCCACGGCAAGCCGTAGACTCGCGCTGCGTTGCCCCCGAGGATCTCCCGGGCGACGTCCATCGCTTCGTTCGCGGCCAGGGCGCCAAGACCGACCATCTCTTCGAGCACGGTCCCCAGCCCCCACCGGCCCCAGCGCGCGGCGAGCCAGAAGATGTCGGGGATGCTGTAGGCGTCGGTCGAGAACAGGAGCTTGCTCGTCGGGGCCAGGGCCAGCGCCTGACGGAAGACCGCCGGGATCTCCGCCGCCGCGAACGGCACGGCCAGGCCGAGGTCCGCCCAGACGTTGGGGTGGATGGCGGCCAGGTAGCCGAGCTCGCGCACGTACGGGTAGCTCGCGTGCAGGAGCACGAACGGCACCCGGCGATGGCGCTCGATGACCGGCCGCAGGTGCAAGGGGTTGGCGGTCAGCAGATCGAGGTCGCCGTCACCGAAGCCCGTGTGAAACTGCACGGGCAGCGCCTGGCGCCCGGCGATCTCGAGGGCGCGGAGCACGAGATAGTCGTTCAGCGGCTTGTCGGCCAGCCGGACCCGGCCGTCGCGCTTGGCGCGCTCCTTCACCGGGCCCCACGCCGCCGCAGCGTCGCCGCGCGACGTCTCGCTGACGGCGAGCCCGGTGCGATACGCGACGATGCTCTTGAGGCCGACGTGGCCCGCGGCTCGCGCCTCCTCGACGGTCGCCACGAACGCGTCGATCACCTGGTCGAACGTGTCGTGGCGGACGATCAGGTCCTGGGCGAGCGTTTCCAGCCGGAGGATCTGCGCCAGGCGGCACGGCAGCCGCATCGCCAGCTCGGCGTGGCTGTAGCTCGCGCCCGTCTGGTAGCCGTGGTCGACGAGCAGCATGGCGAGGTTCGCGTCGCGGAACATCCGGCCGGCCAGGGCGTCGGCCCCGGCCCTGGCCCTCGCCGCCAGCACGGCCTCGACGGCCGGCTCGCAGCGGAGCAGGGCGGCGAGCTCCTTGAGGGCCCAGCGGAAGAAGATCGTGGTCGGGGCGTGACGGGCGTGCATCTCCGCCTCGCCGCTCTCGCTGAAGAAGCGCTGGTAGTCGACCGGCGCGAGCGCGCCCCCGCCGTCACGCAGCAGTGGGTGGCAATGCTGATCCAGGATCGGAATGGCGGAGAGGTCGAGGTCCACGCTCAGAACTTCCAGAAGTGGTGCTTGATCTCGAAGGCCGTGTCCTCCTTGCTGAAGGCCTGCCATTCCCCGCGCTTGACGGTGAGGAACGAGCGCGCGAGCAGCGGCCCCAGCGCCGCCATGAGCACGCGGTCGGCGGCCAGATGGTCGAGCGCCTCGGCGAGCGTGGTCGGGAAGCGCACGATGCGGCGGGCCGCCCGCTCGGCGTCGGAATAGTTGGCGGGATCAATCATCGTGGGCTCGCCCGGCTCGAGCTTCCGCTTCACGCCGTCGAGGCCGGCGGCGAGGAGCCCGCCGAGGGCGAGATAGGGGTTGGCCGAGGCGTCGCACGCCTTCAGCTCGGCGTTGGTGGAGCCCGCACGATCCGAGGCGAACGTCGACGGGATGCGGATGGCGCCCTCGCGGTTGTCCGGCCCCCAGGCCGTGTAGGCCGAGCTCCAGAAGTGCGGCTGCAGCCGCCGGTACGAGTTCACGGACGGGCACGTCAGCGCCAGCAACGCCGGCAGGTGCTCGAGCACACCCGCGATGAAGTGGTAGCCGAGCGCGCTGATCCCGTAGCGTCCGCGCGGGTCGTGGGTGAGGTTCCGCCGGCCGCCGGCATCCCACAGGCTGAAGTGCACGTGGCTGCCGTTGCCGGCCTGGTCGACAAAGGGCTTGGGCGCGAGCGAGGCGTAGAGCCCGTGGCGGTACGCGACGGCGCGGACCGTCTCCCGGTAGAAGACCTGGCGGTCGGCGGCGGCGAGCGCCGGCGCGTGGCGGATCGACAGCTCCTGCTGGCCGTGGCCCAGCTCGGGATAGTACTGCTCGACCTGGATGCCCTGCGCCTCGAGCGCCGCGACGATGTCGTCCATGACGGCCGCC
>JACQFL010000047.1 GCA_016200085.1 Candidatus Rokuibacteriota bacterium | reverse complement strand
GAGGTACTTGCCGACGGCGACCTCGACCGCGAAGCTGGGCGAGTAGCGCCGGCCACGGACATCGGGCCGCGCGGCGAGCCGCAGCGGGCCCGGGGCGGTATCCACACAGCCGTTGCAGGGTAAGTACTCGCGTTTCCCCACAGCGCCCGCCCGGCGGGCGGGTCAGGCGGCTGGGGGGGGGCGCCCCGTCAGGCGGTCAGGAGCGCGTGCGGGAGGGTGACGGTCCCGGGGTTCTCGAGCGCGGCGTGCGTCGCGTGCAGCAGGTACGCTTTCGGCTCCACGCCGCAGAGCTTGGCCGACTCAATCAGGCTGTAGAAGAGCGCCGCGACCTCGGTCCCACGCTTCGAGCGGGACCCGTAATGGTTCTTGCGGCCGACCACCATGCCGCGTAGCCCGCGCTCGGTGGCGTTGTTGTCGAGCGGAATGCGCGGATCGTCGAGGCAGCGCGTCAGCCCGGGCCAGAGGCCCAGCAGGTACGCGATCGCCTTGCCGAGGCTGCTCTCGGGGAGCGCACGTTGCTGATACGCCCACGCGCGGATCGCCTCGACGATCGGGGTCGACCGCTCTCGCCGCAGCCTGGCGCGCAGGTCGAGCGCCGCGGCGCGCGTCTCGTCGCTCGCGGCTGGGTCGACACCGGGACCCGCCCGCTCCACGGCGTAGAGCTGACCGATGAGCTCGAGGATCTCCGCGCAGGGCGCCGGGTAGTGCGGCTCCGCCTCGACAAACTTGCGCCGTACGTGCGCCCAGCAATGGGCCAGCATGAAGCCTGGCCCCGCCCGGGCGAGCGCGTCGTACGCGCCGTACCCATCGGCCAGCACGATCCCGTGGTAGCCGTCGAGCACCCGGCGCGCCGCCTCCTGCGAGCGGCTCTCCAGGATCGTGTACGTGACAGCGTCGTCCCGGGTGACGCTCCACGCCCACCAGCGTTTGTTCTCCGGGCCTCCCAGCAACCGCCACCAGGTTTCATCGGCCCCGACGACCGGGGCGGTCAGCACGTACCGCCGGAGCGCGTCGTACGTCGGCTGGAGCACGGCGGCCAGCGCCTCGATCTGGTCCCAGAGCGTCTGCGACTCGATCGTGAGCCCTTCGCGGGCCATCACCCGCGCCTGGCGCTCGAGCGGCAGATGATCGAGGTACTTGCCGACGGCGACCTCGACCGCGAAGCTGGGCGAGTAGCGCCGGCCACGGACATCGGGCCGCGCGGCGAGCCGCAGCGGGCCCGGGGCGGTATCCACACAGCCGTTGCAGGTGCACCGGTACTTCTTCCGCCGGTGCTTCAGGAGCACGAACTGCCGCTCGATGACGGTGATCTCGTCGGCGTCTTCGGTCTGGCCGGGCATTTCGCGTAGCATCCCGCCGCACTGCGGACAGGTCAGGTCGGCGGCGTCCAGCTCGTGCACCACGTCGAGAGTGGGCAGCGCCGGTTGCGCCGTCGGTCCGTGGCCGGGGCGCGCCGCCGGCGGCGGGCTCGGCGTCGACGTGGCTGGGCGCGGGCGCTGCTCCGACGAGGCGCCGAAGAGCGCCTGCTCGCGCTGGGCGAGCAGCTCCTTGAGAAATTCGAGTTCGAGTTCAGCGGCGGGCCGGGCGGCGCCACGCAGGCGGACGAGCTCGGCGGTCAGGGTCTGGAGCTTGGCGTGGAGTTTGTCGTTCTCGCGCTCGAGGAGGACCGCGACCTGACGGAGCATCTCAGGATCACGGATCGCATCGAGGCAGAGCACACACGCACTACATCATTGCGCCGCGGGCGACGCAAGATTTTTCTGCCTCGGCGTGACCACAAACGGCGCGGGCGACAGCGCGACGCGCCCGACGAGCGTGCTGCCTTCGAGAAAGAGCTGCAGTTCGCTCATGGTGAGGCGCACGACCCGCGCGTCGGCGTCGCGCCACAGGCAGGCGAAGCGACCCCGCTCAAGGCGCTTGGCGTAGATGCAGAGCCCGGTGCCGTCCCAGAGAAGCACCTTGGCCCGCTTGCGCGTGGCATTGACGAAGAGGTAGCAGTCCCCGGACAGCGGATCCTGGCCGAGGCCCTGGCTCACGAGGGCGCTGAGGCCGTCGAAGCCTTTACGCAAATCGGCCGGCGCTCCGTAGGCCCAGACGGCGACCTGCCGGGTGGACCCAATCATCCGAGCGCCCGCAGCAGGGCGACGAGCCCGTCGCGATCGAGCCCTTCGACGCGGCAGCCGTGCGGCGTGACGAGCACGACGCTCGCCGCGGACGCAGCCGGCGGCGCCGGGTCGGGCCGGACCGCCACGGGTCGCAGCCGCGGGGCCGGGCGGCGCTGGAGCCACCGCGCCAAGCTCTTTGTCGGCAGGCCAAGTTCCCGGGCGACGCGGACGAACGGCACCCCCGTGGCCAAGCGCCGGCGCGCCAGGGCGACCGCCGTCGTGCGGAACGCCGCCGGATACCGAACGCCGGTAGGCGCCTTCCCGTAGGTGAGCTGCTGGGCTTCGGAGCGGAGCTGGCGGAGCGTCGCGTCCATCGCTGCACCTCCTCGTGATGGCGCAACGATGCCCCGGCGAGCCGGTCATTCACCAGACGGGGAAACGCGAGTACTTACGATCGTCGTACCCCTGCTACTCCTTCGCCCTCGCGGCGTGGATCCCCTGCGTCGTCGGCTGGGATCCGGAGACCGGGGTGCTCGAGCGGGTCGAGGGGCCCGTCGGGTTCCCGACCTGGCGGGAGGCGCAGGAGGCCAGCCGCTTCCTGGCGCGGGCGGGGGATGCCGAGCGGGCCTGATCGCCGGCGCGTCGTGCTTCCACGCGGCGATCGGCTTCGCCGTCCTCGACGGCGATCTGCCCGAGCTCACATGGGGTGGCGGCGATGAGG
>JACQFL010000049.1 GCA_016200085.1 Candidatus Rokuibacteriota bacterium | reverse complement strand
TGGGAATGTTCGTCGAGCGCGTCTGGATGACCACCAAGCCCCTCTGGCGCCTCTGGCCGGTGATGCCGTGCGTCCAGCGCACTTACTCACCCGTCGTGCTTGCTTGCTGACGTCCGCCACTTTCACCACGGACTGCTAGGCCAAGAGGATCGATCCAGCGGAGTGGGTTGTTGAGAGCGTACGCATAAGGATTTGTTCTACTCATGCGCTGGAGTCGGTCCTCACTAACGAACCGCTGCAGGACTGGCTGATAGTACCGAGCGCGATGATAATAGAGCCCGCTCTCATCTGCCTCTCGGCCTGTGAAGCCCAACGAGTTCGTCGAGGCAACCCCCGCGCTCGAAGTGACGCCGAAGGGACTGTAAGTATACGTAGTATCACCCGCACCGGTATTGTCGGCCAGAGTGATCACCGAGCCGAGCACGTCAGCGAGATAGAACTGCGTACCACCGTTCCGTGCAAGCGGCTCATCGAGGGGAAGCCCCATCAAGTAGTCCGTCGATCCATTCGCCGTAATCGTGCTGAGAATGTCGCGACCGTCGTAGGCGTAGGAGGTCGTGGCCCCGTTGACCGTCTTGCTGACGCGACGGCCGAGGCCGTCGTAGGTGAAGGCCGCCGTCAGCCCATCGCCCCTCGTTAGGCTCACCAGGCGGTCCCGGGCGTCCCAGTTGAGCGTGGTGCCCTGGTTGTCGGTGAGGGTGTGGAGGTTGCCGTTGGCATCAAACGTCATGGTCGACGCGCCGAACTGCGTCTGGCGGTTCGCCGCATTGTACGCCGCACTGCTGACCGAATCCGGCAGCAGCGTGCGCGCGAGCGAGCCGCCGACGGCGATGCGGTTGCCGGCGGCGTCGTACGTGTAGGCGAGGTCGCCGTACGTCGCCCCGTTGCGCTGGTAGGTCAGGCCGATGAGCTGGGAGGCAGCGTCGTAGGTGTACCCCGTGCTGACGCCCTGCGAGGGCGTGGGAGCGGTCACCGTCCGCGTGGACCGGCGGCCTACGGGGTCATAGGTGAAGCTGGCCACCAGGCTGCCGCCGGGGACAGGCCGGGTGATGTGCTTGAGGTTGGAGGCTTCATCCCAGTCGTAGGTGGTGGTGTTCATCGTTTGCCGCCGGCTGGCCAGGTCGTAGGTGGAGCTGACGCTCCCCAGCGCGGTGGTCTGGGTCACCAGGCGATCGAGGACGTCGAAGTCGTTGACCACCGAGGTCACCCCCCCGCTCGGAGGCGTCTCCACGACGCTGGTCAGCCGATCGACCGGATCCCAGGTGTACGCTGTGACGGTGCCGTCGGCCCAGCTGGCCGTGAGCGGGCGATTCAGCGAATCATAGGCAACCTGACTCGATTGGCCCTTGCGATCACGGAACTGCAGGACATTGCCGAGGCCGTCGTACAGCAGGACCTGCTCCGTCGTGTTGACCGGGTCGGTGCGGGTCAGGACGCGGTCCATGACGTCGTAGGTGTAGGTGGTCGTGCCGCCCCGGGCGTCGCTGACGGTGCGGAGGTTGCCGTTGCCGTCGTAGCTGAAGCGGGTGACGCCGCCGGCGGCGTCCGCGATGGCGGTCAGCGAGTTCAGGGCGTCGTAGTCGACTTCGGTGAGATTCCCCAGGGGATCGGTGGTGCTGAGCAGCCGCGAGGCGGCGTCGTAGCTCGCCCGGGTCGTGTGCTGGAGCGGGTCGACGATGGTCGTCAGGTTGCCATTGACGTCGTAGGCCAGGGAGGTGGGGAGGGTGCCCCCGGGGATCGTCACGGTCGTGAGCTGGCCCGCGCTGTCGTACGTGAACGTCCACGGGGCGACTCCGCGCGCATCGGTCACGGTGAGGAGATTGCCGTGGGCATCGGGCA
>JACQFL010000046.1 GCA_016200085.1 Candidatus Rokuibacteriota bacterium | reverse complement strand
GTGGTCGATGGCGCCGAAGAACCAGCACCAGCCGTCGCGCTCGGTGGAGAAGCGCGTCGCATCGGTGCCCCACATCACATCCGGCCGGTCGGTGATGATCGTCCCGTCGTGCGCCGGGTTGCCATTCGGCGGCCCCAGGCGACGCGGGGCCAACAGCCCGTGCGCGCGCATCAGCCGAAGCACCCGCTTGCCACCCAGATGCAGCCCACGATGCGCCAGGCGCGCGCGGACTTTCCGATAGCCCTCCCCGTGGAACGGGCACGGAGCGTAGGCAACATTAGCCCCCTCCGGCACCGCCCGCCCCCCTCATGGCCCCCGTCCCCGTGACATAATCTCCCTACTCGGACGCTGGCCGCCCCGGGAGCCCCGGGAGCCGCTGCCACAGTGACGGCGGCAGGAGATCAAATGCAGAGTCTCGTCGGGCTGGCCGACGATCTCTCGTTGAAGACGGCGACAGCCCGGATCGCGAAATTGCTGTTGGAGCGGGCGCGTGCCGAAGGTGGGCGCAAGTGGTGACGAGCCAGGGGTTCATCGTGTTCGATAGCTTCTTCCGGGTGGGGTCCCTCGTCTTCGGCGGCGGCCACGTCGTCTTGCCGCTCCTGCAGGCGGAGGTCGTACCGCCGGGGTGGGTCACCAACGAAGAGTTCGTGGCGGGCTACGGCGCGGCGCAGGCGGTGCCCGGGCCGTTGTTCACGTTCGCCGCGTACCTCGGAGCCGTCATGCATCAGAAGTCGAACGGAGTCGCGGGAGCGGCCATCGCGCTCGTCGCGATCTTCCTGCCGACGTTCCTCATGGTCGTGGGGGCGCTGCCCTTCTTGAGCGCCCTCCGAACGCGCACGGGTTTCCAGGCGGCGCTCCGTGGCATCAATGCGGCGGTCGTCGGCTTGCTTCTTGCCGCTCTCTACCACCCCGTGTGGACCAGCTCGATCAGGACGTCGGCGGACCTCGCGCTCGCTCTCGTGACGTTTGGTCTGCTCGCCCTGTGGGGCGTGCCGGCATGGCTCGTGGTCGTGATCGCTGCTCTGGGCGGAGCAGTTCTCGGGGCGCTCTGAGAGGGAAAGGGCTGAACAGCCGGAGTCGCACATCATCAACTTCGAGCCGGCGGCGACGTGGCCGTGAGCGAAGTGGATCGCCGCCCGTCGCTCGGGTACGCTTCAGACATGCGCCGGCACGCCCGCACAGTCGTCGTCCGCGGCGTCCGCGCAGTCGGGGCGGCGTGACGTCATAGGCGTGCCGGCGCGCGAGGGCGGGGACGGCTAGCCGCATGCACGAGACGACGCTGGAACGAACGATCACACTCGTGATTTTCGCCGCGTCGTATGTCGGGCTTGGCCTCGGTCGGTTACCCGGATTCCGTGTCGATCGCACCGGCGTCTCGATCATCGGCGGGACGCTCATGGTTCTGAGCGGCGTCCTGCCGTGGAACGACGCTGTGCTCGCCGTCGACGCGCACACGCTCGTGCTGCTCTTCGGGATGATGATCGTTGCGGCATACCTCCGGCTCTCGGGGTTCTTCAGTCTCGTCACGCTGTGGATCATCCGGAAGGCGAGCACGCCCCGCAGCCTGCTGGCCGCCGTCATCGCCGCCGCCGGTGTCCTCTCGGCGCTCTTCGTGAACGACGTGGTATGTCTGGTGCTGGCGCCGCTCGTCGTCGGCATGACCCGCCGACTCGCGTTACCGCCCGTTCCGTACCTGGTGGCCCTGGCCACCGCGGCGAACGTCGGCAGCGTGGCCACGCTCACCGGCAATCCTCAGAACATGCTCGTGGGAAGTTTCTCCACCCTGACCTATCGGGAATTTCTCGTGCGCGAAGGTCCGATCGCGCTCCTCGGCCTCGTGTGCGTCTTCATCGTCGTGGGGTTCGTGTATCGGCGAGAGCTGCCCGAGGCGTTGACAGCCTCGGAGGTCAAGGATCGGGTCTCAGTCCACTACCCGCTCATGGTGAAGACCGTGGCTGCGGTCGGGGTGATGCTCATCGCGTTCCTGGCCGGTGTTCCGATCGCGCTCGTCGCCATTGGCGGCGCCGCGTGCTCACTGTTCACCCGACGAGTGAAGCCGGAGAAGGTCTACCGCGACGTGAACTGGCAACTCCTCGTGCTCTTCGTCGGGTTGTTCGTCCTGACGGGCGCCGTCGAACGAGCCGGTCTCGTTGAAGATCTGGTCGCCTGGGCGGGCGCCGTGGGACTTCACCGCCCAGCGATCCTCACGGTAGCGACCGCGGTGCTGTCGAACCTGGTCTCCAACGTCCCGGCCGTGCTTCTCTTCAAGCCGCTGATCCCATCATTCGGGGAGCCAAACCGCGGATGGCTGATCCTCGCGATGGCATCGACGCTTGCAGGGAATCTCACCATCCTCGGCTCGGTGGCGAACTTGATCGTCGTAGAGGCGGCCCGAGAGGCGCGTGTGGAGATCGGATTCCTCGAGTACTGTCGTGTCGGTGTCCCGCTGACGGCGCTCACCCTCCTCGTCGGTTGGCTGATCCTGATCACCGTGCCGGCGTGACAGCCCGCCGAACTCTTCATGAACGGGGGCTCTCATCCTGGCGCGTCGTGGCGAGCGTAGGCAACATTAGCCCCCTCCGGCACCGCCCGCCCCCCTCATGGCCCCCGTCCCCGTGACATAATCTCCCTACTCGGACGCTGGCCGCCCCGGGAGCCATAATCTCCCTACTCGGACGCTGGCCGCCCCGGGAGCCGGCGATCGAGACCCGGCGCTACCGGCTCGTCGGAACGGGACTGGTGGAGGTCGGCGCGCCGGCGCGGCGCCCCGTCGACTAAATTAGTTAGTAGGAGCCCTGGCACCCAGACAGCCCCCAGGTGGACTCGCTCGTTTCATCGACCCAGCCTGGCCACTCTTCCTCGAGCTGATCGAGCACGACTTCGCCGAGGCGAGCCTGGATATCTACAACGGCTCGAGCGGCCCGCACCGCTGTCGGGCCAGTTCTCAGACCCTCTCGCCCCGCAACGGAGAAGTCGCCGAGTTCCTGCAGCACGACCTGAAGAGGCCGGCAGGCCCAAGCAACGAGGTCTTTCACGCGAGCGACGTCCAAGGGACTCAGCCACTCTGCCGCACCCCTCACGCTCGCTTCGTAGACCAATGGCAGCGGGAATCGGTCGGGTTCGATGACCATGATGCCCCAGAGCGCACCATACTGACGACCCTCTCCCTCTACGGCTCCTCCGGAAAGCAAGAATCTTAGCAGGGGTACCCGCGCTACGAATTGATCGCTGCCCTGATGGAACTCCAGGCCTTTGCCGTTGAAGATCAGTAGGTCGTTCTTTGCGACCGGCGCGCTTAGATGCTTCAGCTCCCAGTGCGTGACGTGACGGATCGAGCGGGAGGCCGCATCCACCTCGTGCCAGAAGCCTGATGCGCTCTGCTGACCGCCAACCGTTCGCGCGCCAGCCTGTTCTGTGAGCGAGAGGCCCCCGCGGTGGCATGCTCCGTAGAACAACCGCTCGAAGTCGCGGCCACGCCGCCGCCCGACGCCGCCGAGGGCACGAGATCGAATGAGACAAAACGCCCGTACAACGACATCAAGAACGTTCGCCGGCAGCAACGGCCTGAACGGCCGGAGCACGGGGCGCTCCCACCACATGTCCCTTCCCCTATGCCAGCCGCTCGTCCTCGTCTTCTCGCGCCGCCTCCTCGGCTGCGGCCTCCGTCAGCCGCTGAAGCTTCGGCGCAACGAAGTCCTTGTCCAACAGGGCTACCCGCGCATCCGCGCCGACCCGCATGACGTCGTGAAGGACGGTCAGAAAGTTGCGCGGGATGGGGCGCGTCGCCTCCCACACCTGGCGCACAGCTTCGTCCGTAAACGGCGCGATTCCCGGCTGGCGTGCCGGGACCGCCACGGTCGCGTGCCCGAGGAAACGTTCGACGGCGACCCTTGCGGCACTGAAGTCGTCGAGCCCCTTCAACACCACCACCACCGGCTTGTTCAGCGGATCATCATGGGCGAGCGACGGCAGATCCTCGTGGTCCCAGGCGAACCGCAGGGCCTCGTGGGCTTGAGGATGGAACTGAAACACGAACGATGCCCGCGAGGCAAAGGGCTCGCTCTCGATAAGGGCATCTCTTATGATCTTGACGTTTTTCTGGATCTTCGTGGAGCCAGATAGGCTTGTGAAGTCTTCAACCTGATCGACGAAGAACGTCAGGTGCTGGATGCCAGCCAGCTCCGCGAAGACCACGAAGAGCTGGAGATACTTCAAGCCGTTGCGGTCCTGATGCCACGTATGTACGTCCTGAGCCAGGAACTGGTTCAATGACTCGGTGTCTGGCCCTACGAGATACTCCAGGTAGTCCTCCAACTTTCCCCGAATGTCGACGGGTATCCCCGCTTTGCGACATCTGGTGCGGATCGCCGAGGCGATCGCTCCGCCACGGTCGTCGACGGACACGCCCTGCTGGCCCAGTCTCGCTTCCGCCAGCTCTCGCATGCGCAAGTGCAAATCGTCCTCGTCCTCCCCGCCTTCACGGAGGAGAAACTTCAGGAGTTGGAAACCTACAGCATCGATGTTCCCGACACCGCCGTAGGCGGCTGCCGTGAAGGAGGCATACGACGCGAGGATAGGATGTTGACGAGCGTCCTCCTCATCAATGCCGAGTTCCACCAAAGTCGAAAGGCCGAAGTCCTGGCTCACCAGCTTCGCGCTCTCGCCCATTAGTGTGGACTTTCCGTAGCCACGGGCCTTGGGGTCACCAGGGGTCAGCGACCACACGGCACCCATCAAAGGCTGTCCGATCTCCAATGGCGCGAGAAAGAACTTTCGCCGGAACTCATCCCATTGGTCACCGAAGATCTCGGGGACAAACACGGCCTGAGTGCTTTCCGCGTACGCGCCCTTTCGCGGAAACGGGATTCGTTTGATCCTCCACTGCCGCTCGTAGTATGACTTGATCGCCATAGCGACCTCCTTGTTACTCGGACAGCTTCAGCTGACCGATCCGACGCGTGCCGATCTCGATGTAGTCCTCTCCCTTTGGCGGTGGCTTGAAGGGTAGTTCCGTGAAGATCTTTGGTTGCTCTCCTTTCAGATTCAGGAGCAGAGTCTCCAGACACCTAGCGAACAGCCTGGGTTGAATTCCCATACCCGCGCAGACGAGCGCACGGAGGGCGTAGGCGTCGACGTAACCATGCGATGCGCCCGCCAACTGCCGGTAGGCTGACGCGAGCGATGGGAAGAACCGTTCCTCGGCGAAGGCGCGGCCCCGATGGATTATTCCGGTGACTGCGCTGTCACCCTCCAGCGGACTAGGTTCGAATCCACATGTCCCAAACACGACTCGACCAGTGAACTCTGGATGAGAGGACGTCCAGGCGGCACACAGGAAGTCTTCAGCGGCCCAAAGAAGGCGTTCGAATGTGACGGCGTCGAAAGGGAGCTCTTCGGCAGCCAACATCGCTGGCAGGACCACGTTGTCCTCGACCGTGTCCACCAGCGCCTTCGAGTCGAGTTCGAGCAACATGCTCTTCCTCCACACCTCGGAGAGACGGTCGTAAATCTCGCGCTTTAGCGTCTCGCCCCTCTCGGCGGGGTACCCCGTCGCCAATAGGCGTTTCTCGCAGCCCTCCGCGATCTGTTCCGCCAATTCGGCAGGATCGGGCTTGGAAAGCAGGCCCCGGTTGAACTGCTTGATGCTCGTTACATCGGGGACATAGAGCGGTGCGCGGAGTACGCGCACCATGAAGGTTCTGAAGTACGGATGCCGATTCATCCAGAGGACCAAGAGCTCGTCAAACGCGCGGCCTCGGCTCTCCCGATACCGTGCCGCCAGCAGCGCACCGGCCTCCTCGATCTCGCAGGGCGTGTGCTTGAGGCGTTCTACCTCAGAACGCTTCCGCGGTAGCGTGCCGACCCGCGCCAGGCCCAGACGCTGGAGGTCGTCGAGGATGTGGCGGGCCGCCGTCGACATGGCGTCTGGCGACGCGCTGGCTCGATGAGACCGACGGCGCAAAAGAAGTCTCACTTCATCGAAGGTGCGACCACCCGCGGAGTCTGCGAGAAAGGACAGCACGTCGAAGATCTGGGGAATTCGGACCCTGGGAATCGTGTCAGTACCACGAGGCGTGCCGCTCATGGCTAAGAGTGTCTCTCTCTACCTAATCATTGTCAAGTGGGAGCGGTTTTTAGGGAGCGTTTTAGGATCTCCGCATAACATCCCTCCTAATTAGGTATATGCATGAGAGGTCTGGCCAGACAGGGAGAGGGGACTTGCCTTCTCGCCCCAGGAGGAACCCGCCGGGTTATAGCCCCGGAGCACTGAGAGTTTGATCGTAACGCATGTTTCGTTTCCATTATGTTGCCATCTTGTTGACGCTTGGCGCGTCAAATGGCAGCATAGATCCGTGCCTGATAGGCGGAGCGCGCTTCTAATTTCTCCGAGGCCTGCGAGCAGGCGCCGGGCCGCGCTAGTTCGCGCGCTGGAGCGCGCCGGCTTTCGCGTGCTGACTCTGGACCGGCCTGAGCATGGAGTGGTCCCAGATCTCGTGGTCGCCCTTGGGCCGAGCACCGTGCTCGTCGAGGTCAAGCTCATGCGGGCTGTCGCTCCACACGTACCGATCTTCGTCGCGTGGGTCGATCACCCCGAGGAGCGGTTCGTCAGCGAAGCCTACGCCGCGGGTGCCACGAGTGTGGTGCCGGCCGAGCATGTGGACCTAGCATGGAAGAACCTCCTTCAAGTCCTCAGCGAGACGAAGGGCGCAGGTACCGCTGTTCACGACACCCTCGTGCGTGCTTTCCACGACCAGAGCGGTCGTCTCGACGCAACCCGGGTCGCCCGCGTCATGGGCCTGACCTTGTCGCAGGTCGCGAAGGCCATCGGTGTCACGCCCTCGGCGCTGTCGAAGCGTCCCACTGCCGGCGCCGCGCAGGCAGGGCTGCGAGAGCTCGAGTTTAGCTGGGCGACGCTCCTCGAAATGCTGGGCGAGGAGGAGCTCGCGCGAGCGTGGCTCCACGCCGGACACCCTGACTTCTCGGGGAAGCCCCCTCTCGACTACCTGACCGAGGGAGGCGCGAAGCGCCTGAGCGACTACCTCCGCGCGGGCTTGGCGGGCGAAACGGCCTGATGCTCCCCGCGGGGGAGCTCGAGGCGGCGCTCGCGACGGTTGAACCCGTAGCGCTGGCCGGTCCCTTCTTCCGCACGATCGCCTTCAAGTACCTGCGGGCCGCTGGCCGCGTGGCCCCGAATATTCTGAGCGGCGTGCCTGGCCGCGAACGCGGGGGGCGCTACAACCCATCGGGCGGCGCCCGCACCACCTACATCGCCGAGTCGGCGGAGACCGCGCTGAGCGAGGGCCTTCGACCGTTCCTTGGCAGCGGCGTGGCCCCGGCGCTGACCCGTCCCCTCGTGATGCTGACCGTTCGGGGTCAGCTGCATCGGGTCCTCGATCTCCTGGACCCGCAAGCGCAAGCGCGGGTCGGGACAAACGCGGCCGAACTCGTGGCACCCTACCTCCTTGAGGCGCTGAGGGGCGAGACACCGACACAACGGCTCGGGAGGCTCACCTATCTCTCGGGACGCTTTGAAGCCATCCGCGGCCCCTCGGCGCAGCGTCCAACGGGACACACGATAGCGGTCTTCTCCGAGCGCGTAGTCGTGCCCTCGAAGCTCGAGGTCTACGACCCAGACGGGATCCTTACGGAGGAACTGCCTGAGTGAACGGAAGCCTGGGCCGATGCCCACCTCCAGGTCCGACGTACAAACAGCGTCACCGCTATCGTTCAGCTTCCCGACTTCGACTCGCCATAGAACTCTTGAGCCGCCTCTGAGAACTTGCGACCGGCACTCCGCCTCGCGCTATCTGCGGTTTGCGTGGGGTTCTCAAGCCAAGCCCGCACTAGACTGAATCAACGACCCTCCCCGAGCGGCGTCTGGCGTCAGTCGCGGTCCAGGAACCCGTCGGTCATGGCGTTGACCTCGGGGATACCCGCGCGCGGCAACATTAGCCCCCTCCGGCACCGCCCGCCCCCCTCATGGCCCCCGTCCCCGTGACATAATCTCCCTACTCGGACGCTGGCCGCCCCGGGAGCCGCTGCCACAATGCACATCAGGGCCTCCTCGCGGGTCGAGCGAGCCGGCCCGTGTGAGCGACATGCTAGGCCAGACAGACCGCCGCCGTCATTCGACCGGCGGACCGGCCGAATCAGCGCGAATGACACCTCGCGGCGCAGGCACGACGGCGTCCGCCGCGCCCCCGAACCGCTCCGATCAGGACGCGGCGGCTCCGGGCTCGGGTGGGGGCGGGGCCGGGACTCTGCCCCGAGTGGGAGAGGGCGAGATGCGCAAGGATCTTCTGGATGACCGCGGGATCGTGCAGCGTGGCGATCAGGCGTAGGCGGCCTCCACAATGGGCACACGCCAGCACGTCGAGGCCGAACGCCCGGTGCATCAGTGCCGCCCAGCTCCAGGCGCGCGGACTCGTGGTCTTCACCCCCGTGCCGTCCGGACCTGCGGCCAGCGGCGCCGTCGAGGCCGGGGGCTCGGGCACGCGCCGTCCATAGACGACCACTCGCGCGCGCCAGCGTGCGCGCGGGGCCAACACTCCATGGCAGATGAGCAGGTTGGTTTCCGGCCGCGGCGTCATCGCCGCCAACCGTTCCAGGAACTCCAGCGGCTCGAAGACCAACTCTCTCGTCCCGTCGTGCCACGCCCTCTTGAGCCCCAGCGCGACGCGGCCGTCGCCCCGCAGTCGCAGGCGCTCCTGCGCGAAGGGCGGACGCAAGACATAGCGGCACAGACGCTCCACCCCCGCCCGATCGTTCGCCGACACCCACACGTTGGCGTGCAGGTCGAATCCCTCGAGGTGCGCCTGCCGCGCCCCCCGCGAGGTCACGGCCGCCGTGTCGCGCTCGTCGCCGAGCCGCCGCACCCGCGCACCCGCGCGTTGGCGCAGCGCCACCCGCCCCTGCACCGAGGCCTCGACGATCCCCGCCAGCACGGGGGACTCGTCCGCGAGCCGATCCGCCGGACCCGTCGCGTCGTCGCCGGGCTCCAGGCCGCGGCGCACCAGCAGCCGTTGCACCCGGTGGCGGATCGTCGCGAGCGCCGCCGCAACCTCGGCGTCGCTCGGCGCCGGCGCCGGATGAAACGCCAGCGCGCCCCCGGGCGCTTCGGTGAACACCCCGTCCAGCGCGAGCGTGTGAAAGTGCAGGTTCACGTTCAAGCCGCTGCCCGCGCGCTGCATCACGGTGACGCAGCCGGTGCGTCCACTCGGCACGCCGCGCGCGTACACGTCGAGCAGCACGCTCGTGTACACCCGCAGCACCGCGCGGCTCAGCCCGTGATTCCACGCCATCTGGTAGCGCAGCCGATACGGCACCGTCAGCACCCACTGCCGCACCGGCACCCATGGCAGCACCGCGTCCACCAGATGCGCGGCCCGCTCCGTCATCCGCCGACCACCGCAACTGGGACACCACGCCCGCCCTTTACACGAAAACGGCACCAGGTGCTCGCGCCCGCAACTCTCGCACCGAAACCGCGCCACGCCATGCTCGACCACGCCACACGTCAGGAACTTCCGGAACTCGCGCTCGACGAACTGCGGCAGGCCCGCCCCGTCGCCGGCCTCCGCCACGGCCTCCAGGAACGCCTCCAGATGCTCGGCGACGACTTGGTGGAGCACCGTGTGCTCGGCGTCGCGGGGCCGGTAGACCGCTCGCTGGAGGGCCATGGCATCCAGGTGGGACTAGGGCACCGACCGGGACAATGCTGAGAGAGTGATACACCGAACATGGTGGGGACGACGGCGGCTAAACCGCTGCCAGCGGTGAGTCTACGTTCCGGAACATGGCCACTCGCCTTCGATTTCGCGATCCGAGAGTCCGGCGGCGGTAGGGCCGAGATCGTGTCGGCGCAGGGCACCCGTTTCCCATCGTCTGAGATTTGGCAGTACGACGGCGCCGGAGCTCCGCGACCCGAGGTGGAGCGGGAGCGTGCCCGTGTCCAGGCGATCGTGGGCGCGCAACGCCGCGCCCGCCAGCTGCGAGGGGCGTGAGAATCCGGGCGCGCCGTCCCGCCTGCCTCCCGTACCGGACCCCGGATGTGCTTCAGCACCGGACTCAGGCAGAACTCGATCGAGGGGCGCTCTTCCGTCTTGATGTCAACCGTCACCGCCATCCCCCGCTCCGTGCGCGAATAGCGTCAGCTCGGCGGATCACCGCTCCAGCGCGGCGAGATACTCCGCGATGCGGCGGGCATCGGGCGCCTGCGGGCTCACCGCGAGATACCTTCTGAACCACGCGATGGCGCCAGTCACGTCCTTCTCCTCGTACGCCAGAAAGCCGAGCTGTCGGTACGGCTCCGGACGCGAGGGATCGAGGGCGAGGCAGCGCTCGTAGCTCACGCGCGCCCGGGCCAGCCGCTCCGCCTTCTCGGCCGGCGTCGCCGCGCGCTGCGAGAGCAGCCGCCAGAGGTCGCCGAGGTCGAGGTGGGCGATCGCGTCGGTAGGGTCGGATGCCAGCGCGCGCTCGAGCTGCAGCTGGGCGAGGGCGAAGCGTCCCGTCGCGACGTCGGCGCGGGCGTTGTCGCGGACCAGCGCGCGGACGTGATCCTCGAATCCGCCTCCGCTCGCCGCGGTTGCCCGCACCATCGGGACGCGCTCGGCGAGGAGCGCGCGGATCGAGGCGACGCGCTCGGCGAGCCGCTGTCGGCTGCCGAAGAAGAGAGTCTCCATCGGGCCGCGCTCCTCCAAATCGGCCCCGAGGCGCTCGAACGCCGACGGCGCTTCACTTGGGTCGTAGCCCGCCCGCGCGAGCCCCTCGAGGGCGCGCGCGTCGGCCTGGCGTTCGAGCCGCCGGCCGTACCCCTCGATCGCGGCCACGGCCGCCACCCTGAGCTCGAGCCCGACGATCGCGCGCGCCGTACGCCCGAGCACGGGATGCTCGCGCGGATCGGCGCTCGGGATCGGCGCCGCGGGGCCGATGGCCCGAGCGTGGCCCTCTCTCAGGTGCGCGAGCTCGTGCGCGAGCACGGCGGCCAGCTGGGCCTCGCTCTCCAGCCGGCTCACGAGGCCGGTGTGCACGTAGATCCGCCCGTCGGGCATCGCGAAGGCGCCGAGCGTGGGGTCGAGCAGCACGACGACCGTCGCCCGAGGCTCGCGCACGTCGCCATCCGTCAATCGCGCCACGATCCCACCGAGATACTCATCGAGCCGGCGGTCGCCGTAGACCTCGACCCGTTTCAGGAACGCGCGCTCCTCCCGCTCAACCTCGGCCTGGAGGGCGCGCTCCTCGGCCGCGGAGCCGACCGGCCCCCGGGTAGCGCAAGCGGCCGACAGCAGCCCAAGGAGTACCACCGCGCCGAGTCCCACCACCCTGATCGTGCCCTTATTCAACACAGACTTTCCGAGCTGCGCTGTGCTGGCGCACGGCTTCGCGCGCCTCCGAGACAACGCAATCTACTGGAGCTTCAGGTCGTCAGGCCCTGTACGAACTCGTCGGAGCTCGCCGTCCAGCCGAAGAGTACCTCGATCGACAGGAGCGACGCCTCGTGGTTGCTGCGCGGCAGACTGTTCCCGATGGGCTCGATGAGGGTGATCGGGCCGCAAGCAGCACCGATTGTAGCCGGAGGTGTGGGCGCCCGGAGCCCTCAGGTTGGGGACGATGCGGAATCGAGGGGCCGACACGCCTCCGCCGGGGCGTCCCGAGCGTATGAGGGGGTCTGGGGGCGCCCGGGGCCCCCAGTCCATCAATTCAGCGCGGCGAGGTGCTGGCGCAGGCGCCTGAGCTGCACGCGAACGGTCTTGGCGTCCGCCGCCTCGGGGCACCGTGTGAGGTAGCGCTCCCAGTCGGCGGCGCCGCGCTGGAGCTGGCGCAGCTTGACGAGCGCGGTGCCGCGATCGCGCACGAGCGCGGGCGCCTCGGGCTCGACCAGCACCATCCGCTCGGCGACGGCCAGCGCCTTCTGCCAATCTTCGCGCTGCCAGTAGATCGATCTCAGATTTGCGAGCATCCGCAGCAGGATGTGGCGTCGGGCCACAGGGGCGAAGTGCTCGGCGGTCAGGCTCACCCGGCGCAAGAGCGCGCGCGCCACCAGATCGCCGGCGCGCTCGTGGGTCACCACGCTGCCGGCGTCGAAGGGGTCGAGGAGCACGGCCTCCTCGCCGACGCGCACGCTCACGATGAAGTGGCCCGGCAAGCCGATGCCCTCCATGGCCAGCCCGAGACGCCGGCCGACCTCGATGGTCAGCACGGAGAGCGTGATGGGGATGCCGAGCCGGCGGTCGAGGACGTCGTTCAGGCAGGAGTTGCGCGGATCGTAGTACTCGTCCCGGTTGCCGCGGAAGCCCTCCTCCTCGAACAGGAACTCGCGCAGGCGATGCAGGGCACGCAGCGGATCGCCGATCGCGGCGGCGGCGGAGCGGGCGGCCAGCTCGTCGAGCCGCTTGACCTCGTGATCGGCGATCAGGTCGGGGTGCTCGATGGCGGCGATGGCCAGGGCGCCGCGCCCGAGATCGATCTCCGGCTCCCGGACAAGCTCACCGAAGGCGATCAGCGCGGGATCCATCAGCAGCCCGGCGCGTGGTGGATGCCGGCCGTGGCGAGCGCCTTCTGCTGCAGCTCGTCGGCCAGCTCGAGCGTCCGCCGCGCCGCGCGCGCCGCCGCCTCCTGCGCCGCTGGCGTGCTCGCCAGCCGCAGGAGCAGCGTGCGCCCGAGCTCGTGGTGGTAGCGTTCGTCGGGCTCGATCACGTCGCGGTAGAGCGCGGCCGTCTCACGGTCGCCGGCCGCTTCGCAGAACTCGATGAACTGGCGGTTCTTGACCACCGCGATGGCCTCGCGGGTGAACTGCCCCGCGGCCACGCGCTCCACCGTGGTGGGCAGCGTGTCGAGGTACTGGAACAGCGGGCCGTAGCCCTTGGCGAGCGGGTCGAAGCCGCGCACGTCCACGCCGAGGCCGCGCAGGCGTTCGGCGATCATCCGGTAGTGCTTGGCCTCGTCGCCGACCTGGCGCGCCAGCGCGAGCTTGACGTCCACGTCGTCGACGGTGACCAGCCAGCGCGCGGCGATCTCGGTCGCTTCGATCTCGTTCTTGAGCGCGACCTTGAGGAGGTTGACGACGGTCAGGTCGCCCTGCACCTCGGGCTTGAGGGTGTCCTCGGGGGCCAGCCGCGAGAGCAGGGCCTGGTTCGCGGCGTCGAGCTGGCGGACGAACTCCTCGGCGGTCATTGGACTGGGGGGCTCCGGGCGCCCCCCAGACCCCCCGACGCTCGGAAGCGCCGCGGGGGACCCTCGGCGCTCCTCGACCCCTTGCCGCAGCAGCGCGGGCAGGTCGGCGGTGAGCGTCTCCTTCGTCACCACGCGCTCGCAGCGCGCGTGCCACGGCTGGGTCTGACGGGCGAGGGCGTGGGTGGTGAACCCGAGCACCGGGATCCCCGCGGCGACGAGGGCGGAGAACAACGGCTCGTACTCGAAGCCGCCGGTCAGGTCGACGAGAGCGAATCGCGGCCGCTCGGCGAGCGCGGCGGCGATCTCGTCGGGGCTGCGGGCGAGGCGTAGCGGCACGCCGGCCAGGCGCGCGGTCTCGCGGATGCGCGCGACGAAGAAGAGATCTCGGACGAGCGCGAGCACGGGCGGCTCGGCCCCGGCGGCCTCCGGAGAGGCCCTGTCCGTGCTAATCAGCCTGCTCCCGGACACCGAGGGCGTAGCGCTGCCACTCGGCGATGTGAGCCAGCGTGGAGAGGTCCCGCATGCGGTCGAGGTAGACGATGCCGTTCAGATGATCGGTCTCGTGCTGGATCACCCGCGCGAAGAAGTCCTTGGCCACGAGGCTCACCGGGAGGCCGTCGCGGTCGTGGCACTCCAGGCGCACAGCGGTGTGCCGCGGAACCATCCCCCGCATGTCGGGCACCGACAGACATCCCTCCCACCCGTCTTCCATCTCCTCGGCGAGCGCGGTGACCACGGGATTGATGACCACTGTGAGGGGCACGACGGGGGCCTCGGGATACCGGGGATTCTCCAGGACCTCGATGACGGCGACCTGCGTGAGGGTGTGGACCTGGTTGGCCGCCAGGCCGGCGCCATCGTACTCCCGCATCGTCTCGATCATGTCGTCGATGAGCCGCTGGACCTCCGACGAGCGGATCTCCGCGACGGGGATCGGCTCCGCCCGGCGGCGCAGGATGGGATGGCCGAGTCGTGCGATTTTCAGGATGGCCATGACACTGAAAAGTGTAGCACGCGGTCCTACGCCAGTTAGGACCGATCGGAGTATCGAGAGCCGAGGAGGCGGGGCAAGTCCCGCATGTCGTCGAACACGACCGTGCCTGGTCCCTCGAGCCATGACCTCGGCGTCAGCCCTCCCGCATAGCCGAACGCCCGCATCCCGGCCGCTCGGGCGGCCTCGATGCCATAGCGGCTGTCCTCGACGACGACGCAGTCCGCCGCAGGCACCCCCATGCGCTTGGCCGCGTGGAGGAAGAGATCCGGAGCCGGCTTGCCCTCGGCCACCTCGGTGGCGCTGAAGATCCGCCCGGCGAAGCGGTGGTACAGCCCGGTGAGCCCCAGCGTGTAGCGGATCCGCTCGTGGCTGCCGCTCGACGCCACGCAGGTGACGGTGGCGATCTCGTCGAGCGCCGTGACAATTCCGGGAACCGGCTTGAGCTCGGTTTCGAAGGCCGCCCGATACAGGGGCTGAAAGGGCTCTTCCCAGTTCGCGGGAAGCGGGCGGCCGAGATGGGCCTCGATCTGCGACGCCATGTCGGCATCCGTCCGGCCCATGAAGCGCTCGACCACGTCCGCCTCGGTCATCGCCCAGCCCAGCTCCGCGAGCACGACGACGTCGACCCGCACCGCGACGCGCTCGCTGTCCACCAGGATGCCGTCGCAATCGAAGATCACCAGCCGGATCGGGCGGCCCACGGTCGCCGCCCTACCCGTCCTCCCCATGGGCGCGCGCCCCGGGGGAACGATACCCGACGATCTCGAGCAGGTTGCCGTCGGGGTCGAGGAAGTAGAGGCAGTCGTGGTCGCCCCAGTCGATCCGTGGGTGGAACGGGATCCCGGCGGCGTGAAAGCGCGCCGGGGCGGCTTCGAGATCGCTCCACGAGACCTCGAAGGCGTGGTGCGGCTTCCCGAGCGGCGCGGCGATCTGCGCCGGATCGCCGGGCGGCCGGCCGGGGCGGAGAAAGAGCGCGCAGTTGCCATCCCCGTGCTTCATCAGCACCTGATCGGGCAACCGCATCATAACCGACATGCCGAGCACCTCGCTGTAGAACCGCTCCGCCCTCGCGAGGTCGGCGACGTCGACCCCGAAGTGATCGAGGCGCGTCACGCGCAAGGGCGCGGGTCCTCCGGCAGTCACTTCGCCGCCCGCCGCGCCCGGTCGGTGCTGACGAACTCGGCCACGCCCCGGATCGTCGGGTCGTCGTCGCGCAGCAGCGCGGCCAGCGCGGCGTCCACCGCCGCCGGATCGTCCTGCACGAGCCCCAGGGCGCCGATGGCCACCAGCCGGACGGAGCGCACGCCGGCACTCGAGGTCTCGATCAGGAAGCGCGTGGCCTCGGGGCCGCCGACGTACCCGAGCGCACGGTAGAGATAGGACAGCGGGACCTGGGCGATGGGCGCGAGCATCTCCTGGGGGTCCACCCCGCCCCGCTCGCGCAGCGCCAGCGACACCCGGGCGACCCCGCGGCGGTCGCCTCGCACGCAGAGCGCGTAGGCGGCCAGCACCTGCACGACCGCGTCAGGGTCCAGGACCATGGCGCTCTCGAGGCTCTCGGCGATCCTGGGGTCGCGGCTCGGCGGCACGTCCCGGAAGCCGTGGCCCAGCGCGATGGCGGCGGTCGCGCGCTCGGCCGGATTGCGGGACGACACGAGGGCCTGGAGCGCCTCGGCGTAGCGTCGCGGCAGCTCCTGCGCCGCGGCCGTCGAGCCGAGCAGGACGAGCACCGGGGTGAGCAGCCACGCTCCCCGGCGGCGGGACGGGCGCGCCCGGCTCATCGCGCGCTCGGCGCCGGCGCGCCCAGCCGCTCCAGGGCCCAGGCCGCCGCCGCGCGCACCGAGGGCTCGTGGTCCTCGAGCGCGCGGCGGAGCGCCGGCGCCGCGGCGGCGTCGCCGTGGTTGCCCAGCACGAGCGCCGCGTTGCGCGCCAGCCCGGCGCGGCGGGCGCGCCGGATCGCGGTCCCGCGGAAGCGGGCGCGGAACCCGTCGGTGTCGAGGGCGAGCGCCTGCGCGGCGTCGATCGCCACCGGCTCGCGCAGCGCCGGCTCGCGGCCCGGCCGGGCGCGCCGGTTCCACGGGCACACCTCCTGGCAGACGTCACAGCCGAAGAGCCATCCCCCGAGCCCGGCCCGCAGCGCGGGGTCGATGTCGCCGCGGTGCTCGATCGTGAGGTACGAGATACAGCGGCGCGCGTCGAGCTCCCAGGGCGCCACGAAGGCCTGGGTCGGGCACGCGTCCAGGCACGCGGTGCACGAGCCGCACCGGTCCGGGACGGTCGCGTCGCGCGGGAGCTCGGCGGTGGTCAGCACGATGCCGATGAAGAACCACGAGCCGAGGGTGGGCTCGAGCAGGTTGGTGTTCTTGCCGATCCAGCCCAGCCCGGCGCGAGCGGCCAGATCACGCTCGAGCACGGCGCTGGTGTCCACCGCCGCGCGGCTCCGCGTGCCCGGTCCCGCCGCGGCGCTGACGAGATCGCGGAGCGCCTCCAGCCGCGGGCGCATGACCTCGTGGTAGTCCTCGCCGGCGGCGTAGCGCGCGATCCCCGGGGTCGGCGCCGCGCCGGCCGGCGGCGCGTAGGAGAGCGCGACCGCGATCACCGAGCGCGCGCCCGGCAGCAGGCGGTCGGGGTCGAGCCGCTCGGCCCGCGTCTCGTCCAGGTACGCCATCGTGCCCGCGCGGCCGGCGTCGAGCCACCGCTCGAACGTCGCGGCGTGGTCGGGCGGCCCCGCCGGGCCGAAGGCGACGCGATCGAAGCCCAGCGCCTCGGCCTTCAGGCGGACGATCCCGGCGAGCGCGAGACCGGTCAGGCTCACCGCCGGCGCGCCTTGACCATCAGGTGGCTCCGAGTGAGCGAGCGGCCGCCCTCCTCGAGGTACTTCACGTAGCGGAACCACCGTCCGTCCACCTTCCATCGCTCCTCGAGCCCGAGCACGGCCGCCAGCGCCTCCTCGACCGAGCCGAAGGTCCGCACCTCGCGCTCGACCGACAGGTGCTCGGCCTCGAACCCCGTGCGCTCGAGCAGCGCCCGCATCTGCGGCTCATCGTACGCGAACCGGGAGCGGCGTCCAGTCTCGGCCCACTGCTCGGCGTGGAAGGCCACGGCGGCGAAGACGCCCCCGGCGGCCAGCGTGCGCGCCGCGCGCTCGGCGATGCCGCCGGACATACAGAGGTGGGCGGTCACCACGTCGGGAACCGCCCAGCGGTCGTACTCCTCGGTCTCGACGTCGCCGACCTCGAAGCGGACGTTCGTGAGGCCGGCGGCGGCCGCCCGCCGGCGGGCGTCCTCGATCAGGTCCGGGGAGCGGTCGACCCCGACGACCGCCCGGCACCGCGCCGCGAGGGCCAGCGCCACGCGCCCCCAGCCGGTGCCGACGTCGAGCGCGGTCAGACCCTCGAGCGGCTCGGCGTCGAGCAGCGCGAGGAAGCTCGGGCTGACGCCCTCACCCTGTAACCGCACCCTCGGAGGCAGACGACACCAGGCGCGAATACTTCGCCATGACGCCCGAGGTGTAGCGGCGCTTCGGCGTCTTCGCGGCCTTGAGCCGCTTCTTCAGCTCGGGCGCCGAGAGCTCGACGTCGATCCGCCGCTTCTTGATGTCGATCGCGATGGTGTCGCCGTGGCGCAGCGCGGCGATCGGTCCGCCCTCCGCGGCCTCGGGCGCGATGTGGGCGATCATGAAGCCGTGCGTGGCGCCCGAGAAGCGTCCGTCCGTCATGAGCGCCACCGTGTCGCCGAGCCCGGCGCCCTGGATGGCCCCGGTCACCTGGAGCATCTCGCGCATCCCGGGCCCGCCCTTCGGCCCCTCCCAGCGGATGACGACGACGTCGTTGGCCTTGATCTTCCCGTTCTTGACCGCGGCGAAGGCGTCCTCCTCGCGATCGAAGACGCGCGCGGGCCCGCGGTGGGTGTAGCGCGTCTGACCCGAGATCTTGGCCACGCAGCCTTCCGGCGCGAGGTTGCCGCGCAGGATGACCATCCCGCCCTCCGGCTTGATCGGGTCGCCCAGCGGCCGGATCACCTTCTGGCCCGTCGCCTCACGCGCCGCCCGGGCCTCCTCGCCGATGGTGCGCCCGGTGACCGTCTTCTCGCCGGCATTCAGCAGGCCGGCCTCGAGCAGCCGGGCGGCCACCACCCCCATGCCGCCGGCGGCGTGCATCTCGGGCGCGGTGTAGTTGCCCCAGGGCTTCATGTCCGCGAGCACCGGCGTCTTGCGCGAGATCCGGTCGAACTCGTCGATGGTGAGCCGCACCCCCGCATCCTTGGCCACCGCGATCAGGTGGAGCACGGCGTTGGTCGAGCCGCCGGTGGCCATCACCCCGGCGATGGCGTTGTGGAGCGACTTCCTGGTGATGATGTCGCGCGGCTTGAGCCCCGTGTTCAGCACCTGCATCGCGAGGCGGCCGGTCTCGAAGGCGACCTCCTCCTTCTGCGGCGCCGGCGCGGGCACGCCGTTGAAGCCCATCGGTGACACGCCCAGCATCTCGAAGGCCGTCGACATGGTGTTGGCGGTGAACTGGCCGCCGCAGGCGCCTTCGCCCGGGCAGGCCGCGCACTCCACGCGATGCAGCTCGGCGTCGTCGATGCGCCCGGCGTTGCGCGCGCCGATGGCCTCGAAGATGTCCTGCACGGTCAGCCGCTTGCCCTTGTACTCGCCGTACATGATCGAGCCGCCGTAGAGCATGACGCTGGGCAGGTTGAGCCTGGCCATGGCCATGACCATTCCGGGAATGGTCTTGTCGCAGCCCGAGATCGTGACCAGCCCGTCGAGCAGGTGGCCCCGCGCCACCAGCTCGACCGAGTCGGCGATCCAGTCGCGGCTGATCAGCGAGGCCTTCATGCCCTCGGTGCCCATCGCGATGCCGTCCGTGATGGAGATGGTGTTGAACTCGATCGGCGTGCCGCCCGCCTCCCGGATGCCGCGCTTGACGTGCTCGGCCAGCTTGCGGTGGTTGGCGTTGCACGGCGTGATCTCGATCCAGCAATGGGCGACGCCGACGAGCGGCCGCTTCAGGTCTTCATCGCTGAAGCCGACCGCGCGGAAGTACGACCGCGCCGCCGCCCGATCCGCCCCATCGAGCAACACGCGACTCATGTGTCTCGGATCAAACGCCATGACTCGTCCTCCTGCGCTCCGCTGATCCCATGATCGACGAACGTGCCACGCGCCGCCAGTCGCGGCCCCTCCCGTGGGCCTGCCCGGCCCCGGCTCATCGCCACCGGAGGCCCGTCGACCTCATCCGTTGATGGCCGTGTGGACGAGGTTGCTGATGACGTCCATGCGCGCGCTGTGCCACGGATCGGGCACGCGGCTGTTGCTCAGGTACGCGAACGACACGCCCGAGGTCGGATCCGCCCAGCAGTAGGACGAGCCGACGCCGCCGTGGCCGAAGGTCTGCGGCGCGGCCAGGCTGCCGAGGCCGCGGATGGTGTCGGTGGCGCCGCGGGAATGCGGGCCGAGGCCGCGGTGCATGGGCATGCCCATGTAGTGATCGACCCGGTCGCCCGTGAAGTTGCGCGTCACGTAGGCGACGGTGCGCGGCGAAAGCAGGCGGACGCCGTTCAGCGTGCCGCCCTGCGCGAGCATCTGGTAGAAGGCCGCCATGGCCCGCGCGGTGGCGTAGCCCCCGCCGCCGGGCACGCCGGCGCGACGGAAGGCCGCGTTGTTCTCGTCCGCGCGCACGACCTGCTGGGTGCCGTCGGCCGAGGGCTCGTGCATGTCGACCGTGCGGCCGTGCTCGCTGTCCGGCAACCCGACGAACAGCTCGCGGCCCAGGCCGAGCGGCTCGGCGACGTTGTCGCGGATGAACGCGCGGTAGTCCGTCTTGGTCACGGCCTCGATGAGCACGGCGGCCGTCCAGTGGGCGGTGGCGCCGTGGTAGTGCACGCGCGAGCCCGGCGTGAACTCGAGCGTGAAGTTGCAGACGACCTTCCGCAGCAGGTCGTGATCGTCCCAGACCTCCTTGGGCACCACCGCGTTGGGGTAGCCGGCCTGGTGGGTCAGGAGCTGGATGATCGTGATGTCGCCCTTGGCGTTGGCCTCGTAGCCCGGCACGTGGCTGGCGACCGTGTCCGTGAACCGGAGCGCTCCGCGCTCGGCGAGCAGCCACACCGCGCACGTGGTGATGACCTTGGTGTTGGAGTAGAGCAGCCAGAGCGTGTCGTCCTTCGCCGCGGCCGGCTGCGGCTCGGTCCGCGCGGCGCCGTAGCTCCGGGCGAGGCCGAGCTGGCCGTGGCGGGCCAGCGCGATCTGGGCGCCGGGGTACCGTCGCTCGGCGATGTGGCGCGTGATCAGCTCGTCGAGGCGCGCGAGCGCGGCGTCGTCGAAGTCGAGGGTGGCCGGGGTGGCCGCGGAGAGCGGAAAGGTCATGCAGGGCCTCCAGTCGGACGTCTGGCAACCAGGAACGTCATGCGCCCGCGCTGGACGACCTCGCCGCGCGGGTCGAAGATCTCGCGCTCCTCGACGACGATGCCGGCCTCGCGCATGGCGCGCTTGATGACGATGCACGACCGGCTGGCGATGGTCTCCCCCGCCTCGACCGCGCGCACGATCTGCCAGTCGATCCCCGTGAAGGCCAGCACGGAGAGGGGTGGCTGCGGTATGCGCCAGCCCAGCCCGATGGACAGGCAGAGCGGCAGCAGCTCGGGGACGGCCGCTCCTTGCTGCGCCGGCTCCGCCGTCAGCGTGCGGAACAGCATCGCGTGCGCCTCGGTCACCGTCATGGCCGGGGTGTCGGCGCAATCGCCGACGGCCACGTCCTCGAAGTACAACACGGGGGGGGCCGGCGTCACCGGCGCTTCTCGACGAGCAGATCGGTCTCGCCTTCCTGCACGACCTCGCCCTTCTGGTTCAGCACCGTGCGCTCGACGGTCACGAGGCCGCGGTCCGGCTTGGCCGTCTCGCGCTTGGCCGTCACCTTCGCGCGCAGCCGGATGGTGTCGCCGATCTTGATGGGCCCCTTGAACTTCCACTTGAGGCCCACGAAGGCCAGCGTGGCGTACGCCTGCGTCGCGCGCGTGAACAGCCCGGCCTGGATGGCGAGCCCGAGCAGGCCGTGGGCGATCCGCTCGCCGAAGATCGACGACTTCATGAATTCCGCGTCGGTGTGCAGGACGTTGTAATCACCCGAGAGCCCGGCGAAGAGCACGATGTCGGCCTCGGTGACGGTGCGTCCGGGTGACTCGTACTCCTCGCCGACCGCGATGTCGTCGAAGTAGCGTCGAGCATCCGCCATGGGGGCACAGGATAGCACACCGACGGCGGCGCGCCCGGCGGCGGAGTTTGACGAAAAGACTCGTGGCTGCGTACACTTGCACTGATCGGACCGACACTCGGGGCCTGGCGCCTCGACTGCGTCTCCAAGGAGGCCAAAAGAGATGACGACGCATCTGACACGCCGCACCTTCCTCAAGGCTGCGGGCGTCGCGGCGGCGGCCGCGACCGGGCCCACGATCTTCGTGCCGACGGCCCGGGCGAAGTCGGACACCCTCAAGATCGCGCAGTGGACCCACTTCGTGCCCGCCTTCGACGAGTGGTTCGACAAGAAGTATGTCCCGGAGTGGGGCGCCCGGAACGGCGTCAAGGTCACGGTGGACCACATCTCGGTCAATGACCTGCGCGCCCGCGCCGCCGCCGAGGTCTCGGCCAAGAAGGGCCACGACCTCTTCGGCTTCCTCGATCCTCCTCCGGCCTACGAGAACGTCGTCCTCCCGATGAACGACGCCGTGCAGGAGTGCGAGAAGAAGTACGGCAAGCTCGTGAACCTCGCCCAGCGCGCGACGTACAACCCGAAGTCCAAGCAGTACTTCGCCCTCTCCGACAACTGGGTGCCGGACCCCCTCCACTACCGCAAGGACGCCTGGGGCGAGATCGGCATGAAGCCCGACACGTGGGAGCACATCCGCGAGGGCTCGAAGAAGATCAAGGAGAAGAACGGCATGCCGGCGGGCTTCGGCATCGCCCAGGAGCTCGACACCAACATGATGCTGCGCGGGTTGCTGTGGTCCTACGGCGCCCAGGAGCAGGACGAGGGCAGCACCCGGCCCATGATCAACTCCAAGGAGACGGTCGAGGCCATCAAGCTGATGACCGCGATCTACAAGGAGTCGATGACGGCGGAGGTCTTCACCTGGGACCCGTCGTCCAACAACCGGTTCTTCGTCTCCGGCAAGGGCCACATCATCCAGAACGCCATCTCCGCCATCCGCACGATGGAGAAGCAGTTTCCGGAGGAGGCCAAGAAGGCCGGCCTCATGCCCCCGGCCGCCGGCCCCAAGCGGCGCATGGGCTCCGAGCACCTGCTCCACTGCTACGTGGTGTGGAAGTTCGGCGAGAACCCCGAGATGGCCAAGAAGTTCGTCGTCGACCTGATCGGGGCCTACAACGACGCGTTCCTGGCCAGCGAGTTCTACAACTTCCCGTCGTTCTCGAAGTCGGTGAGCGACATCAAGGGCAAGCTGGCCGCCGACAAGTTCCACCCCGAGGACTACGGCATCCTCGCCGACGCCGAGAAGTGGAGCGCGTATCCGGGCTACCCGGGCCACACCACCGCGGCCATCGACGAGTGCTTCAACACCTTCGTGGTGCCCGACATGTTCGCCCGCGTGGCCAAGGGCGAGATGTCCGCGGAGGACTCGGCCAAGCAGGCCGAGGCCGACATGAAGCGCGTCTTCGCGAAGTGGATCAAGTAACACCAGCAGAGCCGTCGCGGCACCGAGAGGCCCCGCTCCGCGGGGCCTCTTCGCGTTCGGGCTCCCGCATGCGCCTGCTCGACCGCGAGGGCTTCCTCGGTCCGGTCATGATCCTGCCCGCCGTCCTCTACGTCCTCGCGCTCGTCGGCGTTCCCTTCTGCCTGTCGCTCTACCTCGCGCTGACCGACGCCAAGATCGCGTCCTCGGAACTCTCGTTCGTGGGTCTCGAGAACTTCCGCAGCGCCCTCGCCAGCCCGACGTTCATCAAGTCGCTCGGCAACACGTTCATCTTCACGTTCGTCTCCCAGGCCCTCGTGCTCGTCCTCGGCAAAGTCCTCGCCACGTGCCTGACCAAGGACTTCGTGGGCAAGTCGGTGCTGCGCTTCCTGATCCTCCTGCCCTGGGTGGCGCCGATCTCGCTCGGCACCATCGGCTGGAAGTGGATGCTCGACTCGCTCTACAGCCCGGTGAACTGGGTGCTCCAGGCCCTGCACGTCGTGGGCAAGAACACCTGGCCGATGTGGTTCGGCGAGAAGGACCTCGCCATGGCCGCGGTGATCGCCGTGCACGTCTGGCGCCTGCTGCCGTTCTCCGCCGTCATCATCCTGGCCGGGCTCACCTCCATCCCCAGGGAGATCAACGAGGCCGCCGACGTGGACGGGGCCGGCTTCTGGCGCCGTGAGCTCTACGTCGTGCTGCCGCTGCAGCGGCCGATCCTCTTCGTGGCCGGGCTCTTCGGCATCATCTTCGCGTTCACCGACATGACGGTGATCTACGTCCTCAAGCGCGGTGGGCCCGCCCAGGCCACCCAGGTGCTGGCGAGCCTGGCCTTCTTCACGGGCATCCTCGGCGGTGACCTCGCGGGGGGCGCCGCCATCTCGCTCTTCCTCTTCCCGGTCCTCGTCGTGGTGGCGGTGGCGATGCTGGTGATCGCGCGCCGCACCGAGGTCACCTGAGATGGCGGCGGCCGGCTCGGTGCGCAAGGCGGCGGCCCGGGTCGGGCTCTACGCCACCGTCATCGCCTTCGCCGCCCTGCTCGCCTTTCCCTTCTACTGGATGCTGATCGCGACGTTCAAGACCGACCGTGACCTCTACAACCTCAAGAACAACCCGCTGATCTTCAACGATCACCTGACCCTGGCCAACCTCACCCTGCTCTTCACGCAGACGCTCTATGTGACGTGGCTGTGGAACACCTTCCTCGTCGGCGCCCTCGTCGTCCTCATCACGCTGCTGCTCGCGCTCCCGGCCGGCTATGCCCTGGCGCGGCTGACGGGGCGGTGGGGCGAGCCACTCGGCATCGGCATCTTCCTGACCTATCTCGTGCCGTCCACGCTGCTGTTCATCCCGATGTCACGCATCGTGGCCATCCTCGGGTTGCAGGACTCGCTGTGGTCGCTGGTGCTCGTGTATCCCTCGTTCACCATCCCCTTCTGCGTGTGGCTCCTCATGGGCTTCTTCAAGTCCATCCCCAAGGACATCGAGGAGGCCGCGATGGTGGACGGCTGCAGCCGGGCCCGCGCCATCGTGCAGATCATCATGCCCATCTCGCTCGCGGGCATCCTCTCCGCGGTGATCTTCGCCTTCACGTTGACCATCCAGGAGTTCACCTACGCCCTGACCTTCATCACCTCGAGCGCCCAGCAGACGGTCAGCGTGGGCGTGCCCACCAACCTGGTGCGCGGCGACGTCTTCTTCTGGGGCTCGCTGATGGCGGCCTGCCTCATCACCTCCGTGCCGGTGGCCATCCTCTACAACCTCTTCCTCGACCGCTTCATCGCGGGGTTCACGGTGGGAGCGATCAAATAGGGGTCAGACTCCAGCCAGCCCGAGGCTGATGGCCCGCGCTCGATCGACCTTTCTCATCGTCGCCGTCGCCAGCCGGCCCATCTTCCTGACAAGCCGCCCCTTGTCGACCGAGCGAACCTGATTCAGCAAGACGACCGAGTCCCGGCGCAGGCCGCCTTCGCCGGTCCTCACCCCGACATCGGTTGGATATGGTACGTCGTCGACGCTCGTGGTGATGGCGGCGACGATGGTGATCGGGCTGTAGCGGTTCGCGATGTCGTTCTGGATGATCAACCCGGGCCGGGTCTTCTGGATCTCGGCACCCACCGTGGGGTCGAAGGCCACCAGATAGACTTCTCCGCGACGAACCCTGGTCACGCTCGACGGCGCTCCCATGCCTGCGCGTCGAGGGCGAACCAGTCGGCGGCAAGCCTGCGGTCGCGCTCGGCGTGCCGGATGGCGCCTTCCTTCAGCTTCTTCCTCAAGTTTCGCCGGCGCGTGGCGACGACATAGTGGTCGATCGCTTCGGCAATGAACCGACTGCGATCGCCGCGGGGGGCGATCCGATCCACCACCTTCAGGGCGCGCTCGGGCAGCGTGATGTTGATGCGTCGATACGACACCGTCCGTCTCATGGGTCGATCGTACACATTGCCGCTGTGTATTGGCAACGTCTCGTTACGGAGACAGCCGCCGCCCGTCGTATTCCTTGACACGGGCGCTCACCCGTCGCTACAGTCAGAGCGTCAGTCGGCGCGACCCACAGGAGGCCACGTGCGCTTCTCCGATCCCCGGCTCGAGCCCATCTGGGAGAAGGTTCGTGCGAGCGAGCGGTTGAGCCCCGAGAACGGGCTGACGCTCTTCGAGACGCCGGACCTCCTCGGGCTCGGGCGGATGGCCGATCACGCCAAGACGCGCCGGGAAGGCGAGCGCGTCTACTTCGTCATCAACCGCCACATCACGCCGACGAACGTCTGCGTGCTCTCCTGCGCGTTCTGCGACTTCGCCCGCAAGAAGGGCCAGGCGGGCGCCTACGAGCACACCATCGAGGACATGGTCGGGATGGTGCGCGCGGAGGTGCGCGAGGTTCACATCGTGGGCGGCCATCATCCCGACTGGCCGTTCGAGTACTACGAGCGGGTGATCGGCGCCATCCGCGCCGCCCACCCTGGCGTCCAGATCAAGGCCTTCACCGCGGCCGAGATCGACTACTTCTGGCGGCGGTGGAAGATCGAGCCCAGGGAGGCCTTGACGCGCCTGAAGGCCGCCGGCCTGCAGTCGATGCCCGGTGGCGGCGCCGAGATCTTCTCGCCACGCCTGGCCAAGCTCCTGCGCTACAACACCAAGGCCGCCCCCGAGCGCTGGTGCGAGATCCACGGTATCGCCCACGCCCTCGGCATCCGCACCAACGCCACCATGCTCTACGGCCACGTGGAGACCCTGGCCGAGCGCGTGGAGCACCTGATCCGCCTGCGCGAGCAACAGGACGCCTCCGGCGGCTTCCTGACGTTCGTCCCGCTCGCCTACCAGACGGGCACCACGAAGCTGGTGCCGCGGCAGACACCGCCGACGGACAGCCTGCGGACGATCGCCGTGTCCCGGCTGCTCCTCGACAACTTCCCGCACGTCGAGGCGTACTGGGTGGTCATCGGCGAGGAGACCACGTCGGTGGCCCTGCACTTCGGCGCCGACGACGTCAACGGCACCCTCGAGGACGAGCGCATCCAGCACATGGCCGGCGCCCAGACCCCCGCCGGCCTGGCGCGCGAGCAGCTCCTGCGCATGATCCGCGACGCCGGCAAGCAGCCCGTCGAGCGCGACGCGCTCTACAACGTGGTGCAGGTGTGGAACTGAGCCTCGCCAGCGCCTGCGCCGACGAGATCCGCGACAAGGTCCGCGCCGGCGCGCGTCTCTCGCGCGAGGACGGCCGCTGGCTGCTCACCGAGGCGCCCGTGCTCGAGGTCGGCGCCATGGCCGAGGAGCTGCGACACGCGCGGCTGCCCGGGCGGGTGGTGACGTTCGTCATCGACTCCAACCCGAACTACACCAACGTCTGCATCACCGACTGCCAGTTCTGCGCGTTCTACCGCAAGCCCGGCGATCCCGAGGCGTGGACGCTCACCGTCGACGAGGTCCTCGGCAAGATCGAGTCGGCCGCGAGCAAGGGCGCCACCACCGTGCTCCTGCAAGGCGGCCACAACCCGGCCCTGCCGCTGGACTACTACCTCACGCTCGTGCGCGAGACGCGCCGGCGCTTTCCCCAGGTGACCCCGCACTTCTTCACGGCCTCGGAGATCCAGACCATCGCCGGCCTCAACCGGCTCGGCATCGGCGACGTGCTCGATCTCCTCCGGGAGGCGGGCCAGCGCACGCTCCCGGGTGGCGGGGCCGAGGTCCTGTCCGAGCGCGTGCGCACGCGCATCGCGCCCAAGAAGGGCGGGCCCCAGGCCTGGCTCGAAGTCCACCGCGAGGCGCACCGCCGCGGCTTCAAGAGCACGGCCACGATGATGTACGGGCACGTCGAGCAGGCCGACGATCTGCTCGACCACTTCGACGCGATCCGCTCGCTGCAAGACGAGTTCGGAGGGTTCACCGCCTTCGTGCCCTGGTCGTTCAAACCCGGCAACACCTTGCTCGAGAAGTGGATCAAGCACTACCAGGGCCCGAACACGTACCTCAGGATGCTCGCCGTCTCACGCCTCTACCTCGACAACTTCCCCCACGTGCAGGCCTCGTGGTTCTCGGAGGGCAAGAAGGCCGGGCAGATCGCGCTCCACTTCGGCGCCGACGACTGGGGCGGCACGCTCTTCGAGGAGAACGTCCACGCCGCCGCCGACTACGTCAACCACGTCGGCGTCGACGAGATTGTCACCCTGATCCGCGAGGCCGGCTTCACCCCCGCCCAGCGCACCACCGAGTACGACATCCTGAAAAAGTACTAGATGCGATTTTGGGGCTGGGGGGCTCCGGGCGCCCCCCAGACCCCCCATTGCTTCGTATCCCAGAAGCTCCTCGCTCGGAGCGCGCGGCGTCCTGCTCCTTCATGCCCGTCAGCCCGCGCTGCTTGACACGCGCGCGGGGAGTCTCCGAGAATGCGCCCGCGGTCTCCCGACCGAAGGAGATTCCCGATGCCCAGCCGTGGTCTCACGTTCCTGGTGCTCGCGTTCTGGCTGCTCGCCGCCTTCGCCACGCCACCGGCGACCGCGGCCGACAAGGACACGCTCGTGATCGCGATCGACACGCTCGGCGCGCAGGTCATGGACCCGATCGCGGACACGCGCGCGCCCCACGCCCATTACCACGCCCCCGTGTGGGACTCGCTCGTCGGCTTCGATCTCGAACGGGGCGGCATCGGCCCGGGCGTGGCCGAGCGCTGGGAGCGGCCGGCGGACGGCAAGAGCTGGACGTTCTACCTCCGCCGGGGCCAGCGTTTCCACAACGGCGATCCCGTCACCGCCCACGACGTGAAGTTCAGCCTCGAACGGACCATGTCCCCGGAATCGATCGCCTCCGGCGCCGCCGCGCTCCGCCGCGCGATCGAGCGCATCGAGGTCGTCGACGACCTCACCGTTCGCGTCCACACCAGAGGCGTCATCCCGCACTTCGCGGCCAGCCTCTCGCGCGCAGTCTTCATGGAAGGCTCGGTGATGCCCAAGAAGTACTTCGAGAAGGTCGGCGAGAAGGGCTTCCGCGAGAAGCCCGTGGGCAGCGGGCCCTGGAAGTTCGTCCGCAACGTGCCCGGCGACCGGATCGAGTACGAAGCGGTCGACTACCCGCACTGGCGCGGCACCCCGCAGTTCAAGCGCCTGATGCTCCTGCTCGTGCCCGAGCAGAGCACGCGCCTGGCGATGGTGCGCACCGGCGAGGCGTCGATCGCGAGCCTCGGCCCGGAGGCGATCAAGGAAGCGCGCGCGGGCGGCATGAAGATCGTCAGCGTGCCGGGCACGATGCAGGCGGTCTACCAGTTCTGGGGGCTCTACCGCCCGGAGGCGAAGGCCTCGCCGCTCACCGACGTGCGCGTGCGCGAGGCCCTGTCGCTCGCCATCGATCGGCAGCAGATCATCGATCACGTCATGGCGAAGCAGGCGCAGTGGCCGCTGCCGTTCGCGACGTTCCGGTACTCCAGCGACATGGACGTCGCGCGATGGGACGACTGGGCGAAGACGGCCCTCCGCCACGACCCCGCGCGGGCCAGGAAGCTGCTCGCGGACGCCGGGCACCCGAACGGCTTCCCGCTGACCTTCTGGAACACCGCCCTGCCCGGCACCCCCTTCATGGTCCAGATCGGCGAGGCCGTCGCCGGCTTCTGGGAGAAGATCGGCGTGAAGGTCGACATGAAGACGATCGAATGGGGGGCGTTCGACCCCATGGGGCGCGGCGAGCAGAAGGGGCTCGTCGGGACGGCGTCGATGTACCGCACCGCCGGCCGGCCCGAGCCGGCCCCGCGGTACATCACCACGTTCATCTCGACGGGCGTCCAGCACCTCTTCGGCGATTCCCAGCACTGCCCGGCGATCTGCCAGGAGGCCGACCGGGCGTACGAGGCGGTGGTGAGCGAGAAGGACGACGCCAGGAGGACGGCCGCCACCAACCGGATGATCGAGACCGTCGCCAGGAGCTGGATCGCGGTGCCGATCATCGAGGGGATGGGCTACTGGGCCGTGAACCCCAAGCGCGTGGGCTTCTTCAAGCCCATCCCCGGGCGCCACGAGTTCGGCGACGTGGCGGAGCGCATGCCGCGGCCGGAGCAGAAGCCCTGGCCGAACTGAGCGGCGTGCCGTCGCGGGCGCGCGGGGACCGGGGGGCCGCGTAGTGCAGCGCTACATCCTGCGGCGCCTCATGCAGGGCGCCGTGCTGCTCGTCGTCCTCGCGATCGTCGTCTTCGCCCTGGCGCGCGTGACCGGCAACCCGGCCGACCTGCTCCTGCGCGAGGACGCCACGGCCGAGGACCGCGCGCACCTGCTGAAGGCGCTGGGCCTCGACCGTCCCACCCACCAGCAGCTCCTCATCTTCCTCAAGGGCGCGGTCCGCGGAGATCTCGGCGACTCGATCCGGTATCGCAAGCCCGCGGTGGAGGTCTTCTTCGAGCGGCTGCCCAACACGGTCGGCCTCGTGTCCATCGCCCTCGTCGGCGCGATGGTGGTGGCGATCCCGCTCGGGATGCTCGCCGCGGTCGGCCGGGGCACGCTCGTCGACCGGGCCGCCGGCGCAGTCGCCGTGCTCGGCATCGCCACGCCGTCCTTCTGGCTCGGCATCGTGCTCATCTACGTCTTCTCGATCCAGCTGGGCTGGCTGCCGTCCGCGCGCATGGGCACGCCCGCGCACTACGTCCTGCCCGTGATCACGCTCGGCGCCTTCCTCGTCGCCGGCATGATGCGGCTCGTCCGCTCAAGCGTTCTCGAGGTGCTCGACAGCGAGTTCGTGAAGCTCGCGCGCATCAAGGGCCTGACCCAGACGGTCGTGCTGTGGAAGCACTGCCTGCGCAACGCCCTCATCCCGGTGGTGACGCTCTTCGGCGTCTTCTTCGCCCTGCTCGTCACCGGCGCGATCGTGACCGAGACCGTCTTCGCCTGGCCGGGCGTCGGGCGCCTCACGTACGAGGCGGTCATCTTCCGCGACTACCCACTGCTCCAGGCGGTGATCCTCCTGAAGGCCATCATCGTGCTCGGCGTCAATCTCGTCGTCGACATCCTCTACGCCTACCTCGACCCGCGCGTGCGGTACGCCTGAGGCGATGGCGCGCGTCGACACGCGGCTGCCCCTGGACGTCGGCCCCGAGACGACGACCGCCGCGGCCCCCGCCGGTGGGCGCGGCGCCCTCGGCCGCCTGCCCTGGCCGTCCTTCCTGATCATCGTCGGGATGCTGCTCGTCGCGCTCGGGGCCCCCCTGCTCGCGCCGCACTCCGCGACCGAGCAATCGCTCCCCGACAAGCTCCAGCCGCCGGCGTGGCAGGACGGCGGCAGCACGAGGCACCTGCTCGGAACCGACCTGCTCGGGCGTGACGTCCTGAGCCGCCTCATCTACGGCGCCCGCGTGAGCCTGACCGTGGCCGCGGCCGCGCTGCTCGCGGGCGGCGGGATCGGCCTCGCCGTCGGCATCGTGTCGGGCTACGCCGGCGGGCGCCTCGACAGCCTCCTGATGCGCGTCGTCGACGCGACGCTGACCTTTCCGACGATCCTCATCGCGCTGCTCCTCGCGGTGAGCCTGGGCCAGGGCCTGCGCACGATGGTCATCGCGATCACGCTGATCCTCTGGGCCCGCTTCGCCCGCGTGGTCCGCGGCGAGGTCCTGACCGTGAAGGGCCGGGATTTCGTGGCGCTCGCCCGCGTGCACGGCTGCTCGCACGTGCGCATCATGGCCATGCACATCCTGCCGAACGTGACGAACACGTTCATGGTGCTGCTCTCGCTGCACATCGGCTTCGTGATCCTCGTGGAGGCGTCGCTGTCGTTCCTCGGCGCCGGCATCCCGCCGCCGACGCCGTCGTGGGGCCAGATGGTCGCCGACGGCCGGGGCCAGATCGCGAGCGCCTGGTGGCTGTCCTTCCTGCCCGGCGTCGCCATCCTGCTCGTGGTGCTCGCGTTCAACCTCTTCGGCGACTGGCTGCGCGACTGGCTCGACCCGCGGCTCCGCCAGCAGCTGTGAGCGCCGGCCCGGTCCTCCTCGAGCTGCGCGATCTCCACGCGCACCTCAGCACGCGCTGGGGCGTGGTGCGGGCGGTGGACGGCGTCAGCCTGACCGTTCGCGAAGGCGAGACGCTCGGTCTCGTCGGCGAATCGGGATGCGGCAAGACGATGACCGCGCTCTCGATCCTCCGCCTCCTCCCGCAGCCGGCGGGGCGCATCGTCGCCGGCCAGATCCTGCTCGAGGGCGAGGACCTCGTGCCCAAGAGCGAGCGCCAGATGCGACGCATCCGGGGACGGCGCATCTCGATGATCCTGCAGGACCCGCAGACGTCGCTGAACCCGGTGTTCAGCGTCGGCAACCAGCTCGTGGAGGCGCTCCGCGTGCATCGCGCCGGGCCGCGCCGCCGGCTCCGCGCGCTCGCCCAGGAGGCGCTGCGTCAGGTCCGCGTGGCGGCGCCCGCGCAGCGGCTGCGCGACTTTCCCCACCAGATGTCGGGCGGCATGAAGCAGCGGGTGGTGGGCGCCATCGCGGTCTCCGGCCCGCCGAGGGTCCTCATCGCCGACGAGCCCACCACGGCGCTCGACGTGACGATCCAGCTCCAGTACCTGACGCTCCTCGAGGAGATCCAGGAGCGCACGCGCCTGGCCATGCTCTTCATCACGCACGACTTCGGCATCGTCGCGCGCATCTGCGACCGCGTCGCGGTCATGTACGCCGGCCGCATCGTCGAGAGCGGGCCGACCCGCGAGCTCTTCGCGGCGCCCCGCCATCCGTACACCCAGGCGCTCATGGCGGCGGTGCCGAGGATGGACGAGAGCGTCGAGCGGCTGCCCGCCATCGACGGCCAGCCGCCGGCGCTCCAGCGACTGCCCCCGGGCTGCCGCTTCGCGCCCCGCTGCCGCCACGCGGACGACCGCTGCCAGCGCGAGTATCCCGCCGTCTTCGCCGTCGGTCGGGAGCACGAGGCGGCCTGCTGGAGAGCCGAGTCATCGCCGAGCCGCTGATCCGGGTCGACGCCCTCACGAAGCACTTCCCCGTCACCAGGGGCCTGCTCGTCAGCCGGACGACCGGCCACGTCAAGGCCGTCGACGGGATCAGCTTCACGATCGGACGGCACGAGACCCTCGGCCTGGTCGGCGAGTCGGGTTGCGGGAAGACGACGACCGTGAAGCTCCTCCTTCGCCTCGAGCAGCCGACCTCGGGTCGCGTGCTGCTCGACGGCCGTGACGTCTTCACGCTCGACGGGACCGCGTTCCGCGAGTACCGGACGAAGGTGCAGGCGGTGTTCCAGGACCCGTGGTCCTCGCTCAACCCACGCATGCGGGTGCGCGACACCATCGCGGAGGCGCTCGTGGTGAATCGCCCGGTGTCCGCCGCGCAGGCGCAGGCGCGTGTGGACGAGGTCCTCCAGCAGGTCGGCCTGGCCCCGGACGCGGGCGGGCGTTACCCGCACGAGTTCAGCGGCGGCCAGCGCCAGCGGATCGCGCTGGCGAGCGCGCTCGCCTCCTCGCCCGAGCTGATCGTCCTCGACGAGCCGGTGTCCGCCCTCGACGTCTCGATCCGGGCCCAGGTCATGAATCTCTTGAAGGATCTCCAGGCGCAGCAACCGCTGGCCTACCTGCTCGTCGCGCACAACCTGGCGACGGTGCGATACATCGCGCACCGCACGGCGGTGATGTACCTCGGCAAGATCGTCGAGTACGCGCCGACCGCGTCGCTCTTCCGGGCGCCGCGGCACCCGTACACGAAGGCCCTCTTCGCGGCCGCGCTGCCCGCGAACCCGGACGCTCCCCGCGAGGACTTCGTGCTCGCCGGCGAGGTGCCGTCACCGATCGACCCGCCCACGGGCTGTGCCTTCCACCCGCGCTGCCCCTTCGCCATGGCCGACTGCGCGCGCGTCGCGCCGGTCGCCCGCGAAGTGGACGCCGGCCACCTCGTCTCCTGCCACCTCTACTGAATACGGCTTCGGCCGAGCGCGAGCGGTCTACACGGGATCGAGCGGAGGAACCGTCGCGAGCAGCCCGCGACGGTGTGCGTCGGTGAACAGGCGCAGGAGGGCCGCCCGGCCGGCGGCGCCGAGGGTGAGCGTGTAGTCGTTGACGTACATCAGCACGAAGCGGCGGCAGGTCTCCTTGTCGATCCCCCGCCCGTAGCGCATCGCGTACTCCAGCGCCTCGTCGACGTTGGCGTGCGCCCACGCGATGGCGTCGCGGAGCCCCTGCGACAGCGCGCGGTGCAGGTCCTCCCCGAGGTCACGCCGCATGACGTTGACGCCCAGCGGGAGCGGCAGGCCGGTGTCACGCTGCCAGGCCTCGCCGAGGTCGAGGACCTTCACCAGTCCCATCGAGGGGTGCGTGATCTGACCTTCGTGGATCAACAGCCCGAGGTCGGCCTGTCCCGCGAGCACGGCCGCCGGAATCTTGTCGAAGGCGACCTCGATCAGCGGCGGCTCCGACGGCAGGTAGAGCCGGAGCAGGAGCGAGGCCGTGGTGTGGCTGCCCGGAATGGCGATCACGTGGTTCGGGATCTCGCTCACCGGGATCGGCTGGCGCGCCACCAGGATCGGCCCGTAGCCCTGCCCCATCGAGGCGCCGGGATCCATCATCCGATACCGATCGGCCACGAGGGCGTACGTCGCGGCCGAGACCGCGGTCACCTCGAGCTCGGCCGAGCGCGCCCGCCGGTTGAGCGACTCGATGTCCTCCAGCACGTGCTCGATCTCCACGCCCGGGATCCGGATCTTCCCGCTGGTGAGGGCGTAGAACATGAACGCGTCGTCCGGATCCGGGCTGTGGCCGATGCGCACGGTCCGGGTCACGAGGGGCGCGCCTCGAGATCCGCCTGACGGAACACGACCCGGAAGTCCCCGGCCTTGATCGATCTCAGGATGGCGTCACGCTCGCGGGCCGGCGCCTCCACCTCGATCCACGCCTGGCCGAACTGGCGGGGAAAGTGGGCGTCGTCGGTGGCGATCTTGACCAGCGGGATCGCGTCGGTGTCGTAGACGGGCTTGTAGCGGCCGGTGTCCGTCAGCTCGATGGCGTCGATCGGCAGCCCGTCGCCTCTCAGGATACCGACGCGCTCGAGCGCCTCCTCGACGTCGAGCCGGTAGCGCGCGGGATGGTTGAGCACGTGCAGCACCTCGTGATCGCCGATCACCCGCCCCACGTGCTGGGCGAAGGGCTGGTAGCTGATCTCGATGCCCTGGAAGAGCAGCAGCCGCGCGGGCCGGAGCGCGCGCATGGCCGGCCAGTACCGGTCCTCGCGCATCTGGTCGTCGTGATCGGTGATGGCGAGGAAGTCGTAGCCGAGGGCCTCGTAGTCTGCCACGAGATCCGCCGGCGCGCGTACGCCGTCCGAGTGGACGGTGTGGGCGTGGAGGTTACCGCGGAGGAGCAATCAGCGAGCGACCGGCTTCGCCGCGGGTCTGGCCGCCGGAGGCGGCCCGCCCCATTCGATCGCGAAGCCCAGCGAGAACCAGCCGGGGTGATTGCGCCAGATCTGCGCCGGCCCGGAGGTGGGGTTCGGCGAGGTCCAGCCCGCGAAGCCCATGCGCCCGGTGCCCGTCGCCGTCTGGATCGGCACCGAGAGCGGCCCGAAGAACGCGGGCTCGTGGGGCACCGCCGGCGCCGTCGGGTTGCCGCGCTCGGACTCCGGCACGTGGATGGCCTGGTCGGGACCGCCCGGAACGATGATCTCCGGCCGGCGCTCCGGCGCTTGCGGCTGCGCCTCGATCTCCACCTGTTGCGCGTACGCGGCCGCGGGCGCCAGGGTCACGACGAGGGCGGCGATGAGCAGTACGAGCCTCATACCGTCATTGTACCGCGTACCGCGCCGACCCGCCATCGACCACCCGTCAGCGACGGAAGCCGAAGAAGCCGCGCGAGGGCTTGTCGGGGGCCTTCGGGGGCACGAGCGCGGTGCGCGCGATGAGGTAGCCGGCGAGCAGATCGCCGCCCGAGGTCTCGCCGGTGGAGACGAGCTCGGTCAGCGCCTCCACGGTCCGCGTCGTCGCGAAGCGGTAGACCGGCTCGCTCACGGCGCCGTCGAAGGCGGCCTCGAGGCACGCCCGGCTCAGCTCGTTCGTCCTGCTCGCGGAAGCGAGGAGCCCGGCGCGCAACGAGGCCACGAACGGCCGGCCCTCCGGTCGCGCGGTGAACGCTCCCGCCAGCCAGCCCACGATGCAGTCGTCGCCGGAGGGGGTGAGGCCGGGACCGAGCCCGAGCAGCGGCTCGAGCGCCTCCTGCGCGGCCACTGGATCGTCCAGGGTCTTCGCGGTCTCGAACAGTCGCGTGAGAAGCGGCAGCGCCTTGCGACCGAGCGCGTCGGCCGGCGCGCGGCCGGCGCCGAGGACCGCCGCGGCGACGGGGAGCAGGCCGTTCGCCTGCTGCTCCAGCGCGAGGGCGAGGATCTGGGGGTCGGGCGCCGGCAGCGGGCCGGGCAGCCGGTTTTCCGTGATCATCGCCTTGTCGGTGTGGAGCGACGAGGTCTCGAAGCGGATCGCGGCCCCGAACGTGACCGCGGAGCCCGGCGACGGCGCGGCTTCCGGCCAGCCGTGACACGCGATGCCGAACGGCGACGGGATCGACGTGCCGCCGTGCAGGCTGATCCACGGGGCAGTGGGTGTTTCGCCGATCAGGATGTTGATGGTCCGCGCGTACGCCGAGTGGATGCGGCCGTTGCCGCGCGCCGCGCGCAGGCGCCGCGCGGCTTCCGAGGTCATCTTGACGGCCTTGAGATCTGCCATGTCCCCCCGAGTCCGTGGCTCAGGCCGTGGTCTCGGGCGCGCCCTCGTCGTCCACGTCGGTGAGCAGGACCCAGTCGTCGACGCCTTCTTGCGCCGGCCGGCTGCCGGGAGCCGAGGAGACGGTCCGGCTGCGGCTGGGCGAGAACCATTCCCACACGCCGGCCTGGGCGCCGGTGTCCTGGGCCTCGCCCATCTCCGGACCCTGGGATCCCGCCTCTTCGCGGCTGGTCTTGCGCTGCCGCTTGGCTTCCTGCTTCTGCTTTCTCAGATCGTCCTTGCGACGCCGCTCGAATCCGTAGTGGCCCCGCCGCGCCATCAGGATGCTGCTCGGTCCGATACGACCTGCATGGTCACCTCCGCAGCACCGGCGAGCCGGTGGGTGCTGGATCAGCGAGCGACGTAACGAGGCTTCACTCTACAACAGCCGCCCGCACCGGGACAATTTCCTCACCGCGCGTGCATGGCCTTGCCGACGCTCGACGCGCTCGCCTCTTCGGCGACGAGCGGGATTGGGGGGACGACGCGCGGTCAGATCCCGACGCCTTCGGGAACGATCCCCGCCCACGCCGCCGTTCGGGCGGCCAAGGGCGGCTCGGCGGTCGGACCCTCGCCGGCGACCGTCGTGCGGCGCATGACGCGCTTGTGGCGCGCGGCGTCCCAGGGCCGGCCGCGGTGCAGCACGCAGCGGTTGTCCCACATCACCGCGTCCCACCGCCGCCAGCGGTGCTGGTAGACCGCCTCGGGCCGGGTCGCGTGCGCCATGAGGTCGTCGAGCAGCCGGCGCGACTCCACGTAGGGCATGCCCTCGATGTACCAGGCGTGCGAGCCGAGATAGACCGCCTTCTCGCCGTTGACGGGGTTGGCGCGCACGAGCGCCTGGCGCACCGGGGGCAGCCCCCGCTCCTGGTCGGGATCGAGGAGCCCGGGGGCGATCGTGCTGCGCGAGTACAGGATGCTGTGCACCACGACCCGGCCCTCGAGCCGCCGCCGCGTCGCCTCGGGCAGCGTCCGCCAGGCGTGGCGCAGGCTGAGGAATTCCGTCTCCCCGCCTTCCGGCGGCACCTCGCGGCCGTTGAGCAGCGAGGACATGGCCGGCACCGGCTTGAAGGAGCTGTCCGTGTGCCAGAGCTGGTTGCCCGACTGGTAGATCATCCGCCGGTCGTTCCAGCCCATCAGGCGGTCGTCGTGGTCAGGATCGATGTTGGAGAGGTCCACGAGCTGCGGGTGCAGGCGGTTCTCGCGGCCGGAGGCGTTGATGGTCGTCTCCAGCGGCCCCCAGCGCCCGCTGAACGCCATCTGCTGCTGGCCGGTGAAGGGCTGGTCGTGGAAGACGAGGACGGAGTGGGTCTGGAACGCCGAATCGATCGCCCGGAAGGTCGCCTCGTCCAGCGGCGCGGTGAGGTCGACGCCCTCGACGCGCGCGCCGAGGCACGGGTGCAGCGGCGTGATGGTCAGCGAGGTCGTCGGCGCCATGGGCCGCCTCCGCAGCCGAGTATAGCGCTCGCTCAGTCCGGGGGCACCGCCCCCTTGCGCTCGACGATGAGGCCGTAGTGCTGCGGCTGACGGTGGATGGCGAAGTTGAAGACGGTGCTCGTGTAGGAGCGGCACCGGTCCAGGTCGCAGCGGGCCACGGCCAGCTCGTCGCCGAGGGTGGAGCACATCGCGACGGTCTCCCCGGAGGGCGCGATGATCTGGCTCTGGCCGATCATGTCGCAGCCCTCCTCGCGCCCGCACTTGGCCACGCCCACGACCCAGGTGCCGTTCTGGTAGGCGCCCGCCTGCATGACCAGCGCGTTGTGGAAGTGCGCGAGCGCGTCGTGCTCGGGCGCCGGCGGGTTGTGCGCGGGCGTGTTGTACCCGAGCAGGATCATCTCCACGCCCTGCAGGCCCATCACCCGGTAGGTCTCGGGCCAGCGCCGGTCGTTGCAGATGCACAGGCCGATGACGCCGCCGAAGGCGCGAAACACGGGAAAGCCGAGGTCGCCGACGTCGAAGTAGCGCTTCTCCAGGTGCTGGAAGGGCCGCCAGGGCTCGTGCCCGGCGTGGCCCGGCAGGTGGACCTTGCGGTACTTGCCGGCGATGCGGCCCCCACGGTCGACGAGGATGGAGGTGTTGAAGCGGCGAATCACACCCGCGTCGAGCGCGAGCTCGGCGTAGCCCAGGCAGAACCCGAGCCCGAGCCGCGCGGCCTCGTCGAAGAGCGGGCGCGTCGCGGGCCCCGGCATCTCGCGCTCGAAGAAGGCGTCGATCTCGGCCTGGTCCTCCATCCACCAGCGCGGGAAGAACGTGGTGAGCGCCAGCTCCGGGAAGACCACGACGTCGCACCCGTGGGCGTGCGCCTGGTGGAGATGGGCCACCAGACGTTCGACCACGTCGCTCCGCCGCTCGCTCCGCGCGATCGGTCCGAGCTGCGCGGCGCCGATCGTCACCACGCGCGCCACGCCCCGCCTCCTGGACCGAGATGTTCGATGCGGCATCATAGCCCTCGCGCGTGCGGCCCGGCAACCCGCGCCCGACCAGCGCGAGGCCCCGGTTACAATGCGGGCCATGGAGCGGGCGGACGCGGTCGTCATCGGGGCCGGGGTCATGGGCACGAGCATCGGCTACCACCTCGCGCGGCGCGGGCTGTCGGTGCGCGTGCTCGAGAAGGACACGATCTGCTCGGGGACCTCGGCGAAGTCGTCCGCCATCGTGCGCACCCACTACACGACCGAGCCCACGGCGGCGATGTCGCTGCTCGCCCGCCGCATGCTCGAGCGCTTCGCCGAGGACGTCGGGGGCGAGTGCGGCTTCGTGCGGACGGGCATGATGTTCATCGGCACGGCGGAGTCCGCGGCCAGCGTGCGCGAGACGGTGACGATGAACCGGAAGCTCGGGATCGAGACCGGCTTCATCACCGCCGCGGAAGCGCAGCGGATCGATCCCCTGCTCCACCCGCCCGAGGACGCGCCGATCGTGTGGGAGCCGCGCTCGGGCTTCGGCAGCCCGCACGAGGTCGCCAACAGCTACGCCGCGGCGCTGGCGCGCCTGGGCGGCGCGGTCCAGCAGGGCGCCGGGGTGACGGCGATCGAGACGGCCGGCGGGCGCGTGCGCGGTGTGCGGAGCACGCGCGGGGACGTCGCCTGCGATCACGTGGTCATCGCCGCCGGGCCGTGGGCCCGACGCGTGGGCCGCCTGGCGGGGCTGGAGCTGCCCGTCGATGCGCTCCGGGAATCGATCGTGACCCTCCGGCCGGCCTTCGCCTACGGGGCCGACCATCCCGTCGTGCTCGACCTCGCCCACGAGGTGTACTTCCGGCCCGAGACGGGCAACCTGATCCTCCTCGGGAGCACGCAGGAGCCTCCGGAGCCGCCGGGCGATCCCGATCGCTACGAGGACCGCCCCGCGCGCGGCTACGTCGAGGACATCGTGCAGCGCCTCGCTCGCGTGATGACGGCCGCCGAGGATGCCGAGATCGCGGGCGGCTGGTCGGGCATGTACGAGGTGACTCCCGACTGGAACCCGATCATGGGCACGGCCGCCGGCATCACCGGCCTGCACTACTGCGTGGGCTTCTCGGGCCACGGCTTCAAGCTCTCCCCGGCCGCCGGGCTCCTGATGGCCGAGCACGTGGTCGATGGCCGCGCCACGACCCTGGATCTCTCGCCCTACCGGCTGGAGCGCTTCGCGGAGGGTCGCGCGCTCAGGATCGCCTACCCCCAGGCAGGGGTGATCGCATGATGACCCCGGAGGCACGAATGACCCAGGGCCGGCACGTGGTGGTGATCGGCGGTGGCGTGGTCGGTGTGTGCGCGGCGTTCTACCTCGCCGAGCGCGGGCTGCAGGTGACGCTGATCGATCGGCAGGACGTCTGCGCCGGCTGCTCGTACGGCAACGCGGGCCTCATCGCCCCCAGCCACAGCGTGCCCCTCGCCGCGCCCGGGGTGCAGTGGCGCGCGCTCCGGTGGATGCTCGACGGCGCCAGCCCGTTCTACATCAAGCCGCGCCTCGACCCCGGGCTGGTCGCGTGGCTGTGGCGGTTCCACCGCTCGTGCACCGAGGCCAACGTCGAGCGGGCGCTCCCCGTCCTGCGTGACATGAGCCTCGCCAGCTTCAGCCTCTACCGCGAGCTCGCCGCCCGCCCGGACCTCGACTTCGGCTTCGAGGCGAAGGGCTACCTCGCCGTCTACCGCACGCGCCCGGGCCTGGAGGCCGGCACCCGCGAGGCGCTTCGCCTCACGGCGCTGGGCGTGGACGCCCGGGCGCTCGAGCCCGCGCAGGCCCGCGGGCTCGAGCCTTCGCTCCTGCCGTCGATCGCGGGCGCCATCCACTTCCCCGGCGACGGCCACCTCGTCCCCGATCGCTTCGTCCGCGGTCTCGCCGGCGTCGCCGAGAAGGCCGGGGTCACGATCCGCCCGGCGACGGAGGCGCTCGATTTCACCGCCCGCGGCCGCCGCATCCAGGCGGTGGAGACCACGCGGGGCAGCCTGGCCTGCGACGAGGTCGTCCTCGCCGCCGGCTCGTGGTCGCCGGCGCTCGCGCGGCGCCTCGGCCTCAGGCTGCCCGTGCAGGCCGCGAAAGGCTACAGCGTGACGTACCGGCGCCCCCCCGGCGCGCCCCGCATGCCGATGACGCTGGCGGAGACCAGGGTCGCGGTGACGCCGATGGGCGACATGCTGCGGCTCGCGGGCACGCTGGAGCTGGCCGGCCTGGACCTCGCGGTCAGCCCGCGCCGGGTCGAGGCGGTGAAGCGCTCGATCGCGGGCTATCTCACACCCTTCGAGGGTCTCGAGCTCCTGGAGGTCTGGCGCGGCCTGCGCCCCTGCACGCCCGATGGGCTCCCCGCCATCGGCCGGCCGAAGGCCTTCGACAACCTCGTGCTCGCGACGGGCCACGCGATGCTCGGCGTGTCGCTGGGGCCCATCACCGGCAAGCTGGTGTCGCAGCTCATCGCGGGCGGGCGGGCGGACGTGGACCTGGCGCCGCTCTCGCCGGATCGGTTCTAGCGGCGCGTGGAGTTCTGGGTCACCCAGCTGTTCAACGGCGTCTCCTACGGCGCGCTCCTGTTCCTCCTCGCCGGCGGGCTCTCGCTGATCTTCGGGATGATGCGCATCGTCAACATGACCCACGGCTCGCACTACCTGCTGGGCGCCTACCTCGCGCTGACCTTCCTCACGCGCACGGGCAGCTACGTCCTCGCGCTGCTCGGCGGCGCGCTGGCGATCGCCGTGCTCGGCGTGATCGAGTGGGACCGCTTCCTCCAGGGATTGCGCGGCCAGGAGCTGGCCCAGGTCCTCACCACCATGGGCCTGGCCCTGATCTTCCAGGACCTCGCGCTGGTCACGTGGGGCGGTGACCCGTACAACCTCAAGATACCGGCCGTGCTCTCCGGCAAGTACCACCTCGGCACGTTCTTCTTCCCGGTGTACCGGGTCTTCATCATCGTGGTGGCCCTCGGCGTCGCCGTCGTGCTCTGGCTGGTCGTCGAGCGCACGCGGGTCGGCGCCATGATGCGGGCCACCGTCGACGACGCGGAGATGGCGCGCGGGGTCGGCATCAACGTCTCGGGCATCTCGCTCGGCGTGTTCGCGCTGGGGGCGGCGCTGGCCGCCGTGGCCGGTGTGGTGGCGGGCGGCTTTCTCGGGATCTACCCCGGCGCGGACTTCGAGATCCTCTCCTACGCGTTCGTGGTCGTCATCGTCGGCGGGCTGGGCAGCCTGCGCGGCGCGCTGATCGGCAGCCTCCTCGTCGGGCTGCTCGACAACTTCGGCAAGGCCCTCTTCCCGGAGCTCTCCTACTTCACGCTCTTCGCGCCGATGGCGGCGATCCTCGCCGTGCGTCCCACCGGCCTGTTCGGCCGGGCGTAGGCGATGGCGCACGTGGGGGCGCCGTGGGCGCAGCGGCTCGGCCTCGCCCTGCTCCTGCTCGCCCTGCTCGTCACTCCCCCCTTCTTGCCGCCCTACCTGCTGACGCTGCTCACCCAGACCCTCATCTACGCGATCCTCGCCATGAGCCTCGACCTCACCCTCGGCTACACCGGCCTCGCGTCGCTCGGGCACGCCGCGTACCTGGGGCTGGGGGCCTACAGCGTGGGGATTCTCGCCACGCGCTGGGGTGCCGGCTTCTGGATGGCCCTCCTGGTCGGGATAGCGCTCGCCACGGCGGTGGCCGCCGTGTTCGGCCTCGTGGCGCTCCGAGCCACCGGCGTGTACTTCCTGATGATCACGCTCGCCCTCGGCATGGTCGTGTGGGGCCTGGCCAACCGCTGGGTGTCGCTCACCCGGGGCGACAACGGCATCTCGCCCGTGCCGCGGCCCGTGCTCGGCCTGCCGTGGTCCTTCGGTCGGGCCCTGCCCTTCTACTACCTGGCGCTCGTCGGCTTCGTGCTGGCGCTCGTGGTGCTCCGCGTGATCGTGCGCTCGCCGTTCGGCGCCACGCTGATCGGCATCCGCGAGAGCGAGTCGCGGATGCGCACGCTCGGCTACCACGTGTGGCTGCACAAGTACCTGGCCTTCGTGATCTCGGGCGCCGTCGGCGGCTTCGCCGGCGTGCTGTGGGCGTACTACAACGGCTTCGTCACGCCCTCGGACCTCGATCTCTCCGTCTCCATCGAGGTGCTCCTGATGGTGGCCCTCGGGGGCCGCGGGACCCTGCTCGGCCCCGCCCTCGGCGCCGGGGTGATCGTGCTCCTCAAGAACCTCGTGTCCGTCTACACCCAGCGGTGGCTGCTCATCCTCGGCCTCGTCTACGTCGGCACCATCCGCTACGCGCCCGAGGGCATCGCGGGCGCGCTCATGCAGTGGCGGCGCTGGATGCAGAGGGCACGCGCGGCATGACGCCCGTCCTGAGCCTCACCCGGGTGTCGAAATCGTTCGGCGGGCTGGCCGCGCTGAGCGACGTGAGCCTCTCGGTCGGCCCGGGGGAGCGCCGCGCGATCATCGGACCGAACGGCGCGGGGAAGACCACCCTGTTCAGCCTGATCAGCGGCGAGGCGCTGCCGAGCGGCGGCGAGATCCTGCTCTTCGGACGCGACGTCACGCGCCTGGCGCCCCACCGCCGGGCGGCGCTCGGTCTGGCGCGCACGTATCAGATCACCAACCTCTTCCCGCGCCTGACCGCCTTCGCCAACTGCGTCCTGGCCGCCCAGGCACTCCGGCCCATGAAGCTCCACCCGCACCGCGATCTCCGCCGCTATCCCGAGGTCCTCCACCGCGCGGGGGAAGTCCTCGCCGCCGTGGGCCTGGCCGGCAAGGCCGACGCCACGGTGCAGGATCTCTCGCACGGCGAGCAGCGGCAGCTCGAGATCGCCCTGGCCATCGCGGGCACGCCCCGGCTGCTGCTGCTCGACGAGCCGACGGCCGGCCTCTCGCCCGCCGAGTCCACCACGATGACCACGCTCCTCAAGGGGCTGGACCCGTCGATCACCCTGCTCGTGATCGAGCACGACATGGACGTGGCGTTCGCCCTCACCGACCGGATCACGGTCCTGCACTACGGCAAGGTGGTGGCGGACGGCCTCCGCCACGAGGTCACCGCCAACCCGCTGGTGCAGGAGATCTATCTCGGAGTCGCCTGATGCTCGAGGTCGAGGACATCCACACGTATTACGGTGAGAGCTACGTGCTGCAGGGCATCTCGCTGCGCATCGACCCCGGGCAGGTCATCGGTATCGTCGGCCGCAACGGGATGGGCAAGACCACCCTCATCCGCTCCATCGTCGGCTTCACGCCACCGCGGCGCGGGCACGTGCGGTTCAAGGAGCGCGACGTGACGGGCTGGGCCTCGAACCGCGTGGTCGCCCTCGGGCTCGGCCTGGTGCCCCAGGGCCGCCGGGTGTTCCGCTCGCTCAGCGTGCGCGAGAACCTCCTCGTGGCCCTGCGGCCGGGCGGGCGCTGGACGGCGGATGGGGTCATGGAGATCTTCCCGCGCCTGCGCGAGCGCGCGGAGAGCCGGGCGGGCAACCTCTCGGGCGGCGAGCAGCAGATGCTGGCCATCGCGCGCGCGCTGGTGACGAACCCCGACCTCCTGCTGATGGACGAGCCGACGGAAGGCCTGGCGCCTCTGCTCGTTCGCGAGGTCGGCCACGTCATCGAGCGCCTCAAGGCCGACGGCCTGTCGATCCTCCTCGTCGAGCAGAACCTGCCGCTCGCCCTCCGGCTCGCCGACCACCTGCACGTCCTTTCGCGCGGCCGGATCGTCCACTCCGGCCCGCCGGACTCTCTCGCGCACGACAGCGAGGTCCGCTCGCGCTACCTAGGCTTGTGAGGCGCCGCAGCAAGAGCGCGTGCCTTCTCTCACTGAACCGGTTTCGATACCTTGTCGCCCCTCGCTCCCTGCCCTATCATTGCTCTCAGGATGAGTAGCGTCTCGAAGTCGAAGCGAACGCAGAGCCGAGACCAGGTCCGCATCTGGCTCTCAACCGTACTGACCCCCATCCTCAGCGCCCTCGACGTCGAGGCAGGGTTCGCGCAGCGCCATAACTGGTCTTTTCGATGCGACAGTCAGGACTTCGAGTATCTCTGGCCCACGGAGATGATGATCGCCGCGCCTCATCGGGCCAACGCGCAGCAAATCTTTCGCTATTACCCCCTCTTAAAACTGAAAGCCGGGGCCCACGATCGCACGCTCGCTGCGCTCCGAGACGCCTGCCGAACCGCCTACGAGAAACTCCTTTCATCGGAGCGCTTCCGCAATCTTCCCGGACCCAATGATCACGGTCTCGAGAACCGTAAGTATCTTGCGGAGTACGTGATCAACGGGCTTCGCGACCTCCCTTCTCACTACGTCTTTGCGGATTTCTGGAATTCAACCGGCGGCGAGTACCTGCGGCTGCGTTCGTATCCCTTTCTCCGACCCTCCTTTCACTCCATCGAGACCACCGGCGAGTCATTCCGAGCAGCGGCGGCGGCTCTCCGGAAGAATACCAAGCAGCTGCTCGAGCGTATCGCCGACGAAGCTGGTCTCGCTCCCGCGGATCCCACCTTCACCTGATTCAGATCCGCATGGCGCTTCGTCTGGATCTGGAAGTGGCAGTCAGGCGACATCCTCGGCTTCTCCTGGACACGAGCGTGCTCATCGACGAATTCAAGCGCCAATCAACTGTGCTTGTGAGAATACCTCGGCCACAGAGAGCTACTTCTCCAGTAGCCGTATGGGAATTCGTTCACCTCAACGATGGCCGCCTGATCGCCCACGCTGAACGCCTGGCGCGTAAGGCGTGGATGGACCGGCAGCAGATCGAATCAGTGTGGTTCGCCCCCGGCAGCGCGCAATCCTTCCAGACCCTGTTATGGCACGCAAGCTGCCCGCCCGGCGTCGCTGACTGTCTGCTCGCGGCGGAGTCGCTGTGCCGGAAGTGGCCTCTGGTCACGCGCAACACCAAGCATTTCGACGACGTACAGGGAATGCTCGTCGTTCCATACTAACCACGCACCGCCCACTCGCAGAGCCCGATGATCAGCAGTACTTGCAGGGTGGGTAGTCGCGCGTGTAGGCCGGCTGCTTGAGGTACTCCTCCGGGTTCCACTTCCAGAACTGCGAGACCGCGGGGTACGTGAAGACCACGGTGTTCTGCAGCTCCCCGTTCTTCTTCTCGACCTTGCGGATGTAGATGTTCTGCAGCGGGTTGCCGTAGGCGTCGAGCTTGATCGGCCCGCGCAGGGCGTCGGGCAGCTCGACCTTCTTGAGCGCGGTCAGGAAGGCCTCGCGGTCCTCCACCTTGCCGCCCACGGCCTTGGCGGCCGTCTCGATCCAGCGCGCGGTCGTGTAGCAGGTCTCCGAGTAGTAGGACGGCACCTTGCCGAACTTCGCCTTGTAGACCTTCACCCACTCGCGCATGGCGAGGGTGTCGAGGGCGGCGCTGTACATCAGCGGGCTGATGCCGCCGATCGCCTCGTCGCCCATGCGCGGCAGCGCCGACTCGTCGAAGGTGACGGCGCCGCCGATCAATGGCAGGCGGCCCTTGAGCCCGGCGTCCTCGTACTGCTTGGGGAAGCGCAGCTGCGCGGCGGCCACGGCGAGGGCGAAGACGGCGTCCGCGTCGCGCCGGATCTGCGAGAGGTACGGCGCCCAGTCGGCCACGTTCAGCGGCACCCACAGCTTCTGGACGACCTGACCCCCGCTCTCCTCGAAGGTCCGCTGGAAGCCGCCCACCACCTCCCAGCCGAACGCGTAGTCGGCCGCGATGGTGGCCACCCGCTTGTACTTGAGGTTCTTGGCCACCCACTCGCCGAACGGGTGCGAGGGCTGGCTGCTCGTCCAGCCCGTGCGGACCGCCCACTTCACGCGCTGGCGCTGGGTGAGATCGTCGGAGGCGGCCACGGGAATCACGTAGGGGATCTGGTAGTCGTTGGCCTTGGGCGCCAGGGCCAGCGCGATGTGGGCGAAGGCCTCGCCCACCACCATGTCGACGTTGTCGCTCTCGACGAACTTGCGCAGCTTGTTGACGGCGACCTCGGGCCGCCCCTGGTTGTCCTCGACGATGAGCTCGACCTTGCGGCCGGCCATCTGGTTGCCGTGCTCGTCGAGGTACATCTTGAAGCCGTCCACCATGTCCTTGCCCACCTGGGGGGCGAGACCGGTGAGCCCGACCATGAAGCCGATCTTGATGGGCTTCTGCGCCCACGTGGGCTCCCCCGCCGCGAACGCGAGCACGAGAACGACCAGCACTGCCGCCAGGGTGCGCCTGCTCATGTCGGCCTCCTCGCCGCCGCCCGTCGCCGGGCGCGCCACGCCGCGATCATAGGGAGGCGGATACGGAAGTCAAGGGCGCCCCGCCTTGTCATGCCGTCGCCCAGCGCTATAATCCACGGGCCATGCTCGCGTTCCTCCACAAGGTCGGCTGACCTGCGCCGCGTCGGCATCGTCGGCGTCGGATTGCTCGGCAGCGCGGTCGCCGCGCGCCTGCTCGCACGCGGCTTCGAGGTCGCCGGCCACGACACCCGGCCCGAGCAGGTGACGGCGCTGGCCTCCAGCGGGCTGCGCCTGGCCGCCAGCGTGACCGACGCGATGACGGCCGCGGACGCCGTCTTCACGATCCTGCCGACGCCGGCCGCGGTCGAGGCCGTGTGGCTCGCGCCGGGCGGGCTGCTCGAGGCCGCGGCGAAGAGCACGGTCTTGCTGCAGATGAGCACGGTGAGTCCGGCCCTCGCCGCCCGCCTGGGAGCCGACGCAGCGTCCCGCGGGCTCTCCTTCCTCGACACGCCGATCAGCGGCACCAGCACGATGGTGGCGCGCGGGCAGTGCACGATCTTGGTCGGTGGGGACGCCGCGCTCGCCGAGACGTGCCGGCCCCTCTTCGACGCGATCGCCTCGACCACCGTCCACGTCGGCGCGGCCGGCGAGGCCTCGGTGGCCAAGCTGGCCGCCAACATGCTCGGCGGCCTCAGCGCCATCGCGCTGGCCGAGGCCCTCGTGCTGGGCGCCAAGGCCGGGGTCGAGCCGGCCCGGCTGCTCGAGGTCCTGAAGCAGACGCCCGTGCGCTCGGGGACGATGGACACGCGCGGGCCGCAGATGGTGAGCCATCGCTTCGAGCCGCACATCCGCCTGGACCTGTTCTTGAAGGACTTCCGGCTCATGCTGGAGGAGGGCCAGCGTCTGGGCGTGCCCCTGCCCCTGACCAGCGTCGCCCATCAGCTCTGCACGGCCGCCTCGGCGGCCGGCCACGGCGCCGAGGATCTCTCGGCCGTCATCACCACCCTCGAGACCCTCGCCGGGATGCGGACCTGACCGTGCGCTTCGGCACGTTCTTCTTCTTCCAGGCGGCACCCGGGCTCAGCCACGCGGAAGTGGTGCACCGCGAGCTCGAGCAGATGGAGTGGACGGAGGAGCTCGGCTTCGACCAGATCTGGCTCACCGAGCACCACTTCATCGACTACGGCCTCGCCGTCGATCCCGGCACGCTGGCCTCCGCCGCCGCCTCGCGCACCCGGCGCGTGCGCATCGGCCTGGCCGCGGCCATCCTGCCCTTCCATCACCCGCTGCGGCTGGCCGAGCAGCTCGCGCTGATCGACATCATCTCCCGCGGCCGCCTCGACGTGGGCGTGGGTCGGGGCAACCGTCCCGCGGAGTTCCGCGGCTACAACGTGCCCCAGCAGGAGAACCGCGACCGCTTCGAGGAAGCCGTCGACATCATGGTCCGGGCGTGGACGGGGGAGCGCTTCTCCTACGAGGGACGCTTCTTCACCATCCGCGACACGCGCGTGATGCCGCGGCCCATCCAGCAGCCGCACCCGCCGCTCTTCCAGGTGTGCGGCAGCAAGGAGAGCATCGAGGGCACGGCGGCGCGCGGCTGGCCCATGCTCAACTCCGTCCTGCGCGGCAACGCCGAGCAGCAGATGGCGACCAATCGCGACATCTACGTGGCGGCCTTGCGCAAGGCGGGGCGGCAGGAGCCCGAGGTCGCCGCGATGCTCCGGCGCTGGGGCGTCTCACGCCAGATCTACGTCGCCCCGACCGACGCCCAGGCGCAGGCCGAGGCCAAGGACGCCGAGCTCTGGTACCAGGAGTCCTTCCGCCGCTTCGTCATTCCCGACCGCATCGAGGAGGCGCACCCGAGCCTGCAGCCCCACTTCCGCGCGCTCGCGGAGCGGCTGGCCCACGTCAACTGGGACGATCTGGTCCGCGAGACCGTCGCCTTCGGCTCGCCCGACACCGTGGCCCGTCGCATCGAGGCCATGCAGGCGCTGGGCGTCGGCCACGTCCTCTGCTGGATGAACTTCGGCGGCCTGCCCCAGGACAAGATCCGCCGCTCGATGGAGCTGTTCGCCCGCGAGGTCATGCCGAGTTTCCGCGAGTAGGCCCATCCGCGATCGCGATTGACGCCGGCGCGGACGGTGCCACACTCCTGGTCATGGCCGAGTCTCCGCCCCCACGGCTACGCGCGATCGAGGCACGCGGCGGCCACGTCCTCACTCTCACCGTGCGCCGCTTCGATGACGCCGCGGCCGGGCTCCGCGCCAGCCTCCACGCCTTGCGCTCGCAGGGCGACGCCGGCGCGCGGGGCCGCACCCTCAGCGCCCAGGACGCGCGCACGCTGCTCTCGTGGGAGCGGCTCAGCCTGCTGCGGGCGATCCGTGACGGGCGCCCGTCGTCGATGAGCGCCCTCGCCCAGGCCGTCAACCGGGCGCTCGAGGGCGTGCAGCGCGACGTCGCGTTTCTGGAGAAGATCGGGGCCGTGATCGTGCACGACCGCGCGCGCGGCCGGGGGCGCTGGGCGGAGGCGCCCTACCGCGAGATCCGGCTGACGCTCGAGGTCTGAGGGGCGTGCTCATCCGCCCGCTCGGCCCCGGCGATGCCCCGGCCTTCCGCGCGCTGCGGGTGCGGGCCCTGCGCGATCACCCCGAGGCCTTCGGGCGGACCCCGGAGGAGGTGGACGCGGTGGAGGTGCTCGCCGAGCGCTTCCGGGCGGACGCCGTCAGGGATCTCGACTTCACCCTGGGAGCCTTCGACGACGCCACCCTCGTCGCGGTCGCCGGCTGCCACCGCGAGCGCTTCGTCAAGCACCGCCACGTTGCGATCATCTGGGGCGTGTACGTCGCGCCCGAGCACCGCCGCACCGGGCTCGGCCGGCGGATCTTCCTCGCGGCGGTGGAGCGCGCGAAGGCGTGGCCCGATCTCGAGCAGCTTCACCTGGACGTCACGTCGGCGAACACGGGCGCACGCGCCCTCTACCTCTCCTGTGGCTTCCGCACCATCGGCGTCAAGCCCCGGAGCCTCCGCGTCGGCGACCGGTACTACGACGAGGAGATGATGGCCCTCGATCTCCGCCGCTAGACCTCGGCCGGAGGAATCACCGCCCGATCTTCAACGAATCGGTGTGTACCCGGGCAGGCGGCCCGGCTCCCAGACGTGCTTGCGGGCGACGTCCTCGTTGAGGTCGGCGCCCCAGCCGGGCCGGGTCGGGATCAGCACCTCGCCGTTCTCGATCACCGGACGATGGGTCACCAGCTCGTCCTTCCAGGGCACGTCGTCGATGTCGATCTCCATGATCCTGACGTTCGGCACGCAGGCGCACAGGTGGGCGGAGTGGAGCGTCGACAGGTGGCTGTAGTAGTTGTGGGGGGCGATGTTGAGCTCGTAGCTCTCGGCCAGGTCGGCGATGCGCTTGGAGGGCGCGAAGCCGTTCCAGGGCACGTCGATCATCACCACGTCCATCGCCCGGGCCTCGAAGTACGGCCGGTACCCGCGCAGACCGTAGAGGTTCTCGCCCGAGCAGATGGTCACCGCGGTCGCGTCCTTGAGCTGGCGGAGCGCCCGCTCGTCGTACATGTCGATCTCGACCCACATCATGCCCAGCGGCTCGAGGGCCTTGCAGATGCGCCGCGCCGCCTCGGGCTTGAAGTTGAAGTTGAGGTCCAGGGCGAGGCCGACGTGCGGGCCGACGGCGCGCCGGAAGGTGCCGAGCAGGGTCTCGATGTGGGCGATCATCTCCGAGGTCACCGTCTGGTCCGTCGTGCCCGGGCCGCCCCCGAAGCCGCCGAAGTGCACCCGGGCCGGGTCGCCGGGATAGACGATGTTGGTCTTCAGCGCCCGGAAACCCCGCCGCACCACCTCCTCGCCGAGCGTGAACACGTCGTCCATGGTGCGCAGCGGGGGCGCCCCGATGAGCTCCCAGCTCCGCGCCCGCGACGTCCCGCAGTGCGACCAGTACACCTGCTGCCGCTCGCGCACGGGGCCGCCGAACAGCTCGTAGACCGGCACCCCGAGGGCCTTGGCCTTGATGTCCCACAGCGCCAGCTCGATGCCCGCGATGGCCTTGGCCGCGATGCCGCCCGCGCTCTGGCGGCAGGCGCGGTAGAGGTCCCAGTACCGCATCTCCACCGGCCGCGGGTCGCGACCGAGGAGGATGGCCTCGAAGTCCCGCACGGTCCACACCACCCCGTAGGGGTTCCGGCCGTCCGAGCACTCGCCGTACCCGGTGATGCCGGCGTCGGTACGCACGGCGACGAACTGCCAGGGACGCCAGCCCGCGTCGACCACGAACGTCTCGATCCCGGTGATCTTCACGCCGACTCTCCTTTCGAGCGGCTCACACCAGCGCCTCGGGCGCGCGCCGCATCGCCCGCCATTGTCCGGCGTCGTGCCCGTAGATCATCCTGGCGCCGTGGCCGTCGCGCAGCCTGCGCAGCGCGGCCAGTGAGTCGCGCATCTCGCCCGCGTCCCAGAGCACGCCCGGCAGCACGTCGCGGTCCATCGTCTCCTGGGTGTAGCAGGCATCCGCCGTGAACACGATCTCGTCCCCGGTGGCCGGCCGGACGCGCAGCGACTGGTGGCCGGGGGTGTGACCGAAGGTCGGCATCAGCACCACGGCGCCGTCGCCGAAGACGTCGTGCTCGCCGTCGATCGCGTGGTAGTCGAGCGGGTGGTCGAAGTCGCGCGCGCTCGGGGTGTACCGCCCCAGGGCGAGCGTGGCGGCATCCCGTGCTGCGTCCAGCTCGCGCCGCTGCACGAGGAATCGCGCGCGAGGGAAGAACTCGTTGCCGCCGCAGTGGTCGAAGTGGAGGTGCGAGTTGGCCACGTGGCTGACGTCGTCGGGCGCGAGGCCGAGGAGCGCGAGCTGGGCCACCACGTGGTCGTCAGGGCCGGAGCGCACGCCGAACCGCTTCGCGCGGGCCTCGCCGAGGCGCGCCACCGGATCGGCGATCGCCGCGCAGTGCACGCCGGTGTCGAAGAGCAGGCGCCCGCGCGGGTGGATCACCAGCGCACAGCCGATGGGCGCGGTGACGCGCGTGCCCGGCGCCCGGTCCGCAAAGAAGATCGCGGAGTCGAGCTCGAGATAGCCGCCGCTGAGCGCGTAGACCTTCACGCCGACACCCTCCTCACGCGCCTGGTGATATCACGGCGGCCGCGCTCGCGATACCCGGCGGGGTGTACGGTCAGGCGCGACCCATGCGCCGGGCCATCTCCCGCTCCCGCTCGGCCGCCGGCGTGAAGCCGGGCAGGCGCCGCGCAGCGTCCTCGGCCCAGCGCATGAGCTCCTCATCGGAGCGCGAGAAGTCGAAGGGGATGCGCACCGGCTGCGTCACGTACCAGGGCGTGTCGCAGAACACCTCGATGCGATTGCCCTCGGGATCCCGGAAGTACACGCTCATCGCGTTGCCGTGGCTCACGCACTGCACGTCGCTCACGGGCTCGCCGGCGAGCCGGGCGTGCATCGCGCGCACGTCCGCCAGCCCGGCGACGCGGAAGGAGATCTGGTTGACCACGTTGAAGGGGGTGTCGGCCGGACGCCCGGAGGCGAGCACGATCTGGTGGTGCTCGCGGGGGTCCCGCGACAGGAACACCAGGCTCGTATCACCGACGGGCCCGCGGTCGGTGATGGTGAAGCCGAGCACCCGCGTGTAGAAAGCCGCCATCCGCTCCTGGTCGGTGACGTAGAGGCCGACGTGGCTGAACGCCATCTCCGGCGCCCGGGACGCCGGGCTCTCGGTCGTGCGCGTGGTCGTAACGGTCTCAGGCATGAAAGGCCTCCCTGGCCGACGTCATCGGCCAACCCGCGGTGAGAAGATCCGCATCTTGAGCCGGCGCGGCACCCATGCCGCGAGCAGCCGGGCCGAGCGCGCGACGCGCTCGAGCGACTCCGCCGTGCCCGGCCAGTGGCGCAGGAGCACCGGCCGGTCCACGTAGGTGATCACGCCGTCCACCACCACGGCCGCCACCAGCAGGTCGTCGAGGTAGCCGACGAACGGGATGAAGTCGGGGATCAGGTCGATCGGCGACAGGAGATAGACCGCGGCGGCGGCGAGGGCGATCTTGGCCGCCGGGGGCAGCGCGGGGTCGCGCACCAGCCGCACGAGGGCGCGCGCCACCAGGGGCAGCGCGCGCAGCAGGGCCTTCATCCCTCGAGACTCTCGGCGACGAGCTCGCTGACGTCCTTCACGCTGAGGGTCTCCTCAGCCCCCTTCACCTTGCGCCCGAGGTCCACCATGGCCAGGCAGAACGGGCAGGCCGTCGCCACCGTGTCGACGCCGGCCTGCAGCGCCTCCTCGGTACGGATGATGTTCACCTTCGTCTTGGCCGGCATCTCCATCCACATGTGCCCGCCCCCGCCGCCACAGCACAATCCGCGCAGGCCGGTGCGAGGCAGCTCCACGAGCTTCAGGCCCGGGACCGCTCGCGCGGCCTCGCGCGGCGCCTCCATGATCCCGTTGTAGCGCCCGAGATAGCAGGAATCGTGGAAGGCCACCGTGGCTGCGAGCGGCTTCACGAGCTTGATCCGCCCGGCCGCGATCAGCTCGTTGATCACCACCGAGTGGTGCACGACCTCGTAGGAGCCGCCGAACTGCGGGAACTCGTGCTTGATGGTGTTGAAGCAGTGCGGGCAGTGCGTGATGACCTTGCGGAACCGGTAGCGGTTGATGGCCTCGACGTTCTCCTGCTGCACGGTCTGGTAGAGGTACTCCTCGCCCAGCCGCCGGCCCACCTCGGCGTGGCAGCGCTCCTCCTGCATGACGGCGAAGCTGACCCCCGCCTTCTTGAGGATCGCCACCACCGAGCGCGCGATGGCCTGGTTGCGCCGGTCGTAGGAGGCCGAGCAGCCGACCCAGTAGAGGTACTCGACCTCCTTGCCGGGCTCCATCACCGGAACGTCCAGCCCGTGCGCCCAGGCCAGGCGGTCGCCCGCGGGCAGGCCCCACGGGTTACCGGCGCGCTGGATGTTCTGCAGCGACTGCCGCGCCGTCGAGGGCAGCGCGCCCTCGGAGAGGGTCAGGTAGCGGCGCAGGTCGATGATGGTGTCGACGATGTCGATGAAGGCCGGGCACTCCTGCACGCATGCCATGCACGTCGTGCAGGCCCACAGCTCGTCCGCCGAGATCACGGCGCCGTGGATGGGACCGGGCAGCTCGCCGTGCAGATGGCGCTTGAGCTTGACGATGATCTGCTTGGGCGACAGCGCCGTGCCCGCCAGGTAGGCCGGGCACGCCGCCTGGCAGCGGCCGCACTCCACGCACGCGTCGAAGTCGAGCCGCCGCTTCCAGGAGAACTCCTCGAGCCTCGAGACCCCGAGCGTCTCGGCCTCCTCGATGTTGGCGATGGCCGGGATCTCTCCCGGCGACGTGAGCTTGGAGAAGAAGATGTTGAGCGGCGTGGTGATGAGGTGCATGAAGTACGAGTACGGGATCACGGCGATGAAGCCGAGGGCGAGGATGGCGTGGAACAGCCACGTGCCGAGGTGCAGGCCCCGCAGCGCGCCCGGCGACATGCCGGCCGCCAGCATCCCCTGCCCGACCGCGTAGCCCACGGGCGACCACGCGGCCCACGGCGGCCGCACGGCGGCCAGGCGGGCGCCTTCCATGACGAAGCCCGTCACGTTGATCACGAAGAGCAGGGCCAGCACCCACGCGAAGCGCGCCGTGGGATCGACCCGGGTCGGACGCTGGACGAACCGCCGCCACGTCGCCATGCCGAGCCCGATCACGAAGAACAGCCCGAACAGGTCGAGCACCGTCTCGTACACCAGATAGAACGTGCCCTTGAGGAGCTTGTAGCCGAAGAGCGGAAGCGTGATGTCGAAGTCGATGGTCGCCAGCACCGTGCCCAGGAACAGCGCCAGGAAGCCCCAGAACATGATCGCGTGCATGACGCCGGGATACGCCTGCGACAGCGTGCGCACCTGCCCGAGCGCGTGCCGGGCCACGAGCGTCACGCGCGCGGGGATCCGGTCGAGGCGGTCCTCGGCGCCGCCGCCACGCCAGAGCTGGATCCGCTGCCAGAGGCCCCAGGCGAAGATCGCCAGCGCGACGACGCCGCCCGCGTAGAGACCGATCTGCGCCCAGCCCGGGACGTTCCAGAACGTATCGCGATAGGGCACGGCGCCGGTCATGAGGGTCCCAACGATAGCATGGGGCGGATGGCCTCGGCCGCGGTGTAGAGGTCGATGGTCCCGTCCGCGACGTCTTCCACGGTGCGGCCGAGGTCCGCGGCGGCCAGCCGGCGCTCGAGGCTGCCCGTCAGCTCCTCGGCGAGCAGCGCCCGGAGCTCCGCCCGCCGCCGCGCGGCGCGGCGCGCCTCGAGCGCGCCGGACGCTTCGAGCAGCTCGCGATGGCGCCGGATCGTGTCCAGGAGATCCGCCGTCCCGGCGTCGCTGTCGGCCTGGGTGGCGAGCACGGGCGTCTCCCAGTCGACATCGCGCCGGGCCGTGGGCCCGGTGTACTGGAGGTGGGCGGCGAACTTCAGCTCCGCCATCAGCCCCGGCGCGCCCGAGCGATCGGCCTTGTTGACGACGAACACGTCGGCGGCCTCCATGAGCCCGGCCTTCATCGTCTGCACGGCGTCGCCGGACCCGGGCACGAACACGACCACGGTGGTATCGGCGAGCTTCATGACGTCCAGCTCGGTCTGCCCCACCCCGACCGTCTCGACCAGCACCCACGCGAATCCCGCCGCGGCGAGCAGCTTGACCACGTCGCCGGTGGCGCGCGCCAGGCCGCCGAGAGCGCCGCGGCTCGCCATGCTCCGGATGAACACGCCGCTGTCGAGGGCGTGCGCCTGCATGCGGATCCGGTCGCCGAGCACCGCGCCCCCTGTGAACGGGCTCGAGGGATCGACGGCCACGATGCCGACGGTCGCGCTCTCCGCGCGCAGGAGCGCGGTGAGGCGGTCGACGATGGTGGACTTGCCAGCGCCGGGTGGTCCCGTGATCCCGACGACGTAGGCGCCCGAGCCGTGAGGATGGACGGCGCGCATGATGGCGGGCAGCGCGCTCGTCCGGTTCTCGGCGTGGGTGATGAGGCGGGCGAGCGCGAGCCGGTCGCCCGATCGCATGCGCTCGACGAGGAGCAGCGGATCGCGACGACTCACCGGAAAAGCGGCCGGGCGATCACTCGATGAGGGCGTCGGCGCGCAGGAGCACGGATCGCGGGACCGACAGCCCGATCTGCCGCGCCGTCTTCACGTTCACGACCAGCTCGAACGTGCTCGGCTGCTCGACCGGCAGGTCGCCCGGCCGGGCGCCCTTGAGGATCTTGTCGATGTAGACGGCGGCGCGGCGGATCATCTCGACGAGGCTCGCCCCGTAGGACACCAGACCTCCCGCATCGGCGAACTCGCGCAGCTCGTACATCGCCGGCAGCCGCTGGCGGTTCGCCAGCTCCACCACCTGAGCCCGGCCGTTCCACGTCCTGGGATCGGTCAGCACGATCAACGCCTCCATCCGCTCGCTCGCGATGGCGGCGAAGGCGCGCGGGATGTCCTCGTCGCGCTTGACCTCGAACGGCTGCACCGTCAGGCCCAGCCTCCGCGCGGCCGCCTGGGTCTCGCGCAGCCCCAGAGCGCCGCCGGGGTTGCCGTTCCAGATGAAGCCCACGCGGGAGACGCGTGGCGCCAGCTCTCTGAGGAGCTGCACCCGCTTGGCGGCGAGCTCGGGCAGGAAGGATGCGATGCCCGTGACGTTGGCGCCCGGCCGGGCGAGGCTCGCGACGAAGCCCAGCGTGACCGGGTCGTCCACGGCGACCATGACGATCGGGATCGCCGTCGTTCCGCGCATCACCCGTCCGGTCGGGCCCTCGGCGATGGTCACGATCACGTCCGGTTTCTGGCTCACGAGCTCCTCCGCGAGCGCCTGGACCCGTGCGGGCGTGGAATCGCCCCAGCGCCAGTCGATCTGGATGTTGCGTCCCTCGACCCAGCCGAGCTGCCGGAGGGCGTCGCGCCCGGCTTCGACGTACGCCTCGTTGCCGGCGGCCGACGGCCCCGCGAGGACGCCGATCCGCGGAACGCGGGCCGGCTGGCCGGCGGCGTGGGACGAGATCCCGCCGAGGGCAAGGCACAGCGCCATGGCGGCAATCGTCGGTCGCGTCATCGGAGGCTCCCGGGAATGGGGCTGAACGGCCGGCGCCAGTGTACTCGAATCGGGGGCGCCGCCGGGCCCTGGTGTTACCATGCAGTCGATTGCCGCCGGTCGACCGCGGGCGGCGGTTCCGGGTCGCCCACGACCAGCGCCGGTCGAGCGGGAACCCACGCGGGGCGCCAGGCGTTATCGCTCAAATCTCCGTCCACCCAGGAGGTCGTATGCGAGTCTCGCTCCGACTCACAACTGTCCTGCTGTCCTCGGCCCTGCTGCTGGCGGGAAGCGCCCAGGCCTACAACGGCGGGCCCCTCAGAAACGTCACCGATCTCATGCCGCAGTGCGCTGGCTGTCACGCGTCGGTGGGCAAGGAGCAGCTCCGCGTCGAGCCGGAGGCGTTTGCCGCGAGCCAGCTGGTGGAGAACAAGCACTACAAGGCGATCGAGGATGGGGCGGGGGGCTACAAGGACATGAGCCCGGCCGATCGCCAGAAGCTCCTCGCCGACGTCAAGGCGATGGACGAGAACGCCTCCGTCACGCTCGCCGTCCCCTCGACCGCGCTGAGGCCGGGTCAGGAGGTCCAGGTCACCGCGACCGTCCGCGGCGGGCACGGCGTGGTCGGCGTGTGGCTGATGGAGAGCGACCTGCGGCTGCAGGGCCGAGCGATCCAGGCCGACGGCTGGGTGATCGTGGGCGCGCCCAGGGTCTCGGGCGCCGACGGCAAGGAGCAGACGAAGTGGGTCGACAGCCGCGGCCCGGGGCTCAAGAAGAACCTGAACTCCGCGCTGATCTTCGACCAGCAGACCGACCTCGCCGCCAAGAAGTTCGCGGAGGGCAAGGCGGTCTGGACGCTGCGCGCGCCGCAGGCGCCCGGGGCCTACAGCGTCGTCGCCTGCTTCCAGTACGGCACGGAGAAGGCCTCGTCGGTGGGGCACGTGACGACGGCGGCCGGCGCGATCCTGCCGCGGGGCGGCGGCGGCGGGCCGTCCGGGCACATCAAGTTCTCCCGGATCATCACGGTCACGGTCCAGTGATCGGGTAAGAGCCCGCGAAGCGAGAGGCCCGCCGGTGAGGCGCCGATGGGCGCGATACGCCTTGGCACTGGCGGGCCTCGTCGTCGTGGCAGCACTCAGCGTCCTCGGGCTCGCCGCCAAGGAGCGCGACGACCGCTTCTGCATCGCCTGCCATCTCCACGACGAGAAGTTCGAGCGCTTCACGACCACGCCGGCCCGGGACCTGACGGCCGCCCATCACGTCAAGGACGTCCGCTGCATCGACTGCCACGGCGGCGCCGACCCGCCCATGCGCCTGCGCGTCTGGACGATCGCCGCCATCGACACGGGCCGGTTCCTCCTCGGCCGCTACAAGGAGCCGGAGCGGATGGAGCTGCCGCTGCGCTCGAAGGAGTGCACCTACTGCCACACGCCTATCGTGAAGAATGCGCCCGCGCTGACGGCCGAGCAGGAAGAGGCCCTGGAGGGCCGGACCGGCAACACGTATCACGCGATCAGGCCCCACGACACGGTCAAGATCACATGCGTGCGGTGCCACACCTCGCACACGCCCGACAGCAGGCCGGGACTTCAGTTCATCGCGCGCGCGCGGGTCGAGCCGATCTGCCGCGAGTGCCACGCCACCCTCGGCGAGTGAGGCCGCTCGGCCGGCCACCGGCCAGCCCGATGGACCGGCCTACTGGATCACCTCGTCGGCCCGGGACGGCGCCGCGCAACCGCAACGCGCCCGGGCGCGTCGCACGCGGTCGCTAGCGGTTGCCGGGTGAGGTCTCGGCGCCGCGCGGATCGCCGGTGACCGAGGCTTCCATGATCAGCGCGTCCTCGCCGGTGTCGTAGTAGTAGCCGCGGCGACGCCCCACCACCCGGAAACCGAAGGACTCGTAGAGTGTCAGGGCCTCGGCGTTGCTGGGACGGACCTCCAGGACCACCAGGCGGGAGGCCCGCCGGCGGGCGTCCTCGAGCACGCTGCCGATGAGCGCGCGCGCGATCCCGCGCCGGCGCTGGCGGGGATGGACGGCGACGTTGGTGATGTGGATCTCGTCCGCGATGTCCCACAAGCAGAGGTAGCCGACGAGCAGGTTCTCCTCGCGCAGCACCCAGCAGCGGGCCACGGAGTTCTGCTGCATCTCGTAGAGGAAGGCCCCGCGCGACCACGGCATCGTGAACGACGCGCGCTCGATGACCATGACCTCGTCGAGGTCATCGCCTCGCATCCGCTCAATGGACCGCGCCGGCACGCCGCCTGAGCTCCGCTTCCGGAGGCCGGAGATAGAGGGGAACGAGCGCCCCCGCGTCGACGACATCCCCCGCGCGCAGCCGCGCCAGGCCCAGCTCGCCGACCGCCGCCGCCGCGGGCGCGCTCACGGACGCGGGGGCGCGGCGCGCGCCGGGCGCGGGCACCAGCGCCGCGCCGTCGCCAAGCAGGATGGCGTCCGCGGGGAGCCGCGCCGCCAGCTCCGCCGGCGGCAGCGCGAGGTACTCCCACTCCCGGCGCATGGCGCCCTCGCTCCAGCGGTAGAGGCTCGCGTAGACCTCGTCGCGCCGCGCCGCGAGCACGGGACACACCGGCGCGGCGGCGAACGGCAGCCGGAACGCGAGCGCGTCGAGCGTGGGCACCGCGGCGACGGGCACGTCCAGGGCCAGCGCGAGCCCCTTCGCGGTGCTGATCCCGATGCGCAGGCCGGTGAAGGAGCCCGGACCGACGCTGACGGCGAGGCCGCCGAGCGTCGAGGGCTCCCAGCCGGCATCGACGAAGAGCCGGTCGATGGCCGGCATCAGGCGCTCGGAGTGGGTGACGCGGACGTCCAGCGCGTACTCCCCCACGACCCGGCCGTGCTCGAGCAGCGCGACACCGCCCGCGAGCGTGGAAGTCTCGATCGCCAGCACGCGCATGGGGGCCAGTCTAGCACGCGCTCCGTGCGATAATGGCCGGCGGAGGAGCCCGAATGACCGCCGTGCCGCGAAAGGATCCCGTCGCCGTCGAGTCCGAGGTGCGCGAGAAGATCCACCTCGAGATCCTCAAGCGCACGGGGGCCTACCACGCCAACGACCACGTGCTGCTTCCCTCCGGACAGCACACCACCGAGTACATCGAGAAGACGCTCGTGACGACGGAGCCGTCCTTCACCGAGGGGCTCGGCGCGGTCATCGCCAAGCATTTCGCGCAGTGGCCGGTGGACCTCGTGCTCTCGACCGGTCCCGGCGCGCTGATCCTCTCGCACTGCGTGGCCCGCGCCCACCCCTCGCGCCCGATCGTGGTCTACGGCTCCAAGGGGCTCCAGAGCGGCAAGCGGCGGGTCACCCTGCCCGTGGAGTTCCAGCGGTTGATACGCGAGGGCACCAAGGTCTTGCTGATCGAGGACCTCGTCAGCAGCGGCACGACCCTGAACCTCCTGATCAACCTTGTCGAGCAGATGCGGGCCCAGGTGATCGGCATCGGGTGTCTCTGGCGTCGGACGTCCGTGGAGCTCGGTGGCAAGTCGGTGTTCAGCCTCGTGAACCGGGACTTCCCGACCTACGATCCTGAGAATTGCCCTCTTTGCCGGAAAGGTGTACCGCTCAACGAGGAGTTCGTTCACCGCCGCCACCATCGGCGGCCCTCATCCGTTCAAGAACCCAAGGACGCCTAACCCTCGGCTGCGTCGGGCGTTCCTGACCCGCAGCCGGCGGGGGTGGGGGCCGGGTCCCGTAAGCCCGACCGCGTAGGCTCTCGAGACACCGCGCGCTCGCGTTCGCTCCCTTTTCTCGGGCGCCGACGACCACGCGTACCCAACGGCTTACGGGCCCCCACCCCCGCCGGCTGCGGGCCGCGAGATTGATCAACTGTCCGCATCCATGAAGTCCGGGAACATCGCGCGAGGGCAATGACCACGCGCGCCGCCCGGGCTGAATCTGCGACGGAGGCGGCTGGCCCCGGCATCGGGCTGAGGCAGCCCTCGCCTACCCTGAGCAAATCCGAGAGCGCGGAGGCGCGCGAGGTCGTTCCTTGGTCGTGGGGAGCGGAAGGTCTCTGGAATGCGCGCGTCAGGCCAGGGCGGCGGGGCGGGGACGGGGTCGCGGAAGCCGTTGGGTACGGGTGGCCTTCGGCGCGCCAGAGCGGCGAGCGAACGCGAGCACGCCGCCTATCGAGAGCCTACGCGGTCCGGCTTCCGCGACCCCGTCCCCGCCCTGCCGCCCTGGCCGTGAAGCTACGCCGCCTCCCAGAGACCCTCGGCGACGCCCGCGGCCTTGTAGGCGTCGCGGATGCGGTCGAGGTTCTTCGTGAAGAGGAGCCCGATCTTGGCGAAGGGCTCGAAGATGGGCCCCTGGCCGTCGATGACCGGGAACGCGACCTTGGGCAGCTTCTCCCACTGGCTCGCGAGCGTGGCGCTCACCGCCGACAGCCGCGCGTAGAACTCCTCGCGCTCCTGCTCGGCGCGCTTGACGATCGGGTTGATCAGGCAATCGAGCGCGGTCTGCTTCGCCGCGCTCGCGGCGGAGGCGGCGCCCTCCACGGCGGCCTCGGCGAGCGGCACCACCGTCACGCCGAGCTCGCCCAGGAAGCGCTGGAGCAGGCGGCCGACGCTCTCCTGGAGCAGCATCTCGGGCAGGCCAACCGTCTTGAGCGCGCGGCCCTTGAACTCCGCGGCCTCGGTGTAGAGCTGGTTCTTGAGCCACGCCACGTACTGGCGGTTCTCGTCGTCCTTCCACCAGTCGCGGATCATCTTCTTGCCCCAGTACCGGATGGTCGTGTAGTAGATGTCGCGCTTCATCAGCTTCCGGGCGATGCCCTTCCAGGAGTAGAAGTTCCCCATCGCCTTGATCGCCGCCATCTGGAGCTCGTAGGGGCTCATCCGCCGCGGCTGGTGGACGGCGTGGTGGCCGTCGTAGAAGCTCCAGTTGCGGTTGATGACGTACTTCTCGCCCTTGGCGTAGAGGGTGTCCCAGTCCGGCGAGCCGGGGATCGGCGTCAGGATCATGAACTGGATGGAATCGATGTCGTGCTTGAGCGCGAACTTCGTGGTCTCGTGGATCGTCTCGACGTCGTCCTCGTCCGAGCCCACCACGAACATCCCGTGGATGCTGATCTTGTGCTTGTGGAAGAGATCGATCGAGCGCTCGATCTTGGCGAGGTCCTGCTTCTTCTGGAAGAGCTTCAGGGTCCGGGGGTTGATCGACTCGAAGCCGACGTAGACGTTGAAGCAGTTCGAGTCCCGCATGAGGGCGAGCAGATCGGGGTCGTCGACGGTCTCGGTGCGCACCTGCGCGCCCCATTGCGGGGTCAGCCCCTTGTCGATCATCCCGCGCAGGAGCTCCTTCACCCGCTTCTTGTTGGCGGTGAAGATGTCGTCGGCGAAGAACGTGTAGAGGTTGCCCTTGTGCAGGGCCAGCTCCTCCAGCACGCGGCCGATGGAATGCGTGCGGAACGCGTGGCCGTACATGCCGGGCACCGAGCAGAACGTGCAGGAGAACGGGCAGCCGCGCGAGGTGGCGACCGAGATGACGCCGCCCGGCTTCCAGCCAGTGATCAGCGTGTAGTCGGGGATCGGGTTCACGTCGAGGTTCGGGATCTTGGCCCGCTCGGCGTTGTGCACCGCGCGGCCGCCCTCGAGGTACGAGAGGTTCTGGATCGTCTCGAAGCCCTCGCCGGCCTGGAGGGCGTCCACGAGCTCCTGGAAGGCGAACTCGCCCTCGCCGCGCACGACGAAATCGGCGTGCTGCAGGCCCTCCTCGGGCAGGAAGCTGGTGTGGGTGCCGCCGAGCACGGCCACCCCGCCGGCCTCGCGCACCTTGTCGCCCAGCCGGTAGGACTGCGGCGCCGTCGAGGTGATGGCGGAGATGCCCACGAGGTCCGCCGAGAGGACGTCCTTCATGTCCAGCTCGTGGATGTCCTCGATGTAGACCCGGACGTCGTAGCCCTTGTTGCGCATGATCGTGGCGAGCAGGACCGAGCCTTGCCGGGGGATCGTCACGCGGCTGTAGACGTGCAGATGCGTCGACTTCGGCTCGACGAAGACGAGCTTGCGGAGCGTCCGCTTCATGATCGGGTCCCCCGTGCGCGCGGGTGGGTTGGTGTGCAGGCTGTGCGTACCGTACACGCGCTCCCGGGCAATGTCAAAACAGACCCCGGGTGAGGCTCGTCACCCCAGATGTGGTGTCGCCCTCGTCCTCGCCCCCCGTATATTGGATTTTACGCTTGACAGGTTTCGCGCCCCTCCACTACCCTGCGCACAGCACATCCGACCCGACAAGGGAGGTGAGGCGGTGGCGAAGAAGAAGGCCAAGAAGAAGAAGAAGTAAGCGCCCACACGGCGCCCGGCCCTGTCGGTCTCCCGTTCCGGCAGGGCCGTGCTGTGTCTGTTGAGGTCGAGGGGGGCGACCCCCCTCGAGCTCCCCCGGCTCTCTGACGCGCGCGCGGGGGCGACCTCCTCGAGCTCCCCCGGCTCTCCGACGCGCGCGCGGGGGCGACCCCCTCGAGCTCCCCCGGCTGTGTCAGGTCCAAGTGACGGACTTTCCCGATTGGCCCGACCGGGGGTGTTGGCCCGCGCCGGAGTGGCGGCTACTTCGTCTTGATGAGGGGCCTTGGCTTGGCGCCGGGGGCTTGCTTGGTCTTGTCGTCCTTGAGCAGGCCCTTCACCTCGTCCATGAACTGGTTGATGTCCTTGAACTGGCGGTAGACGGAGGCGAAGCGGACGTAGGCGACCTGGTCGAGCTTCTGGAGGTGCTCCATCACGAGATTGCCGAGCTCCAGGCTGGAGATCTCCTTCTCGGCGCGCTCGTGCAGGCGCGCCTCGATGTCGCCGACCACGTCGTCCACGGCCTGCACGCCGACCGAGCGCTTCTCGCAGGCCTTGAGGATGGAGCCGCGCAGCTTCTGGCGGTCGAAGGGCTCGCGCCGGCCGTCGCGCTTGACCACGTGCGGCAGGACGTCCTCGATGTACTCGTAGGTGGTGTAACGGCGATGGCACTTGAGGCACTCCCGCCGCCGACGGATGAACTCGCCGTCGCGCCCGACGCGAGAGTCGACGACCCGGTCCTCGGTGTGGCCGCAGAACGGACATTTCATCGCCGTGTTCTCCCTAGCTGGGGACCCCGAAATGGCCCCCAGACCCCCAACCGCGCCCCTAGCGCCGGTGCTCCGGGTAGAGCGGAAACCCGGCCGTGAGCTCCTGGACCCCGGCCCGGACCATCGCCTCGACCGAGGAGGACCCGAGGTTCGAGAGCACGCGATCCATCAGCTCGGCGATCCGCGCCATGTCCGCCTCGCGCATGCCACGGGTGGTCAGCGCGGGCGTCCCCACGCGGATGCCGCTGGTCACCATCGGGCTCCGCGTGTCGAACGGGATGGTGTTCTTGTTCACGGTGATCCAGGCCCGGTCGAGGGCCTCCTGGGCCTCCTTGCCGGTGATGCCGCGGGCCGCGAGGTCGACCAGCATCAGGTGGGTGTCGGTGCCACCGCTGACCAGCCGGTAGCCCCGCGTCAGGAGGGCGTCGGCGAGCGCGCGCGCGTTGGCGACGACCTGCCGCTGGTAGGCGCGGAACTCCGGCGCCAGCGCTTCCTTGAAGGCCACCGCCTTGGCCGCGATCACGTGCATCAAGGGGCCGCCCTGCACCCCGGGCATCACGACCTTGTCGAGGGCCGCCGCGTGCTCCGCCCGGCACATCACCATGCCGCCGCGCGGGCCGCGCAGGGTCTTGTGCGTGGTGGTCGTCACGAAGTCGGCGAGCCCCACCGGTGAGGGGTGCAGGCCGGCGGCGACGAGTCCCGCCGGGTGAGCGATGTCGGCCATGAGGGTCGCGCCCACGTCCTTGGCGATGTCGGCGAACGGCGCGAAGTCGATGGCGCGCGGGAAGGCCGAGCCGCCGGCGATGATCAGCTTGGGGCGGTGCTCGCGGGCAAGCGCGCGGACCTGGTCGAGATCGATGCGCTCGGTGTCGCGGCGCACGCCATAGGCGACGATGCTGTAGAACTTCCCCGAGTAGTTCACGGGGCTGCCGGCGGTCAGGTGGCCGCCGTGCGAGAGATTCGGCCCCAGGACGACGTCGCCGGGCTTGACCACGGTGAAGTAGACGGCCATGTTGGCCTGGGCCCCGGAGTGCGGCTGCACGTTGACGTGCGGGGCGCCGAAGAGCTCCTTGGCCCGCGCGATGGCGAGCTCCTCGGCCACGTCCACGACCTCGCAGCCGCCGTAGTAGCGCCGCCCGGGATAGCCCTCGGCGTACTTGTTGGTGAGGACGGAGCCCACGGCCTCCAGCACCGCCTCGGAGACGAAGTTCTCGGAGGCGATCAGCTCGAGGTTGCGGTGCTGGCGCTCGGCTTCCTCCCGCAGGACCTTGGCGATGTCGGGATCGGCGTCAACCAGCCGCGACACGCGACACGTCCCGTTGCTCGAGCCCCATCACCTTCTCGACGCGCCGCGCGTGACGGCCGCCCGCGAACGCCGTCGCGAGCCACGCGGCGATGATCTGCAGGGCCTGTTCGCGCTCGGTGGCGCGGGCGCCGAGCGCCAGGACGTTGGCGTCGTTGTGCTCGCGACAGATGCGCGCGCTGGCGACGTCGCCGCAGACGGCCGCGCGCACGCCGGGGATCTTGTTGGCGGCGATGGCCATGCCGATGCCGGTGCCGCACATCAGCACCCCGCGCTCCGCCGCTCCGCCGCTCACCGCCTCGCCGACCAGCGCGGCGTAGTCGGGGTAGTCCACCGAGTCCGTGGAGGACGTCCCCACGTCGAGCACGGTGTGGCCCTGGGCGAGGAGCCAGCTCTTGACCGACTCCTTGAGAGTGAACCCGGCATGGTCGGCGCCGATGGCGATGGCCGTCACGTGGTCACCATCCGGAGATCACCATACCGGTTGGGGGTGCGGACTGTCAAGGAACCTAGATCTAGCGTAGCGGGAACTCGAAGCTCTCCAGCTTGGCCCCGTCGACGCCCAGGGCCACGAGGCGCGGCACGTCGAGACCGGCCTCGATGGCGACGATCTCCTCGGGCGAGATCCGCGTCGCGGGATGCCTGGGCACGAACAGGCTGCAGCAGTCGGCGTCGGGCTCGATGGAGATCTCGAACGTGCCCAGGCGCTGGGCCTCGGCGGTGATCTCCAGCTTGTCCATGCCGATCAGCGGACGCAGGATCGGCATGGTCTCGGCCACCTCGTCCGTGCGCGCGATGTTGGCGAGGGTCTGCGAGGCGACCTGCCCGAGGCTCTCCCCCGTCACCAGCGCCTGGCCCCCGGTCTGCCGCGCGAGCGCCTCCGCGATCCGGACCATCATGCGGCGATAGACGACGACGCGGGCCGGCGGGGGCACCGAGAGCACCACTTCGCGCTGGATCTCCCCCAGCGGCGTGAGGAGCAGCTGCGAGCGGTATTGCCATTCGGTGAGGCGGCCGACCAGCGCGCGGGCCTTGTCCTGGGAGGTCGCGGGCAGGTACGGCACGCTGTGGAAGTGCACGAAGACGACGCGGCAGCCGCGCTTCATCATGCGCCACGCCGCGACGGGCGAGTCGATCCCGCCCGAGAGCAGGGCCGTCACCGTGCCGCTGGCGCCGACGGGCAGCCCGCCCGGTCCGGCGACACGATCGAGGTAGACGAACGTCTCGGCGGGCAGCACCTCGACGTGGACGGTCAGCGCCGGCGCGTGCAGGTCGACGCGCGCGCCGGTCGCCTCGACCACCAGCGCGCCGAGCGCGCGATTGAGCTCGACGGAGGTCATCGGGTACGTCTTGAAGGCGCGCCGCGCCGAGATGCGGAACGACGGGAAGCTCCGCCCCTCGACCACCCGCCTCACGACCGCCTTCATGGCCTCCAGCGTGGACGGCACGCGATACGCCAGCGCGGCGCTCGCCACCCCGCACACCCGCGTCACCCTGCCGAGCACGGCCTCCGGGCGCGGGTGATCCTCGAGGTCGAGCGCGATGCGCCCGGTGAGCTGCTGCGCCCGCACGCGCCCGAGATCCGAGGTCGCGCGCTCGAGGTTCTGCACGAGCCGCCGCAGGAACAGCGGCCGGTTGCCCCCCTTGAGGCTGACCTCGTGGTAGTGCACGATGACCGCCGCTCTCAGGCGCATGGAGATCAGCCTGGACGGCTCAGTACGCGGATCCGGTGAACGTCGAGACCCCGGCGTCGTGACCGGGGACGCGGTACATCTTCACCCCGCTGTAGGGCTCGCCCAGGATGGCGTCGTGGATGGCCCAGCTCCGCCCGCGCACGCTTCCGGCGAAGTGATCGCGGCGGAAGGGCGTGGAGTCGTCGAGGCGGGCGCGCAGCGCGCCGCCTGGCCCGAACCCGGCGTCGATCTCCTCCATGCGCTCGCGGCCCAGCAGGTAATCGCAGCCGCGGCGCTCGTAGAGGATCGCCGAGTGGTAGAAGAGCGGCTCGACCAGGTAGAACTCGCTGCCGAGGAGCCGGCAGAACCCGTCCATGCACTCGAGCACGCGACCGAGCATCCTGAGCCCGCGGCGCACCTGGCCCGGCCCCAGCCCCGCGTCCAGCGCCCGCACCTCCTCGCTGATGTTGCGCGAGGCCGTGCCGAAGAGCGTGTCCTGCCCCTCGCGGTCACGATCGATGTCGTAGCGGGGCGCGGTGACATCGGTGAGCTGCACGAAGGCGAGCTCCGGCACGGCGAACGCCGACATGCCGACGTCGATCACGAGCGTCGGATCCCGATCGCCCGGGGCCGGGCGCACCTCCACCCGCGCCCACGCGCCGCCATCGGGTGCGCTGATTCGCACCGGCGCGTCCGGCTCGCCGAGGCGGAGGGCGGCGCGCTCGAACCCGAGCGCGCGGAAGAGCTCCTCGGGCACGAGCCGCAGGTAGAGCTGCTCGCGGATCGCCGGCGGCAGCGCGTTGACCTCGGCGATGCCGCCGAGCCCGGCCAGGCGAGCCGGCGATTCAGCCACCGGCGACCGCCAGCCGCCGGGCGTGCTCGAGCTCGTCCGGGGTGTTGACGTTCATGAAGACGACCGCGGGGTCGCCGTGGCGCGCCACCTCCGTCTCCGGGATCTCGAGCACGCGCACGTCCTCGAAGAACCCGACGATCTTGAGCCGCCCGGCGCGGATGCGCGATTGCATGTGCGGCAGGCATGCCTTGCCGTACGCCGCGTGCATGGTCTCGAGCTGCGCGCCGACGCGCGGAATGACGACGTCGGCCCGGCCGGCTCGCTCCAGCACGAGCCGGACGACCTCGCGATGGATGAACGGCATGTCGCAGGCGACCGTGAACGCGACGTCACCGTCCGCGGCGGCCAGCCCCGTGCAGAGCCCGCCGAGCGAGCCGGCATCGGGAAAGAGGTCGACCACCATCGGCAGACCGAGGAAGCCGTAGAGGTCCGGGGTGTTGGTCACCACCAGCAGGTCGTCGACGAGCGGCTCGAGCACGTCCACCACACGCTCGACGATGCGTCGCCCGCCGACCTCCAGCAGCGCCTTGGGCCGCCCGCCCATGCGCGTGCTCCTGCCGCCGGCCTGGATCACGCCGGTGACCGTCATGGCGCGCGCCCCGGGCGCCTCACGGGGCGATCGGGCCTCGCCGGATCACCCGCGGCGGGTCACCGGTCACGTCGAGCACGGTCGAGGCCGCGCCCCCGGCGGTCGGGCCGCCGTCGAGCACGAGGTCGAGCGCGCCCGCGAGGGCCTCGAGCACCTCCCGCGCGGTGGTCGGCGGCGCCGAGCCGCTCGGGTTCGCGCTCGGGGCGGTGATCGGCCGGCCCAGCGCGCGCACCAGGCCGGTCGCGACGGGATGCGGTGACAGCCGGACGCCCACCGTTCCCGTGCCCGCCGTCACCTCCACGGGCACCTCCGCGCGCGCGCGCACGACGAGCGTGAGCGCGCCGGGCCAGTGGCGATGCATGAGCGCCCGGGCGGCGGGGGTGATCTCGGTCGCCAGCCGCTCGACCATCGCGATCGAGTCCACCAGCAGGAGCACGGGCTTGCTCTCGGGCCGCCCCTTGGCCTCGACCACGCGACGCACGGCCGCAGGGTCGAGCGCCATGGCGCCGAGCCCGTAGAAGGTCTCCGTCGGGAAGGCCACGAGCCCGCCGCGGGCGAGCACCGCCGCAGCCTCGCCCAGGCACGCGTCGTCCGGAGCGCTGGAGGAGATCGTCCGCACCCGGACCCCGAGCGCGCCGGGCTTCATCGCGCGCGCCGCCGCCCGATGTCGGACCGGTAGTGCATGCCCTCGAACTTGATCCGGGCCACGCCGGCGTAGGCGCGGCGGATCGCCGACTCGAGATCCGCGCCGACGGACGTCACCGCGAGCACGCGCCCGCCGTTCGTCACGAGCTGCCCGTCGCGCTCCGCCGTGCCGGCGTGGAGCACGCTCACCCCCGGCTCGGCCTCCGCGGCCCCGACGCCCTCGATGGGGATCCCGGTCCGGTAGCTGCCCGGATAGCCGCCCGACACGAGGACGACGCACACCGATGCCTCGGGACGCCAGGCGGGCGGCGGCGCCATCGGCTCGCCACGGGCGGCGGCGAGGAACAACGGCACGAGGTCGGAGCCGGCGCGGGCCAGGATCGGCTCACACTCGGGATCGCCCCACCGGCAGTTGAACTCGATGACCTTGGGGCCGTCGGCCGTGAGCATGAGACCGGCATAGAGGATCCCCCGATAGGGCGCGGCCTCGGCGGCGAGCGCCGCGATCGTGGGCCGCACGATCTCGCGCATCACGCGCGCCTGCATCGCCGCGTCCAGCGGCGCGAAGGGCGAGAAGGCCCCCATGCCGCCCGTGTTCGGGCCCCGGTCGCCGTCGAACACGGTCTTGTGGTCCTGGGCGCTGGCGAGCGGGATGACGTCCGGGCCGTTGGCGAGCGCGAAGAACGAGGCTTCCTCGCCGCGCAGGAACTCCTCGATCACGATGGTGGCGCCCGAGAGCCCGAAGACACCCCGCTCGAGGCACGCGGCGATCGCGTCGTCCGCCTCGGCGAGCGTCGCGCACACCAGGGACCCTTTACCGGCAGCCAGCCCGTCGGTCTTGACCACGACCGGCGCGCCGAGCTCGCGGGCGTACGCGCGCGCGGCGGCGGGCTCGCGGAAGGTCGCGAAGCGCGCGGTCGGGATGCCGTGGCGCGCCATGAGGTCCTTGGCAAAGGCCTTCGAGCCCTCGATCGCGGCAGCGCGGGCGCCGGGGCCGAGCGTGGTGATGCCGGCCTCGTTCAGGCGGTCGGCCAGGCCGGCGACGAGCGGGACTTCCGGACCGACGACGGCGAAGTCCACGCCCTCACGCCGGGCGGCCGCGAGGAGCGCCCCGTGGTCGTCGCCGCCGAGCGGCAGCAGCCGCGCGTGCCGGCGGATGCCGGGGTTTCCCGGCGCAGCGTAGAGGGCGTCCACGAGCGGGCTGGCGGCGATCATCCGAGCCAGGGCATGCTCGCGCCCGCCGCCGCCGACCAGCAGCACCTTCACGGCGGCCGGCTCCCCTCCGGGGGCTCCACGACCTCGAGGTGCGCGCGCGCGATGCGCGCCCAGGGGCTGCCGGCATCGAGCACGAGGTAGCGCTGCCAGTGGGCGGCGGCCTGGTCGTTGCGCCCGAGTCGCGCGAGCACCGCCGCCAGGTTGAAGTGGGCGTCCGCGTAATCGGGCGAGAGGGCCAGCGCCTCGCGATAGCGCGCCACAGCGCTGTCGGCGTCGCCGCAGTCCTCGTCGAGCGAACCGAGGTTGTACGCGGCCTCCGCGCACTGCGGGTCCTGGGCGAGCGCCTCGCCGTACGCCTCGCGCGCCTCGTCGTGGCGCCCCATGCGGTGCTGCAACAGCCCGAGGTTGTTCCACGCCGCGGCGTACGTGGGGTCCATGGCGACCACGCGCTGGTAGGCGTCGATGGCATCGGGCCAGTGCACGGGGTCACCGTCCCACTCGCTCGCCCGGTCGAACCACGCCTCCGCCTCCTCGGCGGGCCGCGCCAGGGGACGCACGAGCCCGGTGGCCAGCGTGGCGGCGACCGCGGCTTCGAGCCCGCCGCTGTCGAGATCGAGCACCGTCTGGCCGGTACGAGGATCGAAGCGCACGCGATCCGACTGCACGAGCAGCCGGCCACCGTCGACGACGAGCCGGACTTCCGTCAGAGGGCTGGTGAGCTCGGGATCCTGCTTGCGCAGCCCGTCCAGCGCCAGCCGGATGCTCCGCACCGACGCGCCCGCGTCGAGCAACGCGCTCGCCGCCTTCAGCGCGAGCAGATCCCGAAACGTGTATCCGGAGTCCGCGCGCAGCAGATCCAGCCGCTTCAACTGCCCCGCCCGCCGCGGCGTGAGACTCAGAATCCGCGTCAGCTCCCGCAACCCATACACCCGCTCCGGATTCCCCCGAGCGTCCACGCCTATCCCTCGTTCGCAGATCGCGAAAGGCGGTCATCCATGCCACCCGTCACGCCGCGATGGCGCCGAAGCCGCCAAGCCGGAGGATCACACGCCGGTCGATGATTTCTCGGCAGCGGTGGCAGTTCGCGCGCGATGGATGAAGCGGCCGGCGCGCGGGTGGCGCGGGGGAGCCGTGGGGGGCGACGACCCACCCCCGCCCGGTGTGGGTTCCCCCGGCTCGTCGCCCCCCACGGCTCCCCCGCGCCAGGGCCCGCGCCGATCAACCTCATCCGATCAGTGCCGAAAATGACGGATGCCCGTGAAGACCATGGCCATGTCGTGGGAATCCGCGGCCGCGACCACCTCGTCGTCACGCAGCGACCCGCCCGGCTGGATGACCGCCCGCGCGCCCGCGGCCGCCACGACGTCCAGGCCGTCGCGGAAGGGAAAGAAGGCGTCGGAGGCGCACACGCAACCGTCGGTCGCGAGCCCGACCTCCCGCGCGCGCGACACGGCCAGGCGTGCGGAATCGACGCGATTCATCTGCCCCGCGCCGACCCCCACGACCTGATCGCGCGCGGCCAGCACGATGGCGTTGGACTTGGCGTGCTTGGCGACCCGCCAGCCGAACCGCAGCGCCGCCGTCTCGTCGGCCGTGGGCGCGCGCCGGGTGACGACCTTGAGCGTGCCCTCGTCGAGATCGGCCGTGTCCGCCGACTGCGCCAGGAGCCCGCCGAGCACGCTCCGGTACTCGATCGCGTCGGCCGGCATCCGGCAGGGCACCTCGATCACGCGCGCCTTCTTCTTCGTCCGCCTGAGCTCCTCGAGGGCGTCGGGGGCGAACGACGGCGCGAACAGGATCTCGACGAAGATCCCGGCCAGCGCCGCCACCACGGCCATGTCGCACTCGCGGTTGATCCCCACGATGCCGCCGTAGATCGACACCGGGTCGCAGGCCTTGGCGCGCGCCGTCGCCTCGCCCACGCTCGCCGCCACCGCCACCCCGCAGGGGTTGGTGTGCTTGATCACCACCGCGGCCGGCTCGGGAAACTCGAGCAGCAGCCCCAGCGCCGCCGAGAAGTCCAGCAGGTTGTTGTAGCCGAGCTCCGGCCCGTGGAGCTGCTGCATGGCGCCGAGTCCCGCCGGCGCGACGGCCGCCGGCCGGTAGAAGGCCGCCGACTGGTGCGGGTTCTCGCCGTACTTGAGCGACAGCGCGCGGGTGGCCTCGAGCCGGAGCGCCGCGGGGAACGCCGGCGTCCCGGGCGCGGCCTCGCGCGTCGCCAGCCATCGGCTGATGGCGGCGTCGTACTGGGCGGTGCGCTGGAACGCCTCGCGCGCGAGCCCCCAGCGCGTGGCCTCGGACAGGGTGCCCCCCGTGGACGCGAGTTCGTCGCTGACGGCCGCGTACTGGGCGGCGTCGGTGACGACGGCCACGCCCGTCCAGTTCTTGGCCGCGGCCCGGATCATCGTGGGCCCGCCGACGTCGATCTGCTCGATGGCCTCGGACAGCGTGACGCCGGCGCGGGCCACGGTCGCCTCGAAGGGATAGAGCGAGACGACCACGAGGTCGATCGGCGGGATGCCGTGGCGATCGAGCGCCTCCACGTGCTCGGGCAGATCGCGGCGCGCGAGGATGCCGCCGTGGATCTTCGGGTGCAGCGTCTTCACGCGGCCGTCCAGCATCTCCGGAAAGCCCGTCACCTCCGCCACCTCGCGCACGGGCAGCCCGGCCTCGCGCAGCAGCCGGGCGGTGCCGCCGGTCGAGAGAATCTCGACCCCGAGCTTCGCGAGCACGCGCGCCAGGTCGACCACGCCCGTCTTGTCCGACACGCTCACCAGCGCCCGGCGTACCTTCATGGACTCCCGCCCTCCGTGTCGATGGTGACCCGCCGGCCAGCGACGCGCAGGCGGCCGAGCGCGAACAGCCTGACGGCCTCGGGATAGATCCGGTGCTCCTCGACGAGGATCCGGGCCGCCAGCGATGCCTCGCTGTCGCCGTCGAGTACCGGCACGCCGGATTGCGCGATGATCGGCCCGGTGTCCACGCCCTCGTCCACGAAGTGCACGGTCGCGCCGGCGACCTTGACCCCGTGCTCCAGGGCCTGCCGCTGCGCGGCGAGCCCCGGGAACGCCGGCAGCAGTGACGGGTGCACGTTCATGAGCCGCCCGCTCAGGGCACGCACGAACGCCGGGCCGAGGATCCGCATGAAGCCTGCCAGGCACGTGAGCTCGACCCCGTGCCCGGCGAGGCAGCCGAGGAGGGCCGCGTCGTACCCCGCGCGATCGGCGTGGTCCTTCGGGTTCAGGAAGACCGCGGGCACGCCCGCGGCGGCGGCCCGCGCGAGCGCGGGCGCGGCCTCGCGATCGGAGACCACCACCACGACCTCCGCGGGGAACCCCGGCTGTCGGCAGGCATCGAGCAGCGCCTGGAGGTTCGAGCCCCGGCCCGAGGCCAGCACCCCGACGCGCAGGCGGCCGCTCATGCGCCGCTCACGCCGCGTCACGCCCCCGCGGCGAGGGGTTCGGCATGCCGCCCAGCACCACGACCCGGGTCACGGCGCCAGCTCCACGCCGCGCTCGCCCGCGACGACCTCGCCGAGCGCGTACACCGTCTCGCCGGCCTCGCGGAGCAGCGTCGTCGCCGCGTCGGCCGCCCCGGCCGGCACCACGATCACGAAACCCACGCCCATGTTGAACGCGCGGAACATCTCGGCGTCCTCGACGCCGCCGGCCGCGGCGAGGGTCCGGAAGACGGCGGGCACGGTCCAGGACGTGCGATGGAGGACCGCCCGGCACCCCTCGGGCAGCACGCGCGGCAGGTTGCCGGGCAGCCCGCCGCCGGTGACGTGGGCCATGGCGTGGACCTCGAGGCGAGCCAGCAGCGCGAGCACGGACCGGACGTAGATGCGCGTCGGGATCAGCAGCTCCTCGGCCACGGTGCGCCCGGTGCCTGGCATCGGCGCGTCGACCCCGAGGCCGAGCGCGTCGAAGACGATGCGGCGCGCGAGGCTGAAGCCGTTGGAGTGCAGGCCCGAGGACGCCAGCCCGAGCACGCGGTCGCCCGGCTTCACCGCGTGGCCGTCCACGATGCGCGACTGCTCGACGACGCCGACCGCGAACCCCGCGAGGTCGTACTCGCCGGCTGCGTAGAGGCCCGGCATCTCCGCCGTCTCACCGCCGATCAGCGCGCAGCCCGCGAGACGGCAGCCGGCCGCGACCCCGCCGACGATGGCCTCGACCTTCGCCGGGTCGAGCCGGGCCATGCCGATGTAGTCGAGGAAGTAGAGGGGCTCGGCGCCGGTGACGATCAGGTCGTTGACGCCCATGGCGACGAGGTCGATCCCGACGGTATCGTGGCGATCCGCGAGGAACGCCACCTTCAGCTTGGTCCCCACCCCGTCGGTGGACGACACGAGCACGGGCTCGCGGTAGCCGGCGGGTACGCGCACGAGGCCGGCGAAGCCCCCGATGCCCCCGAGCACCTCCGGGCGCGCCGTGCTGCGGGCCAGGGGCGCGATCCGGCGGACCGCCTCGTCGCCGGCCTCGATGTTGACCCCGGCGTCCCGGTACGACAGCGGCTCCATGGCGATCAGGCGTCGAAGAGCCGCAGCTGAGGCGTCGCTTCGGGCTCGATGCCGACGCGATAGGAGCCGGTGAAGCAGGCGTGACAGTACTGCGACGGGTCGGTGCCGGTCGCCTTCAGCATGCCGTCGAGCGAGAGATAGCCGAGGGTGTCGGCGGCGAGGTAGCGGCGGATCTCCTCGACGGAGTGGCTGGCGCCGATCAACTCCTTGCGGGTCGGGGTGTCGATGCCGTAGTAGCAGGGCCACTGGATCGGGGGCGACGAGATGCGCATGTGGACCTCGCGCGCGCCCGCGCCGCGGATCATCCGCACGATCTTGCGACTCGTGGTGCCGCGCACGATGGAGTCGTCGACCACGATGACCCGACGCCCCTCGAGCATCTCGCGCATGGGGTTGAGCTTCACCTTCACGCCAAAATGTCGGATGCCCTGCTTGGGCTCGATGAAGGTCCGCCCGACGTAGTGATTCCGGATCAGTCCCATCTCGTACCGGATGCCGGATGCTTCCGAATACCCCAGCGCGGCGCTGGTGCCGGAGTCGGGCACGGGGATCACGATGTCCGCCTCGACGGGGTGCTCGCTCGCCAGCTGCCGCCCCAGCGCCTTGCGCACGGTGTGGACGTTCTTGCCCCAGAGCACCGAGTCCGGCCGCGCGAAGTACACGTACTCGAACACGCACTGCAGCCGCTCGGCCGGCGGGAAGGCGCGGAACGACTTCAGGCCGCCATCGCGGATCACCACCACCTCGCCCGGCTCCACGTCGCGCTCGGTCCGGGCCTCGATGAGGTCGAGCGCGCACGTCTCGGAGGCCACCACCCAGGACTCGTCGAGCCGCCCGATGGTGAGCGGCCGGAAGCCGTTGGGATCGCGGATGGCGTACATGGCGCCCGGGGTCAGCATGAGGAGCGAGTACGCGCCCTTCACCCGCGCCAGCGCCTGGGGCAGCTGCTCCTCGAGCGGGCCGGCGGGGGCACGCGCCAGCAGGTGCAGGATCACCTCGGTGTCCGAGTTCGACTGGAAGATGGCGCCGTCGGCCTCCATCTCCTTGCGCAGCGCCTCGGCGTTGGTGAGGTTGCCGTTGTGGGCGATGGCGATGGGGCCGCGCGCGGTGTTGGCGGTGATGGGCTGGGCGTTGCGCAGCCGCGAGGTCCCCGCCGTCGAGTAGCGCACGTGGCCGATCGCGCGGTGGCCGGGCAGCCGCCGGAGCCGCTCCGGATGGAACACGTCGGCCACCCGGCCCATGGCCTTCTCGGTGTGGAAGTTGTGGCCGTCCGTCGCGGCGATGCCCGCCGACTCCTGGCCGCGGTGCTGCAGGGCGTAGAGCCCGAGATAGGTGACGTTGGCGGCCTCGGCGTGGTTCCAGACGCCGAACAGCCCGCACTCGTCGTGGAACTTGTCGTCACGCCATGTGACGCTCAAAACCCGACCTCCACGCGCTCTCGAGACGCTCCAGGGGCGCGTCGATCGCGTCCGCCTCGCCCACCGCCATCCGCAGCCGCTCGCCGCCCGTCGCGCCGATCCAGCGCCAGGGAATCGCCGACTCCGCCATCAACGCCTCGAACGCCCGGACCCGCGCCGGCTCCACCGAGACCACGATCCGTGACGGTCCCTCGCCGAAGAGGGCGAGGTCGCCGCGTATCCCGCCCGGCAGCGCGATCTGCGCGCCGACCCGCTGGCGTCCCGTCACGCAGCACTCGGCGAGCGCCACCGCGATGCCCCCCTCGGCGCAGTCGTGCGCGGAAGCCACCAGGCCCGCCTCCACGGCGTTCTGCACCGCCGCCTGGACCCGGCGCTCGAGCTCCAGGTCGAGCGGGGCGAGCGCCCCGGCCAGCCGGCGGTGCAGCGTCCAGAGGTACTCGCTGCCGCCCAGGCTCACCGCCTCGCCGCCCAGCAGGGCCACCCGGTGGCCCGCCGCCTTGAAGCCCTGCGTGCTGTGCCGAGCCGCGTCTTCCAGCAGCCCCACCACGCCGATGACCGGGGTCGGCAGGACCGCCTGCCCGCTGGTTTCATTGTAGAAGGAAACGTTGCCGCCCACTACCGGCAGGTCGAGGTGGCGGCAGGCTTCCGCGATGCCGTCGATCGCCTCCGCGAACTGCCACAGGATCTCCGGCCGCTCGGGCGAGCCGAAGTTCAGGCAGTCCGTCACCCCGATGGGCCGACCGCCCGCGCACGACACGTTGCGCGCCGCCTCGCACACGGCCATGGCCGCGCCGCGGCGCGGATCCAGGAAGACCTGCCGGCCGTTGCCATCGGTCTTCACCGCGAGCGCGCGGCGGGTGCCCTTCACCCGGAGCACCGCGGCGTCGGAGCCCGGCAACACCAGCGTGTTGATGCCGACCTGCTGGTCGTACTGCCGGAACGTCCACTCCTTCGACGCGATCGTCGGCGCGCCGAGCAGCGTGGCCAGGGTCGCGCCGAGGTCGCGGGGCTCCGCCAGCGAGAGGGGGTCGAAGGCGCGGAGCCCGGCCAGATCCGCGGGCTCCGTCGTGGGCTTCTCGTAGCGCGGGCCATCGGCGAGCGCGGCCACGGGCACCCGCGCCACCACCTCGTCCCGCTCCCGGACCACCAGCTCGTCGGCCTCCGTCACCTGGCCGATCTGCACCGCGTCGAGCTCCCACTTGGCGAACACGCGGCGGATCTCCTCCTCGCGGCCGCGGGCGGCGACGAGCAGCATCCGCTCCTGCGACTCCGACAGGAGGATCTCGTACGGGGTCATGCCCCACTCGCGCTGGGGCACGCGCGAGATCTCCACCTCCATCCCCGTGCCGCTGCGCGCCGGCATCTCGGAGGTGCAGCAGGCCAGCCCGGCGGCGCCCATGTCCTGGATCCCCACGATGGCTCCGGTGCGCATGGCCTCCAGGCAGGCCTCGAGCAGCAGCTTCTCGGTGAAGGGATCGCCTACCTGCACCGTGGGCCGCCGCTCCTCGGCGTGCTCGTCGAAGGTGGCCGAGGCCATGGTGGCGCCGTGGATACCGTCGCGGCCCGTCTTGTTGCCCACGTAGAACACCGGGTTGCCGACCCCGGCCGCACGGGCGCGGAAGATCTCGTCGGCGCGGACCAGCCCCACGCAGAGCACGTTGACGAGCGGATTGCCCGCGTACTCGGGGGCGAACGCCATCTCGCCTCCGACGGTCGGGCAGCCGAAGCAGTTGCCGTACCACGAGATGCCGGAGACCACGCCCTCGATGAGCTTCCTCGTCTTCGGATCATCGGGGTCGCCGAAGCGCAACGAGTCGAGGATGGCGATGGGCCGGGCGCCCATGGTGAAGATGTCGCGCAGGATGCCGCCGACGCCGGTCGCCGCGCCCTGGAAGGGCTCGATGAACGACGGGTGGTTGTGGCTCTCGATCTTGAACACGACGGCCCAGCCGTCGCCGATGTCGACGGCGCCCGCGTTCTCGCCAGGCCCCTGGAGCACGCGGGGCCCGGTCTGGGGCAGGCGGCGCAAAAACACGCGGGAGTGCTTGTAGGCGCAATGCTCGGACCAGAGCGCCGAGAACAGGCCGAGCTCGGTATAGGAGGGCTCGCGGCCGAGCCGCTTGACGATGCGATCGTACTCTTCGCCGGTCAGGCCGAGCGCGCGCGCGAGATCGACCGTGACCTTTGGCTCAGCGCCGGTCAATACGCCTCCAACTGACGCAGGGGGGAGCGACCGCCGCTCCCCCCATGCACCCCCCAACGGTCACCCGCTTGGCCATCATCGTGCGCGCCCGAACCGACGCAGGGGGGAGCGACCGCCGCTCCCCCCCATGCACCCCCCAACGGTCACCATAGGCGGCCATGCTCATCGCGTGTCCAAGGCACGGGCCTGGGACCGCACCCGGTTTACCGCTTCAGAAAGCTGCCGTCCTCGACCAGGGTGCCGAGAAGAGACTGGAAGAGCAGCAGGCCGTCGGTGCCCCCGATGGCGGCCTCGGCTGCCCGCTCGGGATGCGGCATCAGGCCCAGCACCGTGCCCTCGGGACTGGCCACGCCCGCGATGTTCTCGACCGAGCCGTTGGGATTGGCGGCCCGCGTGACCGCGCCCTCGGCCGTGGCGTAGCGGAACACGATCTGGTTCCGCTTGCGCAGCAGCGCCAGCGTCTCCGGATCGGCGTGGTACTTGCCCTCCCCGTGCGAGATCGGCATGGTCAGCACCTGCCCCCGCCGCAGCCCGCGCGTGAACGGCGTCTCGACCTGCTCGACCACGAGGTGCGTGGACTGGCAGCGGTACTGGAGGCACTCGTTGCGCATCAGGGCGCCCGGCAAGAGACCGGCCTCGCAGAGGATCTGGAAGCCGTTGCACGAGCCGAGCACGTAGCCGCCGCGCTCGACGAACCCGCCGAGCGACTCGACCACGGGCGAGCGGCCAGCCACCGCCCCCGCGCGGAGGTAGTCACCGTAGGAGAATCCGCCGGGCAGGATCACGCAGTCGACGTCGTCGAGGCTCCGCTCGCGATGCCACACGTACTTCACCGGCTGGTGCAGGACTTCAGAGATCACGTAGTGGAAGTCGCAGTCGCTCCACGTTCCCGGAAAGACGACGACGGCGAATCTCATGCGGCGGCTATCTCCTCTCCTCACGCGGGTGCTGAACGACCGAGGCGACGACGGGATTCATCTTACCGTCCCGCCCGGGCCTGGGCAAGATCCCCGGCCGGCAGCACCTCGACGGTGTAGTCCTCGAGCAGGGGGTTGGCGAGCAGCTTCCGGCACATCTCGTCCACACGGCCGCGCGCGGCCTCCGGGCTCGCCGCGCGCACCTCGAGCTCGATCATCTTGCCCACGCGCAGGTCGTCCAGGTCGTCGAACCCGAGCCCGCCGAGGGCGCGCTTCACGGCCGAGCCCTGCACGTCGAGGATGCTGGAGCGGAGCCGGATGAGGACGCGGACCTTCACGGGGTCGGCCCGCCGGTCAAACCGGCCCGGACGAAGATGGTGTCGACGTTCCGGAGGTACCAAGCGGGATCGAAGCACCGCTTGAGGTCGTCAGGGGTGAGCCAGCGCGTGACGTCGGGATCGGCGGCCAGCAGCTCGAGGAATGCGCGCCGCTCGCGCCAGGCCTGCATCGCGTTGCGCTGGACGATCTCGTAGGCCGGCTGGCGCGCCAGGCCGGCATCGGTGAGCTTGAGCAGCACGCGCTGGGAGTGGATGAGGCCGTAACTGGCGTCCATGTTCTCGGCCATCCGCCCGGTGTCGACCCGCAGGCCGGACAGCACGAAGACGGCGAGGTCGAGGATGTAGTCGAGCAGGATGGCGGAGTCGGGCAGGATCACGCGCTCGACCGACGAGTGGCTGATGTCGCGCTCGTTCCAGAGGGCGACGTTCTCCATGGCGGCCAGCGCGTTGGTGCGGAGCAGGCGCGCCAGCCCGCAGATCCGCTCGCAGAGCTCGGGGTTGCGCTTGTGGGGCATCGCGCTCGAGCCCTTCTGCCCCTCCGAGAACGGCTCCTCCAGCTCGAGGATCTCCGAGCGCTGCAGGCCACGGATCTCGAGGGCGATCTTCTCCAGCGAGGCCCCGGCCACCGCGAGCATGGCGGCGTGCTCCGCGTGCCGGTCGCGCTGGATGACCTGGTTGGACACGGCCGCCGGCTCGAGCCCGAGCTCGCGGCAGACGTCCTCCTCGACGTCGGGATCCAGGTGGGCGAAAGTCCCCACCGCCCCCGAGAGCTTGCCCACCGAGATCACCGTCCGGGCCCGGCGCAGCCGCTCGAGGTTGCGCTGGGCTTCCGTGTACCAGATGGCGACCTTGAGCCCGAACGTGATGGGCTCGGCGTGCACACCGTGGGTGCGGCCGACCATCAGGGTATCCTTGTGCCGGAGCGCCAGCTCGCGCACGGTCGCCACCAGGCGCTCCTGACCGGCGATCAACAGGTCGGTCGCATCCCGCATCTGGAGCGCGGTGGCGGTGTCCCAGACGTCGGACGACGTCAGCCCGACGTGGATGAACCGGGAATCTGCCCCCACCTGCTCCTCGAGGCTGGTCAGGAACGCGATCATCTCGTGCTTGACGCGCCCGAGGATGGCCTGGATACGGTCGATGTCGACGTGGCCCGTGCTCGTGATGCGGGCGAGGGCGTCAGGGGGGATGCGTCCGCGTCGAGCCTGGGCCTCGCACGCCGCCAGCTCCACCCGGAGCCAGGCCTGGTACTTGGCCTCCTCGCTCCAGACCCGGCCCATGGCAGGGCGCGTGTAGCGCTCGATCATTCACTGTCACCTTAATCGAAAATTCGACCGGATGCGAGCGCTCTTCGTGGTCACCCGTGACTTTCGTCCTTGACGAACCCGGTCATCCCGACGAACGTAGTTCAGAGCCGTTTCCGCTCGAGCCGCGGGCCACCGGTCCCGCCGAGGAGGACGCCACTCATGCCTGACGCCGTCCACGTGGGAAGCGGCAAGGTCCGCGAGCTGTACGCGTTCGACGACGAGCGCCTGCTCCTCGTGGCCTCGGACCGCATCTCGGTGTTCGACGTCGTCCTGCCGACAGCCATCCCCGACAAGGGCCGCGTCCTCACCGGCCTGTCCGGCTTCTGGTTCGCCCGCACGCGAGGCATCTGCCGCAACCACCTGCTGGCGCTCCGGCCCGACGGCCGCTCGACCGAGTGCCAGCGGCTGGAGATGCTCCCGATCGAGTGCGTCGTGCGCGGCTACCTGGCGGGGTCCGGCTGGAAGGACTACCGCGCCACGGGCGAGATCTCCGGACACCGCCTGCCGGCCGGCCTGCGCGAGGCTGACCGCCTGCCGGAGCCGGTGTTCACGCCCGCCACCAAGGCCACGACCGGTCATGACGAGAACATCACCCGCGCCCAGGCCGCCGAGCGCGTGGGCGCCGCTCGCCTGGCCGAGGTCGAGCGTCTGGCGATCGCGCTCTACCGCTTCGCGGCCGACCACGCGCGGCAGCGCGGCATCATCATCGCCGACACCAAGTTCGAGTTCGGCCTCGACCAGCAGGGCCGCGTGGTCCTCGCCGACGAGGCGGTGACCCCCGATTCGTCGCGCTTCTGGCCGGCCGACGGCTACGCCCCCGGCGGCCCCCAGCCGTCCTTCGACAAGCAGTTCGTGCGCGACTTCACGGAACGGACGGCTTGGCCCAAGACCTACCCCGGCCCCGAGCTGCCGCCGGACGTCGTCACCGGCACCCGCGCCCGCTACATCGAAGCCTTCGAGCGCCTCACCGGCCTGAAGTTCACCGACTACCTCGCGAATCCCACCATCGTCCTCTGACGCCAACGACAAGCCCCTGCACCGCCGGCAGCATAAGGCTCGCGCCCACCCCGGCCCCGACCCGACGCGGCGGCGAGCGCAGCGAGACCCTCCCCAAGAACCTCGTCGGCCGCTCAAAGTGGCCAGATCCTAGGCGCCGACGAGTGAGGAGTGAGGCGTATGCCTCATACGCCGCGTGGCAATGCGAGATGAGCGCCGGCCGCCGGTGCGAGTCGAGCGGTGAAATGGCTCGTAAATCGAACGAGGAGGCAACGACGGAGATGGCCGCTTTTCAGCGGCCGAGGAGTTCCCGGGGGAGGTTGCGCCGGTCGAGCGGGCCGTACGTGGTCAGCGCCAGGCGCTCCTCGTCGAGGACCTCCGCGACCATCGCCTGCACCTGCTCCAGCTTGACGTTGTCGATGGCCGCCAGCATGGCGTCCATGGTCAGGAACGAGCCGAAGTGCATCTCGTGCTTGGCGAGCCGGTTCATGCGGCTGGAGGTCGACTCCAGCGAGAGCATCAGGCTGCCCTTGAGGTGGTCCTTCGCGCGCTTGAGCTCCTCGGCGGTGACCCCGCTCTTCTTGAGGTCGCGCAGCTCCTTGAGCGTCGACTTGAGCACCTTCGAGAAGTTGGCCGCGTCGGTGGCCGCGTAGACGTAGAGGGTGCCGGTGTCGCGGAAGGCCTGCACGCCGGAGCCGATCGAGTAGACCAGCCCCTGGCGCTCGCGCACCTCCTGGAAGAGGCGGGAGGACATGCTGCCCCCGATGATGTCGTTGAGCAGGAACAGCGGGTAGCGCTCGGGCGCGGAGTGCGACACGCCGGGAAAGCCCATCACCAGCTGCACCTGCTCGAGGGTCTTGTGGATGATGTTGACCCCGGGCTTCATCACCGGCGGCCCTTGCGGCCGGTCCACCGGGTCGCGGCGAAAGCCATTGAAGCCCGCGCCGAACAGCGCGACGGCCTGGTCGTGGGTCGCGTTGCCCGCCACCGCGATGATGATCTTGGGCGGGATGTACTCGTCACCGAACTGGCTGGCCACCACCTCGCGGCCGTAGCTCACCACGGCGTCGCGGGTGCCGAGGATCGGACGCCCGAGCGGGTGGTTCTCCCACACCTGGGCGGCGAAGAGGTCGTGGATGTAGTCGTCGGGCGTGTCCTCCACCATCTTGATCTCCTGGAGGACGACGGACTTCTCGCGCTCGAGCTCCTCCTCGTTGAAGAGCGGGTGGAGCAGGATGTCGGTCAGGAGGTCGACGGCCAGCGGCAAGTGCTCGTCGAGCACCTGGACGTAGAAGCAGGTGTGCTCCTTGGTGGTGAAGGCGTCCATCTGCCCGCCCACGGAGTCCATCGTGCGGGCGATGTCCTCGGCCGAGCGGGTGGCCGTGCCCTTGAAGACGAGATGCTCGATCAGGTGGGAGACGCCGCCCCGGTCCTCGGGCTCCAGCCGCGAGCCCGTCTCCACCCAGACCCCCACCGCGACCGAGCGGACGTGGGGCATCCGCTCGGTGACGACGCGGATGCCGTCGGGCAGCGCGCTCTTCCGGTACTCTTCGGTCACGGGGCCGCGTCACTCACGAGGCGGATTCGCCGCGTTCGGGTTCTTGAGCTGCTCCTGGTTGGCCAGCGCGGGCTGGTCGCGCAGGGCCATCTTGCGCGACAGCCGCATCTTGCCGTTGCCGTCGATCTCGATCACCTTCACCGCCACGATATCGCCCTCGGTGAGGACGTCGTGCACGGCGCGGATGCGCGACTCCGCGATCTGGGAGATGTGCAGCAGCCCCTCGGTGTTGGGGATGACCTCCACGAAGGCCCCGAACTCGACGATCTTCTTGACCTTGCCGATGTAGATCCGGTCGAGCTCCACCTCGCGGCAGATGTCCTGGATGATGGCCAGGGCCTTCTGCACCGACTCCTGGTCGGGGGAGAACACCGTGACCCGGCCGTCGTCCTCGACGTCGATCTTGGTGCCCGTCTGCTCCTGGATGCCGCGGATGACCTTGCCGCCGGGGCCGATGATCTCGCGGATCTTCTCGGTCCTGATCTTGATGGTGACGAAGCGCGGCGCGTACGGCGACAGCTCCGCCCGCGGCTTCTCGAGGGCCTCGCGCATCCTGGCGAGCACGGCGAGCCGCGCCTCGCGGGCGTTGGCCAGCGCCGTGCGCATGATCTCGATGGACACGCCGGCGATCTTGATGTCCATCTGCAGGGCGCACACACCCTTCTCGGTGCCGGCGACCTTGAAGTCCATATCGCCGTAGTGGTCCTCGGTGCCCATGATGTCGGTCAGGATCCCGAACTTCTCACCTTCCTTGACCAGGCCCATGGCGATGCCCGCGATGTGCGACTTCAGCGGCACGCCGGCGTCCATGAGGGCCAGCGAGGCCCCGCATACCGTGGCCATCGCGGACGAGCCGTTCGACTCGAGAATGTCCGAGACCACGCGGATGGTGTACGGGAACTCCTCCTTGGGCGGCAGCACCGCCTCCAGGGCCCGCTCCGCGAGCGCCCCGTGGCCGATGTCGCGGCGGCTCGGCCCGGCGAAGCGGCGGACCTCGCCGACGGAGAACGAGGGGAAGTTGTAGTGCAGCAGGAAGTGCCGGTAGTGATCGCCCTCGATCGACTCGATCTTCTGCTCGTCGGACTTGGTGCCGAGGGTGGCGGAGACGAGCGCCTGGGTCTCGCCTCGCGTGAAGATCGCCGAGCCGTGGGCGCGCGGCAGGTAGGCCATCTCGATCCAGATCGGCCGGATCTCGTCGGCCCGGCGTCCGTCGACGCGCAGGCCCTTCTCCACGATCAGCCGGCGCACCGCGGCCTTCTCGACCATCTCGAAGGCCTCACGCACCGCGGCCTTCTGGGTGTCGTCGGGCGCCACCGCCTGCATGACCTCGTCGTGGACGCGGGCCACGGCCTCCGCGCGCGGGTGCTTCTCGTGGATGGCGAACGCCTCCTCGAGCCCACGTCCGACGATGCTCTTGACGCGCTCGTAGAGCGCCGGATCGACCGTCTGCGGCGCGAAGACCCAGCGCGGCTTGCCCGCCTTCTGGACGAGGTCTTTCTGCGCGCGCGCCAGGCGCTTGCACTCGGCGTGGCCGAAGGCGATCGCCTGGAGTATCAGCTCCTCGGAGACTTCCTTCGCGCCGGACTCGACCATCAGCACCGCGTCCTCGGTGCCCGCGATCACGAGCTCGAGGTCGGAGGCGGCCTGCTGGGCGGCGGTCGGGTTGGCGACGAACCGGCCGTCGGCGCGGCCCACGCGCACGGCACCGACCGGCCCGTCGAAGGGCATGCCGGACAGGCAGAGCGCCGCCGAGGCGCCGTTCATGGCGAGCACGTCGGGGTCGTGCTCGGGGTCGCCCGAGATCACGAGGCAGATCACCTGGACCTCGTTGCGGAAGCCGTCGGGGAACAGGGGCCGGATCGGACGGTCGATCAGACGGGAGGTCAGGGTCTCCTTCTTGACCGGGGCACCTTCGCGCTTGAAGTAGCCGCCCGGGATCCGGCCGCCCGCATAAGCGCGCTCGCGGTACTCCACGGTGAGGGGGAAGAAGTCCTGGCTCTCGCGTGCGCTCCTGGCGGCCACGCAGGTGGCCAGCACCATGCTCCCGCCGTAGCGGACGACCACGGAGCCATCCGCCTGTTTGGCCACGACGCCCGTCTCGATGGACAGGGGCAGGCCGTTGATGTCGACGCTGGTGGTGTGTGCAGTCATAGGGGGCGCTTGTCCTCGTGCGTCCGCCGACATTCGACGGACCTGGCTAGTCCCAGCGGTGTTACTCGACCCGGAAGCGAGCGGCGTTGGAGGAGGAGCCCGCCGTTCAGCGGCGGATTCCGAGCTTCTCGATCACCGACCGATACCGCTCGGGAGCCCTCCCCCGCAGGTACTCGAGAAGGCTGCGGCGCTTGCCGATCAGCATCAGGAGCCCCCGGCGGGAGTGGTGATCCTTCGCGTGCTGCTTGAAGTGCTCGGTCAGGCTGTTGACACGCTCCGTCAGGAGAGCGATCTGCACCTCCGGAGACCCGGTATCGCCTTCGTGGGTTCGGAACTGCTCGATCAGGCTCTTCTTCTTGTCAACGGTCAGCGGCATCGGGAAGGCCCTCCTCCAATCGCCACATTCCGAGGAGCAGCGCTCCACCAGAACGGGTTCAAAAAACCTTGTCTTGTCTACAATTACGGTATCACGGGCCCCGCCCCACGCAAAGCTCCTGGATCAGAGACGCCGGCGGACCTCGGCCACGTCGGCGGCGATCTGGGCCTTGAGGGCATCGATCCCAGGGAACTTCCGCTCCTCCCTCAGCCGGTCCACGAAGGTCAGCCGCATCGCCTTGCCGTACAGATCGCCTGCGAAATCGAGCACATGGACTTCCACGGCCAAGGCGGTCTCGCCGAAGGTTGGCCTGACGCCGACGTTGGTGACCGCCGGGTGGTCGCGCCCGTCCAGGGCCGCGCGGCACGCGTACACCCCGGGCGGCAACAGCAGCGGGAGGTCGGTGGCAAGGTTCGCCGTGGGAAAGCCGAGCTGCCGGCCGCGACCGGCGCCCGCCACGACCGTCCCCGGGACCGTGTACTCCCGGCCGAGGTACCGGGCCGCTCGCCGGACGTCCCCCTGCCCGAGAGCCGCGCGGATCTCGGTCGAGGAGACGGGGACGCCGTCCACCAGCAGCGGCGGGATGACGTCGGCGCGGAAGCCGAGCCGGTCGGCGAGCGCCTCGAGGAGCCGCGCGTCGCCGCGCGCGCCCCGGCCGAAGGTGTGGTTGTAGCCCACGACGACCCGCCGGGCTCGGAGCCGGTCGAGGAGGATCTCCTTGACGAACGCCTCGGGCTCGACCGAGGCGAGCTCCCGGGTGAACGGCAGCACCACGACCGCATCGAGCCCGCACTCCCCGATCAACCGGAGCCGGTCTTGCAATGTGGCGATGGGCACAGGGGCGCGTGCCGGCTGGAGGGTCTCGAGCGGGTGGCGGTCGAAGGTGCAGGCCACGGCGTCGAGCCCTTCCTGGCGCGCGTCGGCGACGGCCCGGCCCAGGATCGCGCGATGCCCGAGATGGACACCGTCGAACACACCCAGGGCGATCGCCGCGGGCCGCGGGTCAGGCGGGAAGGCGTCGAGACCCTGGACGATCCGCATGGAGGATCCTCACGGGCTGCACCGCGCGGGACGGCGCGATCTGGCCCACCCCGATCATGCGGCCACCGCCGTCGTGCACCCGCACGAGCGTGCCGGCCCCGAGCGGCCCTGGCGCTCCCGCGACTTGCCCGTGCAGGAACGCGTCCGCGCCCGCATCGTCCAGGGTCACCCCGGGCCAGGTGGCGAGGGCGGCCTCGGGCGGCCGCACCTGGCGCCCGAGGCCTTCGCGATCCAAGGTCCCGATCTCCGGCGAGGCCACTGCCTCGGCGAGCAGGAAGGGGCCGACGCGCGTGCGTACGAGCCGCGCCACCGTGGCCCCGCAGCCGAGCGCCACGCCGAGGTCTCCGACGAACGACCGGACGTAGGTCCCCTTGCCACAGATGATCCTGAGCGTCATCGACCCGGGATCCAGCGCCTCGAGGGTGATGGCGTGCACCACAACCTCGCGGGACGCCCGCTCGACCTCGACGCCCTCGCGCGCGAGCTCGTAGAGCCGGCGCCCTTCGTGATGGACCGCCGAGTACATTGGCGGGGTCTGGCGCACGCGCCCGATGAAGCCAGCCAGGACCCGCTCGACCTGCCGCCACTCGAGCGGCGGCGCCGCGGCCGTCGAGGTCACGCGGCCCGTCAGGTCACCCGTGTCGGTCGTGATCCCCAGGCGGATCGTGGCCAGGTATTCCTTGTCCTGGTCGACGAGGTACGGCATGAGCTTGGTCGCCTCGCCGAGCAAGATCGGCAGCACGCCGGTGGCGGCGGGATCGAGCGTGCCGGCGTGGCCCACCCGCCGTAGCCGGAGGGCGCGCCGGACCGCGGCCACGACGTCGAACGACGTCACCCCCGCCGCCTTGTCGACGACGAGGATTCCGGAGCGCCCCTCGGTCACCGGGATGGACCGCCGGTGATCGCGGCCTCGACGGCGCCGAGCACCGTCGCCGTCGCGCGGTCGAGCGGCCCGGACATCGTGAAGCCGGCGGCGTTGCGGTGCCCGCCTCCGCCGAAGCCGGCCGCGATCCGCTGCACGTCCACCTCGCCCTTGGCTCTGAGGCTCACCTTCACCTCACCGTCGCGCTCGCGGAGCAGGCAGGCGACCTTGACGGAGGCCACGGAGCGGGGGTAGTTGACCAGGTCCTCGGCCTCCACGAAGGCTTCGGGCACGACCCCGGCGGGCAGCGCGAGCCACGCCACGCGGCCGTCGTCGCTCAGGCGCACGCGCCCGAGGGCCTCGCCCAGCCAGCCGATCGCCCGCGCCTCCCGGCGCTCGAAGAGCGCGCTGGCCACGGCCGCCGGATCGGCGCCCGCGGTGACGAGGGCGGCCGCCACGGTGAACGTCTTCGGGGTGACGTTCGAGTACCGGAAGGATCCGGTGTCGGTGGAGATTGCCGTGTAGAGGTTCGTCGCGACGGCCGGCGTGACGGGATCGCCGAGGGCCGTGAGCAGGTCGAACACCATCTCGCCCGTCGCGGCGGCGCGCGGCTCGATCCAGTTGACGTCGCCGTAGCGGCGGTTGTCGGCATGGTGATCCACGTTCACGACCACCGCGCCCGGGCGCGCCTGCTCGAGCAGCCCCTCGGTGCGCGCGGGATTCGGGCAGTCCGTCGAAACCACCACGTCCCAGCCCCTCGCCGCGCGCTCGAGGCGGCGGTAGCGCTCGATGCCGGGCAGGAAGCCGAGGTACGCGGGCGCCGGATGCGGGCCGCCCCATTCCACGCTCCAGCCGCGCGCTTCGAGCGCCAGCCCGAGCGCCAGGAGGGTGCCGAGGACGTCGGCATCGGGATGCACGTGGCCCAGCATCAGCGCGCGCCCGCGCGCCCGGCCGAGCGGCGCCAGCACCTCGGCCGGAACGAGCGCCGCGCTCATGCGTCAGCGCTCACGCTCGGGGTTCGCCCTGGAGCTGGCGGAGCAGCTCCTGGATCCGGGCGGCGTGCTCCATCGAGCGGTCGGGGCGGAACTCCAGCTCGGGCGTCGCGCGCAGGTCGAGGTGATGCCGCAGCCAGTTGCGGATGAAGCCGCGCGCGCTGGTCAGCGCGGCCAGCGAGCCCTTCCACTTGCTCTCGTCCCCGAGCACGGACACGAACACCCGCGCGGCCCGCAAGTCCTTCGACGTCTCGACCTCCGTCACGCTGACGAAGCCGAGGCGCGGGTCCTTGAGCTCACGCTGCAGGAGCACCGAGATCTCTTCCTTGATCAGCTGGTTCACCCGGTCCAGACGCTTGCCTTGCATCAGAGAATCTCCACCGAGACATCGATCACCGAGCCCTCCACGTGCGACTCGATGAAGTCCAGGGCCTTGGACACGACCTCGTTGGCGTGGCGCGAATCGTGGGAGACGCAGGCGACCGCGATGGTGGCGCGCTGCCACATGTCGTGGTGGTCGACCTCGGCCACCGCCACCTCGAACCGCTGGCGGACCCGCTCGATCAGGCCCTTGAGGACGTGCCGCTTGCCCTTGAGCGACCCCACCTCCGGCAGGTGCAACTCCACCGTCCCCACCGCCACCCGCGCGACCGACATGGCAAGCCGCCCGCCATCACAGCGTGCGCGCGATTTCCTCGGAGGTGAAGGCCTCGAGGACGTCGCCCGCCTGCACGCTCACGCCCTCGACGCCGATGCCGCACTCGAGACCCACCAGCACCTCGCGCACGTCATCCTTGAAGCGCTTGAGCGAGCTCACCGTGCCCACGCCCACGACCTCGGCACCCCGGCGCACCCGCACCCGGGCGCTGCGCGTGAACTTGCCCTCGGCGACGTACGAGCCGGCGATGGGCCCGAGCTTGGAGATGTTGAAGATCTGCCGCACCTCGGCGCGGCCGAGCTGGGTCTCGCGGATCTCCGGCGCCAGCATGCCCGCCAGGGCCGCCTTGAGGTCGTTGAGCGCCTCGTAGATGACGTTGTAGTTGCGAACGTCGACGCCGTTGGCCTGGGCCGCCGCCGCCGCCTTGGGCTCGGCCTTGATGTTGAAGCCGAGCACGATCGCGTTGGAGGCCGAGGCCAGCATGACGTCGCTCTCGTTGATCGCGCCCACGGAGCTGTGGATGACCTTGAGCTTGACCTCGTCGGTGGAGAGACCCTCCAGCGATTCCCGCAGCGCTTCCACGGAGCCCTGCACGTCAGCCTTGAGGACCAGACGCAGCTCCTTGACCTCGCCCGTCTGGATCTGCTTGTGCAGCCCCTCGAGCGTGATGCGGGTCGCGGTCTTGGTTTTCGAGCGATTGCGCTCGAGGCGCATGGTCGCGATCTGCCGCGCCTTGCGCTCGTCCGAGACGACGACCACGACGTCGCCTGCCGAGGGCACGCCGCCCAGGCCGAGGATCTCCACCGGGTCCGACGGCCCGGCGGACTTGACCTTGCGGCCGGCCGGATCGATGAGGGCGCGGATCCGGCCGGAGTACGAGCCGGCGACGACGGCGTCGCCCTCCTTGAGCGTGCCGTTCTGGATGAGCGCCGTGGCCACCGGGCCGCGGCCGCGGTCCAGGCGGCTCTCGATGATCACACCCTTGGCGTTGCGGTTGGGGTTCGCCTTCAGCTCGAGGATCTCGGCCTGGAGCGCCGTCATCTCGAGCAGCTGGTCCACGCCGGTGCCCTTCTTGGCCGACGTCGACACGTAGATCGTCTGCCCGCCCAAGTCCTCGGGCACGAGCCCGTGGTTGGAGAGCTCACGCTTGACGCGATCGGGCTCCGCCTCGGGCTTGTCGATCTTGTTGATGGCCACGATGATCGGCACGTTGGCCGCCTTGGCATGGTTGAGGGCCTCGATGGTCTGCGGCATCACACCGTCGTCGGCCGCCACCACCAGGATCACGATGTCGGTGGCCTGGGCGCCGCGGGCGCGCATGGCCGTGAAGGCCTCGTGGCCCGGGGTGTCGAGGAAGGTCACCTTGCCGTGCGAGGTCATCACCTGGTAGGCGCCGATGTGCTGGGTGATCCCGCCGAACTCCTTCTCGGCGACCTTCGTGCGCCGGATGGCGTCGAGCAGCGAGGTCTTGCCGTGGTCGACGTGGCCCATGACGGTGACCACCGGCGGGCGCAGGATGCGCGCGGCGGCGTCGCCTTCCTCCTCGTCCAGGACGTCGCCCTCGACCGAGCGGATCTCGAGGTCCACGTTGAACTTGTCGGCCACGAGCTTGGCGGCGGTGGGGTCGAGCAGCTCGTTGACGGTCGCCATCACCCCGAGATCGAGCAGCGCCTTGATGATCTCGCCGGACTTCCGGCGCATCTTCTCGGCAAGCTCGGCCACCGTGACCGATTCGGGCACGCGGACGGTCTCCCGGCGCACCTCGACCGGAGGCGGCGCCGCCGGCACCGCGACGGCCGCCGCAGGCGCGACGGCGGGATGGACCACCGGCAGCTCGACGGCCGCGGCAGGCGGCGCCTCCACGGGCGGGGCCACGCTCGCCGCCGGCACGCGCTCGCGAGGCGGCCCCACCGGGCGCACGGGAGCGGCGGGACGGGACGGGCCCTGGGTGATGCGCGGAGGCGCGAACGGGCCCGTCGGCTGGCGGGGCCCAGGGCGCTGCGGCGCGGGCGGCACCGGCCGCTCCAGGGGCCGGAACGGAACGATCTTGGGCTCGGGCTTCTTGACCGTCGGCTGCGGCGGGGCCGACGGCGTCACCGGCGGCCTGGGCGCCTCGAGCGGCGGCGCCGTCGCGGCGATCCCGGGCTCGACCGGGAGCTCGGGCTCGGGTTTGAGCTCGAGGGGCGCCTCGGGCGGTGCGGTGTCCGCGGGCTTCGGCTTGACGATCGTGGCCGCCGGCTTCAGCTCGACCGGCGCGCCGGCCTCCTCGAGGGTCTCCGTCTTCTTGCGGCGGGCCGCCGGCTTCTTCGGCTCGGCGACGGCGCCGTCCCCCTCGGCCACCGTGGCCGTCTTGGGCCGCGGCGCACGCTTGGGCTTCGGCTCCTCGGGAAGCCCGCGCCCCTTGCCGAGCTTGACGCGGAGGGCGTTGGCCAGCGTCGTGTCCAGGGGTGTCATGACACGCACGCCCTTGTGCCCCATCTCGTCGGCCGCGAGCATCAGGTCCTTGCTCGTGACACCGAGCTCTTTCGCGAGTTCGATCACCTTGATCTTCGTTGCTGCCAAAGCGCCCTCACCTCCTCAGCCAGGTTCGTCCCGACCTCACATGGTCTCCGAAACGCCTGCGCCAGCCGTCCGGGTTTCAGCGCGCGCTCGAGGCACGCCCCGTCGCCGCAGACCCACGTCCCCCGGCCCGCCGCCCTGCGGGCGGCATCGAGCACGACCCGGCCATCGGCGCGGCGCACCAGGCGGACCAGCTCTCCCTGGTCACGCACGCTCCGGCAGCCGAGGCAGGTTCGCCGTGGTCCATCCTTCACGCAGATCCTTCACTCAGAGGCGCCGACTCCTCGGCGGTCGCCGCCGGCGCGGGGTCGCGCGCGGCGTGCGCGCTGACCCATCCCTCGGCGGCAGCGTAGATGCGCTCCGCCCGATCGCCCACCTCGGGCACGCTCATCAGACGGGCAAGGCCAGCGTCGACGATCGCCCCCGGCGCGTCGAGCCCCGCGGCCACCAGCGCGGCGGCAAGCTCCGCGCCGACGCCGTCGAGCCCGGACAGGGCGGCCCGGCCGTCGGCCTCGCCGCCCGCGCGGGCGCCGCGCTCGGCCTCGACTTCCGACTCGCTCTTGATGTCGATCCTCATGCCCGTGAGCTTGGCGGCCAGGCGTGCGTTCTGCCCCTTCTTGCCGATGGCCAGCGAGAGCTGGTTGTCGGGCACGATGACGAGCGCGGCCGGCTGGCTCTCCCCCTCCACGCTCGCGGGCGGCTCGACGGTCACCGAGGAGACCTTCGCGGGCGAGAGCGCCCGCGCCACGAAGGTCGAGGGGTCATGCGACCACTCGATGATGTCGATCTTCTCGCCGCGCAGCTCGCGGCTGATGACCTGGATGCGCGTGCCGCGCAGTCCCACGCAGGCGCCGATGGGGTCCACGTCCCGCTTCGTGGAGGCCACCGCGACCTTGGCACGCTCGCCCGCCTCGCGGGCCGCCGCCTTCACCACCACGATGCTCTCCTGGATCTCCGGGATCTCGGTCTCGAACAGCCGCACCAGATAGCCGGGATGCGTGCGCGAGAGCGTGATCTGTGGCCCCTTGGCCGTCCGGCGCACCTCGAGCACGAAGGCACGCACGCGATCGCCCGGATTGTAGCGCTCCCCCGGGATCTGCTCCCGCTCGGGGAGCACGGCCTCTGCCTTGCCAATTTCCAGGATGACGTTGCGCTTCTCGATCCGGTGCACGACGCCGCGGAGGAGCTGGCCCTCCTTGTCGGCGAAGTCGGCGTAGACACGCTCGCGCTCGGCGTCGCGCACGCGCTGCAGGATCACCTGCTTGGCGGTCTGCGCGGCGATGCGGCCCAGCTCGAGCGGGGGCAGCTCCTGCTCCAGCTCGTCGCCCAGCTCGGCCTCGGCGTTCAGCTGACGCGCGGCGTCCAGCGCGATCTCGAGCTTGGGATCAGAGACCTCCTCGACGACCTTCTTGCGGCCGTAGACCGTGACCGCGCCGGTGGTTCGGTCGATGGCGAGCCGGACATTGTCGGCGGCGCCGGTGGTCTTGCGCGAGGCCGACAGGAGGGCAGACTCCACCGCCTCGAAAAGGGTCTCCTTGTCGATCCCCTTCTCGCGCCCGATCTGCTCGATGACCGTGATCAGCTCGCGATTCATAGACTCCGCTTCTGCCAGGGCACCTCGGCCTCCAGCCGGATCTTGCCGACGTCGCCGCGCGACACGTCCACGCGCTCGCCGTCCCGCTCGATCACGAACCGGTCCCCCCCGACCTCCACCAGCCGCCCCTGCACGTCGCGCCCGCCGTGGAGCCAGCAGCGCACGCGCTTGCCCGTCGCCCACCGGTACTCGCGCTCCGTCCGGAGCTGCCGGTCCAGCCCAGGCGACGACACCTCGAGATCGTACGCGTCCGGGATCAGCCCCGCGACGTCCAGCACGTCGCCCAGCTCCCGGCTGACACGCTCGCAATCGGCGATCGCCACGCCACCGGGCTTGTCGACGTACACGCGCAGCACGGCGCGCGGGCCTCGCGGGCGCCAGTCGAGATCGACGAGCTCGAGCCCGTGCCCCCGGACCACAGGCTCCACCGCCTCCTCGATCCGGGTCACGCGCTCGTCGTCCTGCATCCGTCCCAACCATCAAACGTCAAAAAAGTGGGCTAGGCCCACTTTTTCAGTACTTTAGCACGCTTGAGCTCGCGAGGCAAGAAACCCGCGCCCGAAAACGGCGGGGGTTGTTCCGATGCACTCCTGGTTTTCCTGCGCGGAGGGGGCGTCGCGCCCCCTTCCGACCTGCTGAAAGGCGTCTCGGCGTCCCGCTCCGATGGTCCTAATGCGCGTCGGGCTTCTTGTTCGCTCCCTTGACGCCCGGCGCGTACAGCAGCCGCTCCACCGGCTTGCCGCCGACAATGTGCGACTGCACGATCTCGGGCAGGTCGGAGGCTTGCACGCCGGCGTACCAGACGTTCTCGGGGTAGAACACCATCATCGGGCCGTGGCCGCACTGCGAGAAGCAGCCGGCCTTGTTGATCCGGACGTCGTCCTTCTTGCCGGCCTTGAAGGCCTCGGCGCGGAGGTACTTCACGAACTGCTCGACGTCGCCCTGGGTCGGGCAGGTCTCACCGCCGGTGCAGACGAACACGTGACACTCGTACTGGCCCACGCTGCTCAGCCCTCCGCGCCGACCGCGTCCTTCGCAGCCCGACGCTCCTGGATGAAGCGATCCACTTCTTCCCGCATGGCGGAGACGATCTCGGCCTCCGGGACCTTCCGGATGACCTCGCCGTTCTTGAAGATCAGCCCGATCCCGCGCCCGCCCGCCACCCCGATGTCGGCCGCGCGCGCCTCGCCGGGCCCGTTGACCTCACAGTTGTGGAGCGCGAGCCCCGGCGCAGTGAACGAGTGAAGGCCGTCGACCTCGAGGTTGTGGACGTGACCCGCGTAGGGCACGCGACCAACACGACGCACGCCGACGTAGAGCGCGCGCCCGTCGACGAAGATCTGTCCGGTGTCGGGTCGGTCGCAGCCGGGAAGCGCGCCGATCTCCAGCAGTCCGGCGAGTCGCTCGAGCGCTCGCTGCGACGTCACGGACGCGACCCAGGCGCGCATCCTGCCGGCCTCGTCACGGTGGTGCAGCGCCGCTCCGATCCCGAGACGGAGTAGCAGCTGGTGCACCTGCCCGCCGAGCACCGGGGACGTCGTCGTGTAGGTCGCACGCCAGTAGCCGCCGACCCGCCCGACGTACCCGTCACCCTCCCAGAGCGCGCGCACGAGGCATTGCTGCTTCTGATACGGCAGGGTCATGATCCAGCTGGGCAGGTGCTTCGTGGCTGAGCCGCGGCCGAACGTCCGCTCGAGGAAGGCTCCGAGCGCCAGAGAGTGGGCAACGACCTCGAGGGTGTGGCGCCGCTGTTGCGTGCTCGGCCTGAGTCCCAGCCCGCGGAGAACGTCGCGCAGCCGCTGGGGGTATCCCTCCTGCCGCTCGTGGAAACAGAATATCTGCTGATAGGGTCTCCCTCCTTTGCCGGAGAGCGAGCCCTCGGACAGGTAATAGCCGAAGAGCGTGAGCAGGCCGTCGTCCAGCGGGACCTCACCAATCCCCGGGATGTCGACCGTGGCACGATCCTCCTTGTCCTGCAGGATCGGCGACACGAGCACCCACCCCGGTTCGATCTGGTCGGCGCGAATCCACTCGGGCCGCGCGCCCCCGGCGACGGTCCGTTCGATGGAGGGGTAGCGGCGGCGCCCCTGCTTGAGCGACACCGGCCGAGAGAACGCCCACACCCGGTGGTTCGGCGTGAGACGGTAGGGGGAGAACCCGGTCGGCTGCACCTCGACGATCTCGCCCTCGTATGCGTGGCGCGTGGTCCAGAGAACGCGCCCGCGGCGGCCTTCGTGATGGACCACGTCGTCCCCCTCGGTCACGTCCTCGATCGGTTTGACGCCCGACGCGGTCACGACAGGCTGGCCCTCGGGCACGCACCCCATCACGGCGATGTGGATCTCCTCGTTGAGGCCCTTGAACTCGTCCTCGACCTCTCTGGCGAGCTTGACGAGGTCCACGTCGGCGCGGCCGCACGACGGGCAGGACACGAACGTGAGCCCGCCCTTGCGCAGGGAGAGCGCCTTGAGGATGTCGATGCCGACGCGCACCTCTTCCGTGGGGTCGGCCGAGAGCGACACCCGGATGGTGTCGCCGATGCCCTCCGAGAGCAGCGCGCCGAGCCCGACCGCGGACTTGATCGTGCCCACGCCGGGCGTGCCGGCCTCGGTGACGCCGAGGTGGAACGGATAGTCCACCTGGTCGGCGAGCAGGCGGTAGGCCTCGATCATCATCCGCGGATCCGAGGCCTTGAGCGAGATCTTCATCTCCGGGTAGTTCAGGTCCTCCAGGATGCGGATGTGGCGCAGCGCGGACTCGACCATGCCTTCGGCGGTCGGGCCGTGGTGCCTGGCGAGCAGGTCCTTCTCGAGCGAGCCGGCGTTGACGCCGATCCGGATCGGGATCTTCTTGTCCTTGGCGAGGTTGACGACCTCTTGCACGAACGGCTTGCCGCCGATGTTGCCCGGGTTGAGGCGCAGGCCGTCCACGCCCTGCTCCAGCGCGATGAGGGCGAGCTTGTAGTTGAAGTGGATGTCGGCCACCAGCGGGATGCGGATCTGGCGCTTGATCTCGCCGAGCTTCTCCGCGGCCTCGCGCACGGGCACCGCGCAGCGCACGACGTCGCAGCCCGCCGCCTCCAGGGCCCAGATCTCCAGCAGGGTGGCCTGCACGTCCCGGGTGTCGGTCTTGGTCATCGACTGCACGGTGATGGGCGCGTCGCCGCCGACCTTCAGGCCGGCCAGCTGGATCTGTCGCGTCTTGCGTCGAGAGGTCATGGGGCCCCTGTCGTCATCGGAAGAGTTTCAGTGCCGACCCGAGCACGTCGAGCCGCACGAGGTCATTGTAGAACGCGTAGACCATCAACAGCATCAGGAGCACGAAGCCGAGCTGCTGCGCCGCCTCCCGCTTGCGGAGCGACAGCGGCTGCCCCCGCAGCCCTTCGATGACGAAGAAGAAGAGGTGGCCGCCGTCCAGCATGGGCACGGGCAGGAGGTTGAGGACGGCGAGGTTCACGCTGATCACGGCCGTGAACAGCATGATCTGGGCCACGCCTTCCCTCGCCTGGCGCCCCGTCTCCGACGCGATCTGAAGCGGCCCTCCGATGTTCGAGGCCGCGATCTGGCCGGACACGATCTTCCACAGGCTCTTGAAGGTGAGCACCGTCATGTCCCGCGTCCACGCCACGCTGTTCACCACGGCGGTCACCGGTCCGTAGCGGGCCGTCCGGATGGTCTTCGGCTCGATCCCGACCCCGATCCGCCCGATGGTGATCTCCCCGCCGCTGAGCGCCTTCTCCTTCTCCGCGGCGGCGGTGATGCGCAGCGTGCGCGGGACGCCGTCGCGCAGGACGACCAGGTCGAACGCCTGGCCGGGGCGCTTCTGGATCTCCTGCTGGAGCTCGTCGCGCGAGTACACGGGCTGGCCGGCCACGCTGATCGCGACGTCGCCCGGCTTCACTCCCGCCCGCTCGGCCGGCGAGCTCGCCATGACGCTCACGATGACCGGGGGGTTCTGCGACGATGCCCCGAGGTCCCAGCTTTCCACCGGGTCCTTGAAGACGGGATCGCGGGCGGCGACCAGCGCCGGCGACACGGTCACGGTGCGCTCGGCGGCGTCGTGCCGCACGGTCAGCGTGAGGGGCTGGCCGTGCGAGGCGGCCACGGCCTGCTGGAGGTCCTCCCAGTACGCCACCGCGCGCCCGTTGACCGCCACCACGAGGTCGCCGGTGCGCACGCCCGCCGTCGCCGCCGGGCCCCCCTGGGTGACGCGTCCGATCAGGGCCGGCCAGACCGGGCGCCCGAAGGTGGCGAGGACGCCGGCCACCAGCACGGCGGCGAGCACGAAGTTCATGCCCGGGCCGGCGAAGACGATGAGGAAGCGCGCCCACAGCGGCTTGAGGGCAAAGGCCTTCCTGGGGTCGTACTCCATGACCCCGCCGCCCTCGAGCGGGTTTTCCTCGCCGAGCATCTTCACGTAGCCGCCGAGGGGCAGGGCCGACAGGCAGTACTCCGTCTCCTTGCCGCGCCAGCGGAGCAGGACGGGGCCGAAGCCGATGGAGAACCGCTCGACCCCGACGCCGGTGAGCCGGGCCACCGCGAAATGGCCGAACTCGTGGATCAGGATGAGCACGCCGATGACGATGACGAACGACACGATGGTGGTGGTCACTTCTCCCCTCCGTGGCGCGCGCCGGCGAGAGCGGCGGCGTGGCGCCGCGCCTCCTCGTCGGTGGCCACGCACTGCTCGATGGATGCGAGATCGCGCGCCGGCAGTTGCTCGAGCGCGCGCTCGATGATGTCCGCGATGTCCACGAACCGGATGCGACGATCCAGGAAGGCCGCCACCGCGATCTCGTTGGCGGCATTGAGGACGACGGGCGCGGTGCCGCCGGCCTCCAGGGCCTCGCGCGCGAGCCGCAGGCACGGGAAGCGCCCGGGGTCGGGCGGGAAGAACGTGAGCGTGGTGCGCGTGAGGTCAAGGCGAGCCGCCGGGGTGGGCCGGCGCTCCGGGTACGACAGCGCATAGAGGATCGGCACGCCCATGTCGGCGACCCCGAGCTGGGCGATCACCGACCCGTCGATGTACTCGACCATCGAGTGCACGATGGACTGCGGGTGCACGACGACCTGCACCTGATCGGCCGCGACGTCGAAGAGCCAGCGCGCCTCGATGATCTCCAGGCCCTTGTTCATGAGGGTCGCGGAGTCGATGGTGATCTTGGGCCCCATCTTCCACGTCGGGTGCTTGAGCGCGTCCTCGACGGTCGCCCGCGCGAAGGCCGCCGCGGGCAGCTCGCGGAAGGGGCCGCCGGAGCCGGTCAGCAGGATGCGATGGACGTCCTGGCGCCGATGGCCGGCCAGGCACTGGAAGATGGCGCTGTGCTCGGAGTCGACGGGCAGGAGGGGCACGCCGCGCGCGCGGGCGGCCGCCGTCATCAGGCTGCCCGCCATCACCAGCGTCTCCTTGTTGGCCAGCGCGATGGCGCGTCCCGCCTGGATGGCGGCCATCGTCGGGAGCAAGCCCGCGGCGCCGACCAGGGCGGACAGCACGATGTCGGCGTCGACGTCGCGCGCGAGCGCCACCAGCCCCTCGGGGCCGGCGAGCAACTCGGGGCGCGGCCGGGGCAGGGCGCGCGCGAGCCGGTCCACGGCGCCCCGATCGAGGAGGGCCACCGCGCGGGGGGCGTGCTTGCGGCAGAGCTCGGCGACGAGGTCCACGTTGGAGCCGCGCGCGGCGATCCCGGCCAGCGTGAAGTCCTGGGGGAAGCTCGCGAGCAGCTCGAGCGTTCGCAGCCCGACCGACCCGGTGGCGCCGAGCACGCTGACGCGCTTCATGCGCGCACCCCCACCACGGCCGCGTAGTAGAAGAACGCCGGCACGTTGAAGAGCAAGCTGTCGATCCGGTCGAGCATGCCGCCGTGGCCCGGGAACAGCGTGCCGGCATCCTTGGCGCCCATGGTGCGCTTGATCACCGACTCCACGAGGTCGCCCACCTGGCCGACCACGCCCAGCACCAGGCCCGCGCCGAGGGCGGTGCTCAAGGACCATCCGGGAACGACCCAGGGCGACAGCACGATGGCCACGATGGCCGACAGGCCGATCTGCGCCACCGCGCCCTCCAGCGTCTTGCGCGGGCTGATCTGCGGCGCGAGCGGGGTCCGGCCGAGCAGCGAGCCGAAGACGTAGGCGGCCGTCTCTCCGGCCCAGGTGACCAGGAGGACGTAGACGAGCAGCCACGGCCCCCCGGGCAGCGCGTACAGGCGCAGGGCGTGACCGAGCGGCCAGCCCAGATAGGCGATGGCAAGCAGCGTGTAGGCCGATGGCTCGAAGCTCGCCCGCGACGGCTGCAGGAGCGGGACCGCGAGCGTGAACGCCAACGCCACGGTCATGATCCGGATCGGCGTGGTCGGGTCGACGAAGCTGGCCGTCACCAGGACGGCGAGCACGGTCGCAAGCCCGCGGTGGACGGGCCGCCCCGCCCGGAGAAAGAGCGTGGTGAGCTCCCAGGCGCCGATGCCGGCGACCAGCATGACGACGCCGACGACGAGCCAGACCCCGTGCCGGCCGAGCCAGCCCGGCGCGACCGTGAAGAGGCAAATCACCAGCGGGACCCCGACGATCGCAGTGAGGGCGCGCTTCAAGACGGGGATCACGGGGCCTCGAGCCCTGGGCGCCGGCACGGGCGGGCCTGCCGGTTCGGCCATCTCACACACCACCGAAGCGCCGGGTGCGCCCCTGGAAATCCAGCACCCCGCGGTACAGATCGGCCCCGCCGAAGTCCGGCCACAGCGTCGGGGTGACCCAGAGCTCGGTGTACGCGATCTGCCACAGCAGAAAGTTCGAGATCCGCATCTCGCCGCTGGTGCGGATGAGCAGGTCGGGGTCCGGCGCGTCCGCGGTGTAGAGCGCGTGGCTCACGTCGGCCTCGGAGATATCCTCGGGGGCCAGCTCGCCCGCCTGCACCCGGCGTGCGAGCGCGCGGAAGGCATCCAGGAGCTCGTCACGACCGCCGTAGTTGAACGCCATCTGCACGGTGAGGCCGGTGTTGGCCGCCGTCGCGCCCACCACGCGGTCGATGCCGCGCCGCACGGGAAGGGGCACGCCGCGCGTCCGCCCGATCACCTTGAGCCGCGCGTTGCGCTCCATCAGCTCGGGCAGTTCGCGGAGAACGGACTCCTCGAGCAATCGCATCAGGAGGGTGACCTCGTTCTCGGGCCGGCTCCAGTTCTCTGTGGAGAAGGCGTACAGCGTGAGGTAGCGCAGCCCGAGAGCGTCGGCGGCGCGGACGATGGTGCGCGCCGCCTTGACTCCCTCCCGGTGGCCCGCCACACGGGGCAGCCCGCGTCTCGTGGCCCAGCGGCCGTTGCCGTCCATGATGATGGCGACGTGGGCGGGCACGGGCTGGGCGCGGGCGCGCTCGAGAAGCTCCGCCTCGCTGAGCTCGGCGAGCGGAGCGGCCGCGCTCGCGCGCGGGGATTTCAGCGCCATGCGTCGTATCGTACTAGAATGACAGGATCTCCTGCTCCTTCTTCTTGAGCAGATCGTCCACTTTGGCGATGAACCGGTCGGTGGTCTTCTGGATCTCGGTGTGCCCCCGGCGCTCGTCGTCCTCCGAGATCTTCTTGTCCTTGGCCATCGCCTTGAGCTTGTCGTTGGCGTCGCGGCGTACGTTGCGGACGGCCACGCGGCCCTCCTCGGCGATCTTGCCGACGGTCTTGGCGAGCTGCTTGCGCCGTTCCTCCGTGAGGGTCGGCATCGTCAGGCGGATGACCTTGCCGTCGTTCATCGGGGTGATCCCGATGTCCGAGGCCACGAGGGCCTTCTCGACCACCTTGAGCTGCCCCGCCTCCCACGGCTGGATGACCAGCGTCCGCGCGTCGGGGACCGAGACCGATCCCACCTGGTTCAGCGGGGTCGGCGTGCCGTAGTAGTCCACGCGCACGCCGTCGAGCAGGCTCGCCGAGGCCCGGCCCGTCCGCACCGAGGCGAGCTCGCGGGACAGCGTCTCGATCGCGGCGTTCATCCGGGTCTCCATCTCCTTCAGGACCGCTTGCATGAGTGTTTCCTCCATCCTTCGCTCGCCGGGGACGGCAGGGCGGTGCTCCCCGCGACGTCCTCCGGCGCGCCCGGCTACGTGCGTTGCGACGACACGATGGAGCCGACGCGCTCCCCCAGGACGATCCGCTTGATGTTGCCCGATCGGGTGAGGTCGAACACCACGATCGGCAGGTCGTTCTCCATGCAGAGCGAGATCGCGGTGGTGTCCATGACCTGTAATCGCCGGCTGAGGACGTCGAGGTACGTGGCGCAGTCCAGGCGCTCGGCACTGGCGTCGCGCTTGGGATCGGACGAGTAGATGCCGTCGACCTTGGTGGCCTTGAGGATGGCGTCGGCGCCGATCTCGATGGCACGCAGCGCCCCCGCGGTGTCGGTGGTGAAGAACGGGTTGCCGGTGCCGGCCGCGAAGATCACCACGCGCCCCTTCTCGAGGTGGCGGATGGCGCGGCGGCGAATGTACGGCTCGGCCACTGCGCGCATCTCGATGGCTGACAGCACGCGCGTCTGCAGCCCCGCCTTCTCGAGGGCGTCTTGCAGGGCCAGGGCATTGATGATCGTCGCCAGCATGCCCATGTAGTCGGCCGTCGCCCGGTCCATGCCCTGGGCGCTGGCCGCCACCCCGCGAAAGATGTTACCGCCGCCGATGACCATCGCCACCTCGACGCCGAGCCCCACGACTTCCCTGGTCTCCGCGGCGATGCGCTCGAGGACACCGGGGTCGATCCCGTAGCCCAGGTCGCCGGCGAGAGCCTCGCCCGAGAGCTTCAGGACGATGCGGCGGTACGCCGGGCGAGCGGTGCCGGCTTCCGCCGTCACGGCTAGCTCCCTTCGCCGACCCGGAAGCGGCTGAAGCGCCGGACGACGATGTGCTCCTTGGTCTGGGCGTTGACGCCGTCGACGAGGTCCTTGATCCGGGTCTTGCCGGTGGGGTCCTTGACGAACGGCTGCTCGAGCAGCACCTGCTCGCCGAAGAACTTCTCGAGCTTGCCCTCGACGATCTTGTCGAGCACCTGCGGCGGCTTCTTCTCGTTCTGCATCTGGTCCCGGTAGATCTCGCGCTCCTTCTCCAGCAGGGTGGCGGGCACGTCCTCGCGCGAGATGAACGCGGGGCTCGCCGCGGCGATGTGCATGGCGAGGTCGCGCACGAGCTGCTGGAAGGCGTCCGTCTTGGCGACGAAGTCGGTCTCGCAGGCCACCTCGACGAGCACCCCGAGCTTGCTGCCAGGATGGATGTAGGCGTGGACGACACCGTCCTTCGCCTCGCGGCCCTGCCGCTTCGCCGCGCTGGCGAGCCCCTTCTTTCGCAGATACTCGACCGCCGCCTCGAGGTCGCCGTTGGTCGCCTGCAGCGCTTCCTTGCAGTCCATGACCCCGGCGCCCGTGCGGTCACGTAGCTCCTTGACCTGTTGCGCGCTGAGAGCCATCGACTCAGGCCTCCGCCTCGGCGGCGGCCAGCTCGCCCTCGGCCGGCGCCTCCTCGGACGCGCCTTCCTCGGCGCCCTCCACCTTGGTCAGCGTGCCCCGCCCTTCGTTCATCGCGTCCGCGATGCGCGCCGTGATGAGGCGCACCGCGCGGATGGCGTCGTCGTTACCCGGGATCGGGTAGTCGATCGCGCTGGGATCGCAGTTGGTGTCGACGATGGCGACGATCGGGATGCCCAGGCGCTGGGCTTCGGCCACCGCGATCTTCTCCTTGCGGGGGTCGATGATGAACACCGCGGACGGCAGCGACTCCATGGCCTTGATGCCGATGAGCGCCTTCTCGAGCTTCTGCCGCTCGCGCTCCAGCTCCAGGGCCTCCTTCTTCGGCACCCGCTCGTACTCGCCCGTCTCCTTCATCTCCTCCAGCTTCTTGAGCCGGCCGATCGACTTGCGGATGGTCTCGAAGTTGGTGAGCGTGCCGCCCAGCCAGCGCTGGTTCACGTAGAACATGCCGCAGCGGCCGGCCTCCTCGAACACCGTGTCCTGCGCCTGCTTCTTGGTGCCGATGAAGAGCAGCGAGCCGCCGCCGGCGGCGAGGTCGCGCACGAAGGCGTAGGCGTCCCGGAACTTCTTCAGGGTCTTTTGCAGATCGATGATGTAGATGCCGTTGCGCTCGCCGAAGATGTACTTCTGCATCTTCGGGTTCCAGCGCTTGGTCTGGTGGCCGAAGTGCACCCCGGCCTCCAGCAGTTCCTTCATCGTCAGTGCGGCCATGCATCCTCCTCGGTTTGCCTCCGCCGCGCTCCGGACCTCTCGGGTCCGCACCGTAGGTCGCGCGGCGTGTGTGATTGGGTGACTACGTCGTGTACTTGGCGTTGATGCGCACGTACTCCTCGCTGAGGTCGCAGGTGAGGACCCGGTCCTCCCCGCGTCCCAGGCCGAGGTCGATGGCAATCGTGTACTCGGCTCCTCCCATGATCTCGCGGATCCGGTCCAGGCGCGCGCCTTCCTTCAGCACGCCGCCCTCGACCATCACCTCGCCCTCGAAGGCGATGGCCACGCGGTGCTGGTCGACCTTGGCCCCCGACTTGCCGAGGGCCATCATGATCCGCCCCCAGTTGGGATCCTGGCCGTTGATGGCCGTCTTGACCAGCGGCGAGTTCGCCACGCTGCGGGCGGCGGTCAGGGCGTCGCGCCGGCTCGCCGCGCCCCGGACGGTGATGGCCACGAGCTTGCTCGCGCCTTCGCCGTCGCGCACGAGCATGGCGGCCATGCGCTCCATGACCGCTTCCACCCCGCGGACGAACGCGGCGGTGCCGCGCCCGCCCGTCTCCAGCGCCGCGTTCTCGGCCAGGCCGTTGGCGAGCAGGGCCACCGTGTCGCTCGTCGACGTGTCGCCGTCGACGGTGATGCGGTTGAGCGAGCGGTCCACCGCCCGGCGCACGACCGATTGCAGCGTCTTCGGAGCCACCACGGCGTCGGTGGCCATGAAGCAGAACATCGTCGCCATGTGGGGCTCGATCATGCCGACGCCCTTGGCGATGCCGCCGATCGTCACCGGCCGGCCGTTGACCTCGATCCGGAGCGCGGCCTCCTTGGGCCGCGTGTCCGTGGTCATGATGGCCTCCGCCGCCGCCCGCCCGCCCTGGGGCGACAGCGCCTTGACGACCTTCGGGATGGCGGCGCGGATCTTGTCCATGGGCAGCCTGACGCCGATCACGCCGGTGGCGCCGATCAGCACGTGCCGGGCGGGGATGCGGAGGGCGTCGCCGACGAGCCTGGTGATCTCCCGCGCGTCCTTCACTCCCTGCTCGCCCGTGCACACGTTGGCGCAACCGCTGGAGGCGACGATGGCCTGGGCGATCCCGCTGCGCGCGTGCTCCATCGACACGAGGACGGAGGCGCCCTTCACCTGGTTCGTCGTGAAGACGGCGCCCACGCGCGCGGGGGTCGAGGAATGGATGAGCGCGAGGTCCTTCTTGCCGCTGGGCTTGATGCCGGCGCCGACGCCACCGGCGAGGATCCCGGGGACGGCGGTGACCCCGCCGTTCAACCACTCGAGCTCGGGCAGCGGGCGCTCGGCGCTCAGGGGTACACGGGCGGGGCCTCGAGCCCCGCGTGCTCGCTGAAGCCGCAAACGATATTGAGGTTCTGCACGCCGTTGGCCGAGCCGCCCTTGCCGAGATTGTCGATCGCGGACACGCAGACCGCGCGATTCGTCCGCCGGTCGACGACCACGGTGAGGTCGCAGTAGTTCGAGCCGACCACGCTCCGCGTGGTCGGCCGCTGCCCCTCGTCGAGCACCCGCACGAATGGCTCACCCGCGTAGAACTCACGGTACACGTCGAGCACCTCGCCGGTGCTCATCGACGCGGCCAGCGGCACCGAGGCGGTGGTGAAGAGGCCGCGGTTGAGGGGCACGAGGTGCGGGGTGAACTGCACGCGTAGCGGGGCGCCGGCCAGCGCCCCGAGCTCCTGCTCCATCTCGGCGGTGTGCCGGTGCGTGGCGAGGCCGTAGGCCTGGATGTTCTCGTTCGCCTCGGTAAAGAGGTACATCGGGTCCACGTTGCGGCCCTGCGCGCCGGCCCCGGTGACCCCCGACTTGCCGTCCACGACGACACCCTCCAGCCGGGCGAGACCGTTCTTGAACAGTGGCGCCATGGCCAGGATGGCGCCCGCCGCGTAGCACCCGGTCGAGGCGACGAGCGACGCGCCGGCGAGGCTCTTGCGATGCAGCTCAGGCAGCCCGTACACCGCCTCGGCCAGGTTGCCCTGGTCGTCGTGCGACGTCTGGTACCAGACCGTGTAATCGTTCGGGTCGTGCAACCGGTAGTCGGCCGAGAGGTCGATCACCTTCGCTCCCCGTCGCCGTAGCACCGGCACGGCGCGCTGCGACTCCATGTGGGGCAGCGCCAGGAACACGACCTGCGCCTCGGCGGCGAGCCGCTCGGCGTCGAGCCCCTGGAGCGTCAGCGACGTGAGCCCGCGCAGGTGCGGGTAGACCTTGGCGAGGGGCTCGCCGGCCAGGCGCTCGGAGGTCACGTCGGTGAGCTCGACGTGAGGATGGCGGACAAGCAGGCGGACGAGCTCCGCCCCCATGTACCCGCTGGCCCCGGCGACACCGACGCGAATCACGATCAGCCGGCTACCGCTTCGAGTACTGGAACTTCTGGCGAGCGCCGGGCTGACCGTACTTCTTCCGCTCGCGCATCCGTGGATCGCGCGTGAGCAGCCCGGCTTTCTTGAGGGGCAGCCGCAGCTTGTCGTCGAAGTGCACGAGCGCGCGGGCGATGCCGTGCCGGACCGCGCCCGCCTGGCCCGTCGGCCCGCCGCCGGCCACGTTGGCGAGGATGTCGAACTGGCCGGCCGTGCTGGTCACCTCGAGGGGCTGCGAGATGATCATCCGGAGCGTCTCGCGGGGGAAGAAGTCCTCGAAGCCGCGCCTGTTGACCACGATGCGGCCGGAGCCGGGCTTGATCCAGACCCGCGCCACGGAGGTCTTGCGCCGGCCGGTGCCGTAGAAGCGATCGACCACGGCCATCAGCGGATCTCCCCGATAGCCAGCGGCGTCGGCTGCTGGGCCTGGTGCGGGTGCTCGGCGCCGCGATACACTTTCAGCTTCTTGGCCATCGCGCGGCCAAGCCGGGTCTTCGGCAGCATGCCCTGCACCGCCCACTCGATGACCCGCTCGGGGTGCGCGGCGATCATGTCGCCGGCCGAGACCTCGCGGAGCCCGCCGAGATACTTCGTGTGCCAGCGGTACATCTTGTCCGTCCGCTTGCGGCCCGTCAGGTGGATCTTGCCGGCGTTCACCACCACCACGTGGTCGCCCACGTCCAGGTGCGGCGCGAACGTCCGCTTGTGCTTGCCGCGGAGGATGCTCGCCACCCGCGTGGCCAGGCGCCCCAGCACCTGCCCGTCCGCGTCGATGACAAACCACTTCCGCTCGATCTCGCTCTCCTTCGGCATCAGCGTCGGCATGCTCTTCCTTTCGGGGCGGCTCACCCGATCTCTAAGTGGGCGCAGGACAAGGGAATTCGCAAAACAATACGTTAACGGAAAAGAGCTGGAAAGTCAACGAGTCGCGCGTCACGGTCAGGCCCCCGTCTTCTCCGGCCACGGGCACAGGGTCCGTACCGGGCACACGGGACACGCCGGCTTGCGGGCGGCGCACGTCCGCCGGCCGTGGGTGATCAGGAGGTGCGTGGCCGGGGTCCAGCGGTCGCGCGGCAGGACCTCGCTCAACTGGTCGTGGATGGCGTCCGGATCGTTCGCCCGGGCCAGGCCCAGGCGCTGGGAGACCCGGAACACGTGGGTGTCCACCGCGATCGCCTGCTCGCCGAAGGCGTTGCCGAGCACGACGTTGGCGGTCTTGAGCCCGACGCCGGGGAGGTCCATCAACGCCTCGCGCGAGTGAGGCACCTCGCCGGCGTGACGCTCGACGAGGGCGCGCGCCATGCCCGTCACCGACTTCGCCTTGGCACGGAAGAAGCCGGTCGACTGGATCTCCTTCTCGAAGCCCGGCAGCTTCGCCTCCGCGTAGTCCTCGGCGCGGCGATATTTCCGGAAGAGCGCGCGCGTGACCATGTTGACGCGCTCGTCGGTGCACTGCGCGGAGAGGATGGTGGCGACGAGCAGCTCGAGCGGCGTGCTGAACTCGAGCGCGATCTTCGCGTCGGGATACGCCCTGGCCAGCGCGCCCAGGATCCTGCGCGCGCGCGCCCGCTTCGCGACGGGCGTCTCCCTCATCGCCGTCCCTCCTCGGCCCGGCCGGGCTCCCAGGTGATCCGGATCGCTCCCGGCACGACCGCGATCCGGCCGATCTCCACCCGCACCGGCAGCCGCTGCGCCAGGGGCACCGACGGGTCGAAGTTGCGCACCACCCAGTCGACCAGCACGTGGGGCACCGGCACGCCGCCGACCGCGACACGCTCGGCGACGAGGCCGAACAGGTCGTCGCGCCTCGCGGCGAACCTCGCGCGCGCGGTGATGGTGAGCCCGGGCGCCGGCAGCCGCACGTCCACCGCATCCCCGTCGAGCCGGAGCGACGCGCCCTGGAACCCCTTCTGCCCCTGCACGAAGGCCCGCAGGTCGTTCTCGGTGATGGTGGCCTGCTCGAGGCGGAACACCCGCATGTCGAGCGGGTCGAACCGCCCGCCGGCGAGGCTGTACGGATTGACGAGCAGACCCTCGAGGACGACCCGGAGATCGTGGAGCCTGAGCGGCGTCGTGTCGCGCCGCTTCAGCTCGCCGATGGTCGCGGAGACCGCCGCGATCTCCAGCCGGCGGACCTCGCCCCGCGCGATGGCCGCGTCGCCCTCGACCCGCACCGCGAGCCCGTCGACGTCGCGCGCGACCTCGGGCAACCGCTGGCGGACGGCCTCCTCGAGCGCGCGGGCGAGCGCGTCGGGGGCGACGTCGCCGACCCCGGCCTCGAGCCGCGCGCCGACGCGCCGGGCGCGCACGGCGGCCGTCGAGCCGTCTGGGAGCGGGAACAGGCCGATGACGGGGTAGGCCCGCGCCAGCGGCGCGTCGGTGGCCAGCCGCTCGTCGATCCGCCTGGGCTTTCCGGCCGTCCACGCGGGACCCTGCTCACCGGTCTTGACGATCATGTAGTCGATGCCGATCGGCTCGCCGTCCCACGCGCGCGCCACCTTGACGGCACGGCCGTCGCGCAGCCCGTAGTAGCGGAAGTTGGCCGCGGAAAAGTACATCGCGTTCGGCACCACGCTCACCGTCACGGGACCGCCGCCGCTGTCGCGCGTGATGAGATCGAGGATCTCGCGATGCGGCCACCGCTCCGGCAGCGGCGGGGTCGCGAAGGCGAGCGGCACGCCGAGGCCCGGCACGTGGGCGTGCGCGGGCCGGGCGAACGTCGTCATGCCCACCTGGACGGCGGCGACCGCGACCATCACGACCGCGACGGCGGCCCGGCCCCACCGGGGGAGCGCCGCGAAGCCCATGGCCGCGGTGACGGCCGCGGCGGGCAGGAGCGGCACCGTGTAGCGCAGGTTCTTGTTCTGGATCACGAAGAACAGGACCCAGGGCGCGAGCGCCGCCAGCACGAACCACGACCTCCGGGCCACCGCGACGGCGAGGCCAAGAACGAGCAGGGCCGCGGCAACGGCGCCGAACTGGGGCACCAGGTTGACGGGGTAGTAGGCGAGGGCGGTGGACGTGAAGGGCTCCGGCAAGCCCGCCTCGTTCGCCTGGCGGTAGGAGCGGTTGGCCACCTGCAGCGGCAGGCCGATGAGCCGTGGGCCGTACCACGGCAGCGCGATGGCCGCGGCCACGACGCTCGCCAGCGCGACATTGACGAGCCCCCGGCGCGAGCGGCCCTGCCAGGCGAGCAGCGCCAGCGGGGCCAGCACGTACACCGGGAACGGGGGCTTGGTCAGCATCCCGAGCCCGAATACCACGCCGGCCGCGAGCGACCAGCCCGGGCGCCGGAAGCCTTCCGTCTTCAGCGCGACGGCGAGCATCAGCGCCACCAGCGCCGCGAGCGGCACATCGAGTTGGAACCGGAGCGTGAGCTCGACCACGAACGGGGCGCTCCCGAAGAGCGCCGCCGCGACGACGCCCGCCGTCTCGCCGGCCAGGCGGCGCGCGATGCTGCATGTCGCGGCCATGCCTAGCGCGAGGAAGCCGAGGATCACGACCTGGGCGGCGCCCACGTCGCTCGGCGCCAGCCGGTAGACGATGGCCGCCGTGCAGGGCACCGCGGGCGGGTAGAAGGAAGAGCGGCGGAGCACGGTCGTCAGATCGGCCCGCGCGAGGTCCTGCGCGCAGTGCACGACGCGCTCCAGGTGGTTGGCGTAGTCCCACTCGGGCGGCCGGTGATCCCGCGCGAGCCAGACGGCGGCCACCGCGGCGATGGCGAGCCAGGCCACCGCCACGCAGGCCCCCGCGAGGGCGCGCGCGCGTCTCACGGGGCGGCCCGCGCGGCGCGGATCGCGGACCGAGGCGTCACGAGCGGGTCGCGAGGAAGCGCCCGATGCGCCGCAGGCCCTCCTGGATGCGTTCGAGCGAGGCGGCGTACGAGAATCGTAGATACCCCTCGGCGTTGGCGCCGAAGGCCGCCCCGGGGGTGAGCGCGACGTGCGCCTCGTCGAGGATCTCGTAGGCGAACCGCACGGAGTCGGTCGTGAACCGCCGCGCGTTGGCGAGGACGTAGAAGGCGCCGGTGGGCTCGAAGCCCACCCCGAGGCCGATCTCCCGGAGCCCGGCGATCATCGCGCGCCGCCGCTCGTCGAAGATCGCCCGGAACCGCGCCGGTTCCTCCGAGGCCTCGGCCAGCGCTGCGATCCCCGCCCACTGGACGAACTCGTTGGTGGAGATGAAGAAGTTACCGAAGGCGGTCTGCAGGGCCCGGATGTGGTCGCGCGGTGCGATGAGGTAGCCGAGCCGCCAGCCCGTCATCGCGAAGGCCTTCGAGAAGCCGTTGAGCACGAACGCCCGCTCCGTGAACTCCAGGATCGAGCGGTCGCGCCCGCCGTAGGACAACCCGTGGTAGATCTCGTCCGAGACGATCACCGGCCCGCCGTCGGCCGCCAGCCGCGCGATCCCGGCCAGCCGGTCGGCGGACAGCACGGCGCCGGTCGGGTTGGCGGGCGAGTTCAGCAGCACGGCCCGGGTCCGGGCGCCGAGCCGCGCCGTGACCGCCTCCGGCTCCAGCTGGAATCCTTCGTCCTCGCGAATCGACACGTAGGCGGGCAGGCCGCCGGGGTAGCGGATGAAGTTCGGGTAGCACGCGTAGTACGGGTCGCTCAGCACCACCTCGTCGCCCGGATCGAGGAGGTGGCCGAAGAGCAGGAGCATCGCGGGCGAGGTGCCGGGGGTGACCAGGATCTGCTCGGGGGAGACGCGCACGCGATACGTCGTCCAGTAGTGCGCGGCGATGGCCTCGCGCAGCGGCAGGATGCCCAGGCTCGAGACGTACTTGGTCCGGCCGTCCTTGATCGCCTTCTCGAGCGCGTCGCGCACCACGGGCGGCGCCTCGAAGTCCGGCTCCCCGAACTCGAGGTGGACGACGTCCACGCCCTGCCGCTCCAGCTCCTGGGCGCGCTCGCCGACCTCGACGGCCAGGAACGGCTCGATCTCGAGCGTGCGGCGCGCCGGGCTCACGGCGATCTCCTGACCGTGCGCCGCGCCTTCACGATCTCGCGCAGCATCGCCGGCCCGTCGCGCAGCACGCCCACCTTGCTCCCGGGCCGGTGCGTCCAGTTCACCGGCACCTCCACCACGCGCAGGCCGGCGGCCCGGGCGCGGAGCAGCAGCTCGACGTCGAAGGCGAAGCCGGTGGTGACGAGGAGCCGGAAGAGGCGCTCGGCGGCCGCCGCCGTGAAGACCTTGAACCCGCACTGGGTGTCGGCGATCCCGCCGAGCCCCGCGAGCGCGACCAGGCGCGTGAACAGTCGTCCCGCGAGCACCCGATGCGGCCGCGCGACGACGGCCACGGCGGGATCCGGAAGCCCGCGCGAGCCGATGACCACGTCGGCCCCGACGAGCAGGTGCGGCTCCAGACGCTTGAGCTCGGCGATCGGGGTCGAGCCGTCGGCATCGGTGAAGAGCCGGCAGGCGCCCCGCGCGGCCAGCATCCCGCGCCGGACCGCCCCGCCCTTGCCTTCGTTCACCTCGCGCCGGAGCACGCGGATCGCGGGATGGCTCTCGGCCACGGCGAGGGCAGCGCCCGCGGTGTCGTCGGCGCTGCCGTCGTCGACCACGATGATCTCGTGCGGCTCTCCGCGCCCTTCGAAGTAGGCCGCGACCTCTTCCAGGTAGGACGGCACCCGCCGCGCCTCGTTGTACGCGGGAATGACCACGGACCATTGTAGCGGGGGCCGCGGGGTCGGGATCATCGTGGGTGGCCTGCGGTGGGTGCGGGGGGGCAGCGGCGGCGCCTGATCATCGCGCGGGTCCCGTGGGTGCGGGGGGGGGGGCAGGGTTGGTGGCCCGATCGGCGCGCGGGAGGTCACGGTCAGTGGATGGAGGAGACGTCGAAGCGGTGGCGCTTGCGGGCGACCGCGGTCTCGTGGGCGGCGCGCGCGACGCCCTCGGCCACCGCGAGCGCCACGGCCTTGTTGAAGACGCTCGGGATGATGTACTCCTCGCCGAGCTCGTCGCGCGCCACGCAGCCGGCGATCGCCCGGGCCGCCGCCAGCTTCATCTCGTCGTTCACGGTGCGGGCGCGCGAGTCGAGGAGCCCGCGGAAGAAGCCGGGGAAGCACAGCACATTGTTGATCTGGTTGGAATAGTCGGAGCGGCCGGTGGCCATGACCCGCACGTGGCGCGCCGCCTCCTCGGGCTGGATCTCGGGCACCGGGTTGGCCATGGCGAACACGATCGGATCGCGCGCCATGCGCTTGAGGTCCTTCACGGCCAGGATCCCCGGCACGCTGAGCCCGATGAAGACGTCGGCGCCATCCATGGCGTCGCCCAGGCGCCCCTTCACCTGGCGCGGGTTGGTGCTGGCCGCCACCCAGCGCTTCATGAAGTCCATGCCCTTGGCGCGGCTGCCATGGATCGTGCCGTGCTCGTCGACGCCGATGATGTCGCGCACCCCGCTCGACTGGAGGATCTTGATCGTGGCCGTGCCGGCGGCGCCCACGCCGGTGACCACCACCCGCAACCGGCGGAGGTCCTTCTTCACGATGCGGAGCGCGTTCAGGAGGGCCGCCAGCACCACCACGGCCGTGCCGTGCTGGTCGTCGTGGAACACCGGGATGTCGAGGTCCTTGCGCAGCCGCTCCTCGACCTCGAAGCAGCGGGGGGCCGCGATGTCCTCCAGGTTGATGCCGCCGAAGGTCGGCGCCATCAGCTTCACGGTCTCGACGATCTTGCCGACGTCCTTGGTGCCCAGGCAGATCGGGAAGGCGTCGACGTTGGCGAACTCCTTGAAGAGCATCGCCTTGCCTTCCATCACCGGCAGCGCGGCCTCCGGCCCGATATCGCCGAGCCCGAGCACGGCGGTTCCGTCGGTGACGACGGCCACCGTGTTTTGCTTGATCGTCAGGGCGAAGGCGCGCTGGCGATCCTCGTGGATGGCCGTGCAGACGCGCGCCACCCCCGGGGTGTACGCCATCGAGAGGTCGTCGCGCGTGCGGATGGGAACCTTGTTCCGGATCTCGATCTTGCCGCCCAGGTGCATCAGGAAGGTGCGATCGGAGACGTTGACGACGCGCACGCCCCCCAGCCGCTTGACGGCGTTGACGAGCTGCTGGCCGTGCACGCTGTCGCGGGCCTTGATCGTGATGTCCCGGGTGATGCGGTCACGGCCGGACTCGACCAGGTCCACCGCGCCGATGTCGCCGCCCGCCTCGCCGATGGCCATGGCCACCCGCCCGAGCATTCCCGGCCGGTTCTGGATGGCCAGCCGCACCGTGACGCTGTAGCTGGCGCTGGGGGAGATCGCCATCAGAGGCCCCGGGAACGGTCGTCGTGCGGCATCCTTCGGGTCTACCCCCTCCACGGCGCGGGTGTCAATTTCGGCGGCGATCCGGGTCCCCGGGAACCCTGGATCGTCGCATGGCGGTTTACCTAGAGCCTCGACGGAGGACGCCGGGCGCTTCGGGCCCGCCCGATGATAGCAGAGCACTTCAGCGGGTGAATAGCGGCAGGGGTTTACCCATCCAAGGCGTGCGACACGGGCGTGGCACACGGCGAGGCGGCTTACGCTGAAACGGTCCTCCCCTTGCATGCATCTAATTAGCGTCCGAGAAAGCCAGAACACAGCCGGGAGGTGCAATGACGTTCAGAGGTCGCCACGATGACTCGATGACGCTCGACACGCCCGAGGTCGTCCCCACCGCGATCGCCACCGATGAGGAGCCGGAGCCCCGAGCGCTCGCCGACGAGGACGCGGAAGAGCGGGTTCCCGCCGTCTGGGAGCACTCGCTCACGCCCCTGCCCACCACGGGGGAGGATCCGGTCCGGCTCTACCTCAGGGAGATCGGCAAGGTCCACCTCCTGACCGCAGCCAAGGAGGTCGCGATCGGCCGCCGGATCGAGGTCGGCCAGATCGCCCTGCGCCGCGCCCTGGCCGGCATCCCGCTGGCCGTGCGCCAGCTCCTCGAGATCGGCGAGCGCCTCCGCCACGACGACACCGTGGCGGACGACGTGATCGTCCTGCCCGAGGGCGGCGAGCTCGACGCCCACGAGCTCAAACCGGTGCTCGCGGCCTTCGCGCGCCTGCGCCGCCTCGAGCGCGAGATCGCGCGGCTGGCCGAGTCGATGAAGGACCGCCGCCGCTCGGCCACCACGCGGGCCAACTACACCCGGTGGATCGCCGCCAACCGCGAGGCCATCCAGAAGGTCGTCGCGGACCTGCCGCTCAAGCCCGCGCTCGTCGACGAGCTGCTGGCGCGGATCCGCAAGCATTGCCAGCGGATCGACGGCCTGGCCAGCCTCGCGCGCCGGGGCCCGACCGCGACGATCAAGCGCGAGCTGCGCGAGCTGGAGCGCGAGGCGGGGCTGCCGCGCCGGCAGCTCCAGGCCCTCCTGGCGGAGATCGAGCGGAGCGACCGGGAAGTCCGCCAGGCCAAGAAAGAGCTGATGGAGGCCAACCTCCGCCTCGTGGTCTCGGTGGCCAAGCGCTACCTGGGCAGCGATCTCTCCCTGCTGGACCTGATCCAGGAGGGCAACATCGGCCTGATGAAGGCCGTCGATCGCTTCCAGTACCGCCGGGGCTTCAAGTTCTCGACGTACGCCACGTGGTGGATCCGCCAGGCCATCACGCGCGCCATCGCCGACCACTCGCGGACGATCCGGATCCCCGTGCACATGGTGGAGACGCTGAACCGGATCTCCCGCGTGAACCGGGGCATGATCAACGAGCTCGGCCGCGAGCCCACCCCCGAGGAGCTGGCGGTGCGCACGGGCGTGCCGGCCAAGAAGGTGCGCCTGATCCTCGAGTCCTCGCGCAAGCCGCTCTCGCTCGAGACCCCCATCGGCGAGGACTCGGAGCTGGGCGACTTCCTCGAGGACAAGAGCGCGGGCTCGCCCAACGACTCGCTCCTGAGCCGGGACCTCATGACCCAGGTCGAGCGCGCCCTGGCCACGCTCTCGCCCAAGGAGAAGGAGATCCTCCGCCTCCGCTTCGGCATCGGCGAGGAGGGCGAGCACACTCTCGAAGAGGTCGGCAAGCGCTTCGCGGTGACGCGGGAGCGCATCCGGCAGATCGAGGCGAAGGCGCTGCGCAAGCTCCGCCACCCGCTACGGGGACGGAACCTCAAGGCCTTCGTCGAGAACTGATCGACATCGGGGGGAGCGAGCGCCGCTCCCCCCGATACCCCCACCGCCTCGGCGGTAACTTTCAAGCGCTCGAGGCAGGGGTGCGCCGGCAAAGCCGGCGCTCGAATGGCGGTCGCCCACCTACACCGGCATCACGCCGTGCTTCTTCCACGGGCGCTCGACGCGCTTGGTCTGCGCCATCTCCAGCGCCCGGATCAGCGTCGGGCGCGTCTCGCGCGGGTCGATGACGTCGTCGATCAACGCGGCGCCGGCAGCGATGAAGGGGTTGATGAGCTTGCGGAACTCCTCGACCCGGCGGGCGCGCTCCTCGTCGGGGTTGGCGGCGGCGGCGATCTCCCGGCGGAAGATGATGTTGGTCCCGCCCTCCGGGCCCATCACGCTGATCTCCGCGGTCGGCCAGGCCACGATCAGGTCCGGCTCGTAGCCGCGGCCGCACATCACGAAGTAGCCGGCGCCGTAGGCCTTGCGCAGCACCACCGTGAGCTTCGGCACCGTGGCCTCGCTGACGGCGTAGAGCATCTTGGCGCCGTGGCGGATGATCCCCGCGCGCTCGACCTTGGAGCCCACCATGAAGCCGGGGACATCCTGCAGGAACACGAGCGGGATGTTGAAGGCGTCGCAGAGCATGATGAAGCGCGCGGCCTTGTCGGCGGAGTCGATGTCGAGGGCGCCCCCCAGCACCATCGGCTGGTTCGCGACGATGCCCACGGGATGGCCCGCCAGCCGCGCGAACGCGGTGACGACGTTCTTGGCCCAGCCCGGCTTCATCTCGAAGAGGCGCCCGTGGTCCACGATCGCCCGGATGACCTTCTTGACGTCGTAGGCGCGCCGCGCGCTGTCCGGCACGATCTCGACGAGACTCTCCTCGCGCCGGTCGGAGGGATCGTCGCACGCGATCGCCGGCGGCTTCTCGGCGTTCGAGGACGGGAAGTAGGACAGGTAGTCCTTGATCGCCTGGATGCACGCGCGGTCGTCGGCCACCTCCAGGTCGCCGACGCCCGAGATCTCGCAGTGGATCTTCGAGCCGCCGAGCTCCTCGGCCGTGATGTCCTCGCCGACCACGGCCTTGACCAGCGGCGGGCCGCCGAGCGCCATGTTGCTCGTGCCCTTCACCATCGGCACGAAGTCGGCGAGCGCCGGGATGTAGGCGGTGCCGGCGGCGCCCGGGCCCATCATGGCCGCCACCTGGGGCACCACGCCGCTCATGATCGACTCCTCGCGGAAGAGCAGTCCCGAGCCGGCGAAGTTGCGCGAGCCGATCGCCTCCTGGATGCGCGCCCCGGCGGAGTCGATCAGCCAGATCATGGGGAAGCGCTTGCTGTACGCGATCTCGCGGGCGCGGTTGCACTTGACCTCGGCGGTGCGGCCCATCGAGCCCGCCATCACCGTGAAGTCGTAGGCGATCACCGACGCGAAGCGACCATCCACGCGGCCGAAGCCCGTGACCACCCCGTCGGCCGGCGTCTCCTTGCCGGCCATGTCGGGGGAGATCCCGGCGTGGGTGGCCTGCACCCCGATCTCGGTGAACGTGCCCGCGGCGAAGAGCAGGTCCAGGCGCTCGCGCACGGTGAGCTTGCCGGCGGCGTGCTGCCGGGCCACCTGCTCGTCGCCGCCCATCCGGCGGGCGCGCTGCCGACGAGCGGCGAGCTCGTCGACCAGGTCCTTCATGGCCACTTCTTCACCTCACCGTCGACCTGCCCCGTGACGATCAGGTGGTGCACGACCAGATCGGTGGGCGGCGGCGAGCCGCTGACCATCGTGATCATGGTGGCAGCTCGCTACGGTGATGGGTCGCGTGGTTGGCCACGTGCTGGAGCAGCGCGGCGATCTGGCCGCGAAACGGCTTGCCCGCGGTATTCTTGTACTCGCACCCGCGCGCCAGTGCGGCCTCCGTCAGCGCCTCGACGTGGGCCGTCTGCTCCGTCTCGAGCGCGTCCCACGTGCCGCGCAGGTCCGCCAGCGTGGCGAAGTCCGCGTCGCCGGGCAGGCGCGCTGGGGTCGAGCCCTTCCACCGGGTCAGCCACACGTAGTCGGCGCCGTAGATGTGGGCCAGCATCCCCTTGAGGGTCGGGAAGCTGAACTGGGGGCCGATCTCCTTCGCCGCGGTGGCCTCGCCGAGGCCAGCGACCACGTCGAACAGGCGCCGGTTGGCCCAGCGGTGGTAGGCGTAGAGCGAGCGGACCATCTCGACGCTCATCGGGGCTCTCCTGATTCCCAGTCTCGCGGCGCGGCCGCGCGGACAGTGTAGACGAACGCCGCCGGCGGCGCAGCCCGCGGGCGGCCTGAGGCTCAGCCCAGCTCGTCGAGCGTCAGGCGGAAACCGGGGCTGAACGTCTCCACGAACTCGTGGACCTCGGGCAGGCCGAGGCCCTCGACGGTCTCGCGGAGCGCCTTCTCGGCCCTGGTGAACTCGTGGTTGCCGGCGCTCACCTCCTCGAGGCACTTGATCCACGCGCAGATCTTGTCCGCGGCGTGCACGAGCACCCAGTGCTCGCGGTCGGCGTCCTCGGGGAAGAAGAGCGGGCGATAGTCGGCCCTGAGCGCCGCGGGCACGAGCTCGAGGAGCTTCTCGGCAGCCGAGGCCTCGATCTCGCGGTACGCGTCGCGGATCGCCGGGTTCGTGTACTTCACCGGCGCGGGCAGGTCACCGGTCAGCACCTCGGCGACATCGTGGTAGAGGGCGAGCGTGGCGGCGCGCTCGGGGCTGACCTTGCCGCCGTGGCTCCGGTTCCGGATCAACGCCAGCGTGTGGGCCACCATCGCCACCCGCAGGCTGTGCTCCTGGATGTTCTCCGGCCACGTGTTGTGCATCAGCCCCCAGCGGCGGATGAACTTCATGCGGCCGAGCCAGGCGAAGAGGTGGCTGGTCATCGGCCCTCACGCCATGACGGCGACCGTCTCGTCTTCCTGCACCGTCTGGCCTTCCTGCACCCGGATCTCCGCGATCGTGCCCGCCCGCGGGGCCTCGACGGGAATCTCCATCTTCATGGACTCCAGCACGATCACCGGATCACCGGCCTGCACGGTGTCGCCGGGCTTGGTCGTGACCTGGAACACCACCCCGGTGATGTGCGCCTTGATCTCCTCAGGCATTGAACGCTCCTTGCTCGACCATCTGGGTATGGACCTCGCCGCGGCGGAACGCCTGGGAGCCTATCACGCGGCACAGGAAGGGGAGCGTGGTCTGCACGCCCTCGACGCGGGTGGCCTCGAGGGCCGCGGCCATGCGCGCGATGGCGGCCTCGCGAGAGTCGCCGCGCGTGATCAGCTTGAGCAGCAGCGGGTCGTAGTGCACCGAGACCACGGTGCCCGTCTCCACCCCGCTCTCGACGCGTACGCCCTCGCCGCCCGGAAGGTCGAGCGCGGTGATCGTCCCCGGCGACGGCAGGAACCTCTTCGCGGGATCTTCCGCGTATACGCGGCACTCGATGGCCGCGGCGCGCTGGACGATCTCCTCCTGCCGCCAGGGCAGCCGCTCGCCGGCCGCCACCCGCAGCTGGGCCTCCACCAGGTCCAGGCCCGTGACCTCTTCCGTCACCGGATGCTCCACCTGGAGCCGGGTGTTCATCTCGAGGAAGTAGAAGCGGTCCTGCGCATCGACCAGGAACTCCAGCGTGCCGGCGTTCACGTAGCCGATGGCCCGCGCGCCGTGCACCGCCGCCCGCGTCAGCCCGTCCTTGGTCGCGGCGGCCAGCCGCGGCGCCGGTGATTCCTCGACGAGCTTCTGGTGCCGCCGCTGGATGGAGCACTCGCGCTCGTGCAGGTGCACGACGTTGCCGTGACGGTCGCCGAACACCTGCACCTCGACGTGGCGCGCGCGGTCGAGGTACCGCTCGACGTAGAGCGCGCCGCTGCCGAAGGCCGCCTGCGCGCGGCGCGAGGCCGCGGTGAAGGCCGCTGCGAGCTGGGCCGCGTCGTCCACGCGCACCATGCCGATGCCGCCGCCCCCGGCGGCCGCCTTGAGCAGCACGGGCAGTCCCGTCTCGCGCGCGATGGCCTCGGCCGCGCTCGCGTCCGCCGCCGGGCCGGGGCTGCCGGCCAGGACCGGTACGCCGGCCGCGGCCATGCGGCGGCGCGCCTCGGTCTTGTCGCCCATGAGGCGGATGGCCTCGGGATCGGGGCCGATGAACGTCAGACCCGCCTTGGCGCACGCCGCCGCGAACTCCCACCGCTCCGAGAGGAAGCCGTAGCCTGGATGGACGGCGTCGCACCCGCTGTCGCGCGCGGCCTGGATCAGTCGCTCGATGGCGAGATAGCTCTCGCGGGCCGGCGCCGGGCCGATGGCCACGGCGGCGTCGGCGTCACGGACGTGCGGCGCCTCGCGGTCGGCCTCCGAGTACACGGCGACGGCGCGCACGCCGAGCCGCCGGCAGCCGCGCACGATGCGGCGCGCGATCTCCCCGCGGTTGGCGACGAGGACGGAGGCGAACACTACGGGCGGGGATCGGAGCGGACGATGGTCGCCGTGAAGAGGCGCCACTGGCCGTCCGCGCGCCGCCACTGCTGCTGGACCAGCCACGAGCGCTCCGGCCCGTCGAGCCTCACGCGCACGACCCGGTGGGCGCCGATTCGCGCCACGGCCACGATCTCGCTGGTCGCGAGCTTGCCGAGCGCGGCGTACTCGCCGGCGACGGCCTCGCGCGCCTCGGGGGCGACGTCGGCGGCCCACCTGGAGCGCTCGGCATCGATGAGGGCCCGGGCGTGAGCGTCGACCGCCTGCGCGAGGTCCTCGGAAAGCCCGACGGGCTCGAACGTCGAGTCGAGCGCCACCAGGTCACCCTGGAAGCGGACACTGTCGGGCGCGACATCGGCCAGCGCCGGCGTCTCGACATCACCACCCAGGCCGCGCGCGGCGGCCAGCCGCTCGACGAGCCGTCGCTCCCACGCCTGGGCTCGCGCGCGCGCCGCGTCGTCGGTGACCAGGCGGTCGAGGACCACCGCGCCAGCGGCCACGTGCCGCCGCTCCTCCTCGATGCAGCGCTGGAGGATCCTCCGCGTGGGCGGCTCGTAGACGGGGTTGGCGTGCGCGAGATGGCGCTCGTACTCCGCGAGCAGGTGCCGCTTGAGGACCCGGTAGATCCCGACGACACGCTCGATCGTCCGCCCGGGCTCCTCCGCCGTCTCGACGAGCGCCATGAAATCGACGAACGCCTCGTTCGGCGGCTCCGACTGCTGGGCGGGCGACCGCAGCTCGGGCAGGCGCCGGCCCCAGAGGTCCGCGTGCTGGGCGCAGTCCCAGACGTGGCGCCCGAAGAGCAGCTTCGCGGGGAGCTCGGGAGTGAGCGCGATCCAGCCGCCGAGGATGCGCATCGTACGCTCCTCGGCGTAGCGGTAGTGGCGGATGCGCCTCGCGGCGTCGTCGACCGAGAAGTGACCCGCGAGGGGATGAGCGGTCATGCCGGGCGGCCCAGGCCGGGAATCAGCCCACGATCAATAGACTGGCGAGCGCTGGGTGCTCTTGACGAGCCGCTCGATCTCCTCGTCGGTGAACCCGGCGAGCTTGCGGGCCTCGCGCGCGATGGAGATGGAGACCTCGTCGTGCGCGCCGTCCTGGCGGACCCCGCCCAGGTTGAAGCGCTCGTCGATGGTGTCCTGGAACTCGATGGCCTGGCGCCGGCGGTGCGGATCGCCCTTGGTGAGCTCGTTGAGCCAGCGCGAGCCCATCCGCACGTGGGTGATCTCGTCGGCGAGCACGTAGTCCACGGCCTGCTCGATGATGGGGTCGCCGATCTTGCGGGCGATGTGGATCAGCTGGTTGAAGACGTCGCAGGCCAGCCCCTCGAGTCCGCGGTTGACGCCGGCCACCCGGGCGGCGGCGTCCTCGGCGCACGCGCAGCGCCAGAGAATGGTGGACTCGGGGAACTCGCCGATGTGCCCGCCCATGTGCTCGAGCAGGTCCATGTAGATCTCGACGTGGCGCGACTCGTCCCACACCTGGCGCGCCATGTCCATCGTGAACTCCCACGGCGCGTCGGGAAAGTCGTAGACGGTGCGGCCGGCCCCCTCCATCGCCTGGAGCTCGCCGACGAAGATCCCATGCATGCGCTCGCGGATCGACTCGCGGCTCGCGAGGTCGGCCATGGGCGGCAGCCCCTGGGCCATCCGCAGCTCCGAGGTCTCCCGCGCGCGCATCCGCACGAAGCGGTCCTCGCGGGCCAGCTTGTCGTAGGCGATGGGGCGTTCCATCTCTCGACCTCCGAGCCGAGTGAACGGCGATTCAGCCGAGTATATCAGATGCGGCAGACGTTGCTGCGACGGCCGACCCTACCCGTCCCGGTCGTCGCGGTCCAGCAGGCTCGCGGGTCGGACCGCGCCCTCGCCGAACCGATCGGTCAGACGATCGACCGCCCGCGCCACTCGGTCGCGCTTGACGGCCCCCGGATCCAGCAAGGGCAGCTGGCCGGCGTCCTCGGGCCCGAGCCCGGAGGCCGAGACGCCGAGCAGCCGCACGGCCAGGTGCAGGGTCTCGCGATCGAAGAGGTCGCGCGCGCGGCGGAAGATCTCGAGGCCGTCCTGGGTGGGCTCACCGCTCACGGCGCGCGTGATCGTCGAGAAGTCGGCGAAGCGGAGCTTCAGCGTGATGGTCGCGGCGCGCAGATGCTGGTCGCGCAGCTCGCGCGCGACCCGCTCGGCGTGGCTTCGGAGGGTCGCGTGCAGGTGCCGGGTGTCGCGCCGATCGCGGCCGAACGTGGTCTCGGCGCCGATCGACTTCGGCGCCGTCGAGGGCACGACGGGACGCTCGTCGCGGCCGAAAGCGAGGTCGTGCAGGTCCGCACCGTGGGCACCGAAGCGGCGGACGAGCGTGTCGCGCGGGAGGGCCTGCAGCCGACCGACCGTGGTGACGCCCATGTCGCGGAGCGATTGGCCCATCACCCGCCCCACGCCCCAGAGTCGCTCGATCGGCAAAGGTGCGAGGAACGCTGCCTCCGTCCCCGGTGCGACGACGACGAGGCCGTCAGGCTTCTCGAGCTCCGAGGCGACCTTGGCGAGGAACTTGTTGGGCGCCAGGCCGGCGGAGGCCGTGAGCGCGGTCTCGGTCCGGATCGCGGCCTTGATGGCGGCCACCGCGCCGGCAGGAGGCCCGAACAACGACGCCGTGCCGGTGAGATCGACGAAGGCCTCGTCCACCGACACCGGCTCCACCAGCGGCGAGAAGCGGCCGAGGATGGCCATGATCTCCGTCGAGACGCGCTGGTACTTCTCCATGTCGACGGGCAGGAAGGCCGCGTGGGGGCAGAGCCGCGCCGCCCGCGAGATCGGCATCGCCGAGCGCACGCCCCAGGGACGCGCCTCGTACGACGCGGCGGAGACGACGCCGCGGCCGCCGGGGGCGCCGCCGACGATGACGGGGCGGCCGCGGAGCTCGGGGCGATCGCGCTGCTCGACCGACGCGTAGAACGCGTCCATGTCGACGTGGGCGATGGCCCGCGCGGGCGGCATGCCTACCCGGCGGAGAGGCCGATCTCGGGGGCGGCGGCGGTCAGCGCGTCGACGACGAAGGCGATGTGGGCGTCGAGGTCGACGCCCAGCTCGAGGGCGCCGCGGTACACGTCGTCGCGGTTCACCGTCCGAGCGAACGCCTTGTCCTTGAGCTTCTTCTTCACCGACACGACCTCGAGCCCCGCGATCACCCGGCCGGGCCGCACGAGCGCGCAGGCGTGCACGAAGCCCGAGAGCTCGTCACAGGCGTAGAGCGCCCGGTCGAGCAGGCTCTGGCGCGGCATGCCCGAGTAATCCGCGTGGGCGAGGATGGCGTAGACGACGTGATCGGGGATACCGCGGACGGCGAGGATCTCGGCGCCCTTCAGAGGGTGGCGCGGCGCGGTGGAATGCATCTCGTAGTCGAAGTCGTGGAGCATGCCCGCGATGCCCCACGCCTCGGGGTCCTCGCCGTAGCGGGCGGCGTAGGCGCGCATGGAGGCCTCCACGGCACGGGCGTGCTTGCGGAGGCTGTCGCTCCGCGTGAAGTCGGTGAGGATCGCCCAGGCGCGCTCGCGCGTCAGGCGCGGCGCGCCCGCATCAGGCGCCACTTGTCGATGGACTTCTTCGAGAAGACCCACGTCCCGTTGACCTCCAGGCACGGAATCCGGCGCTCCCTGGCCAGCGAGGCGAGAGCAGCCTTGTCCATCGCCAGGTACTTCGACGCGTCCTCGACGCTCATCACGTCCTTGGGGGTCACGCCTCCTCCTCCTCCTCCTACTCGGTGACCGGCGAGCCGACGCTCTTGCGGAGCGTCTCCACCTCCGCCTCCAGCGCGTGGATGCGGTCGACGAGCTGCTCGATGGCCTTGGCCACCGGATCCGGCAGGTCCGTCTGGTTCATGTCGATCGTGCCCGTCACCCGCTGGCCGTCCCGGTATGTTACCCGCCCCGGCACGCCGACGACAACGGAGTTCGGCGGCACGTCGCGCACCACGACGGAGCCGGCGCCGATGCGGCTGCCCTCGCCGACGGTGATGGCGCCGATGACCTTGGCGCCGGCGCCCACGGTCACGTTGTCGCAGAGGGTGGGGTGGCGCTTCTCGCGCTTGAGGCTGGTGCCACCGAGGGTCACGCCCTGCAGCAGGGTGACGTTCGCGCCGACCTCCGCCGTCTCGCCGATGACGATGCCCATGCCGTGGTCGATGAAGAGGCCGGGGCCGAGCTTCGCCGCCGGATGGATCTCGATGCCCGTCAAGAAGCGCGACACGTGGGACACCCAGCGGGCGAGCGAGAGCCAGCCGGCGCCCCACAGCCGGTGCCCGAGGCGGTGGAACGCCAGGGCGTGGACGCCGGGATACGACAGGAGCACGTCCCGGGTCGACCGCGCGGCCGGGTCCCGCTCCAGGACCGTCTGGATGTCGCGCTTGAGCGCCTCAAACATTCCCCGCCCCTCCCTCTCTATCACCGTTGCGCCGGCCGAGATAGTCGCGGGCGGCCGCGCGCAGCGCGCCGGCGACCACGTCGGCCGCGTGCTTGCGATCCTCGGGCAACCCCTCCAGCGCGTGCTCGATCTCCTGGGCGCCCAGCTCGGCCAGGTCCGTGACCGCCCGGCCGGCGGCCAGCTCGCTGCCCGCGCTGGCGGCGGCGATCGTGGGGCCGCAGCCGTACGTCTGGAACCGCACCTCAGCCGCCCGCCCCTCGCGCACGCGCAGGAAGAAGCGCGCGAGGTCGCCGCAGCCGGCGTACTCGTCCTCGCCGACCGCGTCGGGCTCGCGCATCAGCCCGGCATTGCGCGGGTGGAGAAAGTGATCCACCAGCGTGGGACTGTACCTCACGCCGCCCCGACCGGCAGGCTCGTGCGCAGCCTGGCCACCAGCGGCACCACCGACTCGATCACGTAATCGATGTCCTCGGCGGTGGTGCTGCGGCCGAGGGAGTGGCGCACCGAGCCCATCGCCCACTCCACCGGGATGCCCATGGCCACCAGCACGTACGAGGGCTCCACGCTGCCCGAGGTGCAAGCCGAGCCCGCCGAGACCGCGATGCCCTTGAGATCCAGCCCGAGCACGATGGATTCCGACTCCACGCCGCGGTAGACGAGGTTGGCCGTGCCGGGCAGCCGCTGGGTCGGGTGGCCGTTGAGCCGCACCTCGGGCACCCGCTCGCGGATGCCCTGCCACAGCCGGTCGCGCAGCGCCCCCACCCGGACCGCTTCCTCCGCCATGTCGCGCGCGCGGATCTCGACGGCCCGGGCGAAGCCGACGACCCCCGCCACGTTCTCGGTGCCCGCCCGCCGTCGCCGCTCGTGCTCGCCCCCGTGCTGGATGGCCACCATCTTCGTGCCCTTGCGGACGTAGAGGGCGGCGATGCCCTTGGGGCCGTAGATCTTGTGGCCCGAGCAGGACAGCAGGTCGATGCCCATGGCCACGACGTCCATCGGCACCTTGCCGAAGGTCTGCACCGCGTCGACGTGGAACGGCACGCCGTGCGCGCGGGCGATGGCGCCGATGGCGGCCAGCGGCTGGACGGTGCCGACCTCGCTGTTGGCGCCCATCACCGAGATCAGGATGGTGTCGGGGCGAATGGCGCGCGCGACCTCGTCGGGATCGAGCATGCCGTACGAGTCCACCGGCAGGTACGTCGCGGTGAACCCCTGGGTCTCGAGCCACTCCACCGCCCGCAGTACCGCGTGGTGCTCGATCTGGGTCGTGATCACGTGCCCGCGCCCGCGGGCGAGCGCGACACCCTTGATCGCGAAGTTGTCGGACTCGGTGCCGCCCGAGGTGAACACGATCTCGTCGGGCTTGACGCGCAGGGACGCCGCGATCCGCTCGCGCCCGCGGTCGAGGGCCTCGCGCGCCTCGCGCCCAAAGGCGTGCACGCTGGAAGCGTTGCCGTAGACCTCGCTGAAGTACGGCAGCATCTCGGCCAGCGCCTCGGGGTGCACGGGCGTCGATGCGTTGTGATCGAGATAGACATGACGGCTCATCGGTTGCTCCTTCCGTCCCACGATGCTACGCTCGACCCGCATGGATCGGGCGAAAAAGAAACTCGGCGTCCTGCTCTCCACCGGGCCCGACACCACGAATCTCCAGACCGCGCTCGGGCTCGGCGACGCTGCGCTCGGACGCGGCGACGATCTGTACCTCTACCTGATCGACGACGGCGTCCGCGCGCTGGACGATCCGCGCGTGCGCGCGCTCCCCGGCCGCGGCGCCAAGGTCTTCGTGTGCGCCTACGGCTGCCAGAAGCGGCGCATCCCGCTCGACGACGGCGCGGGCGTGACCTACTGCGGCCTGGTGGTGCTGACCGACATCGTCAACGGCACCGACCGGTTCGTCGCTCTCAACTAGCCCGCGCGTGGACGACGGCCAGCCCGTCCTCGTGCTCATCTCGTCCGATCCGCGCGTTTCGGGCCGCGCCTTCGAGGCCATGCGGATCGGCGTGGGCATCGTCGCCGGCGAGAACGAGGTGACGTTCGTGCTGGCGGGCCCCGCCGTCCACCTGCTCGACGCCGACACCGACGACCTCGTGGACGGCGACGACGTCGCCAAGTTCCGCGACAGCCTCAAGCGGCTCGGCATCCCGTTCCACGTCGAGGCATCGTCGATCCCCGCGGAAAAAGACTGGAACGCCGACGGCAACCCCATCGTCACGATTGACCGCGAGCGCCTCGCCACCCTCTTCAGGGCCGCCCGCCGCTTCTTCGTCTTCTGATGCCCACCGTCTTGCACCTGCTCAAGGCCGAGGCCCCGCTCGCCCTCGACGTCATCGCCCGCCAGCTCGCCGCCGGCGACACCGTGAGCGTCGGGCTGCTCGAAGGCGCGCCAGAGGTTCCGCTGCCCGATGGTGTGACCGTCCGTCGCGTCCCCGACGAGGTGTCCTACGACGCCCTCCTCGACCTCATCTACGCCGCCGACCAGGTCATCACCTGGTAGCAGAGCGAGAAGCTCCGAAGCCCGCTCGACTGACCTGACCGACGAGTCGTCCCCGCCCGTGATCGCCAGGAGGAGCGCCGAGGGGGCGGTGGGTCCCCCGGCGATCCGTGGGGGGCAAGTCATGCGAGGTCCCCGCCTGCGGCCACGCCTGAGTCGGCGGATCGCGAGCGGACCCACCGCCCCCTCGGCGCGCGCCCGGACGCCATCACCGGTTGCGGTACTCATCGAGCCACGCCATCTGTATGGCCTCGAGCAGCTTCTCGTTGGAGGCCTTGGGATCGTCCGTGAACCCGGCCAGCGCCGTGACGAACCGGTGCAGATCCGTGAAGCGCACGCTGAGCGGGTCCACGTCCGGATGCGCCTCGAGCAGCGCGATCCCGACGTCTTCGGCGTCTCGCCAGGTGATCACTTGGGGATCTCCACCACCACGTCGCCGCGCACCACCGCCTGGCACCCCAGCCGCGAGTGGATCGTCAGCCCTTCCGCCATGTCGAGCCGATCCTCCTCGTCGGCCTGCATCTCCGAGAGGTTCTCCTCGCCCTCGCGCACCACGACGTGGCACGTCGTGCAGGCGCAGGAGCCGCCGCAGTTGTGCTCGAGCTCGATGTCATTGGCCAGGGCGATGTCGAGCAGCGAGCCCGGCTTGCCGTGATCGGCGAGCGGGTACTTCTCGTCGTCCACCTCGACGGTCACGTTCAGCGGCAGGAACGTCACCTTGTGCGTCGCCATCAGCGCGACCCCATGAGATCGTCCGCGCGCCTGGTGCCCAGCGCCCCCTTGAGGGCAGCGTCCATCATGAGCTCGGCGAGGTGCTCGGTCGCGCGGTTCATCGCGACGGTGGCCTCGCGGATCCGCTCCCGGTCGGTGACCTGCCGCGCCTCGCGCAGGTCGCGCAGCGCGGACTCGATGCCCGCCCGCTCCGCGTCGTCGACGAGCCGGCCCCCCTGGCGCAGCGCGCGCTCCACGTGGGTGATGACCGTGTCGGCCTCGTTGCGGACCTCGATGAGCAGGCGCGCCTCGACGTCCGCCTCCGCGTACTCGAAGGATTCCTCGACCATCCGCTCGACCTCGCCGTCGCTCAGCCCGTAGGTCGGCTTCACCTCGATCGACGCCGCCTTGCCCGTGCGCAGCTCCTTGGCGGTCACTTGCAGGATGCCGTTGGCGTCGATCAGGAAGCCGACCTCGATCTTCGGCATGCCCGCCGGCATGGCATCGATCCCCCGCAGCTCGAAGCGCGCCAGCGACCGGCAGTCCTTGGCCAGCTCGCGCTCGCCCTGGACCACGTGCATGTCGACCACGCTCTGGCCGTCGACCGAGGTGGTGAACATCTCGCGCGCGGCGGTCGGGATCGTCGTGTTGCGGGGGATGAGCACGCTCACGATGCCGCCCAGGGTCTCGATGCCGAGCGAGAGCGGGGTGACGTCGAGGAGCAGCATGGTGGTGATGCCGCCGGCCAGGATGTGGGCCTGCACCGCCGCGCCGAGCGCCACGACCTCGTCCGGGTTGATCTGGCTGTGCGGCATCCGGCCGAACACCTCCTGCACGCGCCGGCGCACGAGCGGCACCCGCGTGGAGCCGCCGACGAGCACGACCTCGGTGATGTCGGCCGGCGTGAGCCCCGCGTCGGCCAGGGCCGCGCGGCACGGACCGAGCGTGCGCTCCACCAGCGGCTCGATCAGCCGCTCGAGATCCTCCCGCGACAGCTCGCGGTGATAGGTGAAGTCGTCGAAGGGGATCGTCAGCGCGGTGCGCGCCTCCGACGAGAGCCGGATCTTCGCCGCCTCGGCCGCCAGGCGCATCTCCTGGATGGACTCCCCATCCATCAGGTGACGGCCGTAACGCACCCGTGCGTCGTCGACGAGCGCCAGGGCGATGGCGCGGTCGAAGTCGTCGCCGCCGAGGTGGGTGTCGCCGTTGGTGGCCAGCACCTCGAAGACACCGTCGTGCACGCGGAGGATGGAGATGTCGAAGGTCCCGCCGCCGAGGTCGTAGACGGCGACAACGCCGCTCTTCAGCTGGTGCAGGCCGTAGGCGAGCGAAGCGGCCGTGGGCTCGTTCACGATGCGGACCACGTCCAGCCCCGCGATCCGGCCGGCGTCGCGCGTGGCCTGGCGCTGGCTGTCGTTGAAGTAGGCGGGCACGGTGATGACCGCTTTCTCCACGGGCTCGCCGAAGTGCGCCTCGGCCCGCTCCTTCAGCGACTTGAGGATCACCGCCGACACCTCGGGCGGGGTCACCTGCCGGTCGCCGATCTGGATCTTGACGACACCCTCGCCCGGGCAGATCTGGAACGGCAGGTAGCACAGCTCGTCCTTGACGTCCTCGTAGGCCCGCCCCATGAGGCGCTTCACCGAGTACACGGTGGACCGGGACCGCCGGACGAGCTGGCGCCGCGCGGCGTCGCCGACGACGATGCCGTTGCTCGTGAAGCCCACGACGGAGGGAAGCAGGACGCGCCCCTCGCGGTCCGGGATCACCCGCGGCAGCCCCGTCGTGTCGTCGACGTAGCCGACGAGGCTGTTGGTGGTCCCGAGATCAATGCCGATGATGCGCGACATGCCTGTCCCTGCCCTCGATCTCTCCGTCCGCCGTGAAGCGGCCGTCCGTGTCGCCCAGCGCGGCGCCGAGATCGTCGACGACCGTTCGCAGATAGGCGCGGGTGGCCAGCGCCTCCTTCAAGGCGGCGAGCCGCGCAGGACGCTCCGCCGGTGCCGCCACGTCCCACCCCTCGGCCAGCGGCCCCTGGAGCCGCGCCTCCTCGTCGCGGTAGCGCGCGATCAGGCGCTCGCGCTGGGCGCTCAGCGTAGCGCGCACCTCGTCCGTCAGCCCGCCGGCCTTGGCCTCGGCCAGGGCCTCCTGGATCTCGAACATCTCCTCGAGCAGCACGGGCGGCGCCTTCGGCTTCACCGTGGCGCCCTCCTTCGTCTCCCGGCCCTCCTCCAGACGCACGAGGTACTCGATTCGCGCGATGGGATGCCGCAGCGCCCGGTAGGCGGCGTTCACTCCGGCCGAGGCTTCCAGCGCGCGCGCCTGCTCGTCCGGCGCGGCCTGAGCCTGGAAGTCGGGGTGGTGCCGCCGCGCCAGCTTGTAGAACCGGCGCTGCAGATCCGCCTCGTCGATGCGGAGCCGCCGCGGCAGCCCGAAGACCTCGAAATGATCCATCGCGTCGCTCATTCCCCCGAAACGAGAACGGGCCCGCCGCCGGGCCCGTCCACGCTCACCGCGGCCGGGCCGGTTACGCCGAGAAGGAGGTCCCACACCCGCAGGTGGATTTCGCCTGGGGGTTGACGAACGTGAAGCCCCCCGTCAGCCCCTGCATGACGTAATCCAGCGTGGTGCCGGTCAGGTAGAGGTAGCTCTTCTTGTCGCACACGACCTTCACGCCGTCGATGTCGAACTCCTTGTCGTGCGGGCCCTTCTCCGTGTCGAACTCCAGGGAGTACGACATCCCCGAACAGCCGCCGCCCTTGACGCCCATGCGGAGGAACACGTTGTCCCCGAGATCCTGGGCGCGCTTGAGCTCGTTCACCTTCTCGACCGCTTTCTCGGACAGTGCCAGCGCCATGCCTCGATTCGCCCCCTTACCGCGCCGTCGTGCCCGCCGGGGCCGACGCGTGCTTCTCCCGGTAGTCGGTCAGGGCGGCCTTGATCGCGTCCTCGGCGAGCACCGAGCAGTGGATCTTGACCGGCGGCAGCTTCAGCTCGTTCACGATGTCCGTGTTCTTGATCTTGGCCGCCTCGTCGACCGACTTGCCCTTGAGCCACTCGGTGGCCAGGCTCGACGACGCGATGGCGCTGCCGCAGCCGAACGTCTTGAACTTGGCATCCTCGATCACGCCGGTCTCGACGTTGACGCGGATCTGCAGCTTCATGACGTCGCCGCACTCCGGCGCGCCGACGAGGCCGGTGCCCACCCCCGGGGTTTCCTTGGCGAAGGATCCGACGTTGCGCGGGTTGTTGTAGTGATCGACGACCTTCTCGCTGTACGCCATGCCCCGGCCCCCCTTACTCGGCCTTCCACTGGATGGACTTGATGTCCACGCCCTCTTTCGCCAGCTCGTAGAGCGGCGACATGTCACGCAGCCGCTTGATCACCTCGATCATCCGTTGGGTCACGTAGTCGACCTCCTCCTGGGTGGTGAACCGGTGGAGGCTGAAGCGGATCGACGAGTGCGCCAGCTCCGTGCTCGCCCCGAGCGCTGCGATGACGTACGACGGCTCGAGCGTGGCCGACGTGCAGGCCGAGCCCGAGCTGAGGGCCGTCTCCTTGTTGACGCCCATCAGCACCGACTCGCCCTCCACGTAGGCGAACGAGACGTTCAGGTTCTGGGGCAGCCGCCGCTCCGGATGACCGTTCAGGTACGCGTCCTCCACCTTCGAGAGGATGGCGTCCTGGAGCCGATCGCGCAGCGCGGCCAGCCGCTTGCCCTCCTCGACCATGCCCTCCATGCAGAGCTCGGCCGCCCGGCCGAAGCCGACGATGAGGGGCACCGGCAGGGTCCCCGAGCGCATGCCGCGCTCGTGGCCGCCGCCGTCCATCATGGGCGCCAGCCGCACGCGCGGGCCCTTGCGGCGGACGTAGAGCGCGCCGACCCCCTTGGGCCCGTACACGAGGTGCGCGGTGCACGACAGCAGATCCACCCCCATCGCCTCGACGTCGACGGGGATCTTGCCCACCGCCTGGGTGGCGTCGGTGTGGAAGAGGATGCCTTTCTCCTTGGCCAGCTTCCCGATGGCCGCGACGTCCTGGATCGTGCCCACCTCGTTGTTGGCGAACATGACCGAGATCAGGATGGTCTTGTCGGTGATCGCCTCGCGGATCCTGGCGACATCGACCAGCCCGTCGGCCTGGACGGGCACATACGTGACCGCGAAGCCCTGGCGCTCGAGCCGCTTGCAGACGTCGAGCCCGGCGCGCTGCTCGATCACGGTCGTGACGATGTGATTGCCCTTCTCCTTGTACATCTCGGCCACGCCCTTGAGGGCGAGGTTGATGGACTCCGTGCCCCCGGACGTGAACACGACCTCTTTCGGATCACGCGCGCCGATCAGGCGGGCGATCTTCTCCCGGGCGCTGTCCACGGCGCCCTCGGCCTCCCAGTCGAACGGATGGTTGCGGCTCGCGGGGTGGCCGAACTTCTCGGTGAAGTACGGGATCATCGCCGCGAGCACCCGCGGATCCACCGGGGTGGTCGACTGCGCGTCCATGAAGATCGGGAACTTCAGCGCCATTCGCGTCTCCCTGTGTGGCGGCGGCCGCTACGCCTTGCTGATCGACAGCAGCGCGGGCGCGTCGTCGGCGACGAGCTCCGCCAGGCTCATCGTGTCCAGCATCCGGCTGATGGAGGCCTGGATCTTCTGCACGGGCCGGCGCAGGTTGCACCGCTCCATCTGCGGGCACTCGCTCTCACCCTCGAAGCACTCGACGATGTTGATCGGGCCCTCCAGCGCCCGCACCACGTCGCCGACCGTGATCTGGGTCTGCGGCCGCGTCAGCACGTAGCCCCCCTTCGGGCCGTTCTGGGCGGTGATCAGTTTCTTCTTGGCCAGCCGTTGCAGAATCTTCGCGAGCAACTCCGGCGGGATCCGGAACTCCTCGGCGATTCGCTTGGTGCTCACCGCGCCGAGGTCTTCATTGACCGCGATGTAGTGGATGGCCATCAGCCCGTAATCAGACCGCTTGGTGAACCTCAGCATCCCGCCCCTCGCCCCCGCCCGGCTCTGTCCTTACCTCTCCGCCTTTGAATTATACCCGACCCACATAATCGGCGACCATTCGAGTCGCCGACTGAATCAGTCGGATATTCTCACCCTGCCCTCTCCGTGTCAAGCGGGAACCCGATGAGCCACCCGAGCGCCATCAAGCCCTACACGCGCCGCCCCAGTCCGCCGCAGCGCAGAGAAATGACGAAAAGAACGAGATGTCAGGTAGTTCCGGGACAAGACAGGCGTCGTTCCCCAACCCCACTGACAGGCCTGGCGGCAACCGGGTGGCCTCGAGTCCGACCAGTCCCCTGCCGTGCTCCCCTCGCTGGTCGCTCGGCGCCCGGCAGCGCGAGCGCGGGGCCGCCCCGCGAGGCGCGGGCTCCTCTCCCACGGTGACGGGCGGGGTGCCAGGGGCCGAGGCTTCCGTCGGCCCCGCTGCGCGGTGATCTCCTGGGGGTGCCCGCGCGAGGTCTTCCACCGCCGATGGGTTGCTCGCAGAAAGCGAGAACCGACGGAAGCCCCTGGCAGGACCCCGCCGCCTCGCGCGAAAGGAGCCCGCGGGCTCCGCTACGCGGTCGACTCCCACCGCTCGCGCAGCTCGCGCGCGGCGTCCTCGGGCGGCGTCTCGTTGACGAAGATCCCGCCGACGCGGTTGAGGCGCTCGGGCTGGGGCAGGATCTCGAGGTGCCAGTGGTAGTCGTCGCGGATCGTCGCCCAATCGCCCTGCAGGATGCGTGATCTCAGGTTGGGCGCGGTGTGCAGGACGAGCTCCCAGGCAGGGTCCTCGGCGTGCCGCTCGATCGTGCGACAGTACTCGCCGAGCAGTCGCGCGAGCTCGGGCGCCGTGTCCGACGTCAGCGCTTCCTCGTAGGAACAGCCGTGGCGCCGCGGCAGGATCCAGGTCTCGAGCGGCACCCGCGGGGCGTACGGCACGAGCACGACGAAGGACGGGGTCAGACGGATCACCCGTTCCTCCCCGCCGATCTCCTGGCGGAGCACGTCGCAGTAGAGACACCGGCGCTTGTACTGGTAGTACTCGCGTGCCTCACGCAGCTCGCGCCGCGTCTCGTCGAACACGATGGGGATGGCGGTCACCCGTGAGTAGGGGTGGTGGCCCGGCACCCCCGGCTTCTTGTGGTGACGCGAGATCAGGATGTCGCGGATCTGGCTGTCCCGCTTGAGGTCGAGCAGGCGATCCCGGTACATCCAGAGCACCGACTCGATCTGGCCGAGCCCCATCGAGGCCAGGGTGTCCTCGTGCCGCGGCGACTCGACGATGAGCTCGCTCGCCCCGCGCGGGATGATCATGTCGAACATCCCGATGCCCTCGCGCACCAGCTCCCACTCGATGCGAAAGTAGGCGTCGGGCTCGGGCACGACCCGCACGGTCCAGCCAGCGGTGTTCTGGGCGCCGCCGTCCTTGCGGTACGCGGCGATCTCGGGGCCGGTCTCGCTCTCGGCGCCCGGGCAGAACGGGCAGGGCTCCTCGGCGGGGGGCTTGCTCTTGGGCCGGACCAGGACCCACTGGCCCCGCGTGAGGTCCTTCCTCAGCTCGTCCACGGGCGCCCGGGGGCTAGTCCTTGACCTGCCGCTTCAGCTTCCTGAGGTGCTGCTGCGCGGTGTCGATGCCGTCCTTCTCGGACTGCAGCTGCGAGGCCACGGCGATGTAGCGCTCCCAGTGCGCGATGGCTTCGCGCGGGTCGACCTTCTCGTACACGGCGGCAAGGTTGTAGAGCGCCTTGGTGTGCTTGTCGTCGAGCGCGATGACGCGCTTGTACTCCTCGATGGCCTCCCTGTAGAGGCCCTTGTCCTCGTCGGTCTCGCCGAGGCCCATCCGCGCCTCGATCGAGGTGGGGTCGAGGTCGATGGCGCGCTTGTAGGAGTTGACCGCCTCGAAGAAGAGGCCCTTCTCCTCGTAGTAGATCTTGCCGAGGCTGATGTAGACCCGCGCGTTGACGGGGTTGAAGCTGAGCGCCCTCTGATAGGCGGCGATGGCGCCGTCCACGTCGCCCTTGGCCGCCTTGGCCTCGCCGAGCCCCACGTGGGCGTCGCCGTAGAAGGGCCGCAGCTCGATGGCCTTCGCGTACGCCTCGACGGCCTGGTCGAAGAGCCGGCGCGGCGCCGCCATGAAGAGGTCGCCGAGCGCCTTGTACGGCTCGGGATACGTCGGGTCGAGCTGGGTGGAGGCGCGGAACTGGGCGGCCGCCTTCCAGCGGTTGCCGAGCGAGGCGTGCACGGCGCCGAGCGTGTACTGGGCGACCACGAAGCTGGCGTCGGCCTCGATGGCGCGGCCCAGCTGCTCGGCGGCGGTCTCCAGACCCTCCTGCCCGCCGCGGCGCGCCGCGATCTCGCTGCGTGCGTACAGCTCGAGGGCGCGCAGGGATCTCGTGGAGCGGGCGGCCTTGTCCATCCGCGCGCTCTCGGCGTCAGTCAACGCGACCTTCATCGTCCGCGCGTACGCCGGCGGCAGCGCGGCCAGGCGGTTGATCAGCTCGCCCTCGGGCACCGCCACCGGCTCCATCACGATCACGTCGGGGCCGGACGGCTTGAGCTCGAGGAGGCGGGGCAGGATCGTGAGATCCGTGCCGGCCCGCGTGACCTGGCCGAAGATCGCGGCCTCCGCCCGCAGCGAGCGTCCGGTCTGGACCACCGCCGCCTCCGTCCAGACGTCCCACGGGGTCGCCGGTCGCACGCGCCCGCGCTCGTACTGCACGAACGCCGGGTGCTGCGCGAGCCCGAGACTCACGGTCTGGGCGATGGCCTCGCCGATCCACTTCTCGTCGGCGCCGAGCGGCGTCGTATCGAAGGGCACGACGAGCACGGGCCGCGGCTTGACGGCGGCGGCGGCCGGGGCCACGGGCCACAGGGCGAGCACCGCGAGCACGGGGACGAGCCGCGCCAGCCACCGTGAGCGAGCATCAGCCATCGGTCGCCTCCTTCCCCTCGGGACGCCGGCCGTCCGGCTCGCGCCGGCGGCGCGGGATCCACCGCAGCACGTCGGGACCCAGCCGCCGGAGCCCGATCTCCGGCACCATCATCACCGCCACCAAGCCTACCAGCCAGGGCCAGACGTCGAACGGTACCCGCGACCGCCGCCGCGCCTTGGTGAAGGCCTCCGCCGGAGCGCTCAAGGAGCCGCCTCCGGTGAACTCGGCAAGCTCGCGGAGCGCGGTCTCGTCGACGCCCAGGTCACGCAGCTCCTGTGCATACGGTACCACCAGCCCCGCCAGCTGCGAGCCGATCACGCGATCGTTCTTGCGCTGGGCCATGCCGACCAGGTAGACGCCCTCCTGGCGCGCCGGGAAACGGCCGCGATAGCGGCCCGGGCCCACCTGCTCCAGGTCGATGACGCTCCGCTCCCGGTTGGGCGCGACGACGCCCACCTGGGTGTCGAGGAAGTTGATGAACTCCCCTTTCGGGTCGATGGCGTCGACGACGATCTCGCCCACGTCGTCCTTGCGGTCCACGAGGGCGACCATGTCGCTGCGGTTGCCGCTGCGCAGCGTCCAGCGCGTGAGCTGCGCCCAGAACTTGCCGAACTCGCGCCAGCGCAGCCACAGCACGCCCCACTTGGCCTTGGCGTCCGAGGTGAACGCCACCGAGCGTCCAAGGCCGTAGCGCCACGTGGCGAGGATGGGGTCCTCCTGGTGACTCATGAGCACGAGGTCGGCGGTGCTCTTGAGGGTGGTGGCCACGTAGCCCCCGAGCGGCGGGGCGGCCTTCCAGTCGAGGTCCTGCATCGCCTCGTGGTTCGGCGCGGTCAGCTGCGGCTTGAACGGCTGCTCGACGAGCGAGGCCTTGGAGGCGAGCTGGGTCTCCAGGGTGAAGATGCGCGGAATCGTCTGCGAGTCCTCGGTGTAGTAGAAGCGCCCGCGCCCCCACTTGGCGATGTCGACCATGAGCGGGATGTCGGCATCGGAGCCGATCGCCACCGAGGAGACCGTGATCTTGTCCTTCACCATGCGACGGAGCAGGCCCTGGAAGTCGCCCCGGGTCATCTGGCCGTCCGAGAGGAAGATGACGTGCTTGAGCAGGGCCTGGCTCTCGAAGAGGACGGAGTACGCTTCCTTGAGCGCGGGGTAGCCATCGGTGCCCCCGCCCGCCTTGATGGTCGCGATGGCGCTGTGGATGGCGGCCTTGCTCCGGGCGTTGCGCAGCGGCGAGTCCCAGATGAACTCCGTGTCCCAGCTCATCACGCCGACCTCGTTGCGCTCGTCGAGCAGGTCGACGACGAGGTGCGAGGCCTCCTTGGCGAGGTCGAGCTTGGTGACCTTCTCCTCCTTGGTCGTCATGGCCATGGAGCCCGAGCGATCGATCGACAGCACCACGGCGAGGCTCGGGATCTCCACCTTCTGCTTGACGTCCATGGTGACGGGGAGCGCCTCTTCCACGGGCGTCCGGTAGTAGCCGCCGAGCCCGAAGCTCTCCTCGCCGCCCAGCATGACGAGCCCGCCGCCGTAGTCGCGGACGTAGTCGCGGATGTAGCCCATCTGCGTCCGGGTCAGCTTGAGCGAGGAGACGTTGGACAGGATCACGCCGTCGTACTTCTGGAGTCCGGCCACGTCCTGGGGGATCCCGGCCGCCTCGACCACCGTCACGTCGATGTTCTGGGAGCGCAGCGCGGTGGCCAGCGACTGGGCGTGGCTCCGCTCCTTCTCGGCGAGGAGCACCTGGGGCTTGCCCCGGACCACCACGGTGCCGATGGCGCGATTGTTCTCCTCGATGGTGTCGCCCTCGACCTCCAGCGCCGCCTGGTAGACGTGGATGCCGCCGGCCTCGAGCGACTGCCGGTAGCTGAAGACGTTCTTGCCCGCCGAGAGGCGCACGATCTGCGAGCCGAGGAACTCGCCGTTGCGGAAGAGCGAGAGCCGGCCCTCGGTGTCCCTGAGGCTCCACGCCACGACCTTGGCCTGGAACGGCTCGCCGAACTTCACCTCCTGCGGCAGCACGAGGGACTCCGCCACCACCTCCTGGCTGAACGTCAGCGGAGCCGGCACGTAATAGAGGTCGGCGCCGCCCTCCTTGGCCGCCTGCGCGCCCGTGAGCGCGCTGCCCGTCGTCTGGCGGCCGTCGGAGAGCATCACGAGCCGGTTGGCCTGGCCGGCCGGCAGCGTCGCCAGCGCCAGCTCCATGGCCTGGAAGATGTTGGTGCCGCGCCCGCCGACCTCGGCCTTCGGGCGCTCGACCGTCTTCTTGTTCGACAGCGGCTGGTCGACGACGGCGTGCTCGCCGAAGACGATCACCTCGTGGCGGTCGTTGCCCCGCATGGCCTTCACGGCCTCGGCCACGAACCGGTAGGAGCGCTCGCGCGCGGCCAGGCTCACGCTGTCGCTGTGGTCGAGGAGGAACACGACGTTGAGCCGATCGACCCAGCGGGCGATCGTGGGGCGAAAGAGCGTCACGCAGAGCACGACCACCAGAGCGCCGCGCAGCGCGAGCGACCAGCGGTCGCCACCCCCCGCGGGGGCACGCAGCCGGCCGCCCGTCTGGCGGCGCCAGTAGAGCAGGCCTTCGGCCACCAGCAGCACGATGGCGATCGCCACGAACAGCGGCCACATCTCGCGCTGGATGGGGATCGGGGTAGTGGCCGCGGGCGGCGCGGGCGGGCTCGCCGGCAGCGGGCGCGGCGAGAGGTCCGATTCCTCGGCATCCATCAGGTTGACCGCCACGCGCATCTGCCCGCGCGCGGTCTCGATCGTGTAGACGCCGACCTCGTCGGTCTCGGTGAAGCTCACCATCCCGCGCGTGACCTGGCCCTTGATGGTGCGGCCGCTCGGGGTGGTCACGGTGATGGCGCTGACGCCGTGCTCGACGGGGAGCAGGATCGGCTGGCCGGAGGCCAGCTGCAGGCTCGCCTGGTCGAGCCCGGCGGGATGCAGCCAGCGCAGGCTGTTGGACAGGAGCACCGGGAAGGCGATGCGGAGCGGCAGGTCGGTCTTGAACAGGTCGAACCCGAGGAAGACCGCGCGACGCTGGGACTCCTCGAGCGCGTAGACGAGGGGACCGCCCACCGCCTCCACGAGCGGCCGCCCGGCCGCCAGCGGCCGGATGCGCAGGGCGTCCTCGATCGCCACCTTGGCGAACTCGACGTGGCGCATGACCGGGTGCGCCCGGTCCCAGTCCATGATGATGGGCCGCTCCATGCGCCCGAGCACCTCGAGGGGCACGTCGGCGGGCACGCCGTTGACGAAGACGAAGCGCCCCGGTCCCACCTTGGGCGGCGACACGGAGTCGACGACCACGATGTCGGCCTCGGCCATCCCGCCCGGGTACTGATCGGGGGTGACGACCTCGAGCTTCACCTGCGGGTCGGTGCGCAGCACCTTCTCGAGGAAGAGGTTCCCGGGGCTCACCAGGAGCACGGCGATCTTGCGCGCCGGAGGCAGCACCGCCCAGGCGGTGTTGTCGGTGGCGAGGTCGTCGCGCACGTCGATGCTCGCCTTGACCACGCCCGCTCCGTTGTGGCTGAAGGGCAGGATCAGGGCGCGCCGCACGTTGGGCTCGAGGGTCAGCTGCTTCTCGGCCAGGCGCTGACCATCGACCTCGAGGATCAGCGTGAAGGACTGCGGCTGCGGCGAGTAGTTGATCAGCGAGGCGAACGCCTGGTGGTCGAAGGAGCCGTAGTAGTTCTTGCGCACGGCGAGGCTGGTGATGGCCACGTTGCGACCGCCGCCGCCGACGCCCATCCAGCGCACGCGCGCGTCCCGGGTCTCCGGCCCGTCGCCGAGAGTGAAGGCGCCATCGGTGAACACGTAGATCTCGGCCCGCGGGTCGGAGGCGACCAGCGCCCCTGCCGTGCGCAGCGCCTCGGGCAGGCGATTGGGGATGTCGGTGGCGCGGCTCGACCAGATCGCGGCGAGGGCACGGTCGCGGTCACGGCTGAGGGGCGCCAGCACGCGCGGCTGCACGCCCGCCTCGATGACCATGATCTCCGCGCCCTCGGCGACACGGCCGACCAGCGCGGCCGCGTTCGCGCGCGCGACCGCGAAGCGGGAAGGAGGGACGTCGCGCGCCTTCATGGAGGCCGCGGTGTCGAGGACCACGACCACCTTGCGGGCCCCCTGCCCCATGAACGTGATGGCCGGGCGGGCCAGGGCCAGCGTCAGCGCGAGGAGGGCCAGGATCTGGAGCACCAGCAACGGATCGCGTTGCAGCCGCTGGAAGAAGGCGGAGGCCTGCCGGTCGCGGAGCACGGGTTCCCAGAGCAGGAGGCTGGAGACCCGCCGGGCGCGGCGCCGCACCTTGAGGAAGTACAGCAGCACCAGCGGCACGGAGAGCGCGAAGACCGCCAGGGCGAGGGGCGAGAGAAAGCTCATCCGATCACCAGGCCCCTGAGCTGCGACAGCACGAACTCCTCCAGCGGAGTGTCCGTGGTGACGCGGCGGTACCCGATCTCCTGCGAGCGGCAAAAGCCCTCGACGCGGTCGAGGTACTGGTGCAACCGCTGCCGGTACTCGCGGATGGTCTCGCCGTCGAGGGTGAGCTCGCGCACCTCACCGGTCTCGCTGTCCTCCATGCGGAGGTCGCCGGCGAGGGCGGGGTTCATCTCCTCGGCGTCGAGGACGTGGATCACGTGCACGTCGAAGCGGTGCTCGAGCAGCGCGCGCAGGCCGGTCTCGTACCCGCCGGGATCGAGCAGGTCGGAGATCACCACGGCGAGGCCCGGCTCGCGGGCCCGCATGGCGTAGCCGGCCAGCGCGGCGTTGAGGCTGGTGCCGCCTGCTGCGCGCACGTCCGTGAGGAAATCGACCAGGGCGGGGAACTGGTTGCGCCCGCGCGCGGGCGGCCAGCCCTCCGCGGCCCGCTCGCGCAGCACGGCCACGCCGACCCGCTCGAGGTTCACCAGCCCGACGAAGCCCAGGGCGCCGCCGAGGCGGAGCGCGTAATCCAGCTTGGTCGGCGCGCCGAAGTCCATCGACTTCGACGCGTCGACGAGCAGGTGCAGGCAGAGGTCCTCCTCGTCGACGAAGAGCTTGACGTGCAGGCGATCGAGCCGGCTGTAGATGTTCCAGTCCACATACCGGAGGTCGTCGCCGATGCCGTAGGCGCGGTAGTCGCAGAACTCGACGCTGTGCCCCTTGCGCGGGCTGCGGCGCTCGCCCTTGACGCGGCCGCGGAAGGTGCGGCGCGAGGCGAGCGTCAGCCGCTCGAGCTGGGCCAGGAACTCGGAGCTGAAGAACGGCGGCCGGGTGCTCGTCGGCACGGGCTACCGCTCTTCGAGCGCCTGGAAGTAATCCTTGATCTGGCCGTGGAGGTCCCGCGGGACCTGCTCACGGGCGATCGAGTCCTCCATCATCTTGCGATACTGGCCGATGACGCCGAGGTAGCCCAGGCGTGACCCCATCTGACCGCCCTTGCCCGTCATGTTGGTGTCATAGCCGTCCTTCTTCCCGCGCCGGGACTCGCCCTCGACGCCGACGTCGTAGGGCGTGCCGCGCAGCCGATGCGAGGGCTCGCCCTTGGGCGACGCGCTCTTGCCCTTGCCGGGCAGCGAGCCCTCGCCCTCGCCGAAGTCCTGATCGTCGGGCATGCCGGCGCCGCCCCGGCCGCGGTCTTTCCGGCCGCTGGCGTCGCGCCCGCCCTTGAGGGCCTTGCCGCCCCGATCCCGCTCCTCCAGGGCGCGCATCTTGTTGAGCGCCTTCTCCATGGCGTCCATGGCGCGGTCCTGCTGGCCGCCCTCGAGCGCCTCCATCGCCTCGTTGACGTCGGAGCCCCAGTTGCCGCTGTTCTTGCGGCCGAGCCGCTCCATCTCGTCGAGCAACTCGCGCAGCTTCTGCGGCGAGATCTGATCGGGCCGCAGCCCCCCCGTGAGCTCCTTGGAGCGCCGGAAGATCATCTTGTACTGGCTGGCCGTGTAGTCGGACTGCAGATCGGGCAGGCGGTCGGCCTGCTCCAGCATCCGCAGGCGCTCGTCGCCTTTCTTGAGAAAGGAGTTGAAGTCCGGGCGCTGGTTGGCGATCGAGGTGTCCTTGAAGATCGCCGAGAGGTCGCCGCTCATGGCGGCAGAGGCGCCGCCCGCGCGCCGGTTGAAGTCGCGCTCCTCGAGGGCCGAGCGCTTCACCTGGTCGCGCGGCAACGGCTGGCGCTGCTGGTCCATCATCGCCATCTCCCCGCGCTCCTTCGTCTCCTCGGACTCCCCGGCCGGCGTCAGGTCGGGCAGCCGGCCGCTCGGCAGCGGCAGCGGCGGGGCGAGCAGGACCAGCAGCGCCACGGCGAGCGGCGCGGGCAGCCAGCGGGCCTCGCGTGGCAGGCGGCGGCCCACGATCTGCCGCGGCGCGAGCGAGGCGGCGCGCGCGGTGGCGTCCTGCACGAGGGCGTCGACCAGCGGCGTGCGGTCCGGGCGCGCCGCCCATTCGAGCGCGGTGGCGATGCGATCGTGGAGCCCGAACGCACGATCGGCGAGCCGGGCCGCGTCGACCGGGGGCACCCGCTTGACGAAGCCCCAGAGCGCGCCGGCGAGGATCCCCACCGCGATGGCCACCAGGGCCACCGGCACGGCGCGGCCACGCAGCGGCGACTTGAGCACCAGCGCGGCGACGGCCACGATCGCGCCGTAGAAGAGCCCGCGCAGCGCGAAGTACTCGGCGCGGCGCCATCGCACCTGGACAGACACCCGCTGCACGACATCTGCGAGCGGCTCAGGCATGCACGCCTCCCTCGTCCTGCCGGCTATCGAAGAAAGAGTTCCCGGGCCTGGCCGACGCGCGCCTCGGCGCTCTCGACGATGTCGCCGACGAGCCGGTCGACGTCCACGCCCTCCGCCTCGCCCTCGAAGTTGAGGATGATGCGATGGCGCAGCGACGGCGCGGCCAGGATCTTGAGATCCTCGACGCTCACGTTGTAGCGGCCCTCGGCCAGGGCGCGCACCTTCGCGCCGAGGATGAGCGCCTGGGCGCCGCGCGGGCTCGCGCCGTAGCGCACGAAGCGTCGCGTGACCTCGGGCGCGTGCTCCCAGGCGGGATGGGTCGCCATGACGATGGCCGAGGCGAGATCGCGCACGTGAGAGGCCACCGGTACCTCGCGCACGAGCTCGCGGAAGCCGAGCACGGCGGCGCCCGTCATGACGCGCTCGACCGTGGCCGGGCGCGCGTGGGTGGTGCGGTCGATGATGGCGTTCAGCTCCTCGATGGCCGGGTACCGGACGCGCAGCTTGAAGAGGAAGCGATCGAGCTGGGCCTCGGGCAGCGGATAGGTGCCCTCCATCTCGATCGGGTTCTGGGTCGCCAGCACGAAGAACGGGCTCGGCAGGGGCCGGGACAGGCCGCTCACGGTGACGCAGGCCTCCTGCATGCCCTCGAGCAGCGCCGACTGCGTCTTCGGCGTGGCACGGTTGATCTCGTCGGCGAGCAGGATGTGCGCGAAGATCGGCCCCTGCTGGAACTGCACGTGCTTGCGCCCGTCACTCTCTTCGACGATGACGTTGGTGCCGATGATGTCGGCGGGCATCAGGTCCGGCGTGAACTGGATGCGCGCGAACTTGAGCTCGAGCCCCTCGGCCAGGGTCTTGATGAGCAGGGTCTTGCCCAGCCCGGGCACGCCCTCGAGGAGCACGTGCCCGCCGGCGAACATGCCGACGAGGACGTGGTCGATGATCTCGCGGTGGCCGACGATGACCTTCTCGACCTCGGCGCGGAGCTTCTCGAACGCCGCGACGAATTCCTGCACCCGAGCCTCCTGGGTCATGCACCTCTCCTTTCGACGTCCTCGCACTCCGATTCTAGTAGCAAGCGGTCTGCCAGTCCATGCGGAGCCCCGATCCCGCAAGAAATCGGACCACGGCGGTCCCGTTCCTCCAGGGCGGCGACGCGGAATCTCATCTCAGACGCCCGATGTCGCCCATTTCTTCATCACCGTCCGGTCCTATCGGGCGACCCGGGCACGACCGAGCTGCGCCGCTCACGTCGTCGGCACGGTGACGAGGGCGCGATACACCCCGAGGTAGCCGTCGATCTCCCGCGAGGGCGGGTAGCGGCGCTGGACGAGCGCGCGCCCCGCCGCGCCCAGCCGCGCACGGAGCGCGGGATCGGTGGCGAGCCGCGCCGCGCCCGCCTCGAGACTCGCCGGATCGGAGAAGAGCAGGCCCGTCACCCCGTGCTCGATGAGCGAGCGGTTGCCGTCGATGTCGGAGGCCAGGACCGCGCGGCCCATCGCCAGCGCCTCGAGCACGGAGTTGGCCATCCCGCCCTCGGACTCCGAGCAGTTGAGCACGACGTCGGCCTGCGCGAGCAGCGAGGCCATCTGGGCGTGCGGCACCGCGCCCACGTGCCGCGCCCACGGGCGGGAGGCGAGCGCGGCCAGCAGGGCGTCCCCCTCGTCGGGCTCGAGGGCCGGCCCCGCATAGAGCAGACGCAGGCCGGGAACCCGGGCGGCCAGCCGCTCGAGCGGGCCGAGGGGGGCGCGCGGTCGCTTCACCGCCCGCAGGCCGGCCGGGAAGACGAACAGGGTGCGCGAGGCGGGCAGCGGCCAGCGCGCCTGGAGGTCGAAGGGCGCGTCCGTCATCAGGCGCACCGACTGCGGCACGACGACGATGCGGCGCCCGACGTCGGGCAGCGCGGCGGCGACGCGCTCGGCGATGGAGGCGTGGAAGGCGGTGACCCGCGCCGCGCCCTCGAGCACGCGCCGCACGACCGGCGCCTGCTCGGGATCGAAGAGGTCGCGGTTGGCGTCGGTACCCGTCAGGGACACGACCAGGGGCACCTCGGCCCGCCGCGCGAGGCGGAGCGCGAGCGGCCCCGTGCGCCGCGCGTGGAAGGCGTGCACGAGGGACGGGCGCAGGGCGTCCACCTCCGTCTCGACCGCCGCTGCGGGGGTGGCGGAGAGGTCCCACGTGGCGACGTCCACGCTCCGCTCGCGCAGGCCGCGCGCGACGCGGTCGACGGTGACGGCATTGCCACGCACGGAGGGAAAGGCGAACGGCGCGAGGAGCGCGACGCGAGCCGGCATCGGGACGAGGATACGGGCATTGCCGGGCCGCGTCCAGCCCGAACGGTCCCGCCGAGGAATCGGCGACCTCGCCGACGGCATCCAACTATAATGACACCGATGTCCGGCTCAGGCTCAGACTCAGGGTCGGGGGCGAACGCCCTGGAGTGCCGGCAGATCGCCGAGCTCCTCGGCGATTACCTCGACGGCACCCTGCCCAGGCCGACCGTCGAGCTGATCGAGTGGCACATCGACAACTGCGGACCCTGCGTGTCCTTCGTCAACACCTACCGCGGCGCGCAGCGCGCCACGCGCAACCTCGCCGAGGTCCCCATCCCTGCCGAGCTGAAGTCGCGCCTACTCGCCGTGCTCCGCGCGCGCCGCGCCGCAGAATAGGATCTACGCCGCCGACGGAGACACCCTGACGCCGACGATCCGCACCGTCTGCGTCGCCGTCACGCTGCTGCTGCTCCTGCTCGCCTCTCCGGCCGCCGCCGGGACGTCCAGCCCTACGAGCGCCAGACGTTCCTCGCCGCGCAGGACGCCGGAGCCAGGTCCTCGCGCGCGCCGAGCGCATCGCGCGCGTGGCCAAGCCCGTCACCGCGACCCTCCTGATCCTGATCGGCGTCTTGACGCTGGCGGGCGCGGACCGCGTCATCGAGACCCGCGTGGTCGACGTCATGCCGGCCTGGCTGATCGACCTCACGACTCGACTGTAAGTCTGGGGGGCTTCGGGCGCCCCCAGACCCCCCAACGCTCGGGACGGGGCACCCGGGACGCCCCTCGACCCCCCCAACGCTCGGGCGCGGCGGCGGCGCGATCACACTTCGCGCGACGTCATCTGGTACTTGAAGCTCGGGGGGTCGAGGCTTTCCTTGCGCCCGTCGCCCGTCTCGCACTGCGGGCACATCAGGAAGGGCACCGGCGCGCCGCTCGAGCCCGGCAGCCTCACGTCGTGGGCGTAATGGAAGGCGAGGTAATTCATCTCCCACTGCCCGAACGGCTTGGCCCGCGCGCGCCTGGGCAGCGCGTCGTTCAGGATCAGCGTGCCCGGCGGCTCCTCCAGCACGACCTTGCGGACGTCGGCGGGATCGACGGGCACCCAGCCCAGCGACTCCGTGGAGAACTCCGCGCGGCAGTGCTGGGCCTTGCTGATGTCACTGCTCTTGCCCGGGCTCTTGAACTCCTTGGAGTCCGCCACGCGCACCCCGTAGATGTCACGGGCGGCAAGGCCGACGGAGCGCGCGAGGCCCACGAACAGGGCGTTGAGGTCGGCGCACTTGCCGCCGAAGTACCGCGTCTCCAGCATGATCTTGATGTCGCCGAGGCCGCAGCCCTTGACCTTCGGGTCGCGGAAGGTGTTCTCGACGATCCACTCGTAGATCGCGCCCGCCTTCTCGACGTCGCCGCGCGCGTCCTGGATGATCTGCTGGGCGGTCTCGAGCACGATCCCGTCGGTGGGGATGAACGCCGTCGCCACCCGGAACCGCTTGAGCGAGGCTTTCGTCTCCCGCGGCGCTTGCGTCTGCGGCACGGTGACGTCGAGGCTGCGATCCTGGGTCGAGAACCGGCTCACCACCTCGAGGACCGGCGCCTTCTCACCCTTCCACTCTGCGTAGACGAGGCCGGTGTCGTACCTGTCGTCGCGATGCAGCTCGCATGACGGCCGCGTTGCCCTTCCAGCTGTCGCCCCCGCGCTTCTGCCAGTCGGTGTCCTTCAGCATCGGCACCGGTAGCCACACCCGCGTCAGGCCCGCGGCGTCCACCACCTCCACGCGCGTGGTGACCTCGAAGGTGCGCCAGGCGGAGGGCGCAGCCGCGGCGTCCGCGCGCCGTGCGAGCCGTGGCATGCCGATCAGCGCGCCGGTTGCCGACAGGCCGATGCCAGAAGTCAAATCGAAGGGGCCGATGCATCCATTCGCCCTGGCAGGCGTCGACCTATCGGCCAGTGCGCGAGGCACTACGAGGCGATACGGATCCGGGGCTCCGCCAGCACTCCACCGATTTCCGCACAGGTCTCGCCCCGACGCTCGAACCCGGAGACGACGTCGGGCGCCCGGTCAGGCGCGACGGAGAAGAGCAGGCCGCCCGAGGTCTCGGCCTCGAAGAGGAGCGCGGCGAGCGGCTCGGCGATGCCGGCCGCAATCTCGAGACGCGGCCCCCACAGCTCGGTGAGGTAGCGCCGGTTGCGCTTCATGCCGCCGCTGAAGTGACCGGCCTGCGCGAGGGCGAGCGCGCCGGGCAGGACGGGCAGCCGCGCCGCGGAGACGACCATGCCGGTCCCCGACGCGACGAGCATCTCGGAGGCGTGGCCGAGGAACCCGAAACCGGTGATGTCGGTCGCCCCGCGGGCGCCCGTCTCGCACGCCACGTCGGCGGCGACGCGGTTGAGCCGGAGCATGCTGACCACCGCGCCCTCCAGCGTGGCAGCGTCGGCGGCGCCGTCCTTCGCCGCCGTGGTCACCACGCCCGTGCCGAGCGGCTTGGACAGGAAGAGGCGATCGCCGGGACGGAGACCCCCCTTCACGAGAATGCGGTCCGGATGCACGCGGCCCGTCACGCAGAGGCCGTACTTCGGCTCGGCGTCGACGACGGTGTGGCCCCCGGCCACGACGCCGCCCGCCTCGGCGACCTTCTCGGCGCCGCCGCGAAACACCTCGGCGATCAGCGCCTTGGGAAAGTCCCGCGGGAAGCCGGCCACGGCCAGGGCGAACAGGACCTGCCCGCCCATGGCGTACACGTCCGACATCGCGTTGGCGGCGGCGACGGCGCCCCACGTGTACGCGTCGTCCACCACGGGCGGGAAGAAGTCGACGGTCGCGACGATGGCCAGGTCGGGCGCGACGCGATACACGGCCGCGTCGTCGGCCATCCCCAGCCCGACGAGCAGCTCGGCAGGCACTGCGCGGGATGGCGACCTGAGGACCGCCAGCACCTCCTGGAGATCCCCAGGAGCCATCTTCGACGCTCAGCCGGCGCAGGAGGCGTAGGCGGTGAGGCGGATCTCCTTGCCCGACGGGGCCATGGCGCTCTTAGGATGGCTCGGCGGCGGTCTGCGATTCGACGAAGTCGACAAAGGCCTGGGCCAGCGGCGAGCGCGTCCGCTCGCGATGGGTCAGGAGATAGAACGACCGCGCGATCTTGAGGTCCTTGACCCGCACGCAGTGCAGCAGGCCCGCGCGGCACTCGTCCTCCACGGCGCGGCGGGAAATCAGCGAGATGCCGACCCCGGCCCGGACCGCCTGCTTGATCGCCTGGGTCGAGCCCATCTCGCCGACGACGCGAAAGCCGTCGAGGTCGATGCCTGCCGCCTCCAGTGCGCGCTCGAGAGCCTCGCGGGAGCCGGAGCCGCGCTCGCGCACGATGAGCGGCTCGGTCTTGACCTCGTCGAGCGCAACGACGGAGCGGCGGCCCCACGGGTGCGCGGCGCTGACGGTGACCACCAGCTCGTCGGCCATCAGGGCGCGCGCCTCGAGGGCCCGCGATCCGGGCAGCGCCCCGCTGACCCCGAGCTCGACGCGGGTGTCCTCGACCCACTCCGCGACCTGACGGCTGTCACCGATGAGCAGCGTGACCGAGATCTCCGGATACTTGGCCTTGAACTGTCCGACCAGCGCGGGCAGGACGTACTCGCCGGGGATGGTGCTGCCCGCCACGACCAGGCGGCCGACCATCCGGCCCTGGAACTGCTCGAGAGCCTGCCGGGTCTCGGCGGCCAGCGCCAGGATGCGCCGCGCGTAGCCCAGGAGCAGATCGCCGGCCGGCGTCACCGCGACGCCGCGACCGAGGCGGTCGAGCAGCCGCACGCCGAGCTCTTCCTCCAGCCCGCGCACGTGCTCGGAGATCGTGGGCTGGGTCAGGAAGAGCGCCTCCGCGGCGCGGGAAAAGCTGCGGAGCTCGGCCACCTTCGCGAAGATCTCGAGCCGGCGCAGGTCCATTCAGGCTCCAAAATCAAAAAGGGCCCGCGAGGGCCCTTGACCGCGGCGGGCGCCGCGGACTCAGTGGCAGCCGCACCCACCCCCGCAGCAGCCGCCGCCGGAGGGCATCGACATGGAGGAGGCCACGGAGCCGGCGTCGCCCTTGAGCGAGAAGACCGACAGCTTGCGGGTCACGTTGCCCGTCGCGCAGGCCGGACAGGCCACGGCGGTCTTCGCCGAGGGCACGTACTGCTCGAACTCCCGGGCGCACTCGCGGCAGCGGTACTCGTAGATCGGCATCGGCTACTCGCCCCCCCGCTGCACGTAGCTCTTCACGAACTCCTCGGCATTCTCCTCGAGGATGTCGTCGATCTCGTCGAGGAGCTTGTCGATGTCTTCCTTGATCTTCTTGCCCTTCTTGGCGACCTCGGGGTTCGCGCCTCCGCCCTCACCGCCGCCTTCGTTGGGCTTGGTCGGCCGCGTCTCCTTCTTCTTCTGCTCCGCCATATCGCTCTCCGTCTGAGAGTTGGGACCGGGCAGCGCCACCCCGCGGTGGCGGACTTCCAGGACCAGTGTAACAGATGCCCCTGCCCGAAAGGTCCATCCGTTATGGCCGCCGGAACTGCTTGCTCAGCGTCAATGTCTGATGCTGGTATGAAGAGGCCAGGCCCACGCCGTACACGCGCTCCGGCGCGGCGGTCAATCGCTCGAACCACACCTTGAAGGAGATCTGGCCGTCGTACACCATGAAGGGCACCTCGCGGGCGCGCACCTCCATGACGAGCTTCGTGCCCAGCACGCTGCCGTCACCGTAGCCGAAGCCCGGATCGAAGAATCCCGCGTAGTGCGTCCGGATCTCCCCGGCCCCGGCGTCGTAGACGACCATCTCCGCCGCGAAGGCGGGCGGCACGCGGATGCGCTCCTTGGAGGCGAGGATGTAGAACCGGTTCGCCTCGAGGATGAAGGCGTCGCGGGCCGGCCGCTTGATCGGCTCCCAGAACTCGGCGGGGTCGTAGTGGTTCACCCGGCTGAGATCCACGAGCGGCGGGTTGGGATGGGCGCGATAGCCGATGATGCCCCCGGTCCGGCGGCCGGAGAGATCGATCCCCATGCACAGCCCGTCGTTGAAGGTGACGCGCTCGAGCGGCAGCGGCCGGTCGTCGTCGTCGTACAGCAGCGGCTGCCGCCGGTACACGTCGGCGAGCTCGGCGTCGGACATGGTGGTCGGTCCCGAGACCAGGCGCAGCTGGTTGAGCGACAGCCCGGCCTGCACGCGCACGGGAAACGACTGCGGCGACACCTCGAGATACAGCGGCCCGCGGTACCCCGCGTGGACCTCGTCGAAGCGCGGGCTGCCGTCGGTGATGACGCGGGTGAAGATGTCGAGCCGTCCCGTCGTGCTCTTGGGGTTGCAGCGCCCGCGCAGGCCAGGCGGCAGCGCCACCGACTCCAGCAGCGGCACGAGATACACGGATCCCCGCTGCAGCGTCAGCCCGCCGGCGAGGGAGACGCGGTCGATCACCAGGTCGCTGTCGAGCTCGTCTCCCGTCCCCGGCCGGCCGCGCAGCCGGCTCTCCACGGTCTCGCGATACGGCAGGAAGCTGCCGCGGAGCTGGTAGGCCACGGCGCCCAGGCGGAGATCGACGCTCGCCGGCTGGTACTGCGCGTCCACGAGCGGGACCGGCGCCGTCAGCCAGCCGGCCTCCACCGCCGCGCGTAGCGCCTGGTAGGGCAGGACCCCCGGACGACTCGCGCTCATGCCGTGACCACGCCGCCCGTGTCCACCGTGAGGGCGCGCGCGGTGCCCGTGAGGCCGGCGCCCTGGAGCGCCTGCTCCATCGCGCGCCCGATGGCCTCGGCCCCTCCGGTCGCGACGGCGAGCAGGGTCGGGCCGGCCCCGCTGAGCACGCAGCCGAGCGCGCCCGCGGCGCGCGCGGCCGCGGCCACCTCGGGCATCCACGGAAACAGGCGGAGGCGATACGGCTCGTGCAGCCGGTCCTCGAGCGCCGTGGCCAGGAGGTCGATGCGGCCCGCTTGAAGACTGGCCAGGAGCAGGGCCACCCGCTGGACGTTGAAGACGGCGTCGGCCCGCGGCACCGTCGGGGGCAGGACGGCGCGCGCCTCCGCGGTGGAGCTCGTCACCTCGGGGATCAGCGCGAGCCACGTGAGGCCGGCGGGCACGGGCAGCGCGACGGCGCGCACGGCGTCGCCATCGCTGCACGACACGGTCAGGCCGCCGTAGATCGCGGCGGCCACGTTGTCGGGATGCCCCTCCGCGCGCGCGGCGAGGGTGAGCAGCGCCGGGCGATCGAGGGGCGAGCCGGCCAGCGCGTTGCCCGCCGCCAGCCCGCCCACCCACGCCGCCGCGCTCGAGCCGAGCCCGCGCGCGAGCGGGATGCGATTGACGCAGCGAACCGCGGCGCCGCGCCACGGGCGCCCGACAGCCTCCAGGGCCATGCGGATCCCGCGCGCCACGACGTTGCGCTCACCGCCGGAGATGCGCCCCGCGCCCTCGCCCTCCACGCTGACCGTGAGGGTCTCGGCCTCCTCCACGCTGACGTCGTTGTAGAGGGCGAGGGCCAGGCCGAGCGAATCGAAGCCCGGTCCCAGGTTGGCCGAGCTGGCGGGAACGCGGACCCGGACGCTCACCGGGGCTACAGCCGGCGCAGCAGCCATTCGGGCGTGAGGGAGACGGCCCAGGAATTGAGGATGGCGTAGTAGTTCGTGAAGACCAGGAGACCGACGACGACGAGGAGCGCGCCGGCCGCGCGCTCGACGATGGGGATGTACGGCCGGTAGCGCCGGAAGAACTTCAGGAAGCCGCCGAGCGCCACCGCGGAGACCAGGAACGGCACGCCGAGGCCCGCGGAGTAGGCGACGAGCAACCCCACCCCGCGCTGCCACGTCTCCGCGGTGCCGCCCGCGAGGGACAGGATCGAGCCGAGGATCGGCCCCACGCACGGCGTCCAGCCGGCCGCGAAAGTGATCCCCACCGCGAAGGAGCCGAGGTAGCCGGTGGGCTTGGCGCTCAGGTGGTATTGCCGCGTGCGCGCGAAGACGCCGATCTTCAGCACGCCGGCCACGTAGAGCCCGAACACGATGATGAGCACCCCCCCGACGCGCTGAATCCACTCGCGGTAACCGGTGAAGACCACCTGCGCCGCGCTGACCGAGGCGCCGAGCGCCACGAAGACCGCCGAGAACCCCAGCACGAACGCCAGCGAGTGCAGGAGGACGCGGCGGCGCGCCCCCGCCGTCATCTCGGCGGTGAGATCCCCGACCGACATGCCCGTGACGAAGGAGAGGTAGGCGGGAAAGAGCGGCAAGACACACGGCGACAGGAACGAGAAGAGGCCTGCGCTGAACGCGACGGCGACGCCGAGCGACTGGCCCATGCTAGCGGATGTCCCGCTCGATCATGGCCGCGATCAGCGCGCGCGAGGCGTCGTTGTCCCACCGCCGCGGGCCGAGCGCCAGCGCCACCAGGGTCCCGCTCCGGTCGACGAGGAAGCTCGACGGGATCGCGCGCACCCCGTAGGCGTGGGCGAGCGCCATCTTGGGATCGAGCCCGACGGGGAACGTGTAGCGGTGCTGGCCCAGGAACGGGGGGAGGACCTTGGGATCGGCGTCGACGGAGACCGCGACGATCGCCAGTCGGCCGTCCTTGTGCTCCCGCCACAGCCGCTCCATAGCCGGCATCTCCTCGCGGCACGGCGCGCACCACGTCGCCCAGAAGTTGATCATCACCGCGCGCCCGCGCTGCGCGGAGAGCTTGAACGTCTGCCCCCCGGCCAGCGGGATCGTGAAGTCGTCGGCCAGCTTCGGGCGCGCGGGCCGGATCAGCTCGAGCTCGCGCACCGCCTCGTCGACCCCGAGCGCGCGGGCCCGGCGCGCAGGCGAGCTGGGCCCGCTCGGCGGGAGCGACGCTCCCTCTCCGATCCGGTCGACCGGCGGCCCGGAGGCGTCGACGGGCCCGTCGGGCGCGGAAGCATGCCGGGAGGCCGAGAGGAGCATGGCCGAGAGGACGGCGATGACGGCGAGCCCGAGGAACGCCGGCAGCACCAGGCCTGCGGTCACGCGCGTGTGGTGCATCGGATTGCAGTATACGCGGATGGCCCTGGAATTTCCGCGCGGGAGGCCGGAGGTGTGGTGCGCGTCGGCATGGCGCAGGCCGCGACGTGGGCCCGCGCCACGCCTCCACCCTGATTGACCGACCTCCCCCCTGCCTCTATAGTTCGAGCACCTGGCCGATCACGCGGCCACCAGCCAACGTAAACCAAAGGCCGGGAGGCCCGAGCATGGACGAGCACCGGATTCGCGAGCTCCTCGACGACGTCAAGGCCGGACGGCTGTCGCGCCGGTCGTTCATCCGCGGCATGGTGAGCCTGGGGCTCACGGCACCCCTCGCGAGCCAGATGCTCGCGTCGGCCGGGGTCGCGCAGGCCCAGACGAAGGCGGCCTTCAACCCGACGAAGCGGGGCGGCGGCGGCCACCTCAGGACCCTCTGGTGGCAGTCGCCGACCCTGCTCAACCCCCACTTCGCCGTAGGCACCAAGGACCAGGACGCCTCGCGCGTGTTCTACGAGCCGCTGGCGGCCTTCGACCCGGACGGCAACCTCGTGCCCGTGCTCGCGGCCGAGGCGCCGAGCGTGCAAGCGGGCACGGTGTCGAAGGACGGCCGGTCGGTCACGTGGCGGCTCAAGAAGAACGTCGCCTGGCACGACGGCAAGCCCTTCACCGCCGACGACGTCCTGTTCAATTACGAGTACATCATGGATCCCGCCACGGCGGCTTACAACATCGGCTCCTACCAGGAGATCGAGAAGATCGACAAGGTGGACAGCCACACGGTGAAGCTCACCTTCAAGCGGCCGATGCCGTTCTGGGCGGACCCGTTCTGCGGCGCGCGCGGCATGATCCTCCCCAAGCACGTCTTCGCGGCCTACAAGGGCGACAAGTCGCGCGAAGCGCCGAACAACACGAAGCCGGTCGGTACCGGCCCCTTCAAGATCGTCGAGTTCAAGCCCGGCGACATGGTCCGTGCCGAGATCAACACGAGCTATCACACCGCCAACCGACCCTTCTTCGACACCATGGAGATCAAGGGCGGCGGCGACGCCATCTCCGCGGCGCGCGCGGTGATGCAGACGGCCGAATACGACTTCGCCTGGAACATGCAGGTCGAGGACGAGATCCTCAAGCGGCTGGAGACGGGCGGGAAGGGCCACGCCGAGATCACGCCCACCGGCTACATCGAGCACATCCAGTGCAACCAGACCGACCCGTGGAAGGAGGTCGACGGCGAGCGCTCGAGCCTCAAGACCAAGCATCCGTTCCTCATCGACCCCGCCGTGCGTCAGGCGCTCGGCCTGCTCGTCGACCGCGCCTCGGTGCAGGAGCAGATCTACGGGCGCACCGGGATCGCCACCGCCAACTTCCTCAACGCGCCCAGCCGCTTCGTGTCGAAGAACATGAAGTGGGAGCTGAACGTCGACAAGGCGAACCAGATCCTCGAGGCCGCGGGCTGGAAGAAGGGCCCCGACGGGATCCGCGCCAAGGACGGCGTGAAGCTCAAGCTAGTGTACGCCACGTCGGTGAACGCGCCCCGCCAGAAGACGCAGCAGATCGTCAAGCAGGCCGCGGCCAAGGCCGGCATCGAGATGGAGCTGAAGTCGGTGCTCGCCAACGTCTTCTTCGCTTCCGACCCCGCGAACCCCGACACCTACACGCACTTCTACACCGACCTCCAGATGTACACGACCACCATGACCTCCCCCGATCCCGGGTTCTTCATGAACCAGTTCACCGCCAAGGAGGCGGCATCCAAGGACAACAAGTGGCAGGGGCGCAACATCACGAGGTGGCAGAACGCGGACTACGACAAGCTGCACCAGGCCGCGGAGACCGAGCTCGACCCGGTCAAGCGCGCCGCCATGTTCGTCAAGATGAACGACACGGTGGTCAGCCACGGGATCGTGATCCCCATCGTCATCCGCCCTGCCGTGGCGGCGATCTCCAACAAGCTGAAGGGCGTCGAGCAAAGCGGGTGGGACTCCAACTTCTGGCGCCTGTCGCACTGGTACCGGGAGGCGTAGACGGGCCGCTATCTCGTCCGCCGGGTGCTGGTCTCGATCCCGTCCCTGGTCGGGATCAGCCTCGTGCTGTTCACGGTGCTGGCGCTCGCGCCGGGTGACCCGTTCGACGAGCTCGCCACCAACCCGAACGTGCCGCCCGAGGTGCGCCTGCACCTGCGGCACCAGTTCGGGCTCGACGACCCCGTCGCGGTGCGCTACGTGCGCTGGCTCGGGTCGATGCTGAAGGGGGACTGGGGCTTCTCGTTCGTGAGCCGGATCAACGTCGACACGCTCATCCTGCAACGCCTGCCCACCACCCTCTTCGTGCTCGGCATGGCGCAGCTCCTCGGCATCTGCGTGGCGCTGCCCGTCGGGGTGTACTCCGCCGTGCGGCCGTACTCGTGGTTCGACCAGATCGCCACCACGTTCGCCTTCGTCGGCTTCTCGCTGCCGACGTTCTTCACCGGCCTGCTCTTCATCCTGTTCTTCAGCATCTACCTCGACTGGCTCCCCTTCATCTACCGCTCCAACATCGACGCCACGGGGCTGCGCTGGGTGTGGGAGAACCTCAAGCAGGGCGTGATGCCCATCGCGGTGCTGGGCCTCTTCCAGGGCGCCTCCCTCACCCGCTTCACCCGCTCTGCCGTCCTCGACGTCGTCCGGCTCGACTACATCAACACCGCGCGGGCCAAGGGCCTCTCCGAGGGCATCACCATCGTCAAGCACGTGGTGCGCAACGCGCTCATCCCCGTAGTCACCCTGGTGGGCCTGCAGATCCCGACCATCTTCACCGGGGCCCTCATCACCGAGCAGATCTTCCGCGTCCCCGGGATCGGCTCGCTGCTGATCAGCTCGATTCTTTCCAACGACACCCCGGTGGTGATGGCCATCACGTTCGTGTTCTCGGCGCTCGTCGTTCTCTTCAACCTCGTCGCCGACGTCGTGTACGGCTGGCTCGACCCGCGGATCTCGTACAGATGAAGGCGGCGGGGGCGCGGCCGTCCTGATGGCCCCGCACGGCACTGCCTCCGAGGCGCTCCGGGCCGGGGTGGCGGTGCGCCGGCCCGGGGGGGCGTCGCTGACCCAGGAGGCGTGGCGGCGCTTCCGGCGCCATCGTCTGGCCATGTTCGGCACGATCGTCCTCGGCGTGATGCTCGGCGCCGTCCTCCTCGGCCCCTTCGTCTACACCGTCCCCATCAACGAGATCGACTTCAAGGCCAAGCTCAAGGCCCCCGCACGCGCCCACCCGCTCGGCACCGACGACCTCGGCCAGGACCTGCTCGCGCGCATGCTCTACGGCGGCCGCATCTCGATGGCCGTCGGCGTCACGGCGATGCTGATCGCGGTCTGCATCGGTACGCTGATGGGCGCCGTCTCCGGGTACGTCGGCGGCGCGGTGGACACGGCGCTGATGCGCATCACCGACCTCTTCCTGTCGCTGCCCAACCTGCCGCTCCTGCTCCTGATCGTCTACCTCTTCCGGGACGCCCTGAAGAAGATGGTCGGGCCCGAGGCCGGCGTGTTCTTGATGATCGTCGCCGTCATCGGCGGGCTCCGCTGGATGCCGGTGGCCCGGCTGGTGCGCGCGCAGTTCCTGTCCCTGCGCGAGAAGGAGTTCGTCGAGGCCGCGCGCGGGCTGGGCGCCGCGCCGCTGCGCCAGGTCGCCCGCCACATCCTGCCCAACGCGGTGGGCCCGATCATCGTGGCCGGCTCGCTCGACGTGGCCACCGCGATCATCGCGGAGTCCTCGCTGTCGTTCCTCGGGCTCGGCTTCCCGCCCGACATCCCGACCTGGGGCCGCATCCTCTTCGACGCCAAGGACAACCTGGACTTCGCCCCGCACTGGGCCATCTTCCCGGGCACCGCGATCTTCCTCACCGTGCTGTCCATCAACTACATCGGCGACGGGCTGCGCGACGCCCTGGATCCGCGCAAGGTGCTCGGGTAGGGTTTCGGTCAGCACACGCTCGACCACCGCTGGGAGAGGCCCGTCATGGACGAACGCAATCTCCGCGAACTGATCGACGACGTCAGGGTCGGCCGGCGATCCCGCCGCGCTCTCGGGCTGAGACTCCGATCCCTGGAACCTCGCCCACTGGTACCGCGAGGGCTGAGATGACGCCGGACGAGATCTGCTTCACCCCCGCCGCGGATCTCGTCCGGTTGGTCCGCGCGAGGAAGATCTCGCCCCTCGAGGTCACCCGCGCGTTCCTCGCCCGGATCGAGCGCGTCAACCCCTCGGTCAACGCCTACTGCACCGTCGCGGCCGAGGAGGCGCTGCGCGCGGCGCGCGCGGCCACGGCGGCGGTCACTCGCAAGGCCGCGCTCGGCCCCCTGCACGGCGTGCCGGTCTCGATCAAGGACCTCACGATCACCCGGGGTATTCGCACCACGTTCGGCTCGAAGATCTACGAAAACTTCGTCCCCGACGAGGACGCCCTGATCGTCGAGCGCCTCAAGGCCGCGGGCGCCATCGTGCTCGGCAAGACCAACACGCCGGAGTTCGGCGCGGGCGGCAACACGTTCAACGCCGTCTTCGGCGCCACGCGCAATCCCTGGAACCTCGCCCTGACCTGCGGCGGCTCGACGGGCGGCGGCGCGGTGGCGCTCGCCACCGGCATGGGCCCCCTGGCCCAGGGCACGGATCACGGCGGCTCGCTGCGGATCCCCGCCGCCTTCTGCGGGGTGGTCGGCCTGCGGCCCTCGCCGGGGCTCGTGCCCGTTCATCCCTCGCCGCTCGGATGGGACGCGCTCAGCGTGACGGGCCCGATGGCCCGCACCGTCGGGGACCTCGCGCTGATGCTCGCCGCGATCTCGGGCCCCGACGCCCGCTCGCCCATCTCCTACCCGGTCGACACCCGCGCCTTCGTCGCCGCGACGCGCCGGCCGAGCGTGAAGGGCCTGCGGGTGGCGTGGAGCGAGGACCTCGGCATCACGCCCGTCGACGCGGAGGTGAGGCGCGTGGCGGGCGCGGCCGCCCGGGAGCTCGCGCGGCTCGGCGCCCGGGTGGAGACGGCGCACCCCGACTTCTCCGCCGTGGTGGAGGTGATCCTCACCACCCGCGGCGCGCGCATGGTGGCCCTCCACGCCGACAAGCTGCCGAAGTGGCGCGAGGTGATGCAGGACAACCTCGTGCGGAACATCGAGTTCGGCCTGGGACTGACCGCCGACCAGATCGGGCGCGCCGAGCGCCTGCGCACGACGCTCTGGCAGCGCGTGCGCGCCTTCCTCGACCGTCACGACGTGATCGTGACGCCCACCGTGCCCGTGCCGCCGTTCCCGGTCGAGCATGCGTACCCGAGCGTGATCGACGGCAAGCCCGTGCCGAGCTACCTGCACTGGGTCCTGCTCACCTATGCCTTCTCGGTGATCGGGGTGCCGGCCATCTCGGTGCCGGCCGGCTTCACGCGCGACGGCCTGCCCGTGGGCCTGCAGATCGCCGGACGCTGGCGCGACGAGGCGACCGTGCTGCGGGTGGCGGCGGCCTTCGAGCAGGCGCGGCCGTGGGCGCACCTGCGCCCGCCGGAGCCGCCCGCGCGGTAAGCGGGTCGCTCGCGGTCAGCTTCACTCACGATGTCGTCGGACGTCGCCGCCACCGGGCCTTGGCGCTGGAACTGGCGCAGGGACCACCCGATCCTGCACCACGTGGTCCTCGCCGCCACCCTCGCCTCGGTCACCCTGCTCGCCGGACGGACCTCGTTCTTCGAGCCCTTCGATCACGCCACCCGCAGTGTGATCACCTACTTCCAGGCCTGGCGCGACGAGAGCTATCGCCTGCCGATCATGGCGGTCTCGATCGCGCCGGTCTTCGGGAGCGGCCGTTGAGGCGGGCGCGCGGGTGACGGGGCCGACGAGCGTCCGGATCGGCGTGCTCGTGCCCGCCGGCAACCCCACCGTCGAGCCGGAGCTCTACCGGATGGCGCCGCCCGGGGTCACCCTGCACTTCGCGCGGCTGGAGACCCTCGCCGGCGAGTCCGGCGCCGCCGAGGGCATGGAGCGCCGCACCCTCGCCTACCTGGACTCCGTGCCGGCGGCCGCGCGCTCGCTCGCCTCGCTGCGCCCCGCGGTCGTCGTCCTCGCCCACACCGCGGTGAGCTACCTCACCGGCTTCGCTGCCGAGCCGCCGCTGCTCGAGCGCCTCGCGGCGGCCGCCGGCACCCGCGCGCTCACCGCGGCGCGCGCCATCGTCGCCGCGCTCGCGCATCTCGGGGCGCGGCGCCTCGCGCTCGCCACGCCCTACCCGGACATGATCGCCGCCGCGGGGCGGCGGTACTGGACGGCGGCCGGGCTCGAGGTCGTCGCGCACCGCCAGCTCGAGGACGTCGCGAACATCTACGAGGAAACCGAGGAGCGCGCGTACCAGATCGGACGGGACGTCGACGCGCCGAGCGCCGACTGCGTTCTGATCAGCGGCACGGGCCTTCCGACCGTGGGCATCGTCGAGCGCCTCGAGCGCGACCTCGGCAAGCCCGTCGTCACCAGCCAGACCGCCACCTTGTGGCAGGCCCTACGCATGGCCGGCGTGAACCAGCCGACGAGCGGCTTCGGCAGACTTCTCGCTGGAGGCTAGCCCAAGGCTAGCCCAGGCTAGCCCGGATTGATCGTGAGCGCGCCGGGCTAGATGCGGTTCTTGAAGTAGGAGTTCTTCACCGCGATCTTGCCGTCGCGGAACGTGAAGACGTCGCACCCGGTGACCTCGAGCTTCGCGCCGCTGTCCGCGCGCGTGCCCGTGAAGAACCACTCGCTGACGCCCCGATCGCCGGAGACGAAGTGGCGCGCGTCGCCGAAGTGGGCGTCCGGGAAGATCTCGAACACGCGCGCGAAGGCGTGGCGCACGCGCTCGCGCCCGGTGTAGCGTCTGCCGCACGCCTCCGGGCCCGCGGTCACCTCGAAGACCGGATCGTCGCTCATGAAGGTCATCAGGAAGTCCACGTCGTGACGGTTCCAGCCCGCGCCGAAGGCCTCCAGCATCGCCTCCGTGACGACCGGCCGCCGGCGCACCTCGACGATCCGGTGCGGCGAGCTGTGCACGCCGTAGGTGACCAGCGGCGCGTGCCCGGTGACCCGGAAGCCGTGTGCCACGTCGGCCGGGAGCACCAGCGTCATGCCCGCCCGGAGCGGGATGACGCCCTCGGCACCGTCCATCCACGCCTCGCCCGTGCCGTCGAGGATCGTGAGGATCTCGACGTAAGGATGGGAGTGCTCGGGCGTCGCGTAGCCCGGCGGCGAGGTCTGGATCCCGATCCGCACCGGCGTCGAGCCCTCGTCGTCGCCGACGAGGGTCCGGTACGTCGCCCCGCCGGGAAACGGCTGGAGCGGAGCGTCCGCGTGCTCGATGACCGGCATGGCCCTCAGCCCTTCAGGCCCACGGTGGCGCGAATGCTCGCCAGGTGCTCGTCCATGTGACCCACGAGCAGCCCCGCCGCCAGCTGCTCGGCGCTCATCGCCGGCATTCCCTTGAGCACGGTGCCGCTGCGATCGAGCTCGGCGTCGCTCAGCCCGCGGACGGTCGCCGCAGCGGCCGCCGCGTTCTTCTTGTGCAGCGCCAGGGTCTCCGCCTTGCCGACGCTGGCGAACTCCTGGGCGTGCTTGGCGTTCATGGCGTGGATGTCGTCCATCGTCATGTTGCCGAGCTGCTGGCCGGAGCCGATGGCCTTGACGAGCCCCCCGAGGCCTTGGTGGGCGCCCGCGACGTGATGGGCCACCACGCCGACCGGCCATTTCTCGGCGGTGGTCACCGTCTTCCAGTCGGCGTCGCTCAGCTTCTCGATGACCGCCGTCGTCTCGTCGACCTTTGCCTCGTACTTCTTCGCCAGCGCTTCGGCTCGGGCTCCCATGAGTGTCCTCCTTGGTCGATTGGTCGTCTCGACGCGCGACGTGACTGATACGTCAACCCATCGGCGACGACGTTGCGCGCGGGTTACGTCTTCGCGTCGGTGTCCGCCAATGCGCGGCGGGCGGTTGCGATCTCGCCCGGTGCGGCGTCGCCACCGGGGAACGGACGTCCTGCCTTGCGGTACCAGCCCTCGGCGTTCTTCAGATCGCCCTCGAGAATGTGCACGATGCCGTGGAGCCAGGCCGCAGTGACGGACTCGTCCTTCTGGACGATCTCGTGGGCCTTCTGCCACTCCCCCGCCGCCAGATGCTCGAGCGCCCTGTCGAGTGGATGTCCCGTCATGGCCCAGATGATACCGCGTTCCCGCGCCGAGAACAGTGCCGCCGGCCAGGACAGTCGAGGAGCGCAAGGGGTCCCCCGGGGCGCTCCGAACGTCGGGGGCTGGGGGGCGCCCGGAGCCCCAGTCCAATCAGATCACCATTTGCGTCTGGATCGTCAGCGTGAGCAGACGCCCGCTCTCGTCCGTCACCCGCGTCTGCCAGACCATCGTCCGCTTGCCGCGATGCAGCGGCGTCGTCTCGGCGCGCACGGTCCCGCCGCGGCAGGCCGCGAAGAAGTTGGTCTTCGACTCGAGCGTGGTGGTGCCGGCGCCGGCGGGCAGGTTCAGGAACGTCGCGGCGGCGCCGACAGTGTCGGCGAACGCCATCAGCGTGCCGCCGTGGAGGCTGCCGCCGACGGTCGTCAACCCGTCGCGGAACGAGAGCTCGGCCACCACGCGCTCGGGCGCCGTCTCGACGAACCGGACGCCCAGGGTGTCGGCGAGGGTGCCCTTGTGGAGCTCCGTCAGGCGGGTCGGGTCGAGATCCATCGCGCTCCTCCAGTGCTGAGATCGTGTGGAGATGCGGGACAACGTCTCCCGACTACCTCGAAGGTAATGGTGCGGCCGTCGCCGCGCGGTGTAGAGTCACCCCCACCATGAGCACGACCGTGACCGGCAGCCCCTTCGGCAAGGCGCTCCGCCACTGGCGCGCTCAGCGCCGCATGAGCCAGCTCCACCTCGCGCTCGCCGCCGGGGTGTCGTCGCGTCACGTCAGCTTCGTCGAGACCGGCCGCGCCCAGCCGAGCCGCGAGATGGTCGTGCTGCTCGCCGACGTGCTCGAAGTGCCCCCGCGCCACCGGAACGATCTGCTCACGGCGGCCGGGTACGCGCCCGTCTATCGCGAGACCGCGCTGGAGGCGCCCGAGATGACCCAGGTGCGGCGCGCCCTCGACTTCATGCTGCGCCAGCAGGAGCCCTACCCCGCGCTGGTGCTCGACCGCCACTGGAACGTGCTGCAGGTCAACGAGGGCTCGGCGCGCGTGCAGCGGCTCTTCCTCGACCCGGCCGCCGTGGCCCGGCTCGGACCGCCCAACGCCATGCGCCTGATGTTCCACCCCGACGGCTTCCGCCCGCACATCGTGAACTGGGAGGCGACGGCGGCCTCGCTCGTGCAGTGGCTGCACCGCGACGTCTGGAGCGGCTTCGGCGGCGAGGCCACGCGCCGGCTGCTCGACGAGCTGCTCGCCTACCCCGACGTGCCGCGCCAGTGGCGCACGCTGGACCTCGCCGCCTCCACGGCGCCGTTCCTGCCGATCGAGTTCCGCAAGGGCGACGCGGCGCTGCGCTACTTCACGACGCTGACGAGCCTGGGCACGCCCCACGACATCACCCTGCACGAGCTGCGGATCGAGTCGTTCTTCCCCGCCGACGGCGCCACCGAGGAGGCCTCGCGACGACTCGCCGCCGGGTGAGCCGGCGGGACCCGGCGCGCGGGCGGGTCCCGCGCTCGCCCTACTTCACGCCCCTCGAGATGCTCCATCATCGGCTGACCGGCATTGCGCTTCAATTACGTCCGACGTAAGCGCTTCGGCGCAGGCGATCGCCCCCATCCGTGCGTGACGGCCGGCCGGCTGGCTCCCCGCTCGTCGGTGAGCGTGGGCGTGACCCGACCGCATCCTGGCCACACACCTGGGCTCAGCGCGCGCGGCGGCCGTTGGCGGTCAGGGAGAAGTGATCGCGGCGGCGGGCCACGCGCTCGGCAAGCAGGCGCTCGGCGCGCTCGGCGTCGCCCGCCCGGAAGCACGCTTCGAGCAGCGTGTCGGTGAAGACGTCGCGCTGGGCGCGGCTGCCGCCGAGGTGGACCCAGCGGTCGCGCCCCGGCTCGAGGCGCTCGATCGCGCGCGCGTAGTCGCCGCGCGCGAACGCCCCGATCCCCTCGAGCAGCGGGATGACCACGGGCCCGATCAGGCCTGTGCGGTCCCTCGAGACCTTTCCCCGATAGCTCTCGAGCTGCTTCTCGGCATGCTCCCAGTCACCGCCGGCGGCGAGCGCCATGGCAAGGTGCGTCTGGTGGTACAGCAGGCCGATCTTCGGATACCGCTCGCGGGCGATCGTCACGAACGGGGCCCAGCGCGCGCCGATGTCATGGCGGGCGAGGCCCAGCCGCCAGAGCAGCGAGATCGAGTCGTGCAGGTTCCCCGCGATGGACGACGGCTCTCGCTCGAAGGCCTGGCGGCACATGTCCGAGGCGCGCGCCTCGTCGCCCGCGGCCAGGTGCAGCAGGGCGAGATGCCAGTAGAGATGGTTGCGGAACCAGTTCAGGTCCTGGCAGGCGTGCGTCGCCGGCGGCAGGCGGCGGATCGCGGTGTCGTAGGCCTCCATCTCGTACAGCGTGTGGGCCAGCGCGTGCACGGCCCAGGCATCGTCTGGATTGGCCGTGAGCGCGGCCTGGGCCACGCGGATGGCCTCATCGCAGCGGTCGGCCTGCTCCAGCGCGAAGGCGTGCATGCCGACGATGAACGAGTCTCCCGGGGAGAAGCGCGCGTGCGACGAGGTCAGCGCCAGCATCTCGGGGAATCGCCCCTGCCAGAACCAGAGGATGTAGAGGCGCTGCAGGATGGAGAGGTCGCGCGGGAAGCCGCCGAGGTGCTCGCGCATCGCGCGCTCGGCGTCGCCCACCTTACCGGTGACGAGCAGGGCGATACTCTCGGCGTGACCGCGCTCGCGCGCGCTCTGGCCGGCGGCGGCCGCGCGCGCCCGCTCCCCCGCCGCGCGCGCCTCGTCGAACCGCTCGTCGAGGAAGTGGCACACCGCCGCGCCGGCGTGGGCCACGGCGAGCGCGGGATCGGCGGCAGTCGCGGCGTCGAACGACTCCAGCGCGCTGGCCTTCCAGCCGAGCAGCCCGCGCGTCCCGGCATCGTAGCGCTCCCGCGCCGCGGGCGAGGCCGTGGTCAGCGGCAGATCGTAGGCGTCCGTCATCATGGCGGCCATTATCGCCCGCTCGCCAGGAGCCCGTCCGGGGAATCGAGGAGTGCCACGGCTGTGCCGGGGCGCGCCGAGCGTGGGGGGCTTGGACTCCCCACCCGTTGTCAAGCGGCAATTGCCTGGCGCCGGCTGGGGTCGTACAGCGTGCCAGCCGTCAGCATCGCGACCAAGACACTGAGCAGTCGGTCGGCCACGCCGCGCAGCGCCCGGGCATGGCGGTGCCGACCGCGTAAGCGCTCGTAATGAGCGCGACGGTGGGCATCGTGCTGCAGGCTTGTGCGCGCCCAGTGAAACCGGGCGCTCCGCAGGCGGGGATGACAACTCCGTCGCATGGCCACGTGCCGGCTCTTCCCGCTTTGCCGCGTGACGGGGGCCACGCCCGCCTGCGTCCGCACGGTTTGGTACTCTCGAGCGGCCAGAGGCTGGGAGGCCTCGGCGAGCATCGTGGCGGCGACGACTCTCCCGACCCCAGGCAAGGAGCGGAGGATAGTCACGTCACGCTGCTCCCGCCCGTCCCCGTCCGCCGGCGCGGCGAGCGCGGCCAGCAGGGCGTCCAGGCGGCGCGCGCAGCGCGCGAGTTGCGCCTGGCCCAGCTGCCGCCGAGGCAGCAGCACACTGATGTGCTCGGTGGCCGCTTCGACGGTGCCCGCGGCGACCGTGACACTCGGCGCCCGCCGCGCGGCGAGGACCTCGGCCGCGGTGAGCCGCCGGATCCGATGCCGGGCCAGCCGCGCGCGGACCGTGGCCGGGCGCACCCGCTGGCCCTGCGCCGGGGTCGGGGCGAGCGCAAGCAGCCGCCCCAGCCCCGGTTCGTCGGCCGCCTCACACCGCGCCAGGGCCTGGGGAGAGAACCGCCACAGTTGCTCGCGCAGGCGATTACTCAGCCGCCGGTGCTCCTGCCCCAACTCCTCGTGCATCCGCGACAGCTCGCGCAGGTGCACCACGCGCGCGTCCTCCGGCGCGAGGCGACGGAAGGCGCCGCGATCCGTGCGCAGGGCGTCCGCGAGCACGAAGGCATCGCGCCGGTCGTCCTGGGCCCCGGCGACGGTGTGCCGATCGCGGAAGCGATCGAGCGGCTTGGGATTCAGGGCAAAGACGTGGCCGCCCTGCGCGAGCAGGGTGTCCACGATCGCCCCCCGCGGCACTTCGAGGGCGACGGCGATCCGCCCCGGGTCGGGGCCGGCGCTGCGCCGCGTGGCCACGAGGGCCTCGAGTCCCGCCCCCGAGTGCGGGACCTGGTGCTCGGCGCGCCGCTCCCCGCTCGGCGCGACGAGGGTGATCTGATGCGTCGCACTCCCCAGTCAATTCCTACGAACAGGTCATAGTCGGGCATCGACACTCCTTCCGACGGAGCAGTCGTCCCGGCCAATCGTGGTGCCGTCTCGGCCCTGTACTGGCGCTCGCAGCGCGACTCCCCACGGGAGATAGCACCACGACGATCTCGGCGGGGCGCGTGTCCAAGCCAGGTGCTCGCAGCACCGGGGGCGCCCGGCGCTCCCACCGAGACGGCCGTGACCCTCACAAGGGTACAGGGGGGCGCCCGGAGCCCCGGACGCCCCACGGATTTCGAGGGGCGTCACAGCTGCGCTGGGACGTCCCGAGCGTCTGGGGGCTTGGGGGGCGCCCGGATCCCCCCATGTCGTCGGTTAAGCCAGCAGCGGATCGAGAAACGCGATGGCCCGTCGCTCGGCCCAGGAGGTCGCACGCCACGGCGCGCCGTCGATGAATCCGGCGTGGCCGCCGCGGGTGGGAAACTCAGCGATCACGTTGGGCGGCAGCCGGCGGACATCGGGCAGCGCATCGGGCGGCACGAAGGGGTCGTCCCGGGCGCTGATCAGGAGCGTCGGCCGCCGGATGCGCCCGAGGTACGGCCCGCTGCTCGCGCGCGTCCAGTAGTCGAGGGCGCTCGCGAAGCCGTTCAGGGGCGCGGTGACCACCTCGTCGTACTCGCCGAAGGTCCGCGCGCGCGTGGCGGCAGTGACGTCGACGAACGCGCCCAGCCTCTCCGCCTTGCGGCGCACCTTGTCGCGCATGCCCTTCAGGAAGTTCTCCGTATAGAGCGCGCGCCGGAAGCCCCGGTCGAGCAGGCGCGTGCACGCCGCGAGGTCGAAGGGCACTGAGACGGCGACCGCGCCGAGCACGTACCCGGGCGCCTCGTGCTCGCGCTCGCCGAGCCACTTCAGCAGCACGTTGCCCCCGAGCGAGAACCCGACCGCGCCGAGGCGGACGCCGGGCTCGCGCTCGGCGAGCAGACCGGCGACGGCATCGAGATCGCCCGTGTCACCCGAGTGATAGAACCGCGGCAGGAGGTTCAGCTCGTCGCTGCACGAGCGGAAGTTGAGGCTGACCGTGCGCCACCCGCGCGTCAACGCCAGGCGCGCGAGCCCGATCATGTAGTGCGACCGCGAGGAGCCCTCGAGACCGTGAAGAAGCAGCAGCAGCGGCGAGCCCGTCGCCCCCTCGGTCCAGTCGAGGTCGACGAAATCGCCATCCGACGTCGCCACCCGCTCCCGCCGCAGGGCGATGCCCCTGCGGCGAACGAGCGGGCCCCACAGCGTCTGGAGGTGCCCGTTGCGGCACCACCAGGGTGGCTCGAACGCTACTCCTGGCCCTGGAGCAGCAGCTTCACCACTTCGGGCGCGATCTCGCGCGCGCGCTGGTCGAGCTGCGCCTCGGTCAGGTTCGCGATCGGGTGCGGCATGCTCAGGAACTTGTACGTCGGAAGACCCCATTGTTCCGCCATCGCCCGGCCGGTGGCGTCGAACACGTCCGTGATGATCGAGGCCGACGGCACGGCCGCTTTCTCCAGCAGGATTCCGTCGAGCACACTGCCCGACGAGCAGGACCCTCAGTCGCCGATGCCGGCGACGACGACGTCGCAGGTCCGGCGCACCTCCTGGATGATCTCCTCGTGCGCCGGCACGCTGGCGTTGCGCTTGCGGAACATGCGCGTCTCCGCCGCGCCGTACTCGGACTTCAAGATTTCGCCGATCCGGGCGAGCAGCTGGTCCGAGTTGTACTTCGTGTTCTCGATGAGCGCCACCCGCTTGCCGGCGAGCGACGCGGGTCGGGGCACGTACGCGATAGGCTGCGTGCGCACCTCGAGGGTGGGATCCAGGATCTCCATCATCGTCTGACCTCCTTGGTGACCGCGGCCGAGGCCTTTCGGCTGCTCCAGCCCGGCACGTAGGCCGAGAAGCTGCCGGCGCGCCCGCCCGCCGCGACGACGAGCAGGTCGTCGGGCGATTCCACGATCGGGCGCATCTTGGTGTCGTCGCCCGGCTTGATCTCGCCGGGGATGTGGTGGTGGCGCTTGAGGTGCGCCAGCGGCGTCTGGCTGTGCTCGAACACGTAGCGGCGGATGTCCGCCTTCGTCCAGCCGCTGCCGGCGATCGTGCGCACGTGCTCGCCGGCGAGGATGATCATGTAGTTGGGCTGGGCCATCGGCGCGCCCGAGATCCGGATGTGATCGCAGAGCGTTTCCAGCACGCCCTCGGCGGTGCTGGAGAGCTGGTTGTACCACTGGTGCGGTGCCAGCGCCGCCATCACCGTCACCGCGCTCTGCTCCGGGCGGAAGCCGCGCTCGACGTGCAGCGGCGTCCACGGGCTGTCGGCCTCGTTCTCGGCGATGACGTACGAGAGCTTGCCCGGGTGGCCCAGCGTGCCGCGATCCAGCGTGCCCGGGCGCGAGCCGATCACGTTGCGCATCACCAGCCGCAGTGCGCGCCCGATGGTGGCGTTGGCCCGCCAGCCCGGTCCGAACAGGTTGTCGCCGGCGTTGACGTCGAGCTCGCGCGCGATCGGCCCGTTGACGAGGATCAGCACGCCGGCGCCGGCGGTCGAGGTCCCCGGGCCGTGGTAGCTCCATGCCGGATCCGCGATGCCCTCCACGGCGGCGATCACGACCGGCATGTACTCGGGCTTGCACCCGGCCATCACGGCGTTGACGGCGACCTTCTCGGCCGTCACCGAGACCGCGCGATGGGTGATGAAAGCCACCTGCTGCTTCGCGTCGAGCTTGGCCGCCGCGAGCATGGCCTGCACGCGCTCGGTCGTGGGCGGCACCACGGGCAGGCCGTCGGTCCAGCCCTGCTGGAAGCAGAACTCGATGGCGTCGGAGAGATCCTGGACCTGGTAGCGCTTGGACGTGAGCTCCGCGGGCATCGGCGGCCTCCTGACTGGGCCACACGCTATCATCGCGGCCCCGGCTGGGCAAGATTGCTCCGGCGGAGCCTGCCCGCGCATCGAGGCGCGCCACGGCTTTGCCGGGGCATGCCGAGCGTCGGGGGGCTTGGGAGGGCCCGCCGAGGCCCCCCATCTCTGTTATTCTCCGCCCCGGATGCCGGCGGCGCTCGCGTGGACGCTCTGGGCCGTGCTGCTCGCCCTCCTGGCGGCCGCGGTGGCGCTGGCGCTGTGGCAGCACGCGCGCCTCCGCGAGGCCCGGCATGGCGAGAGTCGCCGCCTGCTCGCCCAGTTCGAGGCCCTGGCGACCCTCCTGGACGAGCTGGCCCTGCCCGCGCGGCTGCCCGCGATCACGGGCGGCGCGGGACGACCCGATTTCCTGCTCGCCCTTGCCCGCCACGTGTGGGCGACCCGGCCCCGGCTCGTCGTCGAGTGCGGCAGCGGGCTCAGCACGCTGGTGCTGGCGCGCGCGCTCCAGCAGAACGGCGACGGCCACGTCTACGCCCTCGAACACGACCAGGAGTTCGCCGCATGGCTCGCGGGCGAGCTCGAGCGCCTCGGCGTGGCCGACCGCGCGACGCTGCTCGTCGCCCAGCTCGGCGCGCTCGCGCTCGGCGGCGAGACGTGGCCCTGGTACGCCGAGGACACGCTCCCCGCCGGCGAGATCGACATGCTGGTGGTCGACGGCCCGCCCGGCCGCCTGCGCCCGCTCGCGCGCTACCCGGCCGGGCCGATGCTGTTCGACCGCATGCGGATCGGCGCCGCGGCGTTCCTCGACGACGCTCGCCGCGGCAAGGAGCGTCGGGTGCTCGCGCGATGGACACGCGAGTTCCCGTGGTTCCGTCAGGAGTGGCGCGACACCGAGAAAGGCCTCGCCGTCCTCACCCGCTCTCGCTGACCCGCACCGTCACCGACTTCGTGTGGCCGAAGGTCGGGATCACCGCCGAGTGCTTGCCCGGGCCGCCGGCCACCACGACCATCAAGTCCTCGGGCCGGTGGCTCACGTGCACCTCGTGGTCGAGCGGCTTGTCGCGGAAGCGCTCGGGGTCGATCGGCACGAAGCGGGCGCGCGTCTCGGGGCCCCAGCGGTCGAGCCGGACCTTGGCCCGCTCCCACACGGCGCGCTTGAGGTCCGCCTTGGACCAGCCCGAGCCCGCGATGGTCGCTGCGTGCTCCGGCCCGATCAGCATCAGCGGCTCGCCCCCGGAGTACATGTTGTTGCTCCCCGTGGTCGCCAGGGTCCCGGAGATCGCGCGGACCAGGCCCTCGGCGTTGATCGATCCGTGGTCGTTGACGTTGTGCGGGCCCTCCGAGCCGCAGACGGTGACGCAGCTGTCCTCGCGCGCGAAGCCGCGCTCGACGTGCAGCGGCTCCCACGGCGACTCCGCCTCGTTCTCGGCCAGGCAGTAGGTGAACTTGCCGGGATGGCCCTGGGTCGCGCGATCGGTCTGGCCGGGGATGGCGCCGCCGATGTTCTGGCAGACCAGCCGCACGCTGCGCCCGATCACCGCGTTGGCGCGGTGGCCGTTGCCGAGCGCGTTGGCACCGCCGCTGACGCCGAGGCGCCGCGCGATCGGGCCGTTGACGATGACCAGCGGTGTGCACGGATGGGTCGTGGTCTGGACGGCCTTGAGGTTGAACGCGGGATCGGCGAGCGCGCGGATGGCCGCCACGATCACCGGCAGGTGCTCGGGGCCCGCGCCCGCCAGCGCCGCGTTGATCGCGATGGCGCGCAGGGTGGCGAAGCCCCGGCGGGGCTGCAGCTCCGCGACGAGCGTGTCGGCGGCCGCGCCACCGAGGATGCGCGCCACGCGTTCCGCCGTCGGGGGCAGCACGGGCAGGCCGTCGCCCCAGCCTTCCGTCATCGCCCAGACCTGGAAGGCGTCGAGATCGTCGGGTGCGGTGACGGCCTCGTCAGCGGGGCCGCGCACGGCCGCCGGCGCCATCGGATCGGTGGTCAGCGCCATGAACACCTGATCGACGATCCTCTCGGCCTTGGCGCGCACGAGCTTGGGCTCCAGCCCGCCGATGGGGTGCGGCACGGTGACGAGCGGCAGGTTCGGCATCCCGTACGAGGCGGCGACCGAGGCGCCGAGCGGCACGAACACGTCGGTCCCGAGCACGACCGAGGGAATGCCCCTGGCCTCGAGGGCCGCGGCGTCGTGGAAACTCCACGACGTGCAGGACCCTCAGTCCGCGGACGCGGTCAGGACGACGTCGGCGCCCGCCGCCACCTCGTCGATGATCGTCGCGGGCAGCGAGGCGCCCGGCTTCTGCCAGCGCACGATGCGCGCGCCCTCGGCGCGCGCCACCAGTCCCTCCGCCACCTGCTCGAGCAGCGCGATGGCGTTGGGCTTGGAGTTGTCGAGGATGCCGATGCGCAGGCCGGCCAGGCTCGGGCGGCGCCGGGCCAGGGGCCGCGTGTCGCCAGCGGCGGCGCCAAACGGGGTGAGCACTCTCATGGGCTCTATCTCCTCTGGATTCTCAGCGACATCGCGGGCGAACGAGTCGTACATGATGATGCCGCGTCTTCGAACCGAACGGCACAAACAACATATTGGGCGTCGTCTACGCCGGCGTCAGCTTCGCAACCCGAAGTCGTTTCCGGCGCTGCTCAACGTGCCAGAGGTCGTACTGCGTTTGCTGGTTGAGCCAACTCTCGGAAGATGTGCCAAAAGCAATGGAGAGACGGACCGCCATTTCGGGGCTGATCCCGGCACGGCCATTCAGAATGGCGGACAGGGTCTTCCGGCTCACTCCCAGCGCTGCGGCCGCCTGCGTCACGGTGACGCCAAGTGGTTCAAGGCACAGGGTCCTGATGATCTCGCCCGGATGAGGTGGATTGTTCATACGCATCGCTAGTCCCTCACTGATAGTCCTCGTAATCGACGGCGTCCGCATCCTTGCCAACGAACTTGAACGTAACCCGCCAGTTGCCGCTCACCGACACGGACCACGTCCCTTTCCGGTCGCCTCCGAGCGGATGAAGGCTGAGCCCGGGAAGACCTCACCTGGCGATGGTGTCCCGCGAGGGTGTCAGCGTCGCCTGTCACTGGCGCCGCGGCAGCGTGAACGTGAACGTCGAGCCAGCGCCGATCTGGCTCTCGAGCCAGATGCGACCGCCGTGGAGCTCGATGAACTTCCGCGCCAGCGACAGACCGAGCCCGGTGCCCTCGGCTTTCTTCTCCGTGCTCCCGACCTGACGGAATTCCTCGAACACCGCGCCGTGGTCCCCGGGCGCGATGCCGATGCCGGTATCGCGCACGGAGATCTCCGCGAAGCCGTCGACGATGCTCGCGCGCACGTCCACGCGCCCGCCTTCGGGCGTGAACTTCAGCGCGTTCGAGAGGAGGTTGAGCAGCACCTGCTTCACCTTCCGCTCGTCGCCGTGGATCTGACCGAGGCCTTCGTCGATCGTCTGCCCGAGCTTGACGCCGCGCCGGCCCGCCCGCTCGCGCACGAGGGTGAGCGCGTTGTCGATGGCGCTCGGTAAATCAAAGTCGGCGGCGTCGAGCTCCATGCGCCCCGCCTCGATCTTCGACAGATCGAGGATGTCGTTGATGAGCGAGAGCAAGTGTTGCGCGGATGTGAGGATGTCGCCGAGGTATTCCGTCTGCTTGTCGTTGATCTCGCCGAACATCCGCTCGAGCAGGACTTCCGAGAACCCGATCACGGCGTTGAGCGGCGTGCGGAGCTCGTGCGACATGTTCGCGAGGAACTCGGACTTGTGCTCGCTGGCGACCTCGAGCTGCCGGCTCTTCACCTCGATCTCGCGAAAGAGCCGCGCGTTCTGGATGGCGAGCGCCGATTGGGTCGCGAACGTCTCGAGCACGCTGACGACCTCGGGCGCGAACTCGCCCGGCGTGCGACGGCTCACGACCAGCCCGCCGAGGATGTGCCCTTCGCGCAAGAGAGGAACGGCGAGCAGCGCGCGCGTGCCGGCCCGGAGCAGTGCTTCACGCAGTCGGCTGTCGTACGCGCCTTCGATCGCGATGTCGGGGATCTGGATCGGCGCCCTCGCCTGGCCCGCGATGCCGACGGCGCCTTCCCCGAGCCGGAGCCGCGACGTCCGCTGCAGCCGTCGGACCTCATCGTCGGCGTTGGTCGTCGCGCGCAGCTCGAACGACTCCGCGCCCTCGTCGTATTCGTACAGCGTCCCGTCGTCAGCACCGGCGAGCTGCACCGCGCGGCCGACGATGGTGCTGAGCACGGTGTCGACGTCGAGCGAGGAGCTGACCGCCTGGCCCACCTCGCCGAGCGCGGTGAGCTGGTCGACGGAACGTGTCAGCTCCTGCGTCAGCGCTTGAAGCTCGGTGAGCAGGCGCGCGTTCTCGATCGCGATCACCGCCTGGTCGGCGAAGGTCTCGAGGAGCGCGATCTCGTCGTCATTGAACCCGCCGGGCTCGCGGCGTGTGAGCGAGATCGCCCCCACCGGCTCGTCGTGACGAAGCATCGGCACCGCAACCACGCTTCGGTAGCCACGGGCACGAGCGGTGGCGTGCTGGGCTTCGGGCAGTCGCGGATCGGTGTGAGCGTCGGCGATATTGAGCGGCGCCCGATCGCGAATGGCCTGGGCGTGTGCCCTCTCGGATCGGAGCGACTGTGGGTAGGCTGCCCTCAAGGCAGCGTCGCCGGCATCGTCGGTGCTTCCGTGAGCCGCGGCGAGCTCGATCTGATCGCCCGCGATCCGGGTCAGCGCGCCCGAGTGCGCCCGCAGCAAGCGCGCCGCGCTGTCCATGATCGCCTGGAACACCGGCTGCACATCCGTCTGCGACTGGCTGATGACGCGCAGGATGTCGCTGGTGGCGGTCTGCGTGTCCAGCGCCGTGGTCAGGTCCCGATTGCTCGCCTGCAGCTCGCTGAGCAGACGCGCGTTCTCGATCGCGATCACCGCCTGGTCGGCGAACGTCTCGAGGAGCGCCCTACACGGCCCGGATGACGTCCAGCGTCCCGGGCGATCGGCCATCGTCGGCCGCCACGGTGATCATCTCGCCGTCGAACCGGAACACGATGCAGAAGGTGGCGTCACACAATCGCGTCGCGCTGGACGCGATCGCGTCGAAGACTGGTTGCACCTCGGTGAGCGAGCTCGAGATGACGCGAAGGATCTCCGCTGTCGCCGTCCGCTGCTCGAGTGCGACGCTGAGCGCACGATTCTTCTCTTGCAGGCGCCCGCCTGTGGCTTTCTCCCGCTCCAGGCTCTCCGCCAGGCGCTTCTCGAGGTCGCGGACCCTGGAGCCTTCGTTCTTCGGCGACTTGCGAGCGACAGCGGGCTTGGCTTCGACCTTGGGCTTCGTGGGCTTTGCACCCCGACGCATCGGACCCTCCTTGCCTCTCACGGGCCCTTACGACCGCGCCGCGATCGACGACAGGCTAGGCGAAGCCGCCCGCCTGGGCAAGCGGTGGGAGGGCGGGGCAACCGCCCACAAGCAGGACCACAGCGATTCGACGCCACGACATGTAGGCCCACGCTATCTATCTTGAATTGCGTTTACCGGGCATCGCTGGTCTGTATATCACGGTCGGACTCCCGACGATCCGCTGCGTGTCCACGCCTCCGTCGCCCAGAACCCACCGCGCCCGCGTTGTCATCACACGCCCGCGTGGCGTCAATCCGAGAAGACGAACGCGCCGATATCGTAGAACACGTGGACGCAGGCGGTGAACGTCGTCGAGGTGCGCTGCTTGAGCACGCCCAGCGCGAGGCCGACGACAAAGATCATCGCCATGCCCGGCAGCTGGTACTGGACATGGAAGGTCGCGAACACCAGCGCGGTCGGCACGATGCCGAGGCGCGGCTGGAGGGCGCCGCGGAAGACCAGCTCCTCGCCGAGACCCGCCGCCACCGAGACCAGCACCGCGCCGAGCCACGGCGGGAGCCCCACGAACTCGTAGCGGAAGCGGTCCTCGAGCTTCGAGATGTCGGGCAGCCAGACGCTCTCAGCGTGCTCCATGAGCCCGACCACCAGGTGGAAGGCCACGGCGGCGGCGAGCGCCAGGAGCACAACGCGAGCGCGGATCGGACGCACGTCCAGGCGCGCGAGGCTCGCGCGCAAGCCGCGCGTGATCAGGAAGCCGACGCCCGCGAAGGCCAGACCGGCGTCGCTCAGCAGGGCCGCGACCTCGTCGCTCACGTAGGACGGGATGGGCGCGGTCGGGGCCTCACGCTGCAGCTCGCGGAAGAGCACCATCGCCGCGGCGACGGTGACGATGACGCCGACGGCGGCCACGGCGTGGACGGGCGAATCGGGATCCAGGCCCAGCGGCCGCAGCACGAGGACGCGGGCGCGCTGCGGGATCAGCGCGAGCGTGACGGCGCCGACCATGGCCAGCGCGATGGCCAGCGAGTCCGGCGAGTAGTCGCCGGTGCCCACCCGCAACCGCCACGCGAGCCACGCGCCGGCCAGCGCGCCGACGCCCAGCACGAGCGCGATCGCCCGCCCGTGTCGGCCGGGCGCGATCTCGAGCGCCCGCGCGAGCACGAGCGCGGCCATGAGGGGCACGGGCAGGAGCAGGCCGTCGGCGAGACCCGTGAGGTCCACGCCGGCGTACAGCGCGCACACGAGGAGCCAGAACGCGACGCCGCGCAGCTGGACGGAGGGCTCCCCGGCCGCCGGCGATGGCGCCGGGGCGCTCGCGTCTCCGCCGGGAGCCGTCAGGCGGCCGCCCTCAGGACATGGGGGGCTCCGGGCGCCCCCACAAACCCTCCAGCGCTCGGGGCACCGCAGCGCAGCCGCGGCGCCCCTCGACAGCGCGATTCGTTCACAGGCTCTCAGCAGGCCGGGCGGCGGAGGACCGAGGGATCGATCTTGCGCGAGAGCGAGCGGCCATCGGTGGTGCTGCCGAGCAGCCGTCCGCCGTCGACGATGACCTTGCCGCGCAGGATCGTGGTGACCGGCCAGCCCGTCACGCTCCAGCCTTCCCACGGGCTGTAGTCGGTGACGTGGAAGTCGTCACGGGTGAGCGTCTTCCGCACGGCCGGGTCGATGAAGCAGAGGTCCGCGTCGCTGCCGGGGGCGATGGCGCCCTTCCTGGGATAGAGCCCGAAGATCTTCGCCGCGTTGCTCGAGGTGACGTCGGCGAAGCGCGCCAGCGACATCCCGCGCTTGACCACGCCCTCGGAGTACCCGATGCCCATGCGCGCCTCCGCGCCGACGTTGCCGCCGGTGACGTCGTCGATGCGGCGGCCGCGCAGCTTGATCTCGAGGCTGGTGGGGTACTCGTCGGTGGCGAGCGTGGAGAGCCCGTCGTGCACGAGCCCGTGCCAGAGCGCCTGCTGGTCCTCGGGGAACTTCAGCGACGGGTACGTGTGGGAGCAGAACCCGCGCGGGGTCTTGTAGTACTCGGCGTTGAAGCAGCAGTACTGGTGCAGGGTCTCGCCGTAGACGGGCTGGCCGTTGGCCCGCGCCTCGCGGATCGTGTCCACGCCCTCCTTGGCCGAGGTGTGGACGAAGTAGACCGCGGCGTCCAGCGCCCGCGCCAGGGTGACCGTGCGCCGGAAGGCCAGCAGCTCCGAGAGCTTGGAGTGCACCAGATGGAGGTTGGTGCCCTCGGCGCGCTTCTCGGCGATGAAGCGCTCGTAGTTGAACTGCACGAGGTCCTCGTCCTCGCCGTGAACGACGAGCAGGCCGCCCGCCGGCGCGATCTTCTCCATCGCGTACCCGATGCGGCCGAAGTCCAGCCGGTTGCCCTGGCGCTTGGGATGCGGCGGCAGGATGTTGGTCGTGAACACCTTGAACGTCGGGTAGCCTTCCTTGATCGCGTCCGGGATCTGCTCGAACACCCCGAAGTCGAGCGCGCCGGCCAGGGTGACGTGGAAGGCGTAGTCCACGTACGAGCTCGCCTTCCAGCGCGCGGCGCGCTGCTCGATGGCGGCCGGGATGGTGACGCCCGGCCGCACGTAGCAGAAGTCGATGTGCGTGGTGGTGCCGCCGAAGGCCATGCCGCGGGTGTCGTCCTCGGGCCCCAGGGTCAGGCTCGGCTGCTCCGGGTGGCTCATGATGGAGTGCGCCAGGTGCGTGTGGGGGTCGATGCCGCCGGGGACGACGAGCTTGCCCGCGGCGTCGATCACCTTCGCCGCCTCCGCCGGCAGCGTGCCGGGCAGCGCCACCGCGGCGATGCGCTCACCCTCGATGCCGATGTCCCACGCGCCCGCGCCTTCCGGGGTCACGACCTGGCCGTTCCTGATCACGAGGTCTAGCATGGCGGCGAGCCTACGCCGACGCCGGGAGGCGGTCAACCCGACCTGGCACCCGACCTGGCACCCGACCTGGCATAGAATGTCGGCGCCATGGCCGATCTCACCCGCGATGACGTCCGCGCGCTGGCGCGGAGCCTGGGCCTCGCGCTCGACGGCGAGGATCTCGGCGAGGTGACCCACCGTCTCAACGCGTTCTTCACGGCCCTGGCGCCGCTGGGCGCGCTGCCCCTCGAGGGCGTCGATCCCGCGCCATTCTCCTTCGAGCCGTGACCGGCGATCTCCTCTACGAGAGTGGCGTCGCGCTCGCGGCCCGCATCCGGCGCAAGGAGGTCTCGCCCGTCGAGCTGACCCGCGCGTGCCTGGCGCGGATCGAGCGCCACGACCAGACGCTCCGCGCCTTCATCACCGTGAGCGCGGAGGCGGCGCTGGCCGCGGCGGGCGAGGCGGAGCGCGCCGTCATGGCGGGCCAAGCGAAGCCGCTCCTCGGCGTGCCCTTCGCGGTGAAGGACCAGTTCGACACCGCCGGCCTCCGGACGACCATGGGCTCGCGGCTCTTCGCCGATCATGTCCCCACCGGGGACGCGACGGTGGTCGCGCGCCTGAAGGCCGCGGGCGCCGTCCTGCTCGGCAAGCTCAACCTCACCGAGTTCGCGCTGGGCGGCACCCTGGATTTCCCGTTCGGCCAGCCGCGCAACCCGTGGGACCGCGAGCGCGATCCCGGCGGCTCGTCGTCGGGCTCCGGCATCGCCGCCGCCGCCGCGCTCGCGGCCGTCACCCTGGGCGAGGACACCGGCGGCTCCGTGCGCAGCCCCGCGTCGTACTGCGGCGTGGTGGGGCTGCGCCCGACGGCCCGGCGCGTGTCGCGTCACGGCTGCTTTCCGCTCGCGTGGTCGATGGACACGCCCGGCCCCATCACACGCACCGTCGAGGACACGGCGCTCCTGCTCTCGCTGATCGCCGGCCGCGACGATCGCGATGCGCTGACTGCCACGCGGCCCGTCGACGACTATCTCGCCGCGCTGCGCGATGGCGCTCGCGGCCTCAGACTGGGTCTCGTGAACGAGCTGACGCACGGAGCGGACACCGATCTGGAAGTCCGGGACGCCGTGGTCGCCGCCGCCCGCGTGCTCGAGGGGCTGGGCGCAACGGTCGAAGAGGTGTCGCTGCCGCTGCTCCCGCTCGCCGGCGCGGTCTTCATGGCGCTCGCGGACTCGGCCGGCGCGGGCATCCATCTGACGTGGCTGCGCGAGCGGCCCGGGGCCTACGACGCCGGCACGCGGCGGCGCCTGATGACCGCCGCGTTGATCCCCGCCGCCCTGCAGCAGCAGGCCGAGCGCGCGCGCGCGCTGATCCGCGACCAGGTCCTCGGCGCCCTGCGCCGCGTCGACCTGCTCGTCTCGCCGACCTCGCCCCGCCCCGCGCCGCCGATCGCCCAGGGCCAGGCGCCCGTCACGAGCAAGGACGAGGCCGCGCGGCGCTTCTTCGCGCGCCGCTCGTACACCACACCCTACAGCCTCACCGGCAATCCGGCGATCTCCCTGCCCTGCGGCTTCTCGCGCGCCGGACTGCCGATCGGGTTACAGCTGGCCGGCCGGCCCTTCGGAGAAGCGGTCGTGCTGCGCGCGGCGCACGCCTACGAGCAGGCCACGCCCTGGCACGAGAAACGTCCGCCGTTACTGTGACTTGACCCCCGTCCTCCGCGAGGAGCCCTGAATGGAATTCTTCGAGGTCGTCCACACCCAGCGCGCGATCCGCCGGCTCGATCCCGATCCGATCCCCGACGATGTGCTCCGGCAGATCCTCGAGGCCGCCGTGTGCGCCCCGAGCGGCGGCAACCGGCAGGGCTGGCGCTTCCTCGTGATCCGGGATGCGACGCTGCGCCGGCGGATCGGCGATCTCTACCGCGACGCCTGGTACAACGACCTCCTGAAGGTCCCGTACTACCGCGACGCCTCCCAGGCGCCCGCGGACAGCGACCGGGCGAAGGTCGTCTCCTCCTCACGCCACCTCGCCGACCACATCGGGGAGGCGCCGGTGCTCATCCTGGCGTGCCTGGAGACGGAGGGGATGTCGGCGGGCCTCACGCAGGGCGCCTCGATCTACCCCGCCGTGCAGAACATCCTGCTCGCCGCGCGCGCGCTCGGGCTCGGCACCACGCTCACCACGATCCACCGCTTCCGCGATCGTGAGATCAAGACGCTGCTCGGCATCCCGGACAACGTCGAGACCGCGGCGCTGATTCCGCTCGGCTATCCCCTCGGCAAGTTCGGCCGCGCCCCGCGCAAGCCGCTCGCCGAGGTCGCCTATCTCGACCGCTGGGGGCAGGCGACCGGCTGGTGACGTGGTCGGTTCACGCGACGGCGAGCGCTCGCGCCAGTCTCTCCACGCTCGCGCGCGCCTTTTTTCTCGTCGCGCCTCACCTCTCGGGGCCATGATGCTCCGGTGAACCGCGCCTGGTTCGCCGTCTTCTTCTTCCTGTCGGGGTTCTCCGCGCTCGTCTACGAAGTGGTGTGGCTGCGCCTGGCGATGGCCGCCTTCGGCGTCAATACGCTGCTCGTCGCCATCGTGCTGTCGGTGTTCATGGCGGGGTTCGCCCTCGGCGCCTGGGCCGGCGGCCGCCTCGTCACCGGGTTCGCCGTCCGCGATGCGCGACGCGGGCTGCGACTCTACGCGCTGGCGGAGGTTGTCGTCGCCACGTCCGGGCTGACGGTCCCGTGGGCGCTCGATGCGGCGCGCGGACTGCTGGCCGGCGGCGCGGACAGCATGGCGTGGGGCTCGACGGCGTACTATCTCGCATCCGGATCGCTGGTCACGCTCGCGCTCCTGCCGTTCTGCACGTGCATGGGCGCGACGTTTCCGTTCGCGATGGCCAGCCTCGGTGCGGCGACGGACCGCGAGCGCTCGTTCAGCTACCTCTACATGGCCAACGTCGCCGGAGCCACGGTGGGCACGCTGGCGTCCGCCTTCGTGCTGATCGAGCTGCTCGGCTTCCGGAGCACGCTCCTCGTCGCCGCGTCCGTCAACGCCCTCCTGGCCTTCGCCGCCTTCGTGCTCGGCCAGAGCCCGGCCAGCGAGGCGCAGGCGCCCGTGGCGGCGCGCCCGCGAGCGCGGGCCGCCGGATCATCGACGCTCGTGCTGCTGTTCACGACGGGACTGGCGAGCATGGCCGCCGAGGTCGTGTGGGTGCGCCAGTTCACGCCGTACCTCGACGCCGTCGTCTATGCCTTCGCGCTCATCCTCGGGCTGTACCTGTCGGCGACGTTCGTCGGCTCGCGAGTCTATCGCGCGAGGCTCCCCGAGTCGGCGCCCGGCCTCTGGATTGCCCTCGGCCCCCTGGCGCTGCTGCCCCTCGCCGCGGCCGATCCACGGCTCGGCGCCGAGCCCGACTTCGCGACGGGGGTCGTGCGGCTGACGATCGGGATCGTGCCGTTCTGCGCGGCGCTCGGGTACGTCACGCCCATGCTCGTCGACCGCTGGTCAGCCGGCGATCCGGGGCGGGCCGGTAGCGCGTACGCGGTGAACGTCACCGGCGCCATCGTCGGGCCCCTGCTCGCGGGGTTCGTGCTGTTGCCGACCGTGGGCGAGCGCGGAACGCTCGGCGTCATGGCGGCGTCCCTGTTCGTCGCGGGCGCGTGGGCGGTCGTCGCCAGCGGCGCCCGCCGCTGGCGTCCCGCGCTCACGGCGGCGCTGCTCGCCTCCGCCGCCCTCGGCCTGGGGACGCGCGACTTCGCCGATCGCTTCGCACACCGCGAGATCCGCCGGGACTACACCGCGACGGTGATCGCCACCCGCGAGGGTCCGCACGTGAAGCTGCTCGTCAACGGCGTCGGCATGACGACCCTGCTGCCCACCCTCAAGATCATGGCCCACCTGCCGCTGGCGTCGCTGGCCCGGCGCCCCGAGCGGGGGCTCGTCATCTGCTTCGGCATGGGAACCACGTTCCGATCGCTGCTGGCCTGGGACGTCGACGCCACCGCCGTCGAGCTCGTGCCGAGCGTGCCGAGGTTCTTCGGCTACTACCACCCCGATGGTCCGGCGCTGCTGCGCTTGCCGCGCGCCCACGTGGTCATCGACGACGGCCGGCGGTTCCTCGAGCGCTCGCGAACCCGCTGGGACCTCATCACCATCGACCCCCCGCCGCCTGTCGACGGCGCCGGCGCGAGCCTCCTCTACACGCGTGAGTTCTACGAGGTCGTCAAGGCGCGCCTGGCCTCGGACGGCGTCGTGCAGCAGTGGCTCCCCGGCTCGCGGGCCTACCACGCGCCGGAGAGCCACCTCACCGCGCAGGCCTCGATCGCGCGGACCATTCGCGAGGCATTCCCCTATCTGCGCACCTTCGTGACGCCCGACGGCGGCGGCGTGCACTTCATCGCGAGCCTCGTCCCCTTGCCGCGCCGAACGGCGGCCGAGCTGGCGGCGCGCCTGCCCGCCGCCGCCGCCGCGGACCTCGTGGAGTGGGGACCGCAGCGCACGGCCGAGGCTCAGCTGGAGGCCGTGCTCCGAGGCGAGCTCGATCCGAACGCCATCGTCGCCGTGGCCCCCGACGCCCCGACCCTGACCGACGACCACCCGCTCAACGAGTATTTCTTCCTTCGGCGCGTGTTCCACCCCGACTATCAGCCGCGGGCGCGAGGCCTGGACGGTGAGCGCCTCGCCGCACGCTCACCCGTGACCTCAGTCGATCGGCGGCCGCCGCGTGTGCCAGTCGGTGACGCGCTGATAGGCGTCGCCGACCCGGAGCACGGTCGCCTCGGCGAACGGGCGGCCGACGATCTGCACGGCGAGCGGGCGGCCGTCGGCCGAGAACCCGCACGGCACCGCGAGCGCGGGTAACCCCAGCGCGTTGATCGGGCGCGTGAGCCGCGAGAACGCGCCCATCCGCTCGACGATGGCCTCCACCCCGCCGGCCTTGACGTCGGCGAGCGCCGGCGCAGGCTCGGGGATCACGGGCGTGACCAGCACGTCGACGTGCGGGAACACCGCGGCGATGAACTCGCGCGTCAGTCGCGCGCGCAGCCGCAGCGCCTGGAGATACTCGACCGCGCTGACGTTGAAGCCGACCACGCCGCGGGCGAGCACCGCCGGCTGGACCTCTTCGGGCCGCTCGCGGAACAGCCGGGCATGCGCGGCCGCGGCCTCGCTCCTCACGATCGGATTGCTGCAGCCCTGCGAGAGCAGGCGCGGGTCGGGCAGGTCGAGATCGACTAGCCTCGCGCCCAGGGCCTGCAGCGTGGTGAGCGCCTCGCGGGCGGCGCGCTCGACGTCCGCGTGGAGGCCGTCGAAGTAGTAGTTCGAGGGCACGCCGACGCGCAACCCGGCGATGGAGCCCGTCAGCGAGGCCTCGTAATCGGCCACGGGCCGCATGCTCGACGTCGCGTCCAGCGGGTCGTGCCCGGCGATGACCCCCAGCATCAGCGCGACATCGCGCACGGTGCGCGCCATCGGGCCGAGGTGGTCCATCGTCCACGACAGCGGCATCACGCCCGCGCGGCTCACCCGTCCATACGTCGGCTTGAGCCCGACGATCCCGCAGCAGGCCGCCGGCAGGCGGATCGAGCCGCCGGTGTCGGTTCCGAGCGCCCCGGCGGCAAGCCCGGCCGCGACGGCCACGCCGGAGCCGCTGCTCGAGCCCCCGGAGACGTGGCCGGGGCGCCAGGGGTTCTGGGCGTCGCCGTGATGAGCGTTGTCGCCGAAGGGGCCCATGGCGAGCTCGCTCATGTTCAGCGTGCCGAGCGTCACTGCCCCGGCCGCCGCGAGCCGCGCGGCCCCGGTGCACGCATGCTCGCTGACGAAGTACGCGCCCGTGCGCGTGCCGCACGAGGACGGCAGCCCGGGGATCGCGCAGAGATCCTTGTAGGCCAGCGGCACGCCGTGGAGCGGCCCGCGGGAGCGCCCGGCCGCAAGCTCGGCGTCGAGCGCCTTCGCGTGCGCCAGCGCGCGCTCGCCGTCCACGGTGATGAACGCGCGCAGGGTCCTGTCCAGACGCACGATCCGATCGAGGTAGCCGCGCGTGGCTTCCGCCGAGGAGATACGCCTGGCGCGGATGGCGGCCGCGAGCTCGCACGCCGTCCACTCAGTCATCCGCAGCCTCCTCCAGCACGGCCACGAACGTCGCCGGCTCTTCCCAGAGGGCCAGGGCGGCCAGGGCCTCTTCGAGACGCGTCGCGAAATCGTCGTCGGTCATTGTCACATCCCCAGGTATGCACGCTTGACGTGGTCGTTGTCCAGCAGCTCGGCGCCCGTGCCGACCAGGACCACGCGCCCGTTCTCGAGCACGTAGCCGCGGCGGGAGAGCGCCAGCGCCTGGCGGGTATTCTGCTCCACGAGCAGCACCGTGGTGCCGCTCCGGTTGATCTCGGCGACGATGCGGAAGATCTCCCGGACGACCAGCGGCGCCAGCCCGAGCGAGGGCTCGTCGAGCATGAGCACGCGCGGCCGGGCCATGAGCGCGCGGCCGATGGCCAGCATCTGCTGCTGGCCCCCGGAGAGGGTGCCCGCGGCCTGCCGGATCCGCTCGGCCAGGATGGGGAAGAGCGCAAGCACGCCCTCGAGGCTCTCCCGCCTCCGCGCCCGCGCGCGCTTGACGTAGGAGCCCAGCTCGAGGTTCTCGAGTACGGTCAGGCTGGGGAAGATCTTGCGGCCCTCGGGGATCTGGACCACCCCGCGCGCCACCACCTCGTGGCACGCCGCCGCGTCGAGCCGCTCGCCGGCGAAGCGCACCTCGCCGCGCCGCGGCCGGAGCAGGCCGGAGATCGTGCGCAGCATCGTCGTCTTGCCCGCCCCGTTGGCCCCGACGACGGAGACGATCTCGCCCTCCTCGACCTCCAGCGACACGCCGCGGAGCGCTGGTAAATCCCCGTACGACACGTCCACCTCGTGCAGCGACAGCAGGCTCACGCGCTCTCTCCGAGGTAGGCGTCGATGACGCGACGGTCCCGCGCCACCTCGCCCGGCGGCCCTTGCGCGATCTTCTCGCCGTGATGGAGCACCACCAGGCGGTGCGAGAGCGCCATGACCGCGCGCATGACGTGCTCGATGAGCAGGATGGCCACGCCGCGCGCGTGGATCGTCCGCAGCAGACCGACGATCTGGTCGATCTCGGTCGGGTTGAGACCGGACATCACCTCGTCGAGGAGCAGCAGCTCCGGCTGGGTGGCGAGGGCGCGCGCCATCTCCAGCCGCTTCCGGTCCGCGAGGGTCAGCGTCCGGGCGGGCGCGTCGCGATGGGACCCCAGGCCTACGAAGTCCAGGACCTCGCGCGCGTGCGCGCGCCCCTCCGCGACGTCGCCCGTGCGATTGAAAGCGCCGATCATGACGTTTTCCAGCGCGGTGAGCCCGGCGAACGGCTGCACGATCTGGAACGTGCGCGCGAGCCCGCGCCGGCAGATGGCGTGCGGCTTCTGGCCCACCACGGAGGCGCCCTTGAAGACGATCTCGCCCGCGGAGGGCACGTGGAACCCCGAGATGACGTGGAACGCGGTCGTCTTGCCCGCGCCGTTGGGACCGATGAGCCCAACGATCTCGCCCGCGCCGACATCGAGGTCCAGGCGATTGACCGCGACCAGGCCGCCGAAGCGCTTGGTGAGGCCCCGGACCCGGAGCAGGTCGCTCATCGCCGCCGGAACCAGCCGACGAGGCCGTGCGGCAGGAACGAGATGACGAGGACGAGGATCAGGCCATAGAGCATCACGTCGGCGCCCGCCCGGCCGCGCAGCGCCGCCCGGGAGAGCTCGGAGATGGGCGTGAGCACGAAGGAGCCGACGAAGGGCCCGAGCACCGTGCCCGCGCCGCCCACGATCGCCTGCAGCAGGCCCTGGATCGACACCGCCGGGCCGAAGGTCAGGCTCGGGTCGATGTACCCGTAGTACTGCGCGTAGAACGTCCCGCCCAGCGCCGTCAGGAACGAGGAGATCGCCATGGCGCGGAGCTTCATGGCCAGCGTGTCCACCCCCGCCGCCTCCGCGGCGTCCTCGTTCTCCCGCACGGCATGGAGCGCGTACCCGAGCTTGGAGCGCTCGATGGCGCGCGTGAGCAGCACCGCGCCCAGCGCCATGGCCAGGATCACGTAGTAGTACGGCAGCTTGCCGTCGAAGAGGAAGAGCGCGGGCGCCGAGCGTGGCGCGATGCTCAGGCCCAGCGAGGAGCCGACGGCCTTGGTGTTGACGGCCACCACGCGCAGCATCTCGGCGAAGGCGAGCGTGACCAGCGAGAAGTACGGTCCCCGCAGACCGTAGCGGAACGACAGGGAGCCGGCGAAGAGCCCGAAGCCCGCGGCGAGGAGCCCGCCCGCGACCATCCCGATCCACGGCGAGACGGCGAGGCGCAGGAAGAGCAGCGTCGACGTGTAGGCGCCGATCCCGAAGAACGCCGCGTGCCCGAACGAGAACTGCCCGGCGTACCCGCCGAGGACGTTCCACGACTCGCCGAGGTATGCGTAGAAGAGCACGCTGATGAGCACCTCGAGGAAGTACTTCGGCAGCAGGGGCGGGAGCGCGACCAGCGCGGCCAGCGCCACGAGCCCGACGGCCCTAGCGGCCACGGGCCCCTCCGAAGATGCCTTCCGGTCGCAGCAGGAGCACGAGGACGAAGAGCAGGAACACCACGAGGTACTTGAGGGAGCCGGGCAGCAGCGTGGCCCCGAGCGACTCGGCGAGCCCGATGACGAAGCCGCCGAGGAGCGCGCCCAGGAAGTTGCCCATGCCGCCCAGCACGACGACCACGAACGCCATGATGTTGAACGACTCGCCGACGTCGGGGGCCACGTAGAAGAACGGCGTGACGAGCGCGCCCGCCACCGCCACGCAGGCCGCGCCCATGCCGAAGGCCACCCCGCGGATCCGGGTGACGTCGATTCCCATGAGGGCGGCGCCCTCGGGCTCCTCGGCCAGCGCGCGGAGCGCCTTGCCCGCGTCGGTCAGGCGGAGCCAGGCGAAGAGCCCGACGCACACCACCACCGCCCCGGCGCAGGCCACCAGGCGCGCGCCTTCGACCAGCGCGTCTCCGAGCATGAACGACGTCCCCGAGATCGCGGAGCGCACGGTGCGGAAGTCGCCCTGCCAGAGCACCAGAGCGAGGTTCTCGAGGAAGAGGGCGAGGCCGAGGGTGAGGAGCAGCTGGTTGTGCTCGGCGGCCCTGCGGTTGGGCTCGATCACCACCCGCTGCACGCCCACGCCCAGGACGAAGAACAGCGGGGCGGTGAGCAGGATCGAGAGGTACGGGTCGACGCCCCCCAGCGCGTGGAGCCAGTAGGAGGCGTACATCGCGAGCATCATGATCGCCCCGTGGGCGAAGTTGATGATTCTCAGAACACCGAAGATCAGGGTCAGACCGCTGGCGACCAGGCCGTACACGCCTCCGAGCAGGAGGCCGCTGATGACGGCCTGGAGCAGGAGGCCCCAGGTCACCGCGGGCGCTCAGCGACGCGCGCGCTGCGCGCCGCTCAGCCCTTCCACTTGGGGACGGGGAAGACGGGCTTCGTCTCCGCGAAGCGGGCAGGCCCGACCACGAGCGGCCGGCCGTTCTGCACTTGCAGGAGCGCCGGGCTCGCGTTGGCGTTCTCGCCGCTGTCGTCGAAGCGGATGGCGTCTTGGGGCAGGATGTGATCGGCCAGGTTCGTCTTCGCGAGGGCGTCGCGCACGCGGTCGCGGTCGGTCGAGGCCGCGCGCTCCAGGGCGTCCCTGAGCACGTGCACGACCTGGTAGGCCTGCACGCTGTGGGACGACATCACCTGGCTGAAGCGCTTCTGGTACGCGTCGAACACCGCCTTCGCGCGGGCGGACTGGGGGTTGTGCCAGTAGTTGCCGTCGAAGAGCTGATCGGTCAGCTCGCGATTGTCGGCGATGAACCGTGGATTGGAGTAGGCGGCGTTGGCGAGACCGACCAGCGCGTGCACGCCGATACGCAGCTTGGCCGCCGTCTCGGCGATGATCTTGGAATCGCCGTAGTAACCGCTGATCACCAGGAGGTCGGGCCGGGCCGCCTTGATCTTCGACAGCTCGGCGGTGAAGTCGGGGGATTTCAGGTTGTACGGGATGCGCTGCACCATCTCGAAGCCCGAGGCCTTGGCGAACCCTTCCACGTGGTTGCCCATGGTGGTCCCGAAGTTGCCGTCCTCGTGCATCATGGCCACGCGCTTGACCGGCACCGCGGCGGCCCTGGCCATCTCCAGCATGTTGTTCACGGTGAGCGTGGACATGGCCTTGCCGTTGGGCTGCATGCGAAAGACGTAGCGCAGGCCGCCCTCGGTGAGGTTGTCGGCGACGGCGGCGAGGAGCAGGAAGGGCGTCTTGTTCTTCTCCGTCACCTGGCGCACGGAGTAGGCCACGAGGCTCGAGAAGGGGCCAATGAGGGCCACGATGCCCTGGTCGATCAGTCGCGCGGCCTCGGAGTTGCCCAGCTCGACCTTGTTCTGCGTGTCCCCGGGCAGGAGCGTCAGCTTCGCGCCGCCGAGCGACTTGACGCCCCCCGCGCCGTTGATCTCGTCGACCGCGAGCTGCACGCCGTTGAGGCTGATCTGCGCCTCGAACGCCAGGGGCCCCGTCATGGGCAGGATGTAGCCGACCTTCACCTCGCGCGCCTGCGCACGAGCGATCGCCGGCCATCCCGCCGCGGTCGCTGCGCCGGCCAGCGCCAGGAAGCCGCGCCGGCTGATTGTTCCACCGCCACTCACTCGGTACGAGGTCGCCATCGCCACGCTCCTGTCAATACGCGCGGAATCCACGCCCGAACGGCGCTCACCCTACCGCGCGTCGCGCGGTGAGTCAACGCGGCCCTGTTGAAGCTGGGGGGCTCCGAGCGCCCCCCAGACCCCCCAACGCTCGGGGCGCCCCGGGAAACCCGTGGCGCCCCTCGATTCTCCGAGAGGCTTCCTCAGTGGGCCGCCATTCCCGGAATCGACATGACGAGGTGCAGGTAGCCGCCGAGCTCGTTGATCCGGCGCATGTCGCGGGCGACGAAGGCGGCACGCTCGGCCTCGCTCAGGTCGGCGCCGGCGAGAGCAGCGGAGGGATCCGCGACGAAGCGCGCCCGGAACTCGGGATCCTTCTTCAGGCGGTAGAGCAGGCTGTTGACCTCGTAACGGCTCATGCCAGGCTCCACTCGACGGCGGCGAGGTTGATCCGGGGCAGCTCGCCGAAGTAGCGGACGTCGGCGCGCGCCGGGCTGACGGCGCCCAGCAGCACCATCCAGTTCAGGAACTCGTGGCTGCCGCTCTTGTGCAGCTCGTCGCCCGTCAGCTCGAGCAGCGGCTCGTGCTCGCCCCGCTCCATCCAGTGGATCAGCCGGCGATCGAACACGGTGTCGGTCTCGCCCACCCGCGGCAGCGACAGCTCGGGGAAGTGCGAGAGCCCGCCGGTGGCGATGATCCCGACCTTCCATGGGCTCCTGGCCACCACGCGAGCGATGTGCTGGCCGAGGGCGAAGCACCGGCGCGCGGTGGGCTGCGGCGCCACGAAGCAGTTGATCCAGATGGGCACCAGCGGCGGGATCGGCCGGGGGCCGTGCATGGTGTTCACCGGGCTCAGGAAAGCGTGGTCTACCGGCGCCTCCCACGAGAGCGCGAGGTCGAAGCCGGACTGCAGCCCCTGCTCGAGGATCGCGTTGGCGAGGTCCTCGTGGAGCGGGTACGTGAGGGGCATGTGATCGAGCACCTTGTCGAAGGCCTCGGCATGATCCTGGCTCATGCGCTGCACGGACCGGCCGATGCGCACGCACATCGCGGGCACCGCGTTGAACGAGAAGGCGTTCAGATGATCGTCGGCGACGACCACGAGCGCGTCGGGCCTCGTCGCCGAGAACCGCTCGCCCATCTGCGCGATCTCGGCCATGGCCTCCTCGACCATCCGCCGCCCGACGGCGCCGCAGGCCCGGTCGTAGTAGTCGGGGTCGAGCACGTGCGACATCGCGCCCCCGAAGACGATCCTGCCCACGGCTCAGCCCATGACCTCGCGCGCGATCTCCGTGTCGATCAGGTCCTCGTAGCGGTGGGTGCCCTTGATGAAGCCGCCGTCGCGCAGGATGCGGTGGAGGTAGTCGTAGCCCTCCCGGCGCAGGAGTGGATCCCGCGCCCAGGTGTCCTGCCGCTTGAAGCGCGCGATCACGCGCTCCCGGATGTCGGGCGCGATGTCGGGGAAAGACGGCGCGATCAGGCTTGCGATCTCGTCCGCGGCCGCACCATGCATCCAGCGCTGGGCGCGGTAGAGCGCGCGGGCGAATCGCGCCACGAGCTCGCGCCGATCGCGCAGGGTCTCCCACGTCGTCATGTACGACGAGAACGGCACCGGCCCCGTCGCCTCGCCCATCGAGGCCGCCAGGTGCGCGCGCCCGGCGACGATCATCTGCTCCACCACGGGCTGGCCCTGCTCCAGGAAGTCGCCGTGGCCACGCTCGAAGGCCGCGACGGCCTCGGCGACGGGCAGGGTGCGCTCGATCCTGACCGTCGCCGGATCGACCCCGTGGCTACGCAGCACCGTGAGCATGCACTGCCAGGGCGTCGGCGCCTCGGCGAAGGAGATCACCGTGCGTCCGGCGACGTCCGCCCACGCGAAGCGCGGCCGCGGCTCGCGGCTCAGCAGGAAGAAGCCGTTCTTGCTGTTGACCCCGGCGAAGTGGGGCAGGCACGGCCCGCCGCGGTCGGCGACGTCGAGGCTGCGCATGATCCCGCCCAGGCAGATGTCGGCGTCGCCGTCGATCAGCGCGCCGGTGGTGGAGAGCCCGCCGCCCGCTGTGCGCAGCGAGATCTCGAGGCCTTCCGCCGCGAGGTGGCCGCCGTGGAGCGCGACGAACTGCGGGACGTAGAACAGCGAGCGGAAGGGCTCCACGATCCTGACGGTCGTCACGGAGAGGCAGTATACTCGGCGTCACGGCGATCGGGGGCCCGCCAGGGCTCCCCTGGCGATCGTCGGGAGTGTGCCCATGACCATCGACCCCCACAAGACGGCGTTGCTCATGACCGACATGCAGCGCGACTTCATGGACCCCGATGGCGTCTACGGCCGCCACGGCCTGGCGGTGGGGTCGCTGCGGCGCTTGATCCCGCCCGTCGCCCGCGTTGCCGAGGCGAGCCGGGCCGCGGGCCTGCCGCTCTTCGCCTCCAAGTTCACGATCTGGACGAGCCCGGCCGGGGCGGCGATCGGCATCGGCCACATCGTGGGGGCGCGGCCGTTCCTCGCCAAGGAGGGCTTCCGGCGGGGCGATCCCGGGCGTGAGCTGGTCGCCGGGCTGCCGCGACCCGATTACCACCTCGACAAACCCCGGTTCTCGGCCTTCCACGGCACCCCGCTCGAGCCGCTGCTGCGCTCCCTCGGTGCCACCACCCTCGTCCTGACCGGCATCGTCACCAACGGCGGCGTCGAGGCCACGGCGCGCGACGCGATCCTGCGCGACTTCGGGGTGGTCGTGCTCGAGGACTGCGTGGGCGCGCTCGACGACGAGCTGCACCGGGGGTCGCTCCGGAACATGGGGGCGTACATGACCGTGGCGTCGGCGGCGGAATACCTCGAGGCGCTGAAATGAGACCGTTCGTTTCCCGACCTCGACTTCTCGGTCTTCGACACGCTCGAGCAGTTCGCGGCGGTCACCAGCTTCGCCGGCCAGGCCGGCGTGGCGCCGGAGCGGCTCTACTTCGACATCGCCTCCGTCGGCAACACGTCCTCGGCGAGCATCCCGATCGCGTTGCACGACGCCGTGCGCGAGGGCGTCATCGACCGGCCGATGCGCATCTTCGCCCCCGGCTTCGGGGCCGGCGCCGTCGGCGGCTACGTCGTCATGCGGTTCGATCCGGCCATCGTCGCCTGAGCGCGGCGAGCGCGGCCGCCGCCGCGACGACCACCGCCGCCACGACGTAGGCCTCGGCGAACGCCGCGTCGAAGCCCGCGTGCGCGCGGCGCGCCGCGAAGATCTCCGCGAGCACGATCACTCCTGCCACCACGCCCGACGTACGGGCGAAGAACGAGAAGCCCCCCGCCGCGCCCTGCTGTCCCGCGGGGAACGCCGCCATGACCGCGGCCATGTTGGGCACCTGGAAGAGCCCGAGCCCGAAGCCCGCCGCGAAGAGCGCGGCGCCGAGCGCCGGCTCCGGGGTGACCGGGCCCGCCTGGCTGAGCGCCGCGAGCCCGGCCCCCTCCAGCAGCAGCCCGCCGATGACCGGCAGCCGCGCGCCGGAGGCGTCGACGATGCGGCCGGCGAGCGGCGCTGCCAGCGCGGTGCCGAGCGGCGTCAGCGTGAACAGCAGCCCCGCGGTGACGGGATCGAGCCCGCGCCGGTCCACGAGATAGAAGGGCGCGAGCAGCCAGATGGCGAAGATGCCGGCATTGGCGAGAAAGGCGAGCGCCCCCGGATGCACGACCGCGCCGCGCGCGAAGTCGGCAGCGCGCAGCCGCGGCGCGCCGACGTGCGCGCGGCCGCGCGGCAGCGCCGCGAGCGCCCAGCCGAGGAGCGCCAGGCCCAGCGGCACGCGGACATAGAAGATCGACCGCCACCCGAGCGCGGCGAGCAGCGCGCCCGCCGCGAGCGGAGCGCTCGCGAAGCCCAGACCCATGCCCGCGGCGAGGAAGCCGAGCGCCCGCCCGCGCTCGCCCGGGGGCGTCGCCAACATGACGATGCCGGGCGCCGTCCCGTAGACGAGGCCCCCCGCCAGCCCCTGCGCGACGCGCGCGGCGAGCAGCCAGCCGAAGGTGGGCGCGAGCGCCCCGGCGACGAACGCCACCGCGCTCCCCGCGACGCCGGTGACGAAGACGCGCCCGTGGCCCACCCGGTCGCCGACGGCGCCGCCCACGAACGAGACCACCGCGTACACCGCCACGTAGAAGACGACCACCCAGCGCAGCTGCTCGGGGGCCAGGCGGAAGTGGGCCGCGATCGCGGGGAACGCCGGGTTCATGACCGAGTCGAGGGAGATCAGCAATCCCCCGCCCGCCGCGATCCAGCGAGATCCGGATTTCACCGCGCGGCTCGAGATTCGGATCTCACCGCTCGGCTTGGCGCGCTATGCGCGCCCACCTCGCACCGCCATCACGCATGGCGCGTATGATGGCACGGGATGCCCGATCCCTTTGCGCTCGCCGTGCTCGTCGCGGGCGCGCTCGTCGGCTCGGTCGTCGGCGGTGCCGCCGGCTTCGGCACCGGCCTGATCCTCCTGCCCCTGGTGGCGTGGACGCTCGGGATCAAGGCCACGGGGCCGGTGCTCACCGTCGCGATGTTGCTCGGCAACATCTCGCGCGTGTGGTGGAGCCGTCACGACCTCGACCCCGGCGTGGCCGTGCGCTTCCTGGCGGGCGCGGTCCCGGCCACCGCCCTGGTCGCCATGCTCTACGCCGGCCTCGGCGGCGAGTGGCTGGCGCGGATCATCGGCGTCTTCCTCGTCCTGGCCGTGCCCGTGCGCCGCCTGCTCCTCTCGGGCCGCCTGCGGGTCGGACTCGCGACCTTCCCGCCGCTCGGGGTCGGGATCGGCGCGCTGTCCGCGCTCGTGGTGACGACGGGACCCATCGCCGCGCCGTTCTTCCTCGCCTATGGCCTGCGTCGCGGCGCGTACATCGCCACCGAGGGCATCTGCGCGTTCGCCATGCACGCGACCCGCGGGGTCGTCTTCGCGCGCTATTCGCTCATCAGCGGCCAGACCCTGCTGCTCGGCCTGCTCCTGGGCAGCGTGATGTTCGCGGGCTCGTGGCTCGGGCGCCGGCTGCTCGACCGGATGAGCGATCGCACGTTCCTCGTTCTCGTGGAGGCGCTGCTGGTGACCATGGGCTTGCAGTTCCTGCTCCTCTCGCGGTAAAAGACTGCGCCATGGACGTCGCCCCCGGCGCCACCGGTGAAGCCACCCTCGACGTGGGTCCCGACCGCACCGCGGACGCGATGGGCAACAGAGGCGTCCACGTCCTCGCCACCCCGCACCTGGTCGGCCTGCTCGAGAACGCCGCGAGCGCCGTGATCCAGCCGCACCTGCCGGCGGGCGCGGGCACCGTGGGCACCATGGTGGAGATACGCCACCTCGCGGCGACGCCGGTCGGGATGACGGTGCGCGCGCGGGCCACGCTGCTCGAGACCGATGGCCGGCGCTTCCTCTTCGCCGTGGAGGCGTGGGACGATGAGGAGAAGGTCGCCGAGGGACGGCACGAGCGCTTCGTCGTCCCCGACATGCAGAAGTTCCTCGCCCGCGCCATGAAGAAGGGACAGCGCTGATGCCCATCCAGATCAACAAGGACGTGAAAGGTCGCGAATACCCACCGTACGTGATCACCGTCGAGCGCGGCAAGATCAAGGAGTTCGCGCGCGCCATCGGCGACCCGAACCCCTTCCACCAGGACGACGCGGTCGGCGCGGCGTCGGAGTGGGGCGACCTCATCGCCCCGCCCACCTTCGCCATCACCTTTCGCCACGACGACGGCGGGGCCATGCTGCGCGATCTCGGCACCGACATCTCGCGCGTGCTCCACGGCGAGCAGGAGTTCGAGCTCTTCCGCCCCATCAAGCCCGGCGAGACCTACCTCTGCCGGCCGCGCGTCGCGGACGTCTACGAGAAGACGGGCAAGAGCGGGCCGATGGCCTTCGTGGTGCGCGAGACCGTCGTCACCGACCGCAGCAACGAGATCGTCGCCACCATCCGGGGCGTCACGGTGATCCGGCTATGAAATACGCGGGACGCTACTTCGAGGACGTGCAGGTCGGCGACGAGGTCACGCCGCTGGTCAAGGGCCCGATCCAGCAGATCCAGCTCACGCGCTACGCCGGCGCCTCCGGCGACTTCAACCCCATCCACCAGGACCCGGAGTTCGCCAGGAACGCCGGCATGGGCGACGTGTTCGCCCACGGCATGCTCTCGATGGGGTTCCTCGGCCAGGCGCTGACGGACTGGGCCGGCGCGGGCAGGGTTTGCCGGTTCGGGGTGCGCTTCGCGGCGCTCGTCCGCTTGAAAGATACGGTCACGTGCACCGGGCGCGTGGTGTCGAAGTCATCGAAAGACGACGCCCACCTCGTGGAGCTGGAGGTGTGGGCGCAGAACCAGCGCGGCGAGAAGGTCGTCACCGGCAAGGCTACCGTCGCGCTCCCCTCGCGCGCGTAGTCGTGCCGTCGTTCGAGGACTACCGGGCGGCCTCCATCGACGAGCGCGTCGCCCGCCTGGCCCGGACGCCGGGCGAGGTCGAGGCGGCGATCGCCGGACGCAGCGAGGCCGATCTCAGGCGCCGTCCCGACGCCACGAACTGGGCGGCCGTGGAGGTCGTGTGCCACCTCCGCGACGTCGAGGAGCTCTTCCAGCTCCGCTTCCATACGATCGTGGCCCTCGAGGAGCCGCGCATCCTCGCCTTCCGCGCGACGGCCGCCGAGCTCGAGCCCTGGCGGGTCGGCGGCGCCATCGGTCACCCCCTCGACCCCGACCGCTGGGCCGAGGAGCGCCAGTACCGGCGTCAGGACGCGCGGCAGGCGCTCGCGGCGCTGGCGCGGCGGCGCGGGGAGGTGCTGAGCCTGTTACGTGGGTTGGCGCCCGCCGACTGGAAGCGGGTCGGCGTCCACATCGGTCTCGGCCCCCTGAGCCTTGCCGACTGGGCCGCCAGCCTCGCCTCGCACGACGACAACCACCTCGAGCAGCTCCGCACGACGCTCGTACAGGGAGAGCCACGCACATGAAATTCGGGATTCACATCGGCCACATGGGCGGCCCCATCGGCGAGATGCGCAGGCTGTGGAAATTCGCCGACGCCAAGGGCTTCGACTGGTTCTCCGTGTCCGACCACTTCCAGGAATCGCCGCCGCGCGGCGGGGACATGGACTGCTACGAGGCCATCGCCACGCTCACCGCCGCCGCCATGGACACCCAGCACGTGCGGCTCGGCAGCGGTGTCTACTGCGTCGTTTACCGCAACCCCGCGCTCCTCGCGAAGTCGCTGACGACCATCGACCATCTCTCGAACGGGCGCGTGGACTGCGGGCTCGGCGCCGGGTGGCACGCCATCGAGGCGACGGCCTACGGCTATGGCTTCCCGTCGATCGGCCCGCGCGAGGACATGCTCGAGGAGTACGCGCAGATCATGCGCCTGCTCCTGGACCCCGAGCAGCGGCGCGCCGATTTCCAGGGCAAGCACTTCCAGCTGTCCAACGCGCCCAACAACCCCAAGCCGCTGCAGCCCCGCATCCCCATCTGGATCGGCGGCCGCGGCGAGAAGCGGACGCTGCGCGCGGCGGCGAAGTACGCGGACGGCTGGAACGGCGCCTACATCGGGCCGGACGACTGGAAGCACAAGAGCGAGGTCCTCGACCGGTGGTGCGAGACGGAGAAGCGCGATCCCAGGACGATCATGCGCACCGTCAATCTCGGCTTCTACCTCGGCGCCGACGCCCGGGGCGCCGCGCGCGCCGACGAGATCTTCACGAGCCACTGGGGCGGCAGCGCGGAGCGGAGCGCGCGTACCGGCTATCTCCGCGGCACCGTGAAGGACGCGCCCGAGATGGTGGAGGCCTTCCGCGCGCTCGGCTGCACGCGGCTCAACATCGCGTTCCGCGAAGGGCCCTACGACTGGGAGGCGCTGGAGGCGTTCGCGAGCGAGATCGTCCGCAAGGGCTGAGGCGCTCGCCTACGCGCCGCCGCCCTTCACCCACGTGGCGGACACGATCAGCACGCGGTACGTCGCGCCGGCCACCGGGACGGACGCGCTGAAGTAGGCGCGGTCGAACGGCGCCAGCTCGCCGGGGATCCAGAAGGGCTCGCTCCCCACGACCTGGCCGGCGGCGTCGAGTTGCTCGATCGCCAGCCGGAGGCGGATGACCCCGTGGCCGCGCAGGTTGTGGACGTAGCCTTCCACGATCGGGCGGCCGGCGCGCGTGGTGGCGGGCTGCGCTTCGACCCTCAGGTACCCCGGCGGGATGACGATGGGCTCGGTCCCGGGCGCGGCCGAAGCGGTGACGAGCAGGAGCGCGATCGAGAGCAGCATCCCGTGTCGCATCGAGGAGACCTCCTCTGATCAGCCGCCGGGAACGATGCCGCGCTCGCCGAGGTACTCACGGAGCGCCTCGCGGGTGGAGGGGAAGGCCAGCGACGGCCACGGGATCTCGTCGGGCGTCATCCACTGCAGGAGATCGTTCTCAGCGCAGGTCGTGAGCTCCCCGCCGAGCACCTGCGCGCGGTACACGATGATGACCGGCGCGCCGCCGTACGAGTAGACATTGAGCAGACCGGTGAGGTCGACCTTGAGCCCCGTCTCCTCGAACGTCTCGCGGATCGCCGCGTCCGCCGTCGTCTCGCCGAAGTCGACGAACCCGCCGGGGAACGTCCACAGCCCCCGTCCGGGATTGATGGACCGGCGCGTCAACAAGATGCGGCCGTCCTGCTCCGGGATCGTGCCCGCCACCAGCTTGGGGTTCAGGTAGAAGATGAAGCGGCAGCGCGAGCACACCGCCTGCTCGCGCTGGTCGGGTGGCACCGCCTCGCGCCCCAGCACGCCGCCGCAGAGCGGGCAGAAGCGGACGGTCTCCGGCGCCAGGAAGCGGTGCGCGTGCTCGTCGCCCACGAGGAAAAGTCTAGCACGCGCGTCGGCAGCGAGACGCGCTGGCCCTGGCAGTCCTTCCAGGACGGCGCTACCCTTCGGTTGGAGGATCACCGACAGCATGGCGGAGACCGATGTCCTGGCGTGGAGGATCGATCGGGGTCGTCTCGAGCGCTCCATCGAGGAGCTCGGGCGCATCGGCGCCACGCCGCGCGGCGGGCTCACCCGCCTCGCGCTGACCGACGAGGACCGGCGCGGGCGCGACCAGATGGTCGCCTGGATGCGCGAGGCCGGCCTCCGGATCACGGTCGACCGGATGGGCAACATCTTCGGCGAGCGCGCGGGCAGCGTCCCCGGTCTGCCGCCGGTGATGATGGGCTCGCACGTGGACTCCGTGCCGACGGGCGGCCGGTACGACGGTCAGCTCGGCGTGCTGTGCGGGCTCGAGGCGATCCGCGCCTTGAACGAGCACGCCGTGCGCACGCGCCATCCCGTCACGCTGGTGATCTTCACCAACGAGGAAGGCGCCCGCTTCCAGCCCGCCATGATCGCCTCCGGGGTGATGGCGGGCAAGATCGCGCTCGAGGACGCCTACAACGCGCGCGACCGCGACGGCATCCGGCTGGTCGACGAGCTGGAGCGGATCGGCTACCTGGGCCCGGAGCCCTGCGTGGCGCGCCCCATGCGCGCCTACCTCGAGCTGCACATCGAGCAGGGGCCGTTCCTCGAAGAGGAAGGCCTCTCGGTCGGCGTCGTGGAGGGCATCGTGGCCATCGCGTGGAGCCGGCTCACCATCACCGGGGTGCAGGACCACGCCGGGCCCACGCCCATGCGCATCCGTCACGACGCCCTCGTGGCCGCCGCCGAGGTGGTGGCCGGGGCGCGGAGGATCGCCACCGAGATCGGCGGCGACCTGGTGACGACGGTGGGCACGCTGGCGGTGACACCTAACATCGTCAACGCCATCCCCGGCCGCGTCGCGATGTCCATCGACATGCGCGACCCGCGCGACGCCGCCCTCGACCGCGCCCGGGACATGCTCGACGAGCTCGTGCGCGCCGCGTGCGCGCGTGAAGGCGTGACGTACGAGCTGGAGCACTACTGGCGCGTGCCCTGCACCGCGTTCACCCCCGACGTGATCGCCGCCGTCGAGCGCGCCGCGCGGGCCACCGGCGCACGCTTCCACCGCATCCGCTCCGGCGCCGGCCACGACGCGCAGTACATGGCGGCCATCGGCCCCACGGGCATGATCTTCGTCCCCTCGCACGAGGGCCGCAGCCATTGCGAGGAGGAGTTCACCGCGATCGAGGACATCGAGGACGGCGCCAACACCCTCTTCCTCGCCGCCCTCGACCTCGCCGAGCGCGCGTGATCTGACGGCGCTCCGGGGCGGCTCACCTCACACTTCCACTGCTCGCCACCCCCGCCCGGGGTGGAGTCCCCCGGCTCGCTCCGTGCGACGGCCGCCACGTCACCCGTCCACCTGGGGCGACGGCCCTTCCTGAATGCCCCGGCTGACCGGGATGCCGGCGGTCATTCGGGAGGGGGTAGCTTCTCGCCGGTGACGTAGGGCTCGGGGCCGGGGTGGAGCAGGCGCAGGCGGGCCACCACCGGCAGGTGGTCGGAGGCGACGCGGGACAGGCGCGTGCGGTGGACGTGGAACTCCTGGCCCTCGAGCTCGACGTCCCAGTAGATCCGGTCCAGGCGGAAGAGCGGGAAGATCGCCGGGTGGGTCCGGCGCATCCGGCGAATGGGCGAGGAGAACTCGCGGCGCAGCCCCCGCGTGATCGGCCCCCGGTGCCACTCGTTGAAGTCGCCCATCAACAGGCGCGGCCCCAGCAAGCCGGAGGACACGGCCATGAAGGCGCCCAGCAGCTCCAGCTGGGCGCGCCGCTCGCGCAGGGCCAGGCCGAAGTGGGCGTTGAAGACGTGCAGCGTCACGCCGTCGACGTCGACGTCGACCCGCAGGCAGCCGCGCGGCTCGCGACGGCCGTGCGAGATGTCACAGCGGGCGGAGCCGACCACGGGCCACCGCGTGAGGACCGCGTTGCCGTAGATCCCGGCGGCGCCGTGCGACCGCGTGGCGCCCATGACGAACTCCATGCCGAGCTTGGACGCGAGATGCATGGCCTGATCGAGGTGCGCGGTGTCGCCGGCCCGGATGACCTCCTGGAGCCCGATGACGTCGGGGCCGATCTCCGCGATGACGTCGGCGATGCGGCCGAGGTCGCGCCGCCGGTCCAGGCCGACGCCCCGGTGGATGTTGTAGCTGGCGACGACGAGCGTCTTCATGCCCGGTATCGGAGAAAGAACGGGTAGAGCTGCACCGGGTGCTCGATGGGGGCGGGCAGCGGCGCGCGCTCCGGCGCCACGATGAACGTCTCCAGCTCTTCCCGGCCTGGTCCCGCGTGGGCGCCCAGCTCGTCGACGAACGACACGTCGCCGTCGGGCGAGGCGTGGCCGTAGATCACGAGGTCGCCCGCGCTCGGCATGGCCATCAGCTGGCGGAGGTCCTCGGCCACGAGCGCCCGGTCCGGCCGGTCGGCGAAGGGGCCGCCCTCGATGGCGTCCAAGGGATAGCGCTTGCCGCGCCACACGCACACGGGACCTCCGGCTGCACGCACGAGCACGAAGCCGATGCCGCGCGCGCGCGAGATGTCGTCCACGAGCCCGGGGTGGCGTTCGTCGATCGCCTCGACCGCTAGGGGCGGCGTCTCGTGCAGGAAGTAGACGAAGGCGTTCGGTCCCGCCGAGATGACCCGCACCCCGTCGCGCTCGACGGCCTCCGGCGCGCGATCCACCGGCGGCGACGGCGACCGCAGGCGCCCGAGGAAGTCGCGCTCGATGTAATTCACGAAGCGCTGCACCAGCCCCGAGCCGCGCTCTCGACGATAGGCCTGGAGCCCGGCGACCAGCTCGCCCGAGCCGGCGGCGGCGCCCCCGGCGTCCCTCAGCGCGACACGGTCGAAGAAATCCTCGAAGAGGAGACGCTCGAGCGGGCGCCCGCCGTTGAGCGCGCGAAACGACCTCATCTCGGCCAGGCCGTGGTCGGAGAGCACGTAGAGGTCGTAGCCGTGCCCCGGGACGCGGCGCACGACTCGCCAGAGCTGGCGCAGCGAGGCGTCCACGCGGCGGAGCGCCCGGAAGGCCCGGCGGTGCCGCGGGCCGTAGGCATGGGCCATGACGTCGTAATCGAGGTAGTTGACGTACACGGCGGGGGCGCCGGCGTAGAGGTCCCGCGAAGCGCCGAGCGTGAAGAGCTGGCGCACCCAGACCGAGACCGCGACCTTGAGCGTGATGAACTTCCACCCGGGCGGACGCTCGCCCCTGAGGCTGCGGCCGGCCGCGCGGCCCAGCTCGAGCACCGTGGCCACGCTGCCCTTCGCGAGGACCCAGTAGAGGACCACGAATCCCGAGAGCGCGCGCAGCAGGCCCCGGCCGCCCGGGCGCCACATGCGGGCGAAGTTGAACACGTTGTTGGCGGCGCCGCCGGTGAACACGCACCCGTAGGCGCTGCCGCCGTCGAGGATCCCCTCCCGTCCGGCCGCCTGCGTCGCCTCCACCCACGCCGCGTCGCGGGAGCGCGGAAAGTACACGTCCGCCCGGCGGCGCTTGTCGTGATAGTGGAAGCCCGGGATGTCGGGCCTCACGCCGTACATCGCCGAGAGCTGGAACGCGGGGGTCGAGGTCGGCAGGCCGACCGACATGGGCGCCAGGCGGAAGCCGTGGCGAAGGAGCGAGCGCACGAACGGCATCCGGCCCTGCGCCAGGGCCTCCTGGAGCACGGCCCGCGAGAGCCCGTCGATCTGCACGATGAGCAGGCGGCGCCGCCCCGGCAGCGGCGGAGGACCGAGGCGAAGACGACGCACCAGGCGATCGACGAGACGCTGGAGGGCGAGCACGAGGTCGTCCAACGTCATCCGACGTCTATTGTAATATCCGACCGCAATGCCTGCATCGCCGGCCCCCGTCGTCGCCGCCGTCCGCCGCTTCGTCGAGCACGAGGTGACCCCCGCGGCGGGCGCCCTCGAGCACGCCGACGCCTATCCGCACGCGCTGGTCGCGCGCATGCGCGAGCTCGGGCTCTTCGGCGCCCTCGTGCCCGCGGCGTGGGGCGGGCTCGGGCTCGACGTCAGCACCTACGCCCGCGTGATCGAGGAGCTCTGCCGGGGCTGGATGTCGCTGGCCGGCGTGATCAACAGCCACACCATGGCCGCCCTCATCGTCCTCCACCACGGCACCGACGAGCAGCGCGCGCGCTTCCTGCCGCGCCTGGCCGCCGGCGAGTGCCGCGGCGGCCTCTGTCTCACCGAGCCCCACGCGGGCTCCGACGTCCAGGCCATCCGGACGGTGGCCCGGCGGCGCGGGGACGAGTACGTGATCGACGGCACCAAGATGTTCGTCACCAACGGCCGCGAGGGCAACACCTTCGCCCTGCTCGCGGTGACGGAGCCGTCGGCCAGCCCGCGGCATCGCGGCATGTCGTGCTTCGTCGTCGAGAAGGGTCATCCGGGGCTGCGGGTGGCCCAGAACATCGCCAAGCTCGGCTACAAGGGCGTCGACACGGCGGAGCTGGTCTTCGACGGCTTCGCGGTGCCCGCGGCGAACCTCGTCGGCGGCGTCGAGGGCCGCGGCTTCAAGCACGTGATGAGCGGGCTCGAGACCGGACGCATCAACATCGCCGCACGCGCCGTCGGCGTGGCCCAGGCGGCGATGGATGCCGCCCGCGAGCACGCGCGCGCGGCGGGGGCGCCGTCCCCTGCCCTCGCGGACATGGCGGCGCGGCTCGAGGCGGCGCGCCTGACCACGTACTGGGCCGCCGGCATGAAGGACCGCCAGGAGCGGTGCGACGTCGAGGCGGGCATCGCCAAGCTGCTGGCCTCCGAGACCGCCCAGGCGCTCGCCGCCGAGGCCCTGCGCCTGCACGGGCCGGCGGGCACCCTCGAGCGCCTGCCCCTGGAGCGCTACTACCGCGACGCGCCGCTGATGATCATCGGCGAGGGCACCAACGAGATCCAGCGCCTGCTCATCGCCCGCCAGGTGCTGGAGCGCTACGGCGAGCGGCTGGGCGCGCTGACCTCGCGCGACGAGGAGGACGCCGACCGGCGACTGATCGTGCTCGCCGTCCGCCAGTTCGTCGAGAAGACCGTCGCGGCGACGGCGCGGGACGATGACGCAGCCCGCCGCTTTCCTTCGACGACCGTGCGCGGGCTCGCCGATCTCGGCATCCTCGGCGCTGTCCTGCCCCCGGACTACGGCGGCCTCGGCCTGGACGGGCGCACGTGGGCCATGCTCCTCGAGGAGATCGCGCGCGGCTCGGCGGCGCTCGCCGGCGTGGTCGCCTCCCACGCGTGCGCCGGCGATGCGATCGCGCGCCACGGCGATCCCGGGCTGCGCGAGCGGCTCCTGCCGCCCATGACGCGCGGCGAGCTCCTCGGCGTGGACGCCCGCGGCGAGCCGTCCGCCGTGCTCGCGACGCGCGCGGGCGAGGAGTACCGCCTGCGTGGCTCCGTGCCGCTCGTGGAGAACGCCGTCGCGGCCGGCGTCTTCGTCGTCAGCGCCCGAGGTGGCGACGGGCGGGAGATCGCCGTCCTCGTCGAGCGCGCGCGTCCCGGGGTCGTCGTGGCGTCGCCGGAAGCCGCGCTCGGTGCGCGCGGTGTCGCGCCCGCCGCGCTCACGCTCGACGACGTCCTCGTGCCGGCCCCCGCCGTGCTGGACGCGCCCGCCGACGGGGGCGCCGGGGCGCGGGTGGCCCTCGCCGCATCCGCCGTCGGGTTGGCCCAGGGCGCGTTCGAGGCGGCGCTCCGGTACTCGCAGCAGCGCACCGCGTTCGGGCAGCCGATCTGCCAGCACCAGGCCATCCAGCTCAAGCTCGCCGACATGGCCACCGCCATCACCGCCGCGCGCCTGCTCACCTACGCCGCCGCGGACGCCGCAGACGCCGATCCGCTGCTGCCCGGGCTGGCCAAGGTGTTCGCCACCGAGGCCGCCCTGACGGTCACCCTCGAGGCCATGCGCATCCACGGCGGGTATGGCTACACCGCCGAGTTTCCCGTCGAGCGCTCCTATCGCGACGCCCCGCGGCTGGCCCTCGCCCTCGGCGGCAACGACCACGAGCGCGCCCTCCTGGCGGCCGCGCTCGCCGCACGGGAATAGATAGGAAGGTGACGGGACATCGAGGAGCGCCACGGGTTTCCCGGGGCGCTCCGAACGTTTGGGGGGGCTGGGGGGCCCGCTCGAGGCGCCCCAGCTACGGGAAATTCACATGAGCTACGGACGCTACTTCGAGGAGTTCACGGTGGGCCAGGTGATGAAGCACTGGCCCGGGCGCACGATCTCCGAGGCCGACTGCACGTGGTTCGCCCTGCTCACCATGAACCAGCACCCGATCCACAGCGACGCCCACTACGCCGCCACCTATACCCAGCACGGCCAGCGCGTGGTGCTCGGCCCGCTCGTCTTCTCCATCGGCATCGGCATGACCGTGGCCGACGTGTCCGGGCGCGCCATCGCCAACCTCGAGATCGAGCGGATCACCCACGACCGCCCCACGTACATCGGCGACACGCTCTATGCCGAGTCCACCGTGCTCGAGACCCGCGAGTCGAGCCAGGGCGACCGCGGCGTGGTGGGCGTGGAGACACGCGTCAGCAACCAGCGCGGCGAGGTCGTGATGACCTTCCGCCGCCACGCCCTGGTCCCCAAGCGCAACCACGCCACCCTCGGCGAGGGCCGCCTGCCCGCCTGATCGCGGTCAGCGGGAGGCAGGAGCGCGCGGCGCGTAGAAGGAGTTGAGGCCGGTGTCCGGCGGTGGTCCGGCGAGCATCGTCAGCATCGCGGCGATCTCGCTGCGGTGGTGGGTCGCGTGGTTCGGCAGGTGCAGCAAGAGCATGCCGAACGGTCGGCTATACGTCTTGCCGTCCCGGGTGCTCTCGAAGGGACGCCCGAGGTCAGCCTCGGTCACGCCAGCCAGGAACCTGCGCTGCTCCGCTTCCAGCGCGTCCCACGGACCGCGCAGGGCGGCCAGCGTCTTCGGCGCGAATCCATAGAAGATGTCGCCGCCCGGCGGGACGGCCATCGGCGCGCCCTGCCACCGCGCCAGCCAGAAGCGGTCGGCGCCGTGGATGTGGGTGAAGACGCCGAGGACCGTCGGCGCCGTGAAGTGTGGGCCGACCACGCGCGCCGCCACGTCGTCGCCGAGCGCGGCGACCACGTCGAAGAGCCGACGGTTGGCCCAGTGGTGGTACTCCCACATCTCACGGATCACGTCGAGGCTCATCTCCGGCTCCTCGCTCGCCCCCCGCGGATGCGCGCGCCGGCAAGGCCTGGGCGATCGGCGGCGCGTCGGCGATGGGCGCGGTAGGATAGTACGTCGATGGCCGAGACGGCGCAGCCCCAGGTCGATACCGAGGACGTCACCGGGACGGAGACCGCCCCGCCCTGGATGACGCTCCTCCACAACTGCGAGTGTCACACCTTCGAGGACGTGGTCAAGCAGCTGCAGAAGGCGATCGCCTGCAGCGAGGCCGAGGGCTGGGAGATCGCCTGGCAGGTCCACAACACCGGCAAGGCCGTGGTGAAGGTCGGCCCCGAGGCCGAGTGCGTGCGCGTCGGCAACATCCTGGCCTCGATCGGCCTCGTCGTCACCGTCGTCCAGTCGTGACTGTCTGACTGGGGGCCCCGACATGGCCCCCAGACCCCCGACGCTCGGAGCGCCCCGGGAAACCCGTGACGCTCCTCGATCCTCCGCCAGGCGCCTCACATCACCGGGCCGATGATCCAGGGCGCGAACTCTTCCTCGCCGACACCCGACAGCTCGCTCTTGGACTTCTTGCCCGAGGCCACCGCGATCATCTCCTCGAAGATCTGGCGGCCCACCTCGGGCAGCGGCGTGCCCTCGAGGATCACGCCGCAGTTGATGTCCATGTCCTCCGCCATGTGGCGGTACATCAACGAGTTCGTCGCCAGCTTGATGGAGGGCACGGGCTTGCAGCCGAAGACGGAGCCCCGCCCGGTGGTGAAGCAGATGAGATTGCAACCGCCCGCGACCAGCCCGGTGATCGACACGGGATCGTGGCCCGGCGTGTCCATGAAGACGAAGCCGCGCGTGGTGATGGCCTCGCCGTAGAGGAACACGTCCATCATCGGGGTGGTGCCGCCCTTGGTCACGCCCCCCAATGATTTTTCGAACACCGTCGTGATCCCGCCGGCTTTGTTTCCGGGTGCAGGATTGTTGTCCATCGCTTCGATCCCGCGGCAATACCACTCCCACCATTTGTAGCGGTCGATCAGCTTCTTGGCCACGCCCTCGTTGATGGCGCGCCGGATGAGCAGGTGCTCGGCCCCGTAGATCTCGGGGGTCTCGGCGAGCACGCCGGTGCCGCCATAGCGCACCAGCTCGTCGACGGCCCAGCCGAGCGCGGGGTTGGCGGTCATTCCGCTGTTGGCATCCGAGCCGCCGCAGTTCGTCGCCAGCGTGATCTCCGAGATAGGCTGCTTCGAGCGCCGCGCCGCGCTGGCCTCGGGTAGCAGCTTGGCCACCTCCGCCGCCGCGCGCTCGACGGTCTTCCGGATCCCGCCGGCCTCCTGGATGTTGACGAGGAACGGCTTGCGCTCGGGATGACCGGGCGCCGCCATGCGCTGCCGCTCCACCATCACCGCGGCCTGGTTCGTCTCGCAGCCGAGCCCGACCAGGATGTAGGCGGCCACGTTCGGGTGCTTCGCGTAGCCCGCGAGCACGCGCTGTAGCGCCAGGTGGTCCTCCCCGAACAGCTTGGTGCCGCAGCCGGACTTGTGGGTGACGGCGAGCACGCCGTCGATGTTCGGATAGTCCCGCTGCACGTCCCGGAATTTGTCCTTCACGAACTGGCTCACGCTGGCCGAGCAGTTGACCCCGGAGATGATGGCCACGTAGTTGCGCGTGCCCACGCGCCCGTCGTCGCGCCGGTAGCCGTCGAAGGTCCGCATCTTCTCCGGCGGGTAGAAGTCGACCGGCTTCACGTCGACGCCGATCTCGTAGCGGTCCGCGCTCAGCTCGCCGATGCCGAGGTTCTGGGTGTGCACGTGCTCGCCCGGCGCGATGTCCTGCGTGGCGAACCCGATCACCTGCCCGTAGCGCCGCACGGGCTGCCCGGTCTTGACCGCGCGGCGGGCGACCTTGTGGCCGGGCTTGATGTCCTGGCGGACCTCGATGCGGCCGCCGCCGTCCTCGATGACATCGCCCGCCGCCAGCTCCCGCTTGGCCACCGCGACGTCGTCCTGGGGCTTCAGCACGATCGCCCGCTCCGTCAACGCGTAGGTACTCATGTTGAAGCTCTCCCATCTACCGGTAGCTGCTCGCAGTGCGCCAAGAGCAACTGGTCGGGCTTCTTTTCGACGACCACGTCATGATCCCGTGTCATGTCGCGCCATCATATCGCAGACGGGCTGACGGCTCTCCAGCGGTACGGCGCTTCGAGCGAGAGCGTGCATTCGGCCGGCTCTTGGTGTCGCGGTCCTCGATCGCGTCCAGGACCTGTCGCGCCAGATACACGCGTCCCCAGCCTCGACCCGTGACTTCCTCGAGAATCTTGCGCTTCTCCAGCTGCCCAATGAGCTGTCGAGCTGTCGGATTGCTGACCTTCATGATCTTTTCTGCCCTGGCGACGGTCATGAAAGGGTTGGTCAACAACGGATCGACGAGCAAGATCGCCCGGGGTCTGTCATGGAGCCGCTTGCGCAGTCCCTCCCGCAGGTCCATGAGCGTCGCCGCCTGCCTGCTCGCCGCCGCGGCAATCTCCGTCACGCCTCGCAGGAAGAATGCGAGCCACCCTCTCCAGTCACCCCGTGTTCGGACGCGCTGCAAACCGTCGAGGTAGTCGTCCCGGTATCGCTCGAACCACGCGGACAGATACAGCAGGGGTTGACTCAAGCGCTGACGCTCGACGAGGAACAGAGTGATCAGCAAGCGCCCGACGCGGCCGTTGCCGTCGAGGAACGGATGGATCGCTTCGAACTGCTCGTGCATCAGCGCGCATTGGACGAGGTCGGGAACCGACTCCTGGTCGTGCAGGAAGCGCTCCCAGGCGCCAAGGGTCTCCATCAACGTGTCCGGCGGTGGCGGCACGTACGTCGCGGCCTCTATCGTGCTGCCCGGCGCGCCGATCCAGTTCTGCGAACGCCTGAACTCGCCCGGCGTCGCGTAGTCGCCACGGACGCCACGCATCAGACGCTCGTGCAGCTCACGCACCAGCCGCAAGGACAGTGGCAGGGTCTCGAGCCGGCGCACCCCGTACTCAAGCGCCGTGACGTAGTTCCGGACCTCGCGGACGTCGTCCGGATCCTGTGTTCCCGCCCCCTTGGCGATGTCGTCGAGCAGCAGCTCGGATAACTCCGTCGTGGTGCCCTCGATGCGCGAGGAGAGGACCGCCTCCCGCCTCACATATGGGCTGATCAGCACGTGCGGGTCCGGCAGGTGCCGGCCGACGCCGGAGAGCTCGCCCAGGGCCGCGTCCGCCCGCGACAGCAGCCGCACCAACTCGCCGTCGTACTCGAGCTTCGGGGGCAACGGAGCGGGAATGAAGGCGAAGTACCGGGCCGGTGTCCTGATGACCTTGCCGGCCGCCTCCGCCCGGAAGTCCTCAGGTCTCACGCGGCGGCCGACCTTTGAAAATCAACGCCTGATTCTTTCAAAGCTCTCGGCGCGTTGCAAGGAAACTTTCAAAGCTGCCGTCAGCTCGACACAGGGCTACGACGGCGCCTTGATCTGCAGCACCCGCGGGGGCTCGGTCTCCAGCTGGATGGTGGTGTGGTCGATGCCGAAGCGCGCGTGGAGGACGGCGTGCAGGGTGGAGAGCAGCCGCTCGCTCTCGCCGACGTCGTCGACCACCACGTGGGCGCTCATGGCCTCGCGGCCCGAGGTGAGCGTCCAGACGTGCAGGTCGTGGACCCAGCGCACACCGTGCACCTCGACGATCGCCGCCTCGATGTCCGTCAGCGAGAGGTGCGCCGGCGTGCCCTCGAGCAGCACGTTGACGGCCTGGCGCAGCAGATGCCACGTGCGCGGCACGATGAACAGCGCGATGCCCGCGCTCACCAGCGGATCGACCACCATCCACCCGGTGAGTGTCACCACCACGGCGGCGACGAGGACGCCGAGCGAGGACAGCGCGTCGTTGAGGACCTCGAGGTACGCCGCGCGCACGTTGAGGCTGGTTTGGGCATCGCGGCGAAGCAAGCGGGCGCAGGCCACGTTGACGGCGAGGCCGAGCGCGGCGATGGCCAGCATGGGGCCGCCCTGCACGCGATGAGGCGTCACGATCCGGGCCCACGCCTCGAGCAGGATCAGGGCGGCCACCCCGAGCAGGACCACCGCGTTGACGAGCGCGGCGAGGATCTCGGCCCGGTAGTAGCCGAAGGTCTTGGCGGGGGTGGCGGGACGCGCGGCCACCCAGATGGCGAAGAGCGCGAGGCCGAGCCCGGCGGCGTCGGTGAGCATGTGCGCGGCCTCGGCGGCCAGCGCGAGGCTGCCCGTCCACCACGCGCCGGCGCCCTCCACCACCGAGACGCCCGCGGTGAGGGCGAGCGTGAGGACGAGCGTGCCGCGCGAGCGCGCCGCCGCCGTTTCGCGATGCGCGTGGTGGGCCATCGGCGCGATCGTAGCACCCGCGGCGGCTCCTGATAGAATGCCCTCGACTCGCAGCGCGGGAGAGGCCCATGATCGATCGCTCCGTTGTCGTCAACGACCGCCGCTTCCACTACACCGAGTGGGGCGAGACCTCGCGCCCCGCGGTGATCTTCCTGCACGGCCTCACCGGGCACGCGCGGAGCTGGGACGAGGAGGCGCGCGCGCTGTCCGCGCGGTACCACGTCCTCGCCCTCGACCAGCGCGGCCACGGCGACTCCGACCCCGCTCCCGACGGCGATTACACGATTCGCCCCATGACGGACGACCTGCACGGCGTCGTCGAGACCCTCGGACTGGCGCGCGTGAGCCTGATCGCCCTCTCGATGGGCGGCCGCATCGCCATCGCCTACGCCGCCGGGCATCCCGAGCGCATGGCGCGGCTCGTGGTCGTCGACATCGGCCCCGACATCGCCCCGGACGGCCGCGCTCGCGTCGCCTCCATGATGGCGGGCTCGCCCGAGCGGTTCGCGAGCGTGGACGAGGCGTTCGAGTACGCCCGCCGCGCGAACCCCCGCTATCGCGAGCCGCTGCTCCGCGCCCGCACCCAGCACGCGGTGCCCGCTGCCCGACGGGGGCGTGACCTGGAAGTACGATCGCGCGCTCCGCGAGATGATGCGGCGCGGGACGCGGCTGGAGCCTCTCGACCTCTGGGCCGCCTGGCGCGCCATCGCCTGCCCCCTCCTGCTCGTGCGTGGCGCCGAGTCCGACATCCTCACCGGCGAGATGGCCAAGCAGATGCTCGAGGCGAACCCTCGCGCCTGCCTGGTCGAGGTTCCCGGCGCCGGCCACACGGTGCCCGGCGACCAGCCCGAGGCCTTCCTCGCGGCCGTCAGCGGGTTCCTCGACTCGTGACACGGGCCACCACGACCGTCCTGATCGCGCGCGTCGCCCGGTGTATAGTCGTAGCGGCATGAGCCGTCACCGGCGCCTCGTCGCCCTGATCGTCGCGGGCCTGCTCGTGGCTCTCACCTCCATGGCCTACGCCAGCCCGCCCGATCCCCCGATGCCGGGCATCTGGGACGACGGCGACTACGACAACGTCGTCGAGCTCATCACGGACCAGATCCACGGCCTGGCCGCGGTCCCGCTCGTCGAGCCCGGCCCTCTCGTCGCGCTGGCGACGTTCGTCGAGATGGCCGAGCGGTGGTTCGTCCCCGCTCCGGCGCCCTGCGCCGCCCCGTCCCGCGCGCCTCCCCTGGCCGCCCCGGTCTCCTCCTAGCAATCCGGCGCCGGCGTCTATCTGCAGCGCGGCGGCGCCCCGCGCACACACCGGATCGCGAGAGCGGTCACGCGTGCGCGATTCCACGACTTCGAGCGGGGAGCGGTTCAATGACCCAGGCCGGCGGACGGCACGCGTGCGAGTCGACGAGCGGACGGCGCTTCTTCGTCCTGCTCGTGCTCCTCTACGTCTCCATCGACTTCGCCAACCCCCTGATGCCCGGCGCCATGACCTTTGACGGCGACGACCCGGAGGCCACGCCGTATCGCTCGCAACACGTCGTCCAGCCCGAGCGAGTGGCCCTGATCCCGGGACCGTTCGGCGTCAACCAGGCGAATCTCCTCCGAGGTATTGCGGCCGCTGACCCCGGCTCGGCCGGCCCCCGACCGAGCCATCATCCGGACTCGCCACCAGACCTCGGCCTCGACGAGCCTGCCCTCCCGGTCTCCCGAAGACCACTGACGCGGCCGCCCGTCGCGCTCGATGCATCGTGTCCGGCCGCTCGAGAGCGACCCAGCCAGGAGGCATCGCCGGTCTACCACGCTTGCTCAGGGAGGGACCGCCATGAGGGAGGTTCGACTGAACGGATGACGCTCCGGCGGGTTGCGATCACGGGCTTCGGCATCGTCAGCGGTCTCGGGAACGACCGTGACCGGGTCCTCGACGCGCTCCGATCTGGGCGCTCGGGCATCGAGCTCATCCCGGAGCGGAAGGCCCTCGGCTTTCGGAGCGCCCTCGGGGGCCGGATCAAGGACCTCGAGCCCCCCGCGGTGCCCAAGCACAATCTGCGCTTGATGGGGCGGGGCTCCTATCTGGCCGTACCCGCGGCGCTGCAGGCCATCGCGGACGCCGGGCTCACGCCGGAGGAGGTGGCCAGCGACCGCATGGGTGTCGTGATCGGCAACCTCGGCAACATGCACGACGTCTACGTCCAATCCCGGAAGTTCGCGGACAAGACCGGGAAGCTCGGGGCGACGGCCCAGCCGTACGTGATGGGATGCTCCGTCTCCGCCAACCTCTCCGTCCTGCTGAAGACGCGCGGCCAGGCGTTGACGCCCTGAATGTCTTTCCTTCCGCGAGCAGGAGCCGACCAAAGCCTCGCGCCCCTTCGACCGCCACCGCGATGGGCTGGTGCTGCCCGGATCGACGTGGCCGCCAGTAACTCGTTCGGCTTCGGCGGCGTGAACACCTGCGTGATCCTCCGACGGGTGCCGGAGTGAGGGGCATCGTGAACGAACGTCCTGCAGGCCATGCTGGAATCGTGATCGCGAGAGCCGTCGGGGCTGTGCGACTCGGTCATCGTCGAGGGGAGGCGGTTCCATGACCAGGCTTCGCTTGGTCTTGCTGTGCGCCGGCGCGGCGTTCTTCGCCCTGCTCGTGGCCCGGATCGGGCCGGAGGCCATCACCTCCGCCTTCGGCCGGCTGTCCTGGCGCCTGCTCGTGCTGGTGTGGTTCCCGTTCGCGCTCGGCAACGTCTGCGACACGCTGGGCTGGCGGTTCGCGCTCCCGCGGCGGTCCATCCCGTTCGGCGCGCTCTTCGTCGCCCGGCTCGGCGGTGAGGCCTTCAACGCCACCACACCCACCGCCTCGGTCGGCGGCGAGACCGTCAAGGTCGCGCTGATCCGGGATCACGTCGACTACCGCGAGGGCGTGGTCTCCGTCATCGCCGCCAAGACCACCATCACCGTGTCCCAGGTGCTGTTCGGCGCGGTAGGATGGGTGCTGCTGCTGCTCGCCCCGCTCGAGGCCGATCCGCTGCTCGTGCGGACCCTGGGCTGGGCGCTCGTGATCGAGGGCCTGGCCGTGAGCGGCTTCGTGGCGGTGCAGCTGGCCGGGCTCGTCGGCGGCGCCGGGCGCCTCCTCGTTCGCCTGGGGATCGTCACCGGTCACGCGGGGCCCGAGGGGAGCCGCCGCATCGACGAGGGCCTGGCGACGTTCTACCGACGCCAGCCGTGGCGGCTCGGGCTCTCCGTCGGCTTCCACTTCCTCGGCTGGGCGATCAGCGCGCTCGAGACGTACGCGATCCTCCTCTGTCTCGGCGAGCCGGTGCAGCTCGTCACCGCCATCGTGATCGAGGCGGCCGGGACCGCCGTCCGCTTCGCGTCGTTCATGGTGCCGGCCCATCTGGGCGCGCTCGAAGGCGGCTACGTGGCGACCTTCGTCATGCTCGGACTCGACGCGGGAGCGGGGCTCTCGTTCAGCCTCGTGCGACGGATCCGCGAGGCAGCGTGGGCGGGCCTCGGCGTCCTGTTGCTCGCGCTCGTCCGGGCCAAGCGGAGCCCGCGCCCCATCGGCGAGCCGCTCGAAGCGGCAACGATCGGAGAGCCCTGACGTGTGCGGCATCGCGGGCTACGTCGCGCCCCCGGGCCAGCGCGCCGATCGCTCGATCCTCGAGCGGATGGTCGGGGCGCTCCGCCACCGCGGGCCCGACGGCTGTGGCTACCTCGTCGAGGGCCGCGCCGCCCTCGGGGTCGCTCGCCTGCGGGTCATCGATCTCGACACGGGCGATCAACCCCTTCACGGCGAGGACGGGCGCCTCTCCGCCGTCGTCAACGGCGAGATCTACAACTTCGCCGACCTCCGCGCGCAGCTTCACCACCGGGGCCACCGCTTCGCCACGCGGTCGGACTCCGAGGTCGTGGTCCACGCGTGGGAAGAGTGGGGCGAGAAGGCGCTCGAGCACCTCAACGGGATGTTCGCGATGGCCCTGTGGGACCGTGGCCACGAGCAGCTGATCCTCGCGCGCGATCGGATGGGGGAAAAGCCCCTCTATTACGCCGTGGCGGGCGGGGCGCTTGTCTTCGGCTCGGAGCTGCGCGCGCTGCTCGCCCATCCCGGCGTGGCGCGGGGGCTCGACCTGCGCGGGGTGGCGCGCTATCTCGCCTTCGACTACGTCCCCGATCCGCGGTCGATTCTCGAGGGCGTCTCGAAGGTCCCGCCCGGCCACGTGCTGACCGCCGGCCGCGACGTCAGCCTCGCCGCCTACTGGGACCTCACGTTCCAGCCCGATCCGACGCTGGACGAGGCGGCCTGGGGTGACGAGATCCGGCGCCGCTTCGACCGCGCCGTCGAGCGCCGGCTCGCGAGCGACGTCCCGCTCGGATGCTTTCTGAGCGGCGGCGTCGACTCCAGCGCCGTCGCCGCGACGGCCGCGCGCTTCCGGCCCGGCATCCGGACGTTCTCCGTGGGCTACGCCCGGTCGCCGCACGACGAGCGGCGCTGGGCGCGGCTCGTCGCGGAGCGCTGCGGGACCACCCACGAGGAGCTGGAGGTCGGCGCCGCCGACGCCCGGCACGTGATGGAGCGCCTGGGCGATCTGCTCGACGAGCCGCTGGCGGACATGAGCTTCGTGCCGCTCTACCTGCTGGCGGGCGCGGCCCGGCGCCGCGTCACCGTGGCCCTCACGGGAGACGGCGGTGACGAGCTGTTCGCGGGCTATCCGACGATGGCCGCCGCGTGGTGGCACCGGCGAGCGGCGACCTTGCCCGCGCCGGTGGTCGCGACGCTCGAGCGCGCCGGCCGGGTCCGCTGGCTGCCCGACGACCTCCGCCGGTTCCTCGGCGCCCTCGGCGAGCGCCCGGAGGCCCGCAACCAGGTGCTCCTCGGCGGGCTGCGGCCCTCGCGCTACGCGCCGCTGCTCTCGGCGGCCGCCCGGGCCGCGCTCGACGGCTTCGATCCCTACCAGGACATCGAATGGACGCTGGAGCGCTGCCCCACCGAGGAGCCAACGGCGCGGCTGATCTACCAGTACTGCAAGCTCTATCTGGCCGGCCAGAACCTCGTGAACGCGGACCGCGCGAGCATGGCGGTGGGCCTCGAGCTGCGGGCGCCGTTCCTCGATCACACGTTCGTGGACTTGCTCGGCCGCGTGCCCTCCGCGCTCAAGCTTACCGGGCTCGGCGGTCTCAAGCGCCTGGTCAAGCGCGCGCTCGCAGATCGATTACCTCCGGAGATCCGGCGCCGGGGCAAGCAAGGCTTCGGGGTGCCGTTCGCCGCGTGGTTCCGCGGGCCCCTGGCGTCGACGGTGCGCGCGATGCTCGCGCCGTCGCGTGTGGCAGCCGGCGGGCTGCTCGACCCCGGCGCGGTGCAACGGCTGGTCGACGAGCATCTCGAGGGGCGCGCCGACCATCACCGGGTGCTCTGGGCCCTCGTCACGCTCGAGGCCTGGCGTGTCGCCTATCTCGGCGACGGGCCGGCGCTGTGAGGCCCGCGTGACGATGGGTCGCCGCGACGAGGATCTCCGCCATCGCGGAGGGCTGCGCGCGGCGATCCGTGAGCGGTTGACGGACGGGACGCTGCCCCAGGCGGCGCCGCTCCGGGTCTTGCCGGCTCACGGCGCGGGAGAGCTGTGCGCGGCTTGCGACGACTTCATCGCCGGGGGCGGCATGGAGATGATCGTGGAGTGGGCGGCGCACCGCCGGCGGTGTCTGCACCGGATCTGCTACGAGATCTGGGTGGACGAAGTGAGGACGAGCTCGCGACGGGAGCGCGCCGGTGTTCCCTTGCCCGACGGTGTATCTCTTGAGTCGCCTTGACGTCGTTTAGATGTTGACTTTTGCGGACCGAAACGCCACCCTTTGTAGCGATGGGGAGCCGTCAGATCCGGACGCTGGTGTATGCGGTCTGCGTGATGTTCGCACTGTCGTTCGTGCTGTTCGAGGTCTTCGACGTCGACGGCTCGGACTTCCCGCGCGTGCCGCGCACGTTCGACGTCAAGCTCGTCGATCCGCCCCACCAGGACGCCAAGCGGCTGATCTTCGGGCTCTCGAAGGTTCCCCCCGTCCGGACCGTTCTGCCCGTGTCTCCGTCCTTCGCGCAGGGGGCGACCCCCCGCATGACGGCCCGCGTGGTCACGGACATGCGCCCCCGTCTCGCCCTGATCGCCCTGCCGCGCGCGTCGCTGCTCGACGCAGATCCCCTTCCGCCCAGTCACTGCGCCTGATCCCGGCCGGCGCCGCCCGTTCGTGAGGAGCGGGCCCGACCGGGAACTCGCTGGTGGCCGTGCCGCGCGCGCGGCCCATGTCTGCGGGAGGGTCGAATGCTGAGGAAAGTCATGCTGGCGGGTTGTCTCTCGTTGCTGCTGGCGCCGATGGGCGCCGGCGGGCAGGAGCGCCCCCGTGTGACCGTCGACGACGCCGTGCGGCTGTCGCTCCGCGAGAACCCCACCCTGCGCGCCAAGCAGAGCGAGGTGCAGTCCGTGCGCGCCAGCGAGATCACCGCGGGCCTGCGTCCCAACCCGACCGCCTCGTACTCGGGCGAGGGTCTGGCCGGCTCGCAGTCCCCGGCCCAGCACACGCTCATCGTCGGCCAGACCATCGAGCTGGGCGGCAAGCGGGAGCGCCGGATCGAGAGCGCCCGCGCCGCCTCGAAGGTCACCGGCTTCGAGCTCGCCGACGTGCGCCGTCAGGTGGTGGCCCAGGTCAAGAAATCGTTCGTGGACGTGCTGACCGCGGCGGCCCAGCGGACCCTCGCGGCCGACAACCTCCGCACGCTCGACGAGATCGAGCGCATCCAGCGCTTCCGGGCCGAGCGCGGGGACATCTCCGAGCTCGAGTTGCTGCGCCTGCAAGTGCAGCGCTTCTCGTTCGAGCGCGACGCCTCGGACGCCGAGCTGGCCATGCGCTCGGCGAAGATCGCGCTGCGCGCGGCCATCGGCCCGACCGCGCTCCCGGAGGACTTCGACGTGGTGGGCGATCTCGCCTTCCGCGAGGTCCCCCTCGACCGCGAGGCCGCCACGCGCGAGGCCGTGGCGAACCGGCCCGATCTCCGCGCCGCCGACGCGGCCCGCGAGAAGGCCCGCGCCGACGTCAACCTGGCCCGCGCCAACGCCTGGTGGGACGTGACGCCCCAGCTCGAGTACCAGCGCAGCACCGCCAACGAGAACACGTTCGGGCTCGGGGTGAGCCTGCCGATCCGGATCTTCGACCGCAACCAGGGCGAGATCGCGCGCACGGAGTCCGAGGTCCTGCGCGCCGGCTCGCTGCGCGAGGCCGCGGCCGCCCAGGCGCTCGCCGAGGTGGAGACCGCGGTCACCACCGGAGCGGTCCAGCGCGATCGCGTCCGCCTGCTCGTGGACGTCTACCTCCCCAAGGCGCTCCGGGCGCGCGACACGGTGGAGTTCGCCTACCGGCGCGGCGGCGTCAGCCTGCTCGACTTCCTCGACGCCCAGCGCACCTACCGCGAGACGGCCCTCGAGCACCTGCGCGCGCTCGGCGCCTACTGGGGCGCGGTGTACCAGCTGGAGGCGGCCGTCGGCCGGCCGGTCGAATGACGCCGCGGCATCCTGTCGTCCTGCTCTTGCTGCTGGCCTGTGCCGCGTGCAACGACGCGGCGTCGGAACACCCCAAATCGACCGCGGCCAGGACCACTCCAGGGCCGACGTCCGGCGCCCTCGCTGGACGCAGCCCCGATGGTCCGGCGGCCCCGGGGACGGCCTCGGGACCGGCGGTGAAGACAGTCAACCCGGAATACCGCGTCCGCAACCAGGGATTGGAGACGAGCGGCAAGGTCCAGTTCAACGAGGAAGCGGTGGTGCGGATCCACGCGCCGAGCACGGGGCGGGTCGTCGAGGTGCTCGTGCGGCCGGGCGACGTCGTCGAGCCCGGCACCCGGCTCTTCGTCATGAACAGCCCGGATCTCGGCGCGGCGAAGGCGGATTACGCGAAGGCCATCGCCGACGTCGAGCGCGCCGAGGCCGCGCTCCGGCTCGCACGCGAGCTCCTCGACGTGAAGGCCATCGCCCAGAAGGAGATCCGCGAAGCCGAGAACGACGCGCGCAAGGCCCGCGCCGAGCAGGCTCGGGCGGCGTCGCGCCTGGGCACGCTCGGCGTCGTCGAGGGACAGCTCGCGCAGGTCGCGGCTCGGGCCGACACCGGCACCACGATGGTGGTCACGGCGCCGCGCGGCGGCGTCGTGGTCGAGCGGAACGCCCTGCCAGGCCAGGTCGTGGCGTACGGCGCCTCCGACACCCCACTCAACCTGTTCGTGATCGCGGACCTGACCACGATGTGGGTGGTGGCCGACGTCTACGAGCCGGACGTGCCCAGGGTGCGGACCGGGCAGACCATGGCGGTGACCCTGCCGTGTTGCCCTGGAGAGCGCATCGAAGGACGCGTCGCCCACGTCGCGGACGCCGTGGACAAGGAGACCCGCACGGTGAAGGTGCGCGGGGTGGTGGCCAACCCGAACCGGATGCTGAAGGCCGAGATGTTCGTCCGCGTGGCGATCGCCACGGGCAGTGCGCGGGCGCTGGTGATCCCGGTGAGCGCGGTGCACCGCGACGGCGACACCGTGTACGTGCTCGTCGAGCGCGCCCGGGAGAACTACGAACGGAGGTCGGTCCGGCTGGGCGCCACCGCCGAGGGCCTGGTGGACGTGCTGGACGGCCTCGCGCCCTCCGACCGTGTCGTCAGCACCGGCAGCGTGCTCCTGCGCAAATCCGTCCAGTGATCGCCCGCGTCGTCGCCTTCGCGCTGCACCAGCGATTCGTCACCATCGCCCTCGGGCTGATGCTCATCGGGGTCGGCGTCGCGTCGTACCGCCGGCTGCCCGTCGAGGCCTACCCCGACGTCGGGGACGTCCGGGTCGAGGTCATCACGCTCTGGCCCGGGCACTCGGCCGAGGAGGTCGAACGGCTCATCACCATCGCGCTCGAGAAGGAGCTCAACGGCATCGCCCGGGTGACCGTCATCCGCTCGGACACGCTCTTCGGCCTCTCGAACATCCGCGTGATCTTCTCCGACGGCACCGACGACTACTGGGCCCGGCAGCAGGTCCAGGCGCGGCTGAGCCAGGCCGAGTTGCCCGCGGACGCCCGGCCCGCGCTGGGGCCGATGTCCAGCGTCATCGGAGAGCTCTTTCGGTACACCATCGAGTCCAAGACGACGTCGCTGATCGAGCTGAAGGCCCTGCAAGACTGGGTGCTGGAGCGCGAGTTCAAGAAGGTCCCGGGTGTCGAGGACGTGATCTCGTGGGGCGGCGGGACCAAGCAGTACCAGGTGACGGTGGACCCGGTCCGGCTGCGCGCCTACAACCTGACCCTCAAGCAGGTGTTCGACGCCGTGGCCAACAACAATGCCAACGCCGGCGGCGGATACATCGGGGAGGGCGAGTACCGGATCACCGTACGGGGTATCGGGCTCGTGCGGTCGCTCGGCGACATCGAGAACATCGTCGTGACCGCCCAGCGCGGCACCCCTGTCCGCGTGAGGGACATCGGAACGGTGGGCGTGGGCCACGGCATCCGTCTCGGCGTCCTCGGCCGCGACCACGACGACGATCTCGTGCAGGGCATCGTGCTCATGCGCAAGGGCGAGAACCCCGGCACCGTGGTCGAGGCGGTGAAGCAGAAGGCCGAGGAGATCCAGAAAACGCGCCTGCCCCCTGGCGTCGAGCTGCGCCCCTACTACAGCCGCGACCGCCTCGTGAACACCACGGTGGCCACAGTGAAGAAGAACCTCGTGGAGGGCGCCGGGCTCGTGGTCGTGCTCCTCTCCCTGTTCCTCTTCAACATCCGCGCCGCGTGCCTGGTGGCGCTCACCATCCCCCTGTCGCTGCTGTTCGCCTTCATCTTCATGGATCTGCGGGGGATCCCCGCCAACCTCCTCTCCCTGGGCGCCATCGATTTCGGGATCATCGTCGACGGCGCGGTGATCATGACCGAGAACATCCTGCGTCACCTCGCCGAGCGAAAAGTCACGGGGCACCGCGTGGTGCGCGAGGTCCAGCACGCGGCGATGGAGGTCGCGCGGCCGCTGACCTTCGCGGTGCTCATCATCATGACCGTCTACCTGCCGATCGTGACCTTCCAGCGGATCGAGGGCAAGCTCTTCCGGCCGATGGCGGTGACGATCTCGCTCGCGGTGATCGGCTCGCTCGTGCTCACCCTGACCCTCATCCCCGCCCTCGCCAGCCTGCTCTTCCGGCAGCCTCCCTCCAAGCGCGAGAGCCCGCTGCTGCGCTGGCTCCGCCGCCCGTACCTGCCGGCGCTGCGCTGGTGCCTGCGGCGGCCCCTGGTCCCCGTCGGTGCCGCCGTCGTGCTCGTCGCCGTCGCCCTCTTCGTCTTCACCGTCCTCGGCAAGGAGTTCCTGCCGGAGCTGGACGAGGGCGACCTCTGGGTCCGCGTCCAGTTCCCCATCGGCGTGTCGCTCGAAGGCGTCACCCCCTACGTCCGGGAGATCCGGGAGCGCCTGCTGAAGTTCCCCGAGGTGCATGTCGTGGTCTCGCAGCTCGGGGCGCCCGACGACGGCACGGACCCCGAGGCGCCGGACAACGCCGAGTTCTACGTGGGGCTCAAGCCACGCGAGGAGTGGACGACGACCCGGGACAAGGAAACACTGGTCGAGATGATGACGGCCGCGCTGGCCAGCATCCCGGGCGTCACCACGAACTTCTCGCAGCCGATCAAGGACAACGTCGACGAGGCGCTGGCCGGCACCAAGGGCGAGCTCGCCATCAAGCTCTACGGCTCCGACTTCTTCGTGATGGATCGGCTCGCGCGCCAGATCGCGGACGTCCTGCGCCCGATCCGCGGCGTGGCCGACCTCGACTTCGACCACGTGCCCGGGCAGCCGCAACTGCAGATCGTGGTCGACCGCGCCGCCACGGCACGGTTCGGGATCAACGTGCAGGACGTCCAGGACGCGATCGAGGCGGCCACCACCGGCCGCACCGTGAGCGAGGTGTTCGAGCAGGAGCGTCGCTTCAAGCTGGTCGTTCGCTTGTCGCAGGAAGGCAGCGGCGTCGAGCGGCTGCGCGCCCTTACCGTGAGCGCCCCGAGCGGCGAGCGGATCCCCGTGAGCCAGCTCGCCGAGTTCGTGCGCACCGACGGCCTGGCCGAGATCTTGCGGGAGGGCAACGTCCGGCGGCTGGCCGTCAAGTGGAGCGTCCGGGAGCGCGACATGGGCGGCCTCGTGGCGGAGGCGATGAAGAAGGTCGACGCGGCGGTCCGCCTCCCCGCGGGCTACCGGATGGTCTGGAGCGGCCGCTTCGAGGACCAACAGCGCGCCCTCGGCCAGCTCTACGTGATCGTGCCGCTGGCGATCTTCATCATCTTCATCCTGCTCTTCGGGGCGTTCAACTCTGTCGGCGACGCGCTGCTCATCATGCTCAACCTGCCTTTTGCGCTCATCGGCGGCACGCTCGCCCTGTGGGCGTGGGGCACGAACTTCAACATCTCCGCCGCGGTGGGCTACGTGGCGGTGTTCGGGGTGAGCGTCCTCAACGGCGTCGTGCTCGTTTCCTCGATCCGGCAGGCGCGCTCCGAGGGGCTCGAGGCCACGGAGGCGATCATTCGCGGCTGCGAGATCCGGTTCCGCCCGATCATCGTCTCCGGGATCGTGGCGGTGATCGGCTTCCTCCCGGCCGCGCTGTCGCAGGGGATCGGCGCCGAGATCCAGCGGCCGCTCGCGCGCGTGGTGGTCGGCGGCCTGGTGTCGTCGACGGCGCTCACGCTGCTCGTCCTTCCCGCGATCTTCGAGCTGCTGAATCGCCGCCGATCAGGGGCGCGCGTCACTGCCGGGGACTGATTGACTGGGGGGCTCCGGGCGCCCCCCAGACCCCCCGGCACTCGGGGCGCCCCGGGGAACCCGGGGCACCCCTCGATCCCCCCGACCCTCGGGGCGCCCCGGGGCCCCTACCTCTCGCGCAGCTTGCGCGCGGCTTCTGCGCGCATCTGCTGCATGGCGCGGGTCTCCTGGTCCGCGTAGCGCTCCTCCGTCCAGGGATCGGCGTGCATGTGGTAGCCGTTCTGCTCCCAGAACCCGGGCGGGTTGACGTCGACGAACTCGAGGGCGCGCAGCCACTTCGCACTCTTCCAGAAGTAGAGCTTGGGCAGGACCAGCCGCATGGGCCCGCCGTGGTCGGGCTCGAGGTCGCGGCCGTCGTGCTTGATCGCGAGCAGCACGTCCTCATCGAGGAGATCCTGGATGGCGGTGTTCGTCGTGTAGTCCGGGTCCGCGTGCTGGACCACGAAGCGCGCCTCGGGCCGCGGGCGCACGCGCGAGACGATCTCGCGGATCGACACCCCCTCCCACACGTTGTCCAGCCTCGACCAGCGCGTGACGCAGTGGATGTCCGACGTGAGCGTGACGCGGGGCAGCGTCAGGAACTCCGCCCACATCCACGTGGTCTCGTGCTCCACCAGGCCGAAGCAGCGGAAGGTCCAGCGCGTGGGATCGAAGCGGGGGGTCAGGCCGTAGGTCAGCACGGGCCACTTGGCGGTCAGGGTCTGGCCGGGGGGGACGCGCTTGGCCATCTCGGGGTCGGCCTGCTTCATCCGTCGTGACCTCCAGAGCGCAGAAATCCTCGTCATTGCACGCTTCGACCCAACGATATTCAGCACAACTATACCAGTTGAAGCTGGGGGGCTCCGGGCGCCCCCCAGACCCCCCAACGCTCGGCAGCACCCCGGGGAACCCGGGGCGCTCCTCGTTCCCCCGACTCCCCAACGCTCGGAGCACCCCGGCAAACCCGCGGCGCTCCTCGTTCCCCCGACCCCCCAACGCTCGGAGCACCCCGGCAAAACCGCGGCGCTCCTCGTTCCCCAGACCCCTCAACGCTCGGAGCACCCCGGCAAAACCGGGGCGCTCCTCGATACTGCGACAAGCTCACGAGTGCGGGTTCGCCCGGCGCGGGGACATATAATGGAAGCGGCCAGCGTGGTCTGACCGCGGGCGAAAGGATCGCGGATGAACGGAGAGCGGAAGCTGGCGCTGTTCATGGACTTCGAGAACATCGCCCGGGGCGTCAAGGAGGCCCAGTACAAGCAGTTCGAGATCAAGCTGGTGCTGGAGCGGCTGCTCGAGAAGGGCAAGATCATCGTGCGGCGGGCCTACGCCGACTGGAACCGGTTCACTGAGTACAAGCGGCCCTTCCACGAGTGGGCCATCGAGCTGATCGACGTCCCCCAGTCGCGCTACAGCGGCAAGAACTCCGCCGACATCCGGATGGTCGTCGACGCCCTGGATCTGGCCTACGGCAAGACCCACATCGACACCTTCTGCCTCGTCTCGGGCGACTCGGACTTCTCGCCGCTGGTTTCCAAGCTCCGCGAGAACGACCGCTACGTGATCGGGCTCGGGGTGAAGTCGTCGTCCTCCGATCTGCTGGTGGCCAACTGCGACGAGTTCATCTTCTACGAGGACCTGATCCGCGACACCAAGAAGACCAACCTGCTGCGCGGGCTGCCCGAGAAGAAGGCCGAGGCCATGGCCCAGCTCATCGATGCCATCCAGGCCCTCCAGCGCGAGAACAAGGAAACGCTCTGGGGCTCGATGGTCAAGCAGACCATGATCCGGAAGAACCCCGCCTTCAACGAGACGTACTACGGCTACTCCACGTTCTCCAAGCTGCTCGAGGAGGCCGAGAAGCAGAAGATCGTGACCCTGGAGCGTGACGAGAAGTCCGGCACGTACGTCATCACCGCGCTCTCCGAGGAAGGCGGCCGCGCCGCGTAGCTCCTCCGGTGACGCGCCCTCAGAAGCGCCGGATGGGCGCCCCGCCGTGGCCGATGAACGCGTTCAGGATCCAGCTGACCACCGAGATCAGCAGCGAGCCGAGGAGCGCGGCCCAGAATCCCTGGACCACGAAGCCGGGGACGAGCTTCGAGGTCAGCCACAGACAGAACGCGTTGAGGACGAGCAGGAACAGGCCGAGCGTCACCAGGGTGATGGGGAACGTCAGGAAGACCAGGACCGGGCGCACCACCGCGTTGATGGCGCCCAGCACGAGCGCCGCGATCAGCGTCGGGCCCATCCCGCCAACCCGGATCCCCGGCACGACGTTGGCCGCGATCCAGATCGCCACCGCGTTGACGAGGATGCGGAGGACGAGCCACATGGCTACTTGCCGCCGAGCGGCACGATGGCCCCGTCGATCGAGAAGATCCCCGCGCCGCCGATCAGGATCGAGGCCGCCATGGCAGCCAGGGCCAGGTTGAACTCGTAGCCGTGGCCCTTCCCGGGCGTGTTCTGCATGTTGAGGAACAGCCCGTTCCTGGCGTGCACCTTGGCGACGGCCACCAGCATGACGGCGATCAGCCCGAGCGCCGCCGGCCGCACCAGGAAGCCGACGATCATGGCGAGCCCGCCGAAGCACTCCGTGAAGGCCGCGAGGGCCGCCAGCGGGGCCGGCACCCCCAGCGCCTGCTTGAAGTAGCCGATGACGCCCTTGAGACCGGGCCCCCCGAACCACCCGAAGACCTTCTGGGCGCCGTGCGCGAAGAAGATGATGCCGAGGACGACGCGCACCACCAGGTGTGACCACGATGGGTACGTGCCGAAGACAACGCTGGCGAAGGAATCCATAGGCCCTCCGTGCTATCCTCACGCTGGATGAGGCGAATTCGGACCCGTCCTTCATGGCGAGTGTACACCATCGCGCTCGTCGCGGTGGCGCTGCTGTCGTCGGCCGCCGCGCGCGCCCAGGTCGAGCTCACGATCGAGCCGGCGATGGTGCGCGGGCCCCAGACGGCGCGGGTGACGATCCTCGAGTTCTCCGACTACCAGTGACCCTACTGCCGCAACGTTCAGCGGTCGCTGAACCAGATCATGACGGAATACGACGGGCGGGTCCGCATCATCTTCAAGGACTTCCCCCTCGGCAGCCACGACTTCGCGCGACCGGCTGCCGAGGCGGCGCGGTGCGCCGGCGAGCTCGGCCAGTACTGGCCGTATCACGACCGTCTCTTCGAGCGCCAGCCGGCCTTCGAGCGCGAGCAGCTCATCCAGTACGCCACCGAGCTCGGGCTCGCGCGCGAGCCGTTCGTGCGCTGCCTGGACGAGCGCCGGTTCGCCGCGGCGGTGCAGCGCGACGTGGAGCAGGCGCGGGCGCTGGGCGTGCGCAGCACGCCCACGTTCGTCGTGAACGGCCGCGTCCTCATCGGCAACCATCCCGTGGAGACGTTCCGCGAGGTGATCGACGAGGAGCTGCGACGTCCCTGATGACCTGGGTCGCGGTGGCCAGCGCAGCGGACATTCCGGTCGGCCAGGGCGCCTTCGTCGAGGCCGACGGCCTGGCCTTCGCGGTCTTCAACGCCGGCGGCGGGCGGTTCTACGCGACCAGCCACCAGTGCCCGCACGAGGACGGGCCGCTCGCCGAGGGCTGGCTCGAGGGAGCGAGCGTGATCTGCCCGTGGCACGGCTTCGACTTCGACCTCACGACCGGCGGTTGCAAGGTCGACGAGGGGCTGACGATAGCGGTCTACCCGGCGCGCGTGGTGAGCGGGCGCGTGGAGGTCGACCTGCCGTGAGGCACCCCCCAAAAACGAATATGACCACTTCCCCCTTGACTGTCGAGGACAATCGTGACGGAAAGAGCGGTCCCCCACGTGCGGAAGTTCCTCGGGACGCGGCTGCGCCTGCTGCGCAAGCAGCGGGGCCTGAGCCAGGAGCGGCTGGGCTCGCGTGCCGGCCTGAGCGGCAAGTTCATCGGTGAGGTCGAGCGGGGCGAGAAGTCGATCTCGATCGACAGCCTCTATCACGTGTCCGTGGCGCTGGAGGTCCCCCTGCGGGACCTGACCGACGTCCGCACGGGCAGCAAGCAAAGCGCGCCGAGCGAGGACGCGGAGCGGATCTTGGCCCTGGTCTCGGGACGGCAGCGCGCCGCCGACCTGCGCCGGGCCTACGAGGTCCTGCGCGCGATGCTCGGACGGCGCGCCTGAGCGAGGAGCCCGGATGACGGCGGAGCAGCTCTGGGTGAGCGTGGGGTTCCTGGGCCAGGCTCTCTTCTCGGCGCGCTTCCTCGTGCAGTGGATCGCCTCGGAGCGCCAGAAGCGCAGCGTGGTGCCGCTGCCCTTCTGGTTCCTCTCCATCGGCGGGGGCGCCACGCTCTTCGCCTACGCCCTCTGGCGCCGCGACCCCGTCTTCATCCTCGGCCAGGGCGCCGGGCTGTTCGTCTACGCGCGCAACCTCTACCTCATCTACCAGCACCCCCGCCCTGCCGAATCATGACGCCCGCCTGCGCTACAATGCCGGGCGAACACGGCTAACGAGGGAGACTCACATGACGGCGACGGTCAACTGGGGGCAGTGCCACACGCGTCCCATCCTCATGATCCCGGGCCCGACCGAGATGGCCTTCCCGGTGATCCAGGCGCTCAACCAGCCGCCGTCGGTCCAGTACGACCAGCACTTCGACGAGCAGGTGCTCGAGCCCACCACGCTCGCCCTGCGTGACATCTTCCAGACCAGGGGCGAGGTCATCATCATGCCGGGCTCGGGGCGCACGGCGCTCGAGGCCGCCGCGCTCTCGGTGATCGAGCCGGGCGATCGCGTGCTCGTCGTGGGCGCGGGCGTGTTCGGCGCGCTGATGCGGGAGATCATGAACCGCGCCGGCGCCGAGTACACCGAGTTCCCCGTCGAGTGGGGCGCCCAGCTGGACCTCGATCGCCTCGCCCGGGAGACCGCGCGCGTGCGCCCCAAAGCCCTCACGCTCGTGCACAACGAGACCTCGACGGGCACCACCTACCCCGCGGCGGCTGTGGGCAAGATCGCGCGCGAGGCCGGCGCGCTCTTCATGCTCGACACCGTGTCCTCCCTCGCGGGGCTCGACGTGCGCACCGACGAGTGGGGCGTGGACCTCAACATGACGGGCTCCCAGAAGTGCCTGGCCTCGCCGCTGGGCATGGCGCTGGTGTCGGTGAGCCCGCGCGCCTGGCAGGTGATGGAGCAGCGCAAGCGCCGCGCGTCCAGCTGGGCCTACGACCTGCTGCGCTGGAAGGAGAACTGGATCCCGGCCTCCCGCGGCGGCGGCATCCCCGACGGCACGCCGCGCCGCCAGCCCGTGTCGATCCCCACGCACCTGACCGCCGCCATGAGCGTCGCCGCCCGCCTGATCCTCGAGGAGGGCCTGCCCAACCGGTTCCGCCGCCACGCGGTGGCCGGCGCCGCCATCCGCGCGGGCTTCGCGGCGATGAAGCTCGACATGTTCCCCGACGCCACGCTCTGGTCCAACACGGTCTCGTGCGTGCGCACGCCCACCGGTGTCGACCCCGCCGCGGTGGTGCGCATCATGCGCGACCGGCACGGCATCCTCATCGGCACCGGCCTGGACCGGATCCGCACCAGCACGATCCGCATCGGGACGATGGGGCTCACGGCGAGCCCGCTCTACGTGCTGCCAACGCTCGCCGCGCTGGAGATGACGCTGGCCGAGCTCGGCTACCGCGCGGAGCCCGGCGCCGGCGTGGCCGCCGCCCAGGCGGTCTTCGCCGAGTCCTGATCAGGCGGCCGTGGCCAGCGATCCCCTGATCGTCGTCCCGGACGATTTCCCGTCCGTCTTCGAGGGGTCTGCCGCCCACGCGCGCGCGCGCAAGCTCGGGGAGGTCCAGGTGACGACCGCCCGCGGCGCCGACGACGAGGCGGAGCTCATCCGCCGCATCGACCGCGCGCGCGTGGCCATCAACATCCGGGCCCACGCGCGCTTCACCGAGGGCGTGTTCGCGGCGTGCCGGAATCTCGAGATGGTTTCCATCTGGGGCACCGGCACCGACAACATCGACCTCGACGCCGCGGGCCGCCACGGCCTCACCATCACCAACACGCCCGGCATGAACGCCTTCGCCGTCGCCGAGCACGCCATCGCGCTCATGCTGGCCACGGGGCGCCGCATCCCGAAGCTCGACCGCGAGATGCGCGAGGGCAAGTGGCCGCGCGAGATGCTGGGCCAGGCCCTGGGCAAGACGCTCGGGGTCTTCGGCATCGGCAAGATCGGCGCGCGCGTGGTGGAGCTGGGGCGGGCGCTCGGCATGACCGTCATGGCGTGGAGCCTGCGCGACGACGCCGCGCGGCTGGCCGCCCTCGGCTGTCAGCCGGCCTCCAAGGACCAGATCCTGCGCGAGGCCGACGTGATCAGCCTGCATCTCAGACTCGTCCCCGAGACCCGCGGCTTCATCGGCCGGCGCGAGCTCGGGATGATGAAGCGCACCGCGATCCTGGTCAACACCGCCCGCGGCGCCATGGTGGAGCGCGACGCGCTGCTGGAGGCGCTCACCCAGAAGCTGATCGCCGGCGCGGGCCTCGACGTCTTCCACGACGAGCCGCTGAAGGCCGGCGATCCGATCCTCGGCCTCGACAACGTCGTGCTCTCCCCCCACAACGCCGGACAGACCCCCGAGGTCATCCGCGACGGCCTGCTCCGGGCCGTGGAAAACGTCGAGAACTTCCTGGCCGGGCGCCCGACCGACGTCGTCGTGGCCCCGGTCAAGTGACCCTCGCCGCCAGACTGTCCGCAGCGGTCGCGCTGGCCGCGGCCGGCGCGCTCCTGCCCGCCGCGGCGGCCGCGGACGCGACGGACCCGCCGACGCCGCACACCTGGGCGCTCTCGATCACCGCCCTCCTGTTCGACCGCATGGACCTGCTCGGTGGCGCCCCGCGGACGCCGGAGAACATCACCCGAACGCGCGCGCTCCTCGAGCGGGCCTGGGGCATCCGCAATCGGCAGGATCTCCTCGGCGCACTCCGGTGGCTGGAGACACAAGGCCATCGGGTGCCGTTCGACGAGCTCGGCCGCGCGCTCGACGGGCTCCCGGCCGAGCGCTACCAGGCGGCGCTCGATCGGGCCGGCAGCGCGCCGGACGCCCTCAACGGGATCCTCGTCGCCAGGCGCCACTGGGCACGGCTCGGCCGGCGCAGCCTGATCGGCTGGGACTTCGGGCGCCACATCGCGCTCTGCCGCTGGGGTCATCTGCTCGAGTTCCTGAGCGAGGACGAGACGTGGGACCGCATCATGCCGGCCGCGCACCGCCTGCAGCGCACGTTCACCTCGTGGGCCGACTACGGCGACAATTACCTGACGGGCAGGGAATACTGGTCGGCCGACGAGACGGCGAGCTCGGGCCAGCGCATGCGGCGGCGCTATGAAGCGCTGCTCGCCGATGCCGACAGCCCGTGGAGACGCCATCCCTGGTCGATGAATCTCGGAGTCGTCCGCTGACGCCCCCCACCGGGCAGGACCTGCGCAGCTTCGTCGCGGCCTACGAGGCCGCGCATCCCACCGAGGTCGTGCGCGTGCGCGAGCCGGTGTCGGTCGAGCACGACGTCATGGCCGTCGTGCTCGAGTACGAGCGCCGGCGGCGCTGGCCCATCGTCATCTTCGAGCGCGTGACGGGCCACGACGTCCCCGTGATCTGCAACGTGGTCGCGAGCCGCCGGACGCTGGCGTTCGCCCTCGGCGTGCCCGAGGCCCACCTCGCCGCCGAGTACGCGCGGCGGATCAAGGACCACGTCAAGCCCGTGGTCGTCGCGGAGGCGCCCTGCGCCGCCCACGTCGTGACCGGGGATGCCGTCGACCTCGAAGCCCTGCCCGCGCCCGTCTACTTCCCCGGCGACGCCGGCCGCTACCTGACGGCGGGCATGCTCGTGGCGCGCGATCCGGAGACCGGTGTCGAGACCGAAGGCTACCATCGGTTCCAGATCAAGGGGCGCAACCGGATGGGCGTGAGCCTGCACTCGCGGCGCCGGATGTTCGAGTACGCGCGCCGCGCGGAGGCGCGCGGCCAGGCGCTGCCGTGCGCGGTCGTGCTCGGGCTGCACCCGCTGGTGTCGATGGGCTCGCTCGCCTACCCGCCCGCCGGCGTCGGCAAGTTCGAGGTGGTCGGCGGGCTGCTGGGCGAGCCGCTCGCCGTCGCGCCCTGCCGGACGATCGACCTGCACGTGCCGGCGTCAGCCGAGATCGTCATCGAGGGCGAGATCCTGCCTGGCGTGCGCGAGCCCGAGGGCCCGTTCGGCGAGTTCACCGGCTACTTCTCGCGCCGGAGCACCGAGCACGTCTTCGTGGCGAAGGCCATCGCCACGCGCGAGCGGCCGTGGTTCCAGTCGATCGGCTCCGGCCGCGCGGGCGACCACATCACCACGCTGGGCCTCGTGCGGGAGGCGGAGATCCTGAACGCGGTGAGTCGCGTGGTGCCCAACGTCGCGGGCGTGCACGTGCCGCTGTCGGGCACCTCGTCCTTCACCGCGTACGTGGCCATCAAGCAGAGCCGGCCCGGCGAGGCCAAGCACGTGATCCCGATCGTGCTCGGCGTCGATCACTACCTCAAGCTGGTGATCGTGGTCGACGACGATGTGGACGTGTTCGACGAGTCCGACGTGCTCTGGGCGGTGGCCACGCGCATGCAGGCCGATCGCGACCTCGTGGTGATCTCCGGCAGCCTCGGCGCCCTGCTCGACCCCAGCGCCGACGACCGCGGCCTCACCGCCAAGCTCGGCATCGACGCCACCCGCGCCTTCGGCGAGCCCTTCGCCGAGAAGCTGGTGATGCCCGCCGAGCGAATGGCCTGGGCCAAATCCCTCGTCGACCGCCTCACCACCTAAGAACCCAGCAGAAGCACCCCCGGCGACCGCGCCCCCCGCAGCGACCACCCACCGACCACCTGACCAGATAAGAACCCAAATCGAGCAGCCCGGCGACGCCAGAGCGAGCCTGCGAAGCGAGTCCCCTGACGCAACGGCGACGGGCGGGCGGGTCGGTGGAGCGGGGTTCGGGAAGCCGTTGGGTACGCGACAATGACGGCGCCCGCGGCACCGAGCGAACGCGAGCACATGACGCATCGAGAGCCTACGCGGTCCGGCTTCCCGAACCCCGCTCCACCGACCCGCCCGCCCGCCGATGCTACGCGGGGCTCTTCAGCCCGTATGTTTCCACCGCCCAGGCCTTCTGCTTGAACTTCTGAACCTTGCCCGAGCCGGTCAGCGGAAACTCGCTGACGATCTCCACGCGCTTGGGGACCTTGAAGTTGGCGATCTTGCCCTGGGCGAACGCGACGACGTCGGCGGCGGTCAGCGTCTCGCCCGCTTTCGGGATCACGAAGGCCATGACCACCTCGCCCATCACGGGGTCCGGCACGCCCACGATGGAGACGTCCAGAATCTTCGCATGCCGGAGGTAGAAGTTCTCGATCTCCGCCGGGTACGTGTTGAAGCCGCCGACGATGATCATGTCGGTCACGCGCCCGGTGATGCGGAGATAGCCCTCGGCGTCCTTGATCCCCATGTCGCCCGTGTGCAGCCAGCCGTCGCGGATCTTCGCCGCGGTGGCCTCGGGATCCTTGTAGTAGCCGAGCATCAACGTCGGGCCCTTGACGCACACCTCGCCTTCCTCGCCGGGCCCCAGCACGCGCCCGGTGACGGGATCGACGATGCGGTCCTCGAGCTCCGGCGTGGTGCGGCCGACCGTCGCCACGCGCTTGCCGAGCGGGTCGCCCAGCCGCGTGAAGTGCGTGCCCCCGGTCGCCTCGGTGAGACCGTAGACGACCGTGGCGTCCATGCCCAGGCCGTCACGCGCATCCAGGATCCGCGTCATCATCTCCACCGGCACCGGCGCGGCGCCGATGGTCCCGGTGCGGAGCGAGGCGTGGTCGTACTGCTTGAAGTTGGGGTGATTGAGGACGGTGATGAACATGGTCGGCACGCCCGAGAACAGGGTGACGCGCTCGGCCTGGATGAGGCGCATCGCCTCCTCCGGCGTGAAGACGTCCATCAGGACCTGGGTCGAGCCGTTCAGGCAGTTGACGGCGACCCCGCCCATGGCGCCGAAGATGTGGAAGTACGGCACGGGGACCAGGCACCGGTCCTCGTCCGTCCAGCCGTGCACCTCGGAGAAGACGCGGCACTTGTACCAGAAGTTGCCGTGCGAGAGCAGGCAGCCCTTGGGCGCTCCCGTGGTCCCCGAGGTGTAGAGCATGGCCGCGGGGTCGTCGACCTTCACGCGGATGGCCGCCAGCTCGCCGGGCGGGACGCGCTCGCCGCGACGCACGACGTCCGCCCACGCCACGCAGCCGGGATCGTGCTCGTCGCCGAGCACGATGACGTGTCGCAGCTCGGGGAACTTCGCGCTGAAGAGGCGCCGGTCGGCCTGCCACATCACGTCCGGGCAGACCTCGCGCAGGATCGGCAGGTAGTCGAGGCTCGCCGCCGCGAAGCGGTCGACCATCACCAGGGCCCTGGCGTCGGACTGGCGGAGGAGGTACTCGACCTCGAAGGCCTTGTAGCGGCTGTTGCAGGTGACCGTCACCGCGCCGATCTTCGCGACGGCGAGGTTCGCCACCGCCCACTCGACGCGGTTCGGCATCCACACCACCACGTGATCGCCGGGACCCAGTCCGAGCGCCAGCAGGCCGCGCGAGAAGGCGTCGACCTGCTCGCGCAGCTGTCGGTACGTCACCCGCGCCTCGTGGAAGACGATGGCCGCGCGCTCGGGATGGCGTTCCGCCGCGTCGTCCAGCATCTCCCCGAGCGACCGCGGCGAAGCCGCCGTCACTTCCGCCCGAGCTCCTTGAAGAGCCGCTGCAAGCGGTCGAGGGCCGAGGCGATCTCCTCCTCGGCCAGCCCGAGGTCGAGGCTGCTGCGGAGCAGGGCCCAGACCTTGTCGGCCTCGACGAGCGCGTCATCGTGCCGACCCTCGGTGGCGATCTCGCGGATGACGGCCAGGCGGTCGTCGGTGAGCCCGTCGAGCGCGCGCACGAGCGCGCCGCGGGTCTCGTCGCGCCGCTGCTCGCCGACACTGGTGAACCTGAGCGCCCGGGTGAGCGGCTCCAGCGCGGCCTCGAACTGCTCGGCCTCGATACGCCGCATGCCGACGGTGGTGTAGCCCCACCAGAGACGGCGATCCAGCTCCGCGCGGCGGACGTCGGGCATGCCGTCCCCGGGCATGCTCGCGAGCAGGCTCTCGGCCTGGGCCAGCGCGGCCAGCGCTTCGCTCTCCTTTTCGTCGTGCATGCTCCGGATGGCGTCGGCGGTCAGCTGGCCCACCTGGCCGCTGAAGGTGGTGCCGAACTGCTCCTGGAACGCCGCGCGGCGCTCCGGGGGCAAGGCCGGCTCGGCGAGCGCCTCGAGGATCACGGCGCGGCCGGCCTCGAAGTCCTGGCGCTGCAGCAGCTCGTTGATGGCGTGCTCGTAGGCCGGCCAGAGCGCCGTGCGCGCGGCCGCGAGCGTGTCGGCGATCACCGCGTCGCCCGGCAGGCTCGCGCGCCCCACCTCGAGCCAGTCGATCGCCTGGCGCAGGGCCGCGACCCGCTCGTCGCTCTCGGCCTCGGCGCGCGCGATCAGGTCGCGCCCGGTCGCCAGCATCAGCGCGCCCAGGTGGCGGGCCCACGTCGCGCGATCGCCGCCGGGCGCCCGGTTCACGGCGTCGACGAGCGCGGCGCGCGCGCCCTCGCGGTCGCCGAGGGCCTGGCGGGCCAGCCCGATCAGCCCCGTGAGCGCCGCGTACTGGCTCGCCGGCACGTCGTTGAAGAACGGCGGCCCGGGCTGCAGGGCCGTCGCCGCCTCCTCGATGACCTCCGCGAAGCGCTGGTCCTGGTAGAGCGCGAAGCAGCGCTCCACCGCCCCGCCCGCCGCCGGCGGCGCCGGCACGATCGGCGGCGCGCTCTCGGACGGAAGCGTGCCGACCCCTGGGAGCGGCGGCGGCTGGGTCTCCGCGGCGACGAGCGACTCGTCCACGGGCACCGCGGTCGTGTCCTGCGCCACGACCCTGGCGTCGGCCGGCGCGAACTCCTCGGCCTCTGACGGCGCCGTGACGGGCGGCGCCGGTCCGGGGATCGGCTCGGGTACTGCGCCGGCGCGGTGCCCGCGGCGCGCGCCGGAGCGGCCGCGGCGCTGCAGGCTCGTGATCGGCGGATACGGATGGCGGTCGGGATGGCGCGAGCGCGTCGGCCACACCAGCTCGAGCGTGCCCAGCACGAGCAGCATGCAGCCCGCGAGGAAGGCGAACAGGATCAGCGCCTCTTCGGTCAGCACGGGCTCACGTCCATCGCGGCGCGAGTGGCCATCGAGCGATAGGCGGCCTGGACGACCGCGACGTCGGCCCGCCCGGCGCTGCCATCCATCTCGCCCGGAGCGCCGGCTCCGATCGCCGCCACGAAGGCCGCGAGCATCGCCTCGTGACCGCGCCTGTCACGCCGGAAGAGCCATGCTCGCGGCGCGCCGCCGCCTCTCAGGACGACGAAGCGGCCCCGATTGTCGACGAAGCACGTGCCCCTGGGACCGGTCACCGCAGACCATTGAAACCGCGGAACACCCGGCGCGGCAAGCGAATTGGAGAGCAGGCCGACGGCGCCCCCGGCCAGCTCGGCGACCAAGCTGACCGCGTCCTCGCCCTCCATCGCCAGGGTCCGGGTCGGCGCGAGCGCGAACACCCGGCGGACCCCGCCACCCCACCAGCGGAGCAGGTGGACGTAGTGGATGCCGCCGTCGATGAGCGCGCCGCCGCCCGCCGCGGCGGAGGCGCGCCAGCCCGTGCGAGGGCTGAGCCCTCGAGAGATGAGCTGGATCTCGGTCAGCTGCCCGAGCCGGCCGCTCTCGAGCAGCGCGCGGATCCGGCGAAAGGCCGGCATGTAGTGAAAGTTCTCGGCCACCATCAGGACCCGACCCGCCTGGTCGGCGGCCGTGATCATCCGGTCCGCCTCCTCGAGCCCGGGCGCGATCGGCTTCTCGACGAGCACGTGGCGGCCGGCGGCGAGCGCGGCCAGCACGTCCGCGCCGTGGCGATCGTGGGGGGTGCAGACGATCGCCCCCGCGGCCCGCGGGTCGGCGAGCGCCTCGGCGTAGCCGCCATAGGCGGCGAGCGCGCGAAAGCGGCGCGCATAGGCCGCGGCGCGTGCGGCGTCGCGGCTCGCGAAGATCAGCGGCACGCCGAGCCGCCGGGCAGCCGCCGCGTGCCTCCGCGCGATCCATCCGCAGCCCAGCACGACGAGCGCCGGCGCCTTCACCGCGCGATGGTAGCACCGCCGCACGGATGAGCGGGTACGGGACGTGCCAGCTCTCAGCCGGCCGTCGAATAGCCTCCGCTGATGCTCAGCGTCTGCCCGATGACCCAGCCCCGCGGCGTCGGAAGCGAGAAACGCGACGAAGGGCGCGACATCGCCGGTGCGTCCGAGACGGTGGCTGGTGGCCTGGCCGACTCGCGCGGAGTCGCCGACGATGTCGACGATGCGCCCGGCCCTGCCCTCGGCGAGCCGCCGCGCGGCCGCGTGACAGCAGTTGAGCACGCCGTAGAGCCCCACGTCGATCTGCCGCTTCCAGTCCTCGGGGCAACGGCGCCCCCGCCGGCCAGCGTGAGCGCGATTGCGCGCCCGACGTCGCGCGCGGCGCCCGTCACGAAACCCTCAGCCTTTCCTGTGGGATAGAAGGCGGAAGATGCGATTGGGAGTGATGGGGAGCTCGGCGACGCCGATGCCCAGGGGCGCGAGCGCGTCGGCGACGGCGTTGGCGATCGCCGCCGGGGCGCCGATGGTCCCGCCCTCGCCCACCCCCTTGAAGCCCCCGAGCGTGGTGGGTGACGGCCGGTCGAGATGCCGCACCTCGATCGCCGGGATCTCCATGGCGGTCGGCACCAGGTAATCCATGAGCGAGCCGGTCAGGAGCTGGCCGTCCTCGGCGTGGACGACCTCCTCGAGGAGTGCGGCGCCCACGCCCTGCGCCACGCCGCCGACCGTCTGGCCCTCCACGATCAGCGGGTTGATCACGCGGCCGCAGTCCTCGACGACGACGTACTTCGCGACCGAGACCGCGCAGGTCTCCGTATCGACGTCCACCACCGCCAGATGGGTGGCGTTCGAGGCCGTGCCGAAGAAGGGGTCGTAGAAGCGGGTGGCCTCGAGGCCGGGCTCGATGTCCCGCGGTATCCGGCGCCCGCCCGCGTAGGCGATCCGGGCGACCTCGGCGAGGGACACCCGGCGGTCGGGCGTGCCGCGCACGGAGATCAGCCCGTCCTCGAGCGTGAGGTCGGCCGGCGCGGCCTCGAGCAGATGCGCCGCGATGGCGAGCGCCTTCTCGCGGACCGCGCGCGACGCGAGGATCGCGGCGCCGCCGCCGAGCACGGCGCTGCGGCTCGCGTAGGCCCCCGTGCCGTGGGGGCTCCGTCCCGTGTCGCCGTGGAGCACGACGACCTGCTCGACGGCCACGCCCAGCTCCGAGGCGACCACCTGGGCCAGCGTGGTCTCGATGCCCTGACCGAACCCGGCCAGCGATGAGAGCAGCGTGATGGCGCCGCCGGGCTCGACCCGCAACGTGATGCCCTCCGTCCCCGTCGCCACGTCGGCGCCCGGGGCGACGGGGATGGCCGAGCCCACGCCCGTCAGCTCGACGTACGTCGCCACGCCGATGCCCCGGCGCACGCGGCCGTTCGACGCCGCGCGCTGGTCCGCGCGCAGGGCGTCGTAGCCGGCCAGCGCGCGCACCTGCTCCAGCGACTCGGTGAAGCACCCGCTGTCCCACACCAGCCCCGACGGCGAGCGATACGGAAAGTCCTCGGGCCGGATGACGTTGCGCAGGCGCAGGTCGATGGGATCGGTGTCGAGCGTGCGCGCCGCGCGATCCATCAGCGACTCCATCACGAAGGTGGAGACCGGACGGCCGACGCCGCGGTACGGGCCCATGGGCGTCTTGTTCGTCGCGACCCCGACGGCCTCGGCGAGATAGTGCGGCACCCGGTACGGGCCGGGCAGGAAGCCCACGACCTGCAGCACCTCGATGGCGGCGGTCCACGGGTAGATCGAGTACGCACCGAGGTCCCCGACGACCCGGGCGGTGAGCGCGACGACGCGGCCGGCCGCGTCGAAGCCGAGCGCCGCGTCGATGACCTCGTCCCACGACTGCGTGCTCGACTGGAGATCCTCGCGCCGGTCGCCCGTCCACTTCACCGGCCGGCCGAGCCGTCGAGCGAGCGCCGCGACGACGACCTCCTCCGGGTAGAGCACGGTCTTGATACCGAAGCCGCCCCCGACGTCGGGGGCGATCACGCGCACGCGGCTCGCGGGCAGGCCCAGGAGATCGGCGAGGCAGTCCCGGGCGATGCCGGGGATCTGGGTCGCGGACCACAGCGTGAGCCCGGCGTCCGGCGAGAACTCGGCGAGGCAGGCGCGGTTCTCCATGGCGATGCCCGCGTGCCGGTGGAACGTGAAGCGCTCCCGCACGACGGTGACGGCCTGCTGCAGCGCCGCGGCGGCATCGCCCTGGCTGAACGTCCGCGTCACGAGCACATTGCTCTCCGCCTCCTCGTGAACCAGCGGAGCCCCCGCGAGCATCGCGGCCGCGGGATCGGCGGCGACGGGCAGCGGCTCGTAGTCGACGCCGACGGCCTCCGCCGCGTCCTCCGCGGCGTACCGGCTGTCAGCGACGACCGCGGCGACCGCCTCCCCCGCCCATCGCACCTTTCCCGAAGCGAGCACCGGCCAGCCCGTCGGGCGGTAGCCTTTCATCTTCGACGCCGCCACGAGTGGCGGCACCGCGAGATCGCTCGCCGTGGCGACGTCGATCACGCCGGGCGCCGAGAGCGCTGCCGTCCGGTCGATCGCCCGGATCCGCGCGTGCGCGTGCACGCTGCGCGCGAACGCCACGTGCGCCATCCGCGGAAGGACGATGTCGCCCACGAACCGCCCGCGGCCGGCCAGCAGCCGCGCGTCCTCGACGCGTGGAACGCGCGCGCCGATCATGGGAAACCCCGAACGGTCGTCGGCATCGCCGCCACTATGCCAGAGTTCGGATACACTTGAACGAGGCGTCGCTCTGGAGTAGACACGAGCCATGACCTCCGGGGAGTACCAGCAGCTCGTCGAGTTCCTCGGGCAGCAGTTCACGAGGGTGGACGAGCACTTCGCGCAGGTCGATCAGCGCTTCGCCCAGGTCGATCAGCGCTTCGCGCAAGTTGATCAGCGCTTCGCGCAAGTCGATCAGCGCTTCGCCGACATGCAAGCGCAGATGGACCGGCGGTTCGCCGAGGTCGACCGGCGGTTCGATGAGGTCGACCGGCGCTTCGATAAGGTCGACAGGCGGTTCGGCGACCTGCTGTCCCACTTCGACGAGATCTACCGGCGCTTCGAGCGCCTCGAGCAGGAATACCAGGCGATCGTCCAGTCGCTGCGCCGGATCGAGATGCGGCTCGCCGACGAGACCGGGCGGCGCGAGATCCTGGAGCGCGATTTCGCGGATCTCAAGCAGCACATGGCAGGCTTGCAAGCGCGCATCGAAGAGCTGGAGCAGCGCCTCGGTGATTGAAGGACCCGGCTGCCGGCTGACCTAGAACGGAACTTCGGTGCGCTCGTCGACCACGCGGCGGGCCTTGTGATCGAACCGGGGGAGCGCGCCGGGCTCGGTGACCTCCACGCCCGCGCGGATCCCGAGACCGACGTGGAGGTCATGAGCGACCGCATCGCGCAGGCGATCGCGATCAGCGGCCGGTGCGGGATCGACGCGCACGCAGATCTCGTCGAGCCCGGCGACGCGACGGAAGACGATCTGGAACTCGTCCACGCCGGCATGGGCGCGCACGATCTCCTCGATGCGGCGCGGGTAGACGATGATGCCGCGGATCTTCTTCATGTCGTCCACCCGCGCGAGCACCCCGCCCTCGAAGGCGACGAGCGTGCGCCCGCACGGGCAGGGCCGGTCGGCCAGCTGCACGATGTCGCGCGTGCGGTAGCGCAGCAGCGGCATGGCCTTGCGGTAGAGGCTGGTGAAGACGAGCTCGCCCCGCTCGCCCGGCCGCACCGGCCGGTCCGCCTCGTCGAGAACCTCCGGATAGCAGTAGTCCTCGTGGACGTGGGTCAGGCCGCTGGCCTCGCACTCGAAGCCCCACGCCGCGATCTCGGTGAGCCCGGGGAGGTCGAAGGCGCGCGCGCCGAACGCCGCCTCGATCCTGGCCTTGGTGGCCGGGATCGAGGCCCCCGGCTCGCCGGTATGCCAGGTCAGCCGGATCTTCGTCTCCCGCGCGAGGTCGATGCCCTTCTTCGCGGCTTGCTCGGCGAGGAAGAGCGCGTAGGACGGCGTGCAGCCGAGCACGGTGATCGGATACGTCCGCAGCGCGTCGATCCGCTGGTCCGTGGACAGGCCGCCCGCGGGGAACACCAGCGCGCCGAGGTCCTGCGCGGCGTAGAAGCCGGACCAGTAGCCGATCCAGGGGCCGTAGGAGAACGCCGCCATCACCACGTCCGACCGGCGCACCCCGAAGGCGTGCAGCGACCGCGCGTAGCAGTGGTAGAAGCCGTGCCAGTCGTCGCGGGTGTCGAGGAAGGCGAGGGGGCGGCCGGTCGTCGCCGAGGTCATGTGCACGCGCAGGCAATCCTCGAACGGCACGGCGAGGAGGGTGCCCCAGAGCGGATGGTCGGCCTGGTCCTGCTTGAGCTCGTCCTTCGTCGTGAACGGCAACCGGGGCAGGTCGGCCAGGGTCCGCACCTGCTCGGGCGTGACCCCGGCCGCGGTCAGCTTGTGCCGGTAGAACGGGCTGCTGGTCCAGGCGTGGGTCACCTGCTCTCGCAACCGCGTGTCCTGGATCCCGGTGAGGGTGGCCCGCGAGGCGGTCTCGATCTCGGGCTCGAGGAACGGGGAGGGCGTGCTCACGCGCGCTTCGCGAGCACGGGAGCGGCCGCCGCCACGGCCTTGACGATGCCGTGGTAGCCGGTGCAGCGGCACAGCACGGCCGAGAGAGCCTCGCGGATCTCGGGCTCCGTCGGCGTCGGGTTCACGCGCAGGAAGTCGAGCGCGGTCATCAGCATGCCCGGGGTGCAGAAGCCGCACTGCAGGCCGTGGTGCTCGCGGAAGGCCGCCTGCAACGGGTGGAGCGCGCCGTCCTGCATCAGCCCCTCGATCGTCACGATCTCGGCGCCGTCGGCCTGCACCGCGAGCATGATGCACGAGCGCGCGGCCACGCCGTCGATCAGCACCGTGCACGCCCCGCAGATCCCGTGCTCGCAGCCGACGTGGGTGCCGGTGAGGGCGAGGTCCTCGCGCAGGAAGTCGACGAGGAGCTTGCGCGGCTCGCACCGGCCCTCGTGGCCGACGCCGTTGACGGTCAACCGCACGGTGACGGGCTCAGCCACGGCGCGCCCCCGGCCCCGCGGCGCGGCGCAGCGCCCGCGCCGCCAGCACGCGCGTGAGGTGGCGGCGGTAGTCCGCCGAGGCGTGGATGTCGGCATCGGGGCTCACGAGCTCGGCCGCGCGCGCGGTGGCCGCCTCGATCGCGCGGTCGCCGAGCCCGTCACGCTCGAGGATCTCCTCGGCGGCGCGCAGCCGCACGGGCACGGGGCCCGCGCCCGCGGTCGCCAGCCGCGCCTGGCGGCAGCGCCCGCCGTCGCGGACGACCATCGCCGCGATGCCGACGATCGCGAAATCGCCGTGGCGACGCGCGAACTCCTCGAAGGCATGGCCCGCGCCCGCCGGCATGGCGGGCAGGCGGACCTCGGTGAGGATCTCGTCGGGCTCGAGCCTGGTGGTCAGGTAGGTCACGAACAGGTCGGAGGCCTTGAGCACGCGCTCGCCGCGCGGTCCGCGCACGCGCACCTCGCCGTCCAGCGCGGTGAGGACGGCCGGGTACTCGGCCGCCGGGTCGGCGTGGGCGATGCTGCCGCCGATGGTGCCACGCGAGCGGATGGGCAGGTGGCCGACCCAGCGCGTGGCCTCGCGCAGCAGCGGCAGGCGCTGAGCGACCACCGGTGAGAACTCCACCGTGCGCTGGCGGGTCATCGCGCCGAAGGCGAGGTGGCCGTCGTCCTCCCGGATGTACGCGAGGCTGGCGATGCGGTTGAGATCGATCAGCGCGGCCGGCCGGCTGAGCCGGAAGTTCATCAACGGCATCAGGCTCTGGCCCCCGGCGAGGATCTTCGCCTCGCCGCCGTAGCGGCCGAGGAGGGCAAGGGCCTCATCGACGGTCGCCGGCGCGTGGTACTCGAACTTGACCGGTTTCACGTCTTCGCATCCTCGATGAGATGCCAGAGGCGACTGGGCGTGATCGGCAGCTGCGTGATGCGGACACCGAGAGGGGCCAGGGCGTCGCTAACGGCGTTGGCGAGGACGGCGGGGACCGTCATCGACGACGATTCGCCGAGGCCCTTCGAGCCCAGCGGCGTCAGCGGCGAGGGCGACACCACGTGGGCGATGTCGATGGTGGGCGCCTCGCTGGCCGTGGGCACGAGGTAGTCCATGAAGGTGCCGGTGAGAAGCTGGCCGTCGTCGTCGTAGGCGAGCTCCTCGAACATGGCGCCGCCCAGGCCGTGGAGCGCGCCGCCGTAGATCTGGCCCTCGGCGATCATGGGGTTGATGATGGTGCCGGCGTCGTGGACGGTGACGTACTTGTCGATCGTCACCGCCGCCGTCGCCCGGTCGATCTCGACGGCCATGACCTCCGCGATGAAGCCGTAGGTATTCGAGGAGTTCACGCGGTCCTGGGCGTCGACGGCGCCGGCGACGCTGAAGCCGAACACCGCCGTGGCCTGCAGCCCCTGCTCCATGCCCTCGGGCATCGAGGTGGCGTTCCAGTGGGCCCGTCCCGCGAGATCCTTGACCGTGTAGGACGGGCCCTGGCCGCCCTTCATCCGTGCGGTCCCGTCGCGGAACTCGACCTGCTCGACGGGAACCTCCATGAGGTGCGCGGCGTAGTCCACGAGCTTGGCGCGCAGCTTCCGCGCCGCGAGCGCGGCGGCGCCGGCGCCCACGGAGCCGAAGCGGCTCGAGTACGTGCCCGACGAGATCGACCACACGCGGGTGAACGTGTCCATCTCGTCCACCACGGTGACGTCCTCGGGCCGGAGCCCGAGCTCGTCGGCGATGATCTGGGAGACGACGGTCTGGTGGCCCTGCCCCTGGGGCGTGGTCGCCATGATCGCGGTGACGCGGCCGAGCGGGTCGACCTTCACGGTTGCCGCGTCCATCGCGCCCGACTTCGGCAGGTACTCCGGCTTGGCGCGGAACTGCGGGTCGAGCGCCGTGGCGACGTAGCCCATGTTGGAGACGGAGGGGTCGACGGCCAGGGCCACGCCGATGCCGAACCAGCGCCCGGCCGCCCGGGCCTCGACTTGCCGCCGGCGCAGGCCGGCGTAGTCCGCGTGCTCGAGGGCGCGATCGAGGGTGGCCTCGTAGTCGCCGCTGTCGTAGAGCCCGCCGGTCGGCGTGCGGTAGGGAAACGCGGTGGCCGGGATCAGGTTCTTGCGGCGCACCGCGACCGGATCCATGCCGAGCGTGGCGGCGAGACGATCGATCATCCCCTCCGTCTCGAAGTACAGGTGGCCGCACGCGTAGCCGCGGTTGGGACCCGTCAGGCTCTTGTTGGTCATCACCACCGAGGCGTCGACCTCGAGGTGCTGAAAGGCATACGGACCGACGAAGTTGCCGGTCGGACGAAAGCTGCACCCGGGCTCGGGGCTGCGGATGTAGCCGCCGACGTTGTCGATCCACCGGTACCGCATGCCGAGGATCGTGCCGTCTCGCCGCGCCGCCAGCTCGCGATAGGCGACGCGATCGGTGCCGCTCGACGAGGCGAGCAGGTGCTCGCGGCGGTCCTCGATCCACTTGACGGCCACCCCGGTCTTCATGGCGGCGAGCCCGATCAGCGCCATGTACGGATAGATGCTCGACTTGATCCCGAACGAGCCGCCGATGTCCGGCGGCACGATGAAGCGCAGGCGATTCTCGGGCAGCCCGAGCACCCGCGCCACCAGCGGGTGCATGATGAACGGCCCCATGAAGTTCGACCACACCGTGAGCACGCCGTCCAGGCCGTCCCAGCGGGCGATGACGCCGTAGGTCTCGATCGGCGTCGAGGCGTACTTCGGAAACCGGAAGCGCTCGCGGATCACGACCTCGGCCTCCGCGAAGGCGCGATCCGGATCGCCGTACACGAGCCGGCGATTGCCCGCGAGGTTCGTGCCCACCGTCTCGTGCAACACCGGCGCGTCGGGCTCCAGCGCGCGCTCGGGATCGACCACGGCGGGCAGCGGCTCGTAGTGGACGACGACCGCCTCCGCGGCATCCTCGGCCAGGTAACGGTTCTTCGCAACCACCACCGCGACGGGCTCGCCGACGAAGCGCGCCTTGTCCGTCGCGGCGCAGTAGTAATGGACGGGCGCCGTCACGCCGACCCCGAAGGGCTTGGTGCTCGCGGCGACGTCGGCTCCGGTGATCACACCCACCACCCCGGGCATCGCGAGCGCGGCCGAGACGTCGTAGCCGAGAATGCGCGCGTGGGCGTGCGGCGAGCGCACGATCGCCGCGGCGTGGACGTTCGCCACGGGCGGGTGGTCGTCGATGTACGTCCCGCGCCCGGTGAGGAGACGGTGATCTTCCACGCGCTTGACCGGGCGTCCGATCCACCGTTCGCGGGTCGATTCCGGGGACATCATCGAGACGGGTGCGCCAGGGCCTGCTCGCGTCGCGTCAAAGTGGGGCCAATCTAGACAGGGGCCGCGGAGGTTGTCAAGGCAACCAGCGGTTCCTGTATCATCGCGCCGATGACGCTGGGCTCAGGCCGGTGAGACGCCCTCCGCTCCTCGTGGTGTTCGTGGCGGTCTTCGTGATCGCGCTGGGCGCGACGACCGGCGCGCTGATGTCGCTGCTGCGCCCGCAGATCGAGCGCTACGCGCAGGCGCGCGTGATCGCCAGGCCGGCGATCCACGGGCTGGCCGGCTCGGCCGAGTACGACGCCGAGGTTGTCGCGCGCACGACCTTCGCGACCGAGGCGGGGCTCTCCTTCCTGCACACCCACGCCGAGGGCCTGGCGCCGCTCGTGCTCCTGGCCGCCTCGCTCGTTGCCACCTTCGTGGGCCCGGCGCCGGCGCGCGCGTGCCTCCAGGCGCTCTTCGCACTGGGCTGTTTGTTTCCGCTGGCTTATCTCGTGTACGCTCTCGCCGTGCTCGAGCTGGGCCGCGATGCCGGGATCGAGCTCGTCGAGCGCGCGATCCTCACGCCGCTCGGGGGCGCGGCGATCCTGGGCTTCGCGGCGCTCGCCATCGCGCTCGCGCTGCGGCGCCGGGGACCCGCGTGACGCCCGCGGACGACAGCACCTGGCGGCTCCCGCCTATCGCGGTGCTGCTGGCGGCGGTGCTGCTCGTGGCGTGCGCCGAGATCGGCGGGGCGTCGATGGCGCGCTTCAAGCTCGAGCTGGCGCGCTGGGCGCGCGGCGCGATGCTCGCGCGGCCGGCAGTGCATGGCCTGGTCGGCGTGCGTGACGTCGACGAGCCGATCCTCGACGAGGCGCTGGTGAAGTTCGACGCGGGGCTGCGGCTCTTCCACATGCACGCAGAGGGCATGGGGGCGGTGATCGTCACCACGACGCTGGTCGCGACCACGCTGGTGCGTGGCGCTGGCGCGCGCCGGCTGATCGTCGCCCTCATCACGGTCGGCGGCGCGGGTTATCCGCTCGGCTACCTGCTCTGGAGCGCCCTGATTCCACGCCTCGGGGTGGAGAGCGCCAAGAACACGGCGGAGTGGCTGGTGTGGGCGCCGTTTGGCGGAGCGGCGCTGGTCGGGTTGTGGATGCTGACGGGAGCAGTGGCGATGCGATTGGTGCGACGGTGACACGTCCGCGTCTGTTGGCCAGTCTCCTGTTCATCTCCCTTTGCCTGGCCATCACCCCCGTGGCGATGGCGCATCACGTGGGCGTGTACACGCCGCGGGACAACGAGATCTCCGCGAACTTCAAGCAGATCAAGTTCTCGCTCCAGGCGGGAAAGACCGACGTGGCGCGACGCCTGTTCGACGAGGGCGCGCTGCGCCGGGAGATGGTCACGCGCGCGGCGACCCTGCCGCCGGGGCTCGAGGCGGCCGTCGAGGCGGCGCTCCGCCGCGGCGACCGGGCGGACAGCGAGCGCGGCCTCGTCGTCTTCTTCGCCGCCCTCTCCCGTGATCTCGCGCTCGAGGCCGACCGCCAGCTCGGCGACGCCGCCTCGCCGGCGCCCGCGCGCGTGGCGGCCGGGCGCCGCTTCCTCGAGGCCATCTGGCGCTACTACAGCCTGATCGACTTCGCCGTCACCCAGGCCGATGCCAAGGCCGCCGTCGCCATCCGCCTCGCCTACGACGAGGCCGACGGCGCCGCCAGGACGCCCGACCCCGAACGGCTCCGCGCCCCGCTCAGGCGGATCGCGCAGGCGCTTGACGGCGTCGTGGCGACGTCCCCCCTCGCAGGCAGGGCGAGCCGCAGGACGTCGCGGGGCCCCGCCGTCCGAGGTGAGCGACATACAAGGAGGCAGTCATGAGAGCCAAGACGCTCGTCCCCGTGGTGCTCGCGCTCGCGGTCATCGCCCTCGGTGCCGCGCCCGCGAGCGCCCAGAAGGTCGTGAAGATCGGCGACCTCGGGTCAAAGGTCGGCGTGTTCGAGGGCTACGGCAAGTACCAGACCATGGCCATCCAGATGGCCGTCGAGGAGCTGAACGCCAAGGGCGGCGTGCTCGGCCACAAGATCGAGATCATCTCCGAGGACGACGAGACCAAGCCGGCGCCCGCCGTGCGCAAGGCCGAGAAGCTGATCCTCCAGGACGACGTCAAGCTGCTGATCGGCGCCGTCTCCAGCGGCTCGACCCTGGCCGTGATGGACGTCACCAAGAAGCACAAGGTCATCCACTGGAACTCCGTCTCCTGCGCGGAGTTCATGCGGACGACGAAGTTCCACAAGTACTACTTCTCCAACCAGCCCGACTCACGGATGCAGGCCACCGGGCTGGCCAAGTACATCGTCGACAAGATGGGCAAGAAGGTCTACATCTTCTACACCGACTACGCCATGGGCCAGTCGGACGGCCGCCAGTTCAAGACCGCGCTCGAGAAGCTGGGCGGCGACGTCGTGGGCGTGGCCGGCGCGCCGCTCGACACCAAGGACTTCAGCCCCTGGTTCGGCGCCATCAACCAGGCGAATCCCGACGTGCTCTTCGTCGCCTTCGCGGGCACGGACTCGCTGCGCCTGATGACGCAGCTGCACTCCTTCGGCATGACCAGGAAGTACAAGCTGGCCGGCATCGACTGCTTCCTGCTCCAGCAAGATCTGCCGGCCATCGCGGAGCCGATGGAGGGCTTCGTGCAGCTCGCGCACTTCTCGCCCTACAACCAGGACAAGAACATGCAGGCGTTCAACGCCCGCTTCAAGAAGAGGTTCGGCACCGACGCCAACATCATGGCCGGCGCCTACGACGCCGTGCTCTTCTGGGCCGCCGCCGCCGAGAAGGTGGGGTCCTTCGACGCCGACCGGATCGCCGAGGCGCAGGAGGGCATGTGCCTCGACAACACCCACATCGGCCGCCAGTGCATTCGCAAGGAAGACCACCAGGTCGTCATGGACATGCACCTCTACCAGGTCAAGGGCGGCAAGAACCTGCCCATCGCCACCATCGCCGGCAAGGACTCGATCGGCGAGCCGATGGTCGGCAAGGATCCCGTCGAGGGGTTCACGTGGGAGATCAAGAAGAAGAACTAGCGTCGTGGTCGACGGTCGTGGTGAGCCGGGAGCGACGGCCGCGTGCGGCGGGGGTCATGGGACCACGTCGCACGCGTCCGCTACCCCGCTGGGGCTGGGCTCCATCCGGGCGCGCTGCGCCCGTCGCCGGTTGGCGGGGAACGGGTCCCGTAGACCCCTGCCCCACGCCCCCGTCGCCCCCGGCTCCGCCCAGCGTACGGTCTCGACCCAACTTCAACGACTGCATCTCCCGAGCGCACCCGGGAGCGTCGTCAGTTCCGCCCTCGGCTGACGTGGACTATCTCGTTGCGGTCCTGCTGCCGCAGCTCCTGCACGGGCTCGTCTTCGGGGCCGCGCTGGGGCTGCTGGCGCTGGGGCTGACGGTGATCTTCGGGCTGCTGGGCGTGATGAACTTCGCCCACGGCGAGCTGTACATGCTGGGGGCCTACGCGGGCATCGTCGTGGTCGGCGTCACCCACTCCTTCTGGGTGGCGCTCATCGTGGCGCCGTTGCTCGTGGGTGTGATCGGCGCGGTCACCGAGGTCGCCACGCTCCGGCCCCTCTACCGGCGCGAGCCGCTCTACGGGCTCATCCTCACCTTCGGCCTGGCCCTGGCCTTCCGGGAGGCGGTGCGCCAGATCTTCGGCGGCGACATGCGCCGGATCCTGCCCCCGATCCCGGGCTCCACCCCCCTGCTCGGGATGACCTACCCGAACTACCGCCTGTTCCTGCTCGCCATCTCGAGCGTCCTGCTGCTCGCCATCTGGCTCTTCTTCACCAAGACGCGCGCGGGCATCGTGGTGCGCGCCGCCGTCCAGGACGCCGAGATGCTCGACGGCCTCGGGGTCGACGTGCCGCGGGTGTTCACCCTCACCTTCGCGGGCGCGGCCGCCCTGGCCGCGGTGGCGGGGTTGTTGCTGGCGCCCATCTTTACCGTCTATCCGCAGATGGGCGTGGAGATGATCCTGCTCGCGTTCATCGTGGTGATCCTCGGCGGCATGGGATCGATCACCGGCTCGGTCGTCGCCGCCTTCATCATCGGCATCGCCCAGAGCCTGCTCACGCTCTGGATGAACCCGCAGCGCGTGGCCATCGCCATCTTCGGCATCATGATCGTGGTCCTCGTGGTGCGCCCCCGCGGGCTCTTCGGGCGCGAGGGCGTGCTTGAGTAACCGCACGCTCGCAGGCGCCGCGGTGGCCCTCGCGGCCCTGGCCGCGGTGCCCGCCCTGCCCTTCATGTCGAAGTACTACCTGCTGCTGGCCTTCGACGCCCTGCTCTTCGGCGCGATCGCGATGAGTCTCGATCTGCTGATCGGCTACACGGGCCTGGTCTCCTTCGGCCACGCCGCCTTCTTCGGCCTCGGCGCTTATGCCACCGCGGTGTGCCTGGAGCGCAAGATCGTCTCGCTGTGGATCTGCCTGGCCGCCGCCGTGGTCGTGGTCGGGCTCTACGCGTTGCTCGTGAGCTACTTCGCGACGGCCCGCCGCGGGATTTACTTCGCCCTGCTGACCCTGATCTTCGCCGAGGTGGTCTACACGTTCTTCCGCTACACCCAGACGTTCGGGGGCTCCGACGGGATCCAGGGCGTCCCCGCCGCGGAGCTCGCCCCCGGCGTGGCCCTCGACACGCCGCTGAAGAACTACTATCTCGTCCTCGTCTTCCTCGCGCTCGCCTGGCTCACGTGCCGCACCCTGGTGGGCTCGCACTTCGGCCGGGTGCTCGTCGCCATCCGCGAGAACGAGGATCGCGCGCGCTTCCTCGGCTACAACGTCACCCGCTACAAGATGGGCGTGTGCCTGGTCTCCGCGCTCCTGACGGGCGTGGCGGGCGCGCTCTATCCTGGGCGCTCGGGCTTCGCCACGCCCGACCTCATGCTGTGGACCGTCTCCGGCGAGTTCATCATCATGGTGATGATCGGCGGGCTCGGCACGCTCGTGGGCCCCGTCATCGGGGGCGTCTTCTTCGTGGTCCTGCAGGAGAAGGTCTCGTCCTACGTCGACTGGTACTTCATCGTGATCGGGCTCGTGCTCGTGCTCATCGTCCTGTTCATGCCGAAGGGCCTGCTGGGGTTCCGCCGGGTGCAGGGCTTCGCCCAGTGGCGGTCCGGCCAGTGAGCCCGGGCGCCGTCCTCGAGGTCCATGGCGTGTCGAAGGACTTCGGCGCGCTGCAGGCGCTCTCGGACGTGAGCTTTGCGGTGCGCCCCGGCGAGGTCTTCTCCATCATCGGCCCCAACGGCGCCGGGAAATCCACGCTCTTCAACGTCATCGCCGGGCTGCACGCGCCCAGCCGCGGCCGCGTGGTCTTCCGCGGCGAGGAGACGACTGGCCTGCCGCCCGAGCGCGTGAACCGCCGCGGGCTGGCCAAGACCTTCCAGATCACCAACCTGTTCCCGGAGATCTCCGTCTACGAGAACGTGCGCGTGGCCGCCCAGTCGCGCGCCGGCATCTCCGGGCGCGTGGCCTCGCTCTGGCGCTTGCCCGACGTCGATCCCGAGGTGATGGATCTGCTGCGCGCTTTCGACCTCCAGGCCCGCCGTGACGAGCTCGCGGAGAATCTCTCCCACGGCGAGCAGCGCTACCTCGAGATCTGCCTCGCGCTGGCCACCCGTCCCACGCTGCTTCTCCTCGACGAGCCCACGGCAGGGATGACGCCCGGTGAGACCCAGGCCGCCACCGCCCTCATCCGCTCGATCGCCGCCGATCGGGGGCTGACCCTGCTGCTCATCGAGCACGACATGAGCGTGGTGATGGGCATCTCCGACCGCGTCGCCGTCCTGCATTTCGGCGAGAAGATCGCCGAGGGCACCCCCGACGAGATCCGTCGCGATCCCGCGGTCATCGACGCGTACCTCGGGGGCGCGGATGACTGACGTGAGGTAGGTGCATTCATGAACGCACTCGGCGCGATCGGCGGGGCCTGTCACCGGGGTGGCCTCGGCCGGCCGGGCTCCGTCACCCGTTCGCCTCACACCGCCGCTCTGGGAGCGGCGGAGAGGACGAAGGGGTCCCACTCCACCTGGCCGGCCGAGGCCACCCCGGTGCCACCCGCCGACCGCGCCGAGCGCATTCATGAATGACCGCGCGTCATCAGCCATGCTGAACGTCAGGGATCTGCACGCCGGCTACGGGGCGACGCCGATCCTGTTCGGGGTCTCGCTCGAGGTCCGCGAGGGGGAGGCGGTGGCGCTGCTCGGGAAGAACGGGATGGGCAAGACCACCCTGATGAAGGCGGTGATGGGCTTCCTCCGGCCGTGGAGCGGGCGCGTGGAGTTCCAGGGCGCCGGGATCACGGGGCTCACGCCTCACGAGATCGCCCGCCGGGGCGTCGGGCTCGTGCCCGAGAACCGGCGCATCTTCCCCGGCCTCACCGTGCGCGAGAACCTCGAGCTCGGGCTCTCCGCCGTCCGCGGGCGCTCCGCCGGCCTCAGGCGCGATCGTCTCACCGAGGTCTTCCGCCACTTCCCGAGGCTGGCAGAGCGGATCGACCAGCCCGGGCGCACGCTGTCCGGCGGGGAGCAGCAGATGCTGGCCATCGGGCGCGTCATGATGGCGGGCGCCCGCATCATCCTGATGGATGAGCCGACGCAGGGGCTGGCCCCGGCCATGGTCCGGCACATCCGCGAGATGATCCGCGAGCTCGGCCGCCTCGGCGTCACCGTCCTCCTGGTCGAGCAGAACGCCCGCATGGCGCTGAACGTCTGCGACCGCGGCTACATCATGGAAAAGGGCGTGATCGTCTTCGAGGGGCCGGCGCGGGAGCTGCGCGAGAGCCCGGTCACCCGCGAGAAGCTCGGCGTGTAGGGATGGACGTCTTCCGCGGCCAGACGCTGCTCGGCGCCAGCCGCCGGCAGACGGCGGTGCGGGCCGCCCTCGCCGTCCTCGTCGTCGGGGCGCTGGTGTGGGCGCTGCCGCTGCGACGTCCGGGTGAGCTGGGCGGTCATCACGCCGCCCACGAGCCGGCCCTGCCGGCGCCCGATCCGTGGGAAAAGGCCGGGGTCTCGGAGCTGAAGGAGGGGCAGCGCGGGCCCGCGTTCCGTCTCGGCGTCTTCGCGTCCGGGGGCGTGGGGCGTGAAAAGCGTGGGCTCGACGATTATCGGGGCCGGCTCGTGGTCCTGAACTTCTGGGCGACGTGGTGCGCGCCCTGCACCGCGGAGATGCCGACTCTGGAATCGCTGTGGCGTGAGTACCGCGAGCGCGGCCTCACGGTGGTCGGGATCTCCGAGGATCGAGGCGCGCCGCGGGCGCTGCTCGAGCCCTATCTGCGGGGCCTCGGCCTCACCTTCCCGATCCTCGTGGACCCGGATCTCGCGGCCTCCCGGCGCTGGCGCGTGACCGGCCTGCCCGCGACGTTCGTCATCCGTCCCGATGGCGAGGTGGCCGGCCTCGCGATGGGCGCGCGCGAGTGGAACAGCCCGGCCATGCGCGCCCTCCTGGAGTCGCTCCTGCCCACGCACGGCCACGGCCGATGAGCCTCACCCTCACGTTCCTGGGCTCGGGCGATGCGTTCGGCAGCGGAGGCCGCTTCCAGACCTGCCTGCACCTGGCCCACGACACCGGCGCCCTGCTGATCGACTGCGGCGCCTCGTCGCTCGTCGCGATGCAGCGCGCCGGCGTGGACCCCTCGGCCATCGACGCCGTGGTCCTCACGCACCTGCACGGCGATCACTTCGGCGGGGTACCGTTTCTGATCTTGCACTCGCAGTTCGCCCGCCGCACGCGGCCGCTCACCGTCGTCGGCCCCCCCGGCGTCGAGGCGCGCGTGCGCGCCGCGCTGGAGGTTCTCTTCCCCGGCTCCTCGACCGTCGAGCGCCGCTTCGCGACGATCTTTCTCGAGTTGGAGGAGCGCGCGGCGGTCGACATCGCCGGCGCGATCGTGATCGCCTACCCGGTGGTGCACGCCAGCGGCGCGCCCCCTTTCGCCGTGCGCGTGACGGCGGGCGGCCGGAGTGTCGCGTACTCGGGCGACACCGAGTGGACGGACACGCTGCGCGAGGCCGCCGACGGCGCCGACGTCTTCGTCTGCGAGGCCTACACGTGGGACCGCAAGCTGAAGTTCCACCTGGACTGGGCGACCCTGGCCGCGCAGCGAGCGACCCTGCGCTGCCCCCGCCTGATCCTCACCCACATGGGCCCGGAGATGCTCGCGCGTCGCGCCGAAGCCGGCGTGGAGTGCGCAGAGGACGGGGCCCGGGTGCCGGTGTGAGGGAAGCCCGAAGGGAGGCACCGCCGATGGCGAACAGGTCTGGCAGGGGCTTGATGATGGCCGGTCTCATCGTCACCTTCATCGGGCTCTGCATCGTGCTGATCCGCCTCTTGCGGCTGCCGGAGTACTGGGTACCGCTGCTGGTCGGCGTCGGACTGTTCTTGCTGGGGCTGTTCAGGCGGCTCACGTCGAAGAACGGCTGACGCGCCGAGAGAGCACGGCTCCGGAGACGACCCATGAAACGCCTGGTGCTCGCAGTGCTGGCGGTCGTCTTCTTCGCGATCCTCGGAGCCCGGTGGGCCGTCTCCGGACCGCCGGCGGTGTCCCTGGTGCCTCTGGGGCCGGTGCCGGGCGAGACGCTCGAGGCGCTCGCCGGCCACGTGCGCGGCCGGTTCGGGCTGGACGTCGGCATCGTGCGCGAAGTCCCCCTGGAGGAATCGACACTCGATCGCGAGCGACGTCAGCTGGTCGCCGAAGAGCTCATCGCGCTGATGCAGCGCGCGTACTGGTGGCGTGCGTGGAACCCGCGCGTGGTCCTGATCGGCATCACCCGCTATGACATGTACTCGCGAGCCCGGCCTGACTGGCGCTTTGTCTTCAACTGGTACATGCAGGCACGGACCCGGCGCGCCGCCGTCATGTCGATGGCACGCCTCGACCCCGTGAATCTCGGCGAGCCGCCCGACGCCGAGCGGTTCGGTGAGCGGCTGCGAAAGACCATCTCGCGCGATATCGGGTTCCTCGTCTACGCTCGCCCGACGAGCCCGAACCCTCGCAGCGTCCTCTTCAGCCCGCTCCTCGGCGTGGACGACCTCGACCGGATCGGCGAGGACTTCTAGGCGGCTCAGCCTGCGAGGAGCGTGCCCTCGAACACCGTGACCGCCTGGCCGGCCAACAGCACGCGCTCGCCACGGACGCCGACCCGGACCACGCCGCCGCGGGACGAGAGCTGGCGCCCCACGAGGTCGCGCCGGCCGAGGCGCTCGGCCCACAGCGGGCCGAGGCAGCAGTGCGCGGAGCCGGTGACGAAGTCCTCGGCGAGGCCGAAGCGGGGCGCGAAGAAGCGGGAGACGAAGTCGTACCCTGGCTTGGCCGCCGGCGCCGTCACGATCACGCCGCGCGTATCGACCCTCATCAGCCGCGCGAGGTCCGGCGCCACCGCGCGCACCACGCTCTCGGAGGCCACCTCCACGAGGTAGTCGAGGCGGTTGCGCGCCACGAGCCGGGCGGACACCCCGAGCGCCTCGAGCAGATCGGGGGGAGGCGGCGTCTCGCGCGCGGGCTCGGCGGGAAAATCCATCTCGATCCAGCCCGCGCGCCGCTCGGCGGTCAGGAGCCCGCAGCGGGCGTGAAAGCGGGCGGCCACGCCAGGGGCCAGCCGTCCCGTCTCCCACAGGACGTGCGCGCTCGCGAGCGTGCCGTGGCCACAGAGCGTGAGCTCCGCCGTGGTCGTGAACCAGCGCAGGTCGAAGCCGTCGCGGGCCGGGACGAGGAACGCCGTCGCCGGGAGGTTCAGCTCCCGGGCGACCGCCTCGAGCCAGTCGTCAACCCGCGGCGCGTCGAGAAGGCAGACCGCGGCGGGGTTGCCCGCGAACGGGCGGTCGGTGAACGCGTCGACCTGCACGACGGGCACCGTCACGGCGCGAGGCTACCATCGCCCGCGCCGGGGCCCAAGCGGTGCGGGCTTCCTTTTCTTGCTACGATGCTGCGCCGTCATGACTCCCCGACCCGTTGCGTACGCGCTGCTCGTCACCGCGGTCGTGCTCGCGCTGCTCGAGGCGCTCGCCCACACCCCGGCGCGCCTGGCCGAACCGGCCCCGATCGTGCTGCTCGCCGTCACCGGCGTGGCCGCGGCCTGGGGCCGGACCGCCGCGCTGTGGTCGGCCGGGCTCGTCGTGCTCCACGCGCTCGCCACCCTCGGGCTCGCCGGACCGCCCACCTCCTCCACGAGCGCCGCCATCGTCCGCGTGGCCCTGCTCGCGGTGATCGCGCCGGCGCTCGGGGTGCTCGCGGGCACGCTGCGAGACCGGGCGCGGCGCCTGGAAGCCGATCGTCTGCGCGAGGCGACGGCGCAGGCCGACACGCTGCTCACCGCGCTGGCGACCCAGCGCCGCACGGAGGCCTCCCTGCGTGAGGTGGAGCGGCGCTATCACCTGCTGTTCGAGCGGAACCTCGCCGGGATCTACCGCACCACGCGGGACGGCCGGGTCCTCGAGGCCAACGACGCGTTCGCGCGCCTCCTCGGCGTCTCGCGCCAGGACGTGCTCGCCATGAGCGCGCGCGAGTTCTACGTCGACGCCGCCGACCGGGAGGCGCTCCTGGCCTCGGTGCGGCCGGGCGCCGCCGTCAGCAACCGCCAGGTGCAGTGGCGCCGGGCCGACGGCCGCACCATCTGGGTGCTGGTGAACATGGCGGAGGTCGCCGACGGCGACGGGACGCACCTCGAGGGCCTCGTGATCGACGTCACCGACCGGCATCGCGCCGAGGGCGCCGAGCGCGAGGTGGCGGCGCTGCAATCGGTGGCCCGCCTGGCCAACGCGGCCTCCCACGAGATCAACAATCCGCTCACCGCGTTGGGCGCCAACCTCGAGCTGCTGCGGCGCAAGGTCGGCGACGACGAGACCGCCGTCCGTCAGATCGAGCGCGCCCTGGAGGCGAGCCGGCGCATCGCCGAGATCATCGCCCGCATGGCGCGGATCACCAGGCTCGAGGTCGCCGAGACCTGGCCCGGCCTGCCCCCGATCCTGGACCTCGAGCGCTCGAGCGAGACCCCACCCCCCGAGGCGGGCCGGGACTGAATTAGGGTCCGTCCGCGGCGATCAACTCGGCACCGGAGCCGCCGGCCCCGGAACGCTGCGAAGGGGGCTGCGGGATCCCGCAGCCCCCTTCGAGGATTGGAGCGGCCGATCGGATTCGAACCGGCGACGTCCAGCTTGGGAAGCTGCGACAACTACGGTCGCGGTTCTCCCGGGCGCTACCGTCCCCAACGCCTGGTGGAATCACGCTCTGGTGTCTACTACGCTTACCCGGCTTCTACCGCCGCTGCGGCAGAATCCAGGGCAGAAAAAGGGCAGAATCTTGGCCGCCCGCGACGCGGCGCTCGCCGGGCTCTCGCCCGCGAAGCCGATCGCCGGATTCGTCCACGTTCAGCTGGTTGCCACGGCATCTGTGAGGCTCGACACGAGTTACGAGGCCCCGCTCGGAACATACGACAAGCCTTGGGACTTTGGAAGGCTCTCGGCCGCCCGATTGGCGGGAAGCTGCCGAGTTCTTGCGCGCTGCCAAGGAGGGCCGGGCGGTCGCGGCCGAGGTGCCGGGCTTCGTGGCGGAGATCAAGGACAGGGTCAAGCGCGAGGAGATCTGGACCTGCCTTCCACGACGTTCAGCGGATCGGCGCCTTGGATCACGTCACGACCGACGAGGCCGATGAGGAGACCCGCGAGGCCGGCGCGATCACGAGGATCCGAGTCGACGGAGGCCATCCTCCTGATCGGGCGCGCGAAGGACACGTTGCTCGAACGGCGCGGCACTCGGTCAAAGGTGGCATTGTCGCGGGTGTCATTGACACCATGGCGCCAGGCATGTCACCTTCCTCGGAGAGGCACCTCAAATGGCACGACCGATGGAATCGGCAACAAAGCGACCCCGGATCAGCATCGACGTGCAGCCGGAGATCCGTCGACGGCTGCGGCTGGCCGCCGCCAAGCACGATCTGACGATCAGACGGTACGTGCTCCAGGCCATCGAGGAGCGTCTCCGGGAGGATCTCGGAGATGATGCCGAGGGGATCGCGCGCCTGACCGCGAGCACCGATCCGGTTTTGGCGGACCTGTGGGACAACCGCAGAGACGCGGAGTATGACCGCCTGTAGGCGCGGGGACGTCGTGCTGGTTGGGTTCGTGTTCTCCGATGAGTCAGGTAGAAAGCTCCGTCCCGCCGTCGTGATCAGCTCGTCAGCGTACAACCGGGGGAGGAAAGAGGTCGTGGTCGCGGCGATCACAAGCAACGTGAGGCGGCGTCTCTTCGGAGATCACCGGATCGAGGACTGGAGGAACGCCGGCTTGCTGTTCCCGTCAACCGCGACTGGGATCATGCGAACCGTTGCAATCGGGATCATAGATCGGAGGCTCGGAGTGATGGGGAAGAGGGACATGGACGCCATCGACGGCGAGCTCCGTCGCGTCCTGGCTCTCTGAGGCGTCCCCGGAGTTCGCGGGAGGCTTCACGTCTGACACGCCGGCCGTACCGTTTGGCCAGTCGTGACCCTTGCTGCCACCGGACGATGCACTGCAGCCGTGTCCTATTGGACGCGCCCTGTTCCCACCTGGGCATTTTCAGGCGGAATCCCGATGTGAAACGCATCTGTGAACTTCGACAACCGATCTGGACGGTCTGGCTTCGGCCGGTCGCGAGTTCCGCGCTCTTCTGCGATCGTCAACACCCGAACTTCGATCAGCGCCGCCGTCCCGTACCGCTCCGCGATGGGCGACCTCTTGTATTCGATGTGGGAGTCGAGCCCGCTACCGGCTGGGGACGCCCACGCGGCGCCGCGCACTCGCCTGGGCGGCGATCACAAGGCCAGCGAGCGCGCGCGCCTCGAAGAGGGACCCCGCGCGTAGCTTCCGACGGATCACGGGTGCCGCGGCGCTGAGCTCCGCATAGATGAGCTCGAGCTGTCTCACACTCGGCCGAGGCCTCTCGCGAACGAGAGCATTGGCGAGGGCGTTGACGGAACATTCCGTCTCGGAAGTCACCGCTCCCCTCACCCGTCCGCGGGAAGCGCCGGAAAGGGGGGCGCTGATGGCGGTCGTCAAGCCGGAGCCTCTACACGGTGGCGATCTTCACGGGGCTCCGCACTTCCGAGTTGATCGCCCTCTCCGCTCGGGCCTTCGAGCTTCGGCCCGTGGTGGTCCAGGCCCTCAAGCAGCAGCAGGCGGCAAGCCGCCTGAAGGCCGACTTCGTGTTCTGCAACGCCATCGGTGGGCCGCTCGATCGGGACAACCTGATGAACCGCGTGGGTATCCGGCGCTCACGCGAGCCGCCATCCGGGCGCGGCAGCCGTACCAGACGCGCCACGCCTTCGCCACGCTGGCCCTCTCTGCGGGCGAGGCCAAAAATCTAGGGCAGAAACGCGAAGGGGTTACGGGCCTGGTGTCCCGCAACCCCTTGTCAGATTTATGGAGCGGCCGACCGGATTCGAACCGGCGACGTCCAGCTTGGGAAGCTGGCATTCTGCCACTGAATTACGGCCGCTCGACGTCCTCTATTCTACCCCGGCAGGGAAGGTTACTTCGCCTCCTTCAGCGACATGGTGTAGGCCTGGAGCACCTCGTCGCTCCGGGCCTTCCAGTTCACCCGCTTGCTCACGCCGTAGAGATCGATCTGCTGGTAGAGCGGCACGGCGGGCATCTCCTCGACCCAGAGCCGGTTGATCCGGTGGTACTGCTCGAGGCGCTTCTTGTCGTCCATGATGGACGTCGCCTCGTCGACCATGCGGCTGAAGTCCTCGTTGTACCAGTTGACGAAGATGCCGGGCGCCTTGAACAGCGGCGCGTAGATGGTCTCGGCGTCCATGGTGGGTGAGCCCCAGCCGATGAGCCAGATCGGTCCGGCCTTGTGGACGTAGACGAGGTTGTTCAGGTAGTTCACGAACTCGAAGGTCTTGAGCGTCGTGCGGATCCCGGCCTTGGTCAGCTGCCCGGTGACCACCTCGGCGACTTCCTTGTCGCGCACGTAGCGGCCCTGGGGCGAGTTCAGCACGATGTCGACACCGTTCGGCAGGCCGGCCTCGGCCAGCAGCTTCTTGGCCCGGGCCACGTCCTGCTTGATCGGCTTGAGCGCGGCATCGTAGCCGAAGTGCATCGAGGGCAGCATGGTGGCCACGCGGACGCCCTTGCCGTCGAGCACGCCCTTGATGATCTCGTCGGCGTCGATGGCGTAAGCGATCGCCTCGCGCACGCGCTTGTCGGCCGTCGGGCCGTTGTAGGGGCCGGTGGGCTTGTGCTGGGCGTCCATCTGGTGGGTGTAGAACATGAGCTGGATCGTCCGGATGCTCGGCGCCGTGGACAGGAAGAGCTTCGGATGGTTGGCGATGATCTGGCCCAGGTGCGGGGGGATGTTGACCGCGAGGTCGATCTCGCCGTTCTGCAGCGCCGCGACTCGCACGGCGTCGTCGGGGATCGGCCGGATAATCACGGTCTTGATCCGGGGCGCGCCCCGCCAGTAGCCGGTGTTGGCCTCGAGGACGACCTCCTCGTCCTTGGCCCAGCGGACGAACTTGTAGGGCCCCGTGCCGATCGGGTTCTTCGAGATCGCCGCGCTGTCCTTGCCCGCGTACTCCTTGGGCGGATACATCCCGGCCTGCACGAACGTGTGCACCACCGTGAACGTCGGCCAGGGCTTCTTGGTGTGCACGCGGATCGTGTGGGGATCGACGACCTCCACCCGCTCGATCGGGGCGAAGAACGTCGAGCCGCGCAGCTTGCCCTGCCCCTGGGCGAGGCGCTCCAACGTGAACCTGGCCGAGTCCGCGTTGAAGTCCTCCCCGTTGTGGAACTTGACGCCCCGGCGCAGCTTGACCTCCCAGGTGGTCGGCGCCACGAGCTTCGGCAACTCGGCGGCGAGCGCGGGCACGACCTTGAGGTCCACGTCGCGCTCGTAGAGCGGCTCGAAGATGTGGCGGCCCACGTTCGAGGCCGGGGTCTCCGACTGGTTGGCCATGTCGAGCGTGGTGGGATCGACGCCCTGGGCGATGACGATCTTGCCCGCGGGCGCCGCGGCCGCGGGAAGCGCCAGGAGCAGGGACAGAGCCAGGACGACCAGGACGCGGGGTATCGTCATCGGGAGCCTCCTTCGAGATCGTCGTCGCGGGGTGCTGAAGTGCCGCTACTCTAGGAGCCGGCACGCACGGAGTCAAGGTACGCGAGGGCCTCCTCGCGCGTGCGCACCCGCCCGAGGGCCTGGGCCTCGCGCGCGCGGGCGAGGAGCCGGCCCACCTCGGGCCCCGGCACGAGACCGTAGCGCGCCATCACGTCCCCGCCGCGCACGAGCGGCGGGGCCGCCGCCACTTCGCGCTGCTCGGCCCAGCCTGCCATGAGGTCGCGCAGCAGGGCCGCGCGCCGCCACGTCGCCAGCGGCGAGGCGCCGGTCACCGCGGCGGCATCCGCGAGGGCCAGCACCACGAGGTCGCGGGCCTCCGCCCCGAGGTCGCGAAAGAAGCGGTAGCGGGCGCGGGGGGTGACGGCGGCGGCGGCGCCCAGGTGCATCGGGCGCAGGTGATGGCGGACGAGCCTCTCGACCACCGCGGTCACCCGCTCGGGCAAGCGCAGCCGCTCGCCGATCGCGCGGGCGCGGGCAGCCCCGCGCACGTCGTGCTCGAAGAAGCGCACACGCCCGGCGATCCGCCGGCGTGTCTGGGGCTTGGCGACGTCGTGCAGCAGCGCGGCCAGCCGGAGGCTCTGCCCGCGGTCGATTCCGCCCCCGAGGGTCTCGGAGAAGTGGCGCGCGAGATCCTCGCCGAACGGCGCCAGCGCACCGAGCTGGCCGAGCACGCGGTCGGCGCCGGCCACCGCGCGCAGCGAATGCTCGAGGACGTCGAAGCGATGCGGCGCGGGCTGGGCCGTCCTGCGCATCGGCCCGATCTCCGGCAGCACGACCTCGAGCAGCCCGAGCCGGTCGGCCAGACGCAACGCGCCCGCGGAGGACGGCAGGGCAAGCATGGCGGTCAACTCGTCGCGCATGCGCTCGGCAGCGACGCGCCCGAGGGACGACGCCCCCGCCCGGATGGCGCGCGCGCTCGCCCGCGCCAGCCCGAACCCGAGCGACGAGGCCAGGCGCGCGCCGCGCAGCCCGCGCACGGGATCGTCGGCGAGCGCGCCGGGGCCCGTCAGGCGAAGCCGCCGCGCGCGGAGATCCCGGAGGCCTCCCAGCGGGTCGACGATCGGAGCGCGGCCGGCGCGGAGCAGCGGGCGGAGCGCAACCGCGAGGGCGTCCACCGTGAAGTCACGCGCGCCCAGATCCCCCGCGAGATCCGGGGCCCGGAAGTCGGCCACGTCGAGGCGATGACCGCCGAGGACGACGCGCGCCGTGCCCCGGCCCTCGTCGAGCAACACGAACGCGCCGCCCGTCCGGTCCGCCACCCGCCGCGCCAGCTCCACCGCCCCCCGCGGAACCGCGACATCCACGTCGACCGACCCGCGCCCCAGCAGCGCGTTGCGGACAACCCCGCCCACGAGCGCCACCTCGACCCCCCGCCCCGCCGCCGCACGGGCCGCGCGCAACAGCATGACCTGAGAGACTGTCAGGCTCCGGAGAAAGAACTCGGCCACGCTCGATCAGCTCCTGGCGATGTTCGCGCGCCGGCCCCGCCGGCGCAATCCGATTCGGTGGGGGCGGCTCGGAGGGGGCCGTCGAGGCCCCCCCCGAGGAACTATCGGCCCCCTTCGAAGGTAACTCCCTGGGGCCCGACGCGGAACTCGACGATCTCGTCGCTCATGGCGCCGCCCCGGTGCTTCACCACGCAGAGCATGCGGGCGAGGCGATTGCCCACGCGCTCACTGCCCAGCACCACGATGGTGTTCGCGGTGGCGCCCACGTCGCCGGTGGCGACCTTGCGCGCGAGGAGGTCCTCGAGCCGCGTTTCCTCCGTCGTCACGAGCAGCACCGTCGTGATCTGCGCGTGATCGTAGCGGTGCGCGTCGATGAACGCGCGGTGCCGCCACACGGGCAGGCAGATCTCCATGCCGAGCGTCTCCGCGTCACGGTGGATCACCTTGCGGTAGAGCTCGTCGAACATGAAGAACTGGATCGAGTCGGCGGGGGAGTCCATGGGCTCGACGCCGTCCACCACCACCCGCCGCGCGCCCGCGGCGAAGTGGAAGTAGAGGAACGGGCGCACCGTGTAGAGCGCGTGGCTGTACGCCGCCTTCCAGCTCCAGTCGAACTCGACGCCGCCGTCGGGCGTGGGCACCTGGTAGTCGCGCACGCGGCCCACCCAGCGCAGCGCGTTCGAGTAGTGCGCGGCCATCTCCGCCTCGGGGGGATAGGGTTCGGCCATCGGCGTGACCGTGTGGGTCCACGGGCGCAGGGCCCAGCCGAACAGCCGCGCCGCGTACTCGTCGTGCTGCTGGGAGTCGCCGCGGCCGTTCATGTCGAGCACCACCCCGCGCGCGCCGTCGGCGACGTGCCCGTGATCGGCGACAGTCAGGCCGAGGTGGGTCTTGCCGATGCCCGTCGCGCCGTAGACCACGGTGAGGGTGCCGGGCAGGAGGCCGCCGCCGAGCATGTTGTCGAGCTTGGCCAGGCCGGTCGAGACGCGCGCGGTCACGAGGGGCGATTCTACACGGCTCGCCCCTTGGTCGTGAACTGGCGCTCGTAGAGCGCGCGCAGCTCCTCGAGCGTGGTCGCCTGGGCGGGCGACTTGTCCTCGCGGATGCGCGCGATGCGCGCGAAGCGGAGCGCGAGCCCCGAAGGGTAGCGGGGGCTCTTCTGGATCTCGTTGTAGTCGACCTCGACCACGACCTGGGGGCGCACGGTCACGGTGTAGCCGTCGTCGGCGAGGGCGAGCGCGCCCAGCCGCGCGGTCATCCACGCGAACTCGCGATCGGTGAGCCCCTTGAACGTCTTGCCCACCGGGGCGAACCCCTCGCCGTCCCGGACGGCGAGGTGGTAGTTGGACAGCCAGCCCATCCGGCGGCCCGAGCCGCGATCGGCTGCGATCACCACGCAGTCGACGGTCTCGGCCGCCTTGATCTTGAGCCATCGCTTGCCGCGCCCGCCGGGCTCGTAGGCGCTCGCGAGGTCCTTCGCCATCACGCCCTCGTGGCCGGCGGCGAGCGCCCGCGCCTGGAAGGCCTGCGCGGCGTCGACGGAATCGATCACGGCGTGCTCCGCGAGGTAGCGCCCGCCCGTGACGGAGGCGAGCGCCTCCCACCGCTCTATGCAGGGTGCGTCGATCAGCGAGCGGCCCTCGACGAGGAGGCAGTCGAAGAAATGGAGCGCCAGCGGCATCTCACCGGCCAGCGCCTCGACCCCGTGCACGCGGCGGAACCGCCGCATCAGCTCCTGGAACGGCAGCGGCCGTCCCGCCGCGTCGAGGGCGACCACCTCGCCGTCGAGAATCACGGGCAGCCGCCCGAGATCACGGCGCGCGATGGCCACGACGTCGGGCAGGCTTCGCGTGACGTCGGACAGCCGCCGGCTCCAGATCGCCACTCGATCGGCGTCGGCGTGGAGCTGGATGCGCGCGCCGTCGTACTTGTACTCGAGCGCGGAGGCGCCGCCGTGGGCGGAGAGCACATCCTCGAAGCCTGTGCCGATCTCGGCGAGCATGGGCAGCAGCGGCACGAAGAGCCGCGGCGCCACCCCGGCCAGCGCCGCCGCGCCGCCGGTGAGGGCCAGAGGCGCCACCGCGGAGAGATCGCCCAGGAACAGGGCGGCGCGACGGACGAGCGCGAGGTCCGCCCCGGCCGCCTGGGCGATCGACTCGAGGACGAGGCCGTCCGAGACGCCGGTCCTCAGCTCGCCCGCGATGATGCGGTCGACCAGGGCGTGCTCGCCGGGCGTCGCGCGGGCGGCGAGGGCGGCCAGGCGCGCCTCCCGCGCACGCCGGGCCCCCGCACCGGAGGCCTCCGCCACCTCGGCGAACGCCATCGCGACGTCCACGAGCGTCAGCGGCGGCTCGCCCGGGGCGGAGGGCGCGGCCGGCAGGCTCCGGACGTTGAGGGTGCGCGGATCTGAGGGCGGGAAGGCACGGCCCGTCAGGAACAGCGTGGCGATCGGCACGTCCTCGGGCGCCAGCATTTTCAGGTATTCGGCGACGAGCCGCCGCTTCTCGAGCCGGCCGGCCGTCGCGGCGAGGCGGTCGCTCAGATCGACGAGGCTTGCGAGAGTCGCCATGCCCCCATTATCCTTGGCCGATGCGTCGCGTCCTGTATCCCGCAGGGTCGCGCGCGGCGGCGGCCGCCGCCTCCCTCCTCGCCGGCACCCACGCCGTGGCCGAGCTCCCGGCCGGCGCTGCCCCGCCGGACGGCCACGCCGTCGTCCTGGTCGACTCGCACGCGGCGCCCGGCGCGAGCGCCGGGGTGCGCGTGATCGCGCTGGTCTCGCCGCACGACGCGGGCCCGTGGCCCGCCCACTGGTACGCGGTGCTCCCCGCCACCGTCGGCCGCGAGATGCTCGCGCGCGCCGTGGACAACGCCTTCGTGGATCTGGAGGAGGCGGACGAGATCCGGCGCCTGGCCCGCGAGCTCGAGGACCTGAACGACATCGGGATCAGCCTCTCGGCGGAGCGCGATCTCGACCGCCTGCTCGCGGCCATCCTCACCAAGGGGCGCGCGATCACGCGCAGCGACGCGGGCTCGATCTACCTCGTGGAGGAGGATGCCGACGGCCAGCACCTGCGCTTCGCGCTGGCCCAGAACGACACCATCGACATCGCGTTCCACTCCGCGCGGCTGCCCCTCACGAGCCAGAGCGTGTCGGGCCACGTGGCGCTCACGGGTGAGATCCTCAACCTTCCGGACGCCTACACTCCGCCCGCGCACGCCCCCTACCGGATCAACCGCGCCTTCGACGAGCAGACCGGCTACCGCACCAAGTCGATGCTGGTGGTGCCGATGAAGACGCCGAAGGACGAGACGATCGGCGTGCTCCAGTTCATCAACTGCAAGCCGGACTTCCGCGGGCGCTTCCGCCACCGCGACGAGATCGAGCTCCACACCCGGCCCTTCAGTGACCGCTTCGTGAAGCTGGCCGGCTCGCTGGCCTCGCAGGCGGCGGTGGCCGTCGACAACAGCCGGCTGTACGAGAGCATCCGGCGGCTCTTCGAGGGCTTCGTCACCGCGGCGGTCACCGCCATCGAGTCGCGCGACCCGACGACGTCCGGCCACTCGTTCCGCGTGGCCGACCTCTGCGTGGGGCTGGCCGCCGCCGCCGACCGCGTGGAGTCCGGGCCGCTGCGCGAGGTGCGCTTCGCCGGGGACGAGATGCGCGAGCTCCGGTACGCCGCGCTCCTGCACGACTTCGGCAAGGTGGGGGTGCGCGAGCACGTGCTCGTCAAGGCCAAGAAGCTCATGCCGTTCGAGCTCGAGCGCATCCGCCAGCGCGTCGCCTACCTCAAGCGCGGGCTCGAGCTGGCGTACACGGAGCGCCGGCTCCAGCGCACCCTCGAGGCCGGCCCGCACGACTGGGCGCCGTGGGTGGCCGCGCTCGACAAGGAGCTCGCCGCCCGGCTCGGCGCCCTGGACGAGGACCTCGCGCGAGTGGTGATGGCCAACGAGCCCGCGGTGTTGCCGCAGGACGTCGCCGCGGAGCTGGCCGGGCTCGCCGAGCGACTCGTGGAAGGGCCGCACGGTGAGCGCGCGAGCGTGCTCACGTCGGAGGAAGCGGCCATCCTGGCCATCAAGCGCGGGAGCCTGACCCCGGAGGAGTACCGCGAGATCCAGTCGCACGTGGTCCACACCATCGACTTCCTGGGGCGGATCCCGTGGACGCGCGAGCTCTCACGGGTGCCCGAGATCGCGGGCGCGCACCACGAGAAGCTGAACGGCACCGGCTATCCGCTGGGACGGAAGGCCGACGCCATTGCCGTCCCCTCGCGCATCATGACCATCGCCGACATCTACGACGCGCTGACCGCGCTCGATCGGCCGTACAAGAAGGCCATCGCGCCGGCCCAGGCTCTGGACATCCTCCAGGCGGAGCGCAAGGCCGGCGCGCTCGACGGTGCGCTCCTCGACCTCTTCATCGACGCGCGCGTCTACGAGCGGCAGGCTCCCTGATTCCCTGACCCTCGCGGGGAGCGGCACCGCTCCCCCGACCCTCAACCAACCAGGACGATGAGCGCGATCCAGAGGGCCAGGCCACCGAGCGCGGCGCACGCGCGCGCCACCTCGCACACGACGCTACCGCTCCGCGGGCGTTCGCATGGACGAAAGGACAGCCGGAGGAGCCCGAGGGGGGTCGCCCCCCTCGCCTTCAGAAAAATCGCCCGCCGCCGCCGATGGGCGACGAAGCCGTAGTACGTGGCCGCGGACGTCATGGCAGTCCTCTCCTCCCTGCTCAGAAGCCCCGCAGCAGCCCGACGACCTTGCCGATGATCCGGACGGGCCGCGTACGGGGGTCGACGACGATGGGTGTCATCGAAGGGTTTTCGGGTTTCAGCACCACGCGCTCGCCGTCGCGCTGGAATCGCTTGACGGTGGCCTCGGCGTCACCGCCGTCGGACTCGATCATCGCCACCACGATGTCGTTCGTCTCGGCGCTCTGCTGCCGGCGTACGAGCACGAGATCGCCCTCGCAGATGTGCGCACCGATCATGCTGTCGCCGCGCACGCGGAGGGCGAAGAGCTCGTCGCCGCCTGGCACCGCGCTCGGCGCGATGGGCAGATCGCCCTCACGGTTCTCCTCGGCCAGGATGGGCTGGCCGGCGGCGATGCGGCCGAGGATCGGGATGGGCCGCCACGCCGGCGCACCGACGCCCTCGGTCGGCGTCAAGGCTCGCGAGGTCCGGCGCCCGCTCGCACGTCGCTGCAGCGCGCCCTTCCGCTCGAGCGCCTTCAGGTGATCGAAGGCCGCGCGCGGGGTCATGCGGAACTTCTCACCGATCTCCCGCACGGTCGGCGGCACGCCGTGACGGCTGGTGAACGATCGCATGAAGCCCAGGATCTCGAGCTGGCGAGCAGTGAGCTCTTGCATGCCCGCCATATTACTCAACACCCGTTGAGGAGTCAAGCTTTTACGAGGCGGACTCCCAAGGCTCGCAGACGGGGCACTCCATGAAGCCCTGATCCTTGGCGTCGGTCACGCGCTTGAGGTAGACGCGGTCCATCTCGGGCATGCCCTTGGCCCACCCGCACTCGCTCCGGTGGAAGAGGCGGGCGCCGCGGCGCGCGCAGAACGGCTCAGCGGGCGGCGGCGCCGCGCCCCCCTCCACTTCGGCGCCGCTGGCCGCCTCGACCGGCGCGGCGACGGCCGCGGGCTCCGACGCCGCCCGGGCGCTCGTGAGCTCCGACGGTGCCGGCTGGGGCTCGGGCTCGTTGATCTGGAGATTCGTCTCCACCGTCGAGCGGAACTCGTCGCTGGCGCGCCGGAACTCCCGCATCGCGCGGCCGAACATCCGGCCCAGCTCGGGGAGCTTGCTCGGCCCGAACACCAGCAGCGCGATGACGCCGATGACGAGCATCTCCTGCAGGCCGATGTCGAACATGGCGCTAGAGTAACACCCTTGCTGAGCCCGGCCGGGGCCCGGCGGTGGTGCGAGAACGCGGAAAGCGTTTACCCTCGCCGGCCCGGAACGCGTAGCCGGCAGTCTGCCCCGTCCGCGAGACCGTTCTCGCCGCGACGGAGCCGCCGCCGTGCGAGGAGCACGGCGGGATCGGCGATCAACTGAGCGACTGGTGGCAGCGCAGCGGCGACTGGCTGCGCCGGTAGACGAGGAATCCTAGCTACTTTCCGGCGCAAAAATGATCGGGTAAGTTCTTAGTTTTCCAGCAAGGGCCTCCGGCAAGGCGTGCAGGAACGCACCGGCCGGGGCCGTCATCCCGCACCGCTGCTCACAGGGAAATGTTGACAGCAGCTCG
>JACQFL010000044.1 GCA_016200085.1 Candidatus Rokuibacteriota bacterium | reverse complement strand
CTTCGAGTTCCTTCCGTTCCGCATGGGTCAGCTCGATCCGGTACGGGCTTACCCTGGGCATCGGTGTCGGCACCTCCGCCACCAAGCATGTCGGAACGGGGCTTAAAGTACGTCATTATATTTACGAAACGCAGTACTAAGTGTGCCAATAGCGTGATTCCGAAGGAGTGCAAGCGGCTGGCGGAGGTCGACTTCCCGATCGCCGAGGGCTCGCGCCACTCGGCACGGGAGAAGTCCATCCAGCATGGCCATCCGTCCAGGCTGCATCTGTGGTGGGCCCGCCGCCCGCTCGCGGCGTGTCGGGCCATGCGGCTGACGCTCCTGCTGCCGGATCCGGTCGACGAGCCCTCAGTGTGGCCGGTGGGGACGTCACGCGCTTCGTGCAGGAAGTGCGGCAGATCCTGGCGGACCTCGGCCTGCAGGGTACCGTCAGGATCGACGTCGAGCGATGAGTGACGATCGCAGCAATCTCGATGAGAGGAGATCTCGAATGAGTACCTCCCACGCTGATCATCCCCGTGGTCTCAACCGCCGCGACGTCCTCAAGGCCGGCGGCCTCGCCCTCGGCGTCCTCGCAGCGCCGCGCGCCGTCCACGCCCAGACCCCGAAGCCCGGAGGCACGCTGGTCTCCGCGCAAACGACCGAGGCGACGGGACTGGATCCCCAGCTCGTGCCTGCGCTCTCGCGCAGCCGCCGCGCGCCGCTCATGTACAGCCAGCTCGTGCGCTTTGACCCGGACATGACGCCGCGGGGCGAGCTCGCGGAGTCCTGGCACACGAGCCCGGACGGTTTGTCGTGGACGTTCAAGCTGCGGCAGGGCGTGAAGTTCCACGATGGCCAGGAGCTCACGTCGGCCGACGTGAAGTTCACCTTCGACCGCCTGTTCGACAAGTCGCCGGGCAAGTCCGACTTCATCGCGGTGGACAAGGTCGAGCCCTCGGGCAAGTACGAGGTGAAGTTCCTGACCAAGGAGCCGTTCGCCGGCCTGCTCGCCGCGCTGGGCGGGTTCTGGGGCTTCATCATCAGCGAGGCGGGAATCAAGAAGCACGGCGACCTCAACAAGGCCGCCCTCGGCACCGGGCCCTTCATGCTGGAGGACTGGAAGGTCGAGCAGCAGATGGTCTTCAAGAGGAACCCCAGCTTCTTCCGCAAGGGCCAGCCCTACGTCGACTCGCTGGTGCTCCGGACCATCCCGGACGAGGCCAACATCGTGGCGGCGCTCCGGACCGGGCAGATCCACCACGCCTTCATCGAGGACAACAAGAACTTCAATCTCCTCAAGGACGAGAAGACCCTCACGGCCTACCGCTCCTCGCGGCTGGGCTACGACTTCCTGAACATCAACGCCAGCCGCGGGCCGCTCAAGGACGTGCGCGTGCGCCAGGCCATCAGCTGGGCCGTGGATCGCGCCCAGATCATGCGCGTGGCGGCTTCGGGCTTCGGCCGACTCACCGCGCCCGCCACCGCGCCGATGAAGCAGTGGCAGCTGCCCGAAGAGGCGTGGATGAAGTACTACAAGCCCGACGTCGACCGGGCGAAGAAGCTGATGGCCGAGGCCGGGCAGGCCAACGGCTTCACCGTGAAGCTGGGCGTGATCCCCACGTTCCCGACGATGGTCTCCGGGGCGCCCGTGGTCGCGGCCCAGCTCAAGCGGATCGGCATCACGGCGGAGATCGAGAACGTCGAGTACGCCGTGTGGATCAAGCGCTGGCTGGCCAAGGACTTCGACATGACGATGAACACGACGCCCGGCTACGCCGACCCGGACACCGCGTTCTTCCGGGCGCTGCACTCCACCAAGGGCCAGAACTGGAACTCGTGGAGCGTGCCCGACCTCGACGGCCTCCTCGAGGAGGGCCGGCGCACGCTGGACCAGGCCAAGCGCAAGGCGATCTACGACCGGGTGCAGATCATGATCCTCGAGAACGTGCCGCACCTCTGGCTCTTCTCGGCGGACACCATCGACTTCACCCAGAACACGGTCAAGGGGTTCCGCCAGCACCCGACCACGCTGCTCTACGGCTTCGACGGGGCCTGGATCGATCGCGTCTGATGGCCCGCTACCTCGCGGTCCGGCTGTACTCGATGGCCCTGACGCTGGTCGGGCTCACGGTCCTGATCTTCCTCATGCTCCGGCTCATCCCGGGCACGGTGGTGGAGCAGATGATCGGGGCGGACGCCATCGCCAGCCCCGCCATGGTGGAGCAGCTCAAGCGCTTCTTCGGGCTGGATCAACCGTGGTACGTGCAGTACTCGCGCTGGGTCGGCCACCTCGTCACCGGCGATCTCGGCACGTCGTGGCGCACGGGCAAACCGGTGCTCTCGCTCATCCTCGAGCGCCTGCCCGTGACCATCGAGCTGACGCTGTTCTCGGTGGCCTTCGCGCTGGTGCTCGGCGTGGCGGCGGGCATCGTGTCCGCGATCCGGCGTGACCAGGCCATCGACAACGTCACCCGCCTGAGCACGCTGCTCGGCCTGTCGGTGCCCGTGTTCTGGCAAGGCACCATGCTCATCCTCTTCCTGTCGATCTATCTCCGCTGGATGCCGCCGGTGGTGTGGGTGGACTTCTTCGCCGACCCGCGGCGGAACCTCACCATCATGGTGCTGCCCGCCGTGTGTCTCGGCACGGCGGCCGCCGCCAACGTCGCCCGCACCACGCGCGCGTGCATGCTCGACGTGCTGGGCTCGGAGTACATCCGCACGGCGGCGGCCAAGGGGCTGGCCTCGCGCGCCGTGGTGCTGAAGCACGCCCTCAAGAACGCGCTCATCCCCATCGTCACCGTGGCCGGGCTGCAGATGGGGATCCTGCTCGGCGGCACCGTCGTGGTCGAGGAAGTCTTCACGCTGCCGGGCATCGGCCGCCTGGTGCTGTGGTCGATCTACCAGCGGGACTACCCGCTCACGCAGAGCACGATCCTGTTCATCGCGGTGCTGTTCATGGCCATCAACCTCGCCGTCGACGTGCTCTACGGGATCCTCGACCCGCGCATCCGGTACGGCTGAGCGCCACGGGAAATCGAGGAGCGCCACGGGTGTCCCGGGGCGCTCCGAGCGTTGGGGGGGGCCGGGGGGCGCCCGGAGCCCCCCAGGAAAGAGGAGGTCTCCATGCGAGCGTCCGTGTTGTTCGAGCAGCGGAAGCCGTTGCAGGTCGAGGAGCTGGAGCTCGAGCCGCCGCGGGCCGGCGAGGTGTGCGTGCGCATGGCCGCGAGCGGGGTGTGCCATTCCTGCCTGCACGCGGCCGACGGGTCGTGGCAGGGCGTGCCCGTCCCCATCGTGCTGGGCGACGAGGGGGCCGGCGTGGTCGAGAGCGTCGGCCCGGGCGTCCAGGACGTGAAGGTCGGCGATCACGTGGTGCTCTCGTGGGCGCCCACCTGCGGGCGCTGCCACTACTGCGTGATCGGCCGGCCCAACCTCTGCGAGAAGCGGCTGCCCGGGCGCGGGCTCTTGCCCGACGGCACCACGCGGATGTCGCTCGGCGGCAAGCCCGTCTACCACTACGGTCACGTCGCCACCTACGCCTCCCGCACCGTGGTCGCCGAGTCGTCGGCGATCCCCATCGCCAGGGACATGCCGCTCGACCGCGCGGCGCTGGTGGGCTGCTCGGTGATGACCGGCGTCGGCGCCGTGATCAACACCGCGGCGGTGCCCGCGGGCGCGAGCATGGCCGTCTTCGGCGTGGGCGGTGTCGGGCTCAACGTGGTGCAGGGCGGGGCGCTGGTGGCCGCGCATCCGATCATCGCGGTGGACGTCAAGACCTCCAAGCTCGACCACGCGCGCGGCCTGGGCGCCACCCACGGCGTGGACGCCTCGCGCGAGGATCCCGTGGCCGCCATCCGCGCGATCACGAAGCGCGGCGCCGACTTCACGTTCGTGGCCGTGGGCGACGCGCGGGCCATGGCCCAGGCGGTCGACGCGCTCGCGCCCGGGGGCACGTGCGTGCTCATCGGCGTGCCGGCCACGGGCGCGACCGTGCCCATGGACCCGCGCCCGATCGTCACCGGCGAGCGGGTGATCCGCGGCTGCTCCTACGGCAGCGCGCGCACGCGCGAGGACCTGCCGCGGCTGGTGACGCTCTACCAGGCAGGCAAGCTCCGCATCGACGAGCTGATCAACCGCCGCTACGGGCTCGACGAGGCCAACGAGGCGTTCCGCGCCCTGGCCGCCGGCGAGCTCGCGCGCGGCATCATCGTGTTCTGAGCCCGCGCATGCGGGAGATCGTCTTCGCGTTGCGGTTCACGGGCACCGCGGGCCCGGTGCCGGGCGACGACAGGCGCCGCCGCGCGCGCACGGCGGCGCCGAGCCAGATGCTGCGCACGGTGCTGGGGGCGGCCGGCATCGACGCCACCATGCAGCCGGTGACCGGCGACTCGGCCGTCCTGGAGTCCCGGGTCGAGCGTTTCGGCGACGGCACGTTCGTGGAGGACGGGACCATCACCTACGGCCGCGCCGGCACGGTGACGTTCGTGACCCTCGGGCGCGGGAGCGTGGGGCCGGCGCCGCGCGAGGGCTGGGTCGTCGGCGGCGTCACCTGGAGGATCACGGGCGGCACCGGCGCTCTCGCCGGCGCCCAGGGACTGATCACGTCGAACTTCACGGTGAGCGCGGCGGGCGAGGTCGTCGACGACCACGTCACCCGGCTCTATCTACCGTCGTAGGGGGACGTCATGCCGAACGACGAATTGTGCTTCACGAGCGCCGTGGATCTCGCCGCCGCCATCCGGGCGGGCAAGGTCTCGCCCGTCGAGGTCACGACCGCGGTCCTCGCACGGATCGCGCAGGTCAACCCGACGATCAACGCGTACTGCACCGTCGCGGCCGAGCGCGCGCTCGACGAGGCGCGGCGCGCGGAGGCGGCCCTGGCGAGGGGCGAGCGCCTCGGTCCGCTGCACGGCGTGCCGATCTCCTTCAAGGACCTGACGCCGACCGCCGGCATCCGCACGACGTTCGGCTCGAAGATCTTCGAGCACACCGTGCCCGTCGAGGACGCCATCGTCGTCGAACGCGCGCGGGCCGCGGGCGCCGTCGTGATCGGCAAGACCAACACGCCGGAGTTCGGCTGCAAGGGCGTCACCGACAACCTGATCTTCGGCCACACGAAGAATCCCTGGAACACCGGGCGCATCGCCGGCGGCTCGAGCGGCGGGGCGGCGGCGGCGGTCGCGGCGGGCCTGGCACCCCTCGCCGAGGGCAGCGATCTCGCGGGCTCCATCCGTATCCCGGCCAGCGTGTGCGGGGTGGTGGGCTTCAAGCCGAGCCTGGGGCGGATCCCCCGCTATCCCAGCGTCAACGGCTACACGGGGATGTCGCACCTCGGCCCGATCACGCGCACGGTGCGTGACGCCGCGCTGCTGACATCCGTCTGGACGGGACCCGACGAGCGTGATCCCCAGTCGCTGCCCGCGACGGGCGAGGACTTCACCCGGGCGGTGGAGGGCGGCATCAAGGGCCTGCGCGTCGCGCTGAGCCTCGACCTCGGCTACGCGGCCGTGGATCCCGAGGTGCGTGGCATCGTCGCGGCGGCGGCGAAGCACTTCGCCGGTCTCGGCGCGGCGGTCGAGGAAGCGCACCCGGGCTTCGAGAATCCGGAGTCACTGTTCATGGACCTCACCGCGCCGATCCGCGCCGCCGCGATGGCGCCGTACCTGCCGAAGTGGCGCGATCAGATGGACCCCATGCTGCTCCTGCGCGTCGATCACGCCCCGAAGATGACCGCGGTGGACTCGGAGCGGGCGACGCACCGGCGCACGGCGCTCTGGCAGACCGTGCGCAAGTTCTTCGAGCGCTACGACCTGCTGCTCACGCCGACGACGTCCGTGGCCGCCTTCCCGCTCGGCCGGGTCTACCCGGAGCAGATCGAGGGCCGCCCGCTGACGAACGGGCTGCAGTGGTTCCCCTTCACGTACCCGTTCAACCTCACGGGCCAGCCGGCGATCACGGTCCCGTGCGGCTGGACAGCGGAGGGCTTGCCGGTGGGGCTCCAGATCGTCGGCCGGCGCTACGCCGACGCGACCGTGCTGCGCGCCGCCCACGCCTTCGAGGCCGCCGCGCCGTGGGTGCAACGGCGGCCGGCCCTCTAGCATTACAGATCGCGTTAACGTGGCGGAATCGTCGCCACCGGAACCAAACGCGGGGTACGTGGTCGTCGAGACATTCGAGCGGCTCTACCACGAGTATGAGTTGCCGGTGGACCATCCTTTGTACGGGGTGCCGCGCCGCGGCGTGCCAGCTCGGGAGGCGACACGGCGATATCGCGGCATCGATCGCGAGCCGCTCGAGCCGTTTGCTGCTGGTGCGGCCGGGTTGGTGGCCAGCGGAGTGCTCCCGCCGCCCGCCGAGGAAGGCGCTCAGCGACGCCTGGCCGAATTCGAGGAAGAAGGACGCGCGCTCGAAGACTTCGTACTCGATGGTGAGGCCGCGCTGCCGCGCCGTCTTGGATTCGATGCAACATGGTTCAGCGGCGACCAGCGTTTTTCTGGAATACTACCGGTCGTTCGAGTGGGCCGAAACGGGTGACTTTATATTGCTGAAGTCCGACCCGTGCTCAGCTCCCAGTAGCCGCATCCGGGCGCGACACGATCGCCGGCGGGTCGTAAGCGCGGATCGGCGGAAGCGGGGCCGTCCACCGCTCGACCTCGACGAGGCAGTGCTGGCCCGAGCAGGCCTGCGCGAGCCTCGAGGTGCCCCGGTCGAACGTGAGCACGTTCGGGTTGCCGTGCACGCACATCGAGTCCGGATCGGTCGGGTCGAGCGGGTCGTACCACGCGCCGGTCGAGAGCTGCACCACGCCGGGGCGGACCGTGTCGCTCACCACGGCGCCGGCGAGGCAGCTGCCCCGGTCGTTGAACACGCGGACGACGTCCCCGCTGCGGATGCCTCGCGCGGCGGCATCGGTCGGGTGGAGCCGGATCGGCTCGCGCCCCTGGACCTTGGCGGCCTGGCTGAACGCCCCGACGTCGAGCTGGCTGTGCAGGCGTGTCGTCGGGTTGTTCGCGATGAGGTGCAGCGGGTAGCGTGCCGCCAGCGGCGAGCCGAGCCACTCGGTGGGCGGCATCCACGTCGGGTGGCCGGGGCAGTCGTCGTAGCCGAACTTGTCGATCGTCGCGGAGAAGATCTCGATGCGGCCGCTCGGCGTCCCGAGCGGCGCGCGCTCCGGATCGGCCCGGAACGCGTCGAACAGCACCAGGTCGCTCTCGAGGTCGGGCACCTCGACCGAGCCGGCGGCCCAGAACTCGTCGAAGGGCGGCAGCGCCGGCCCGCCACGGTCGGCGAGGCTCGCCCGCCAGCCTTCGTAGAGATGGCGCAGCCACGCCATGTCGTCGCGGCCCTCGGTGAACCGCGCGCCGACCCCGAGCGCGGCCGCCAGGTCGGAGAAGATGGCGTACTCGTTCCGCGCCTCGCCGTGGGGCGCGACCGCGCGCCGCATGGCGATCAGGCAGGAGTCGTTCGGCGAGCCGCCGATGTCGTCCCGCTCCAGCGTCATGGTCGCGGGCAGGACGACGTCGGCGTGGCGCGCCATCGGCGTCCAGAACGGGTCGTGGACCACGATCGTGTCCGGACGCGCGAGCGCGCGGCGCAGCCGACCGATGTGCTGATGGTGGTGGAAGGGATTGCCGCCGGACCAGTAGACGAGGCGAATCCCGGGATAGACGAGCCGCTGTCCGTCGAAGTCGAAGGCCTCGCCCGGGTGCAGCAGCATGTCGGCCACCCGGGCGAAGGGGATGAAGGCGCGCACGGGGTTCGCGCCCTGCGGCAGCGCAGGCGGCCCAAGACGCAAGGGAGCGCGCCCGACGTAGCCGAGCGAGCCATAGCCCTGGCCGAAGCCGCCGCCGGGCAGCCCGATCTGGCCGAGCATCGCGGCGAGCGTGACGCCCAGCCACGGCGCCTGCTCGCCGTGCTCGATCCGCTGCAGCGAGTAGTTCACGTTGATCAGGGTTCGCCGGGCCGCCATCCGCCGCGCGAGGGCGCGGATCGTGGCCGGCGCGATCCCGGACAGGCGCTCGGCCCACTCGGGCGTCTTCGGGCAGCCGTCCTCCACGCCCAGCAGATAGGCCTCGAAGCGCTCGAATCCGACGCAGCAGCGTGCGAGGAACGCGCGGTCGTGGAGCCCCTCGTCGACGAGGGTGTACGCGAGGGCGAGCAGTACCGCGACGTCGGAGCCGGGGACGACGGGCAGCCATTCGGCGCCGACGAAGTCCGGCAGGTCGTCGCGGATCGGGCTCAGGAGCACGAACTCCGTGCCGCGCGCCCTGGCCGCGCGCAGGTGATCCCGCGCGGGATGCCGGCTCGCGCCGCCCGGGCTGACCATCGTGTTCTTGAGCGGGATGCCGCCCACGCAGACGAAGAGCTCGGTGTGACGCTCGATCACCGACCATGCGGTTGCGCGATCGAGGTAGGTGCGCACGGAGCCGACGACGTGCGGCATGATCACGGTCAGCGCGCCGTTGCTGTAGGTGTGCTCGCCGCGGACGAAGCCGCCGAGGCAGTTGAGGAAGCGGTGGAGCTGGCTCTGCGCGTGATGGAAGCGCCCCGCGCTCGCCCAGCCGTAGGAGCCGCCGTACACGGCCTCCCCTCCATGCTCGCGGTAGACCCGGGCGAGCTCGCGCGCCAGCAGCTCGATCGCCTTCGCCCAGCTCACGGGCACGAACGGCTCCGCCCCGCGGCGCGCATCCGGCCCCGGGCCGCGGTCGAGCCACCCCGCCCGGACCATCGGCCGCGTGACCCGCGCCCGGTGGCGCAGGCTCCCGGGGATGTTGTCCAGGAGCGGCGAGGGATCGGGGTCGTGCCGGAAGGGATGGACGGCGACGACGGCGCCGTCCTGGATCTCGGCCTCGAAGCAGCCCCAGTGCGACGTGTGCAGGCGACGCTCGAGGGCCATCGCCGCTAGACCTTCAGATTCTCCTCGGACAGGGGTGTGCGCCCTGTCATGTTGAAGCGCCCGTCGTAGATCGGCGCCTTGCCGGTGCGCGGCCCCATGTACTGCACGAAGAACATGACGCCGCCGGTGTCGGTGGAGAGATCCTCTTCGTCGTGCGGGTCCGCGTGGAAGACCACGGTGCCCGGGCCCACCGTGCGCTCGCCGATCTTGAACGAGCCCTCCAGGATGTACCAGACCTGCGCGAAGTCGTGCCGGTGACGCGGGTGATGGGCGCCGGGCTCGTGGCGCACGAACCCCGTGTTCGGCTCGCCCGGGCGCTCGGGTCGCGGGTGAAACACCATCTTGCTGTGCTGCCCGGGAAAGCGCAGCGTCTCCCAGGGCATGTCGTCGACGTGGCGATACTCGGGGCCGTGGTCCTCGCTCTGCTGGCTCATTGGTTCACCTCGTCGCGCGGTCGGTGTTCAGGCAGAGCTGTAGCCGAGCGTGCGGTCGCGCTGCCTGAGCGCGCGGTCGCGTGCCGCAGCGCGACCATACCCGCCGCCGCCCGGCGTGCGCACGAGCATCGTGTCTCCGCGCTTCAGCACGTGCTGCTGGCGGTTGTTCACGCGCTTGCCGTTGACGCGCACGTCACCCAGCCCACCCGCCGCCCCGCCGGCGAGCCCGGGCGCAGGGTATTTCGTGCGCTCGGCCATGAACGACACGATGATCGGCGTGGCGGACTCCGTCGCGATCAGGATGTCCTGACCCAGCCCGCCGCGGTGCCTGCCCGCGCCGCCCGAGCCCGGGCGCATGCGCTTGTAGTGGAAGAAGAGGGGAGAGTTGCGCTCGGCCACCTCGACGGGCGTCGAGGAGATGTTGCTGGGCCACGAGAGCACGTTCTCGCCGTCGCGCGTCGAGGTGGCGCCCATGCCGCCGTTGAAGAACAGGACGGCGGTGTACGGGCGGCCGTCGTCGCGCACGCCGGACTGGCTGATTGCCCACAGCGGGGAGCCGGCCGCGGCCATGACCCGGTCGGGGATGACGCGATGGAGGGCGCCGAGGACGAGGATGGGCACGTAGTGCCCGGTGACGGCGCGGCTCACCACCGCGGCGGGGAACCGGGGATTCAGCAGGGAACCCTCCGGCGCCCGGACCGTGATCGGCCGGTACATGCCCTCGTTGTTGGCGAGCGACGGCAGCAGGGCGCAGCGGACCGCGTACGCGGTCATCGCGTAGGTGTAGGCCATCACGCAGTTGATTGCGCGCGGCTGCTGGGGCGAGGTGCCGCTGTAGTCGGCCACGATCTCGTTGCCGGCCACGGTGAGGGCGATCTTGAAGTCGAACGGCACGTCCACGCCGTCGGTCCGGATGGCGTAGCGGTACGTGCCGTTGGGCACGCTCTCGATCGCCTCCCGCATGGCGCGCTCGGAGCGGGTGAAGATCTCGCCGGCGAAGCCGTCGAGGGTCTCGAGCGTGTAGTCCTCCATGAGCGCGAGCACCCGGCGCTCCATCAGCTCGTTGGCGCTCACCTGGGCCCAGATGTCGCCGATGGTCTGGTCGGGCGTACGGACGTTGGCGCGCACGAGCGCCACCAGCGTGTCGTCGGTACGCCCGGCGTGCACGAGCTTCGTGAGCGGGATGTGCAGGCCTTCCTCGAAGATCTCACGCGCCTCGATGGCGCGGATGCGCCCGCCGATGTCGGGCATGTGCGAGGTCGTCGAGGAGAAGGCCACCAGCCGGTCGCCCTGGAAGATCGGCTTCACCAGCGAGACGTCGCTCATGTGGCCCGTGCCCATCCACGCCGTTGGTGATGAGCACGTCGCCGGGACGCATGTTCGCCACGCCCATCTCCCGCAGGAAGTGGCGCACGGTGGCCGGAAGAGTCCCGATGAAGGACGGGATGCTGCCGGTGTTCTGGGCCAGCGCGTTGCCGCGCGCGTCGGTGAGCATGCAGGCGAAGTCGTTGGCCTCGTTGGAGAGGGTCGAGAAGGACGTGCGCACGATGGCCTTGGCGGCCTCGTCGACGATGGAGATCACCCGTGTCCACAGCACCTCGAGGGTGACGGCGTCGAAGCGCGGGCTCATCGGAGCGTCATCACGATGTTGCCGCTCGGCGCCACCCGTGCCGTCGCCCGCGGTCCCACGACGAGCGTCGAGCCTTCCTCCTCGACCACGGCGGGGCCGGCCAGCGCGTCGCCGGCGGCGAGCCGGTAGCGGTCGTAGACGGTCGTCTCGACCCAGCCGCCGCGCTCGGGGAACCAGGCCGGACGCGTGCCCTTGACGGCGTCGCCCGCGCCGCCGGCCACGCCCGGCGCGGTCACCGTCGCGCCGGCCACCGGCGCGCGGACGGCCACGCGGACGTTGATGAACTCGACGGGCACGCTCGGCGGGGTCAGCGCGAACTTCTCGCGGTAGGCGGCCTCGAAGGCCGCCTGCAAGCGCCGTCGCGTGTCGGCATCCTCTCTATAGGGACCGTGGGGCAGGGTGACGACGAGGTCGAAGCCCTGGCCGAGGAAGCGGCCGTCGGCCAGGCGCTCGACGGTCGCCGTCTCCAGCGCCAGGCCCGTGTCCGCCATCACCGCGCGCGCCTCGTCCTCGAGCCGCCGGAACGCGGCCTCGAGGTCGCCGACGCTGTCGCGATCGAGCCTGATCCCCACGGTGGCGACGCGATCGACGCGCGCGGGCGCGACGAGCAGGCCGAGCGCGGAGGCGACGCCTGCCGACGGCGGGCACACCACGCGCGACAGCCCGAGCTTGAGCGCTACCGAGTACGCGTGCACGGGGCCGGCGCCGCCGGTGCAGAGCAGCGCGTACTGCCGGGGATCGCGGCCGCGCTCGGCGATGTGCACGCGCGCCGCGCTGGCCATGTTCTCGTTGACGATGTCGTGGATGCCCCAGGCGACGTCGATCGGCGCCAGCGCCACCCGGCCCGCCAGGCGCTCCACCGCCTGGCGCGCCGCCTCGAGGTCGACCTTCACCTCGCCCCCGGCGAAGTAGTCGGGGTTCAGATAGCCGAGGAGGAAGTCGGCGTCGGTGACGGTCGCCTCGGCGCCGCCGAGGCCGTAAGCGGCGGGGCCGGGCATCGAGCCCGCGCTCTGCGGGCCGACCTTGAGCAGGCCGATGTCGTCCACGTGCGCGATGCTGCCGCCGCCGGCGCCGATCTCGATCAGCTCGATGGTCGAGATCCGGATGGGCAGGCCGCTGCCCTCGATGAAGCGCTTCTGGCGCGCCGCCTCGAAGGCGTAGGCGGTCAGCGGCTCGCCGCGGTCGACGAGGCTGAGCTTCGCCGTCGTGCCGCCCATGTCGAAGGCGAGCAGGTTGCCGCCGCTGTCCTCGCGGCCGAAGAAGGCCGCCGCGATCGCGCCGGCGGCGGGCCCCGACTCGAGCATCTGCACCGGCGTGCGCTGCGCCTCGGCGACGTGGGTGAGGCCGCCGCTCGAGAGCATCAGCAGCAGCGGCGCCGGGATGCCGAGGTCCGCGAGCTGGCGGGCCATCAGGGCCAGGTAGCGCTGGGCGAGCGGCTTGATGTAGGCGTTGGCCACCGCGGTGGAGGCGCGCTCGTACTCGCGGATCTCCGAGGCGACCTCGTGCGAGGCGGTCACGGCGACGCCGGGATGGCGCGCGCCGATCAGCCGCGCGGCCTCCGCCTCGTGCGCGGGGTTGGCGTAGGCGTGCAGGAAGACCACGGCGATCGAGGTCACCCCCGCGTCGACGAGGCGGCGGGCCTGCGCGCGCACCTGCGCGGCGGACAGCTTGCCGCGGACCCTGCCGTCCGCGCTGACGCGCTCGGCGACCTCGAGCCGCAAGTCGCGCGGCACCAGCGGCTCGGGCTTGGAGGCCTGGATGTCGTACAGCTCGAACTTCCGCTCCCGGCCGATCTCGAGCGTGTCGGCGAAGCCCGCGGTGGTGAGGAGGCCCGTGCGCGCGCCCTTGCGCTCGATGAGCGCGTTGGTGAAGAGCGTGGTCGCGTGCACCACGCGCGAGAAGCGCGCGGGATCGATCGCGTCGCGCTGGAGCACGCTGCGCACCCCGGCCGCCACCGCCCGGGCAGGGTCCTCGTGGGTGGTGAGGACCTTGCGGCTCCACTCCCGGCCGGTCTCGTGGTCGTGGACCACGAGATCGGTGGAGGTCCCGCCGATGTCGATCCCGAGCGAGTACCGGGCCACGGCGACGTGTTGAGCCGAGTCTCCTGCGCTCAGGGATACATCGAGAAGTCGACGGCCTTCTCGGTGATGAACTCCAGGAGCGCCGGCGTGCCCTCCTCCGTCTTGCGCATGCCACGCTTGATGGCGGACACGATCTCGCCGGGCTCGCTCACCCGCTCGCCGTAGCCGCCGAAGGCCTTGGCCATGTCCGCGTAGTTGCCGCTGATGTCGGTGCTCCGGTACTTCTGGGTGGCGGTGGCCATGACCTTGAGCTCGATGGCCATGGAGAAGTTGTTGAGCAGGATCGAGAGGATCGGGATGCGCTCGCGCACCGCCGTCTCGAAGTCCATGCCCGTGAAGCCGATGGCGGCGTCGCCCCACACGTTGATGCAGAGCTTGCCCGGCTGCGCCAGCTTGGCGCCCATGGCCAGGCCGAGCCCGTAGCCGAGCTGCGTGGTCTTGCCCCAGCCGATGTAGGACAGCGGCGTGACCGGCTCCCAGAACGGCGAGATCTGGTCCCGCGGGCTGCCCGCGTCGTGGGTGATGATCGTGTTCGCCAGGTCGACCGAGTGCATGAGATCCCAGAGCACGCGGTACGGCGAGAGCGGCTTGGTGTCCTGGGTGAGCCGCGGCATCCACTGCGCGAGCCACTCCGTCTTGAGCCGCGCGATCTCGCCCGTGACCGCGGCCCCGCGCCCGCGCGGCTTGCCCTTCAGCCGGTCGCCGACCTCGGCGAGCAGCGCGTCCAGCGTGAGCCCCGCGTCGCCGACGAGCACCTGCTCCACCGGCACGTCCTTGTTGAGGTCCACCGGGTCGAGGGTGGCGTGGATCATCCGCTTGCCCTTCGGCATGGGGACGCCGTAGTTCGTCGTCGAGAAGCTGCAGCCGATGCCGAAGATGACGTCGGCGTTGGTCAGGAACGTGTGGAGCTGCTTGGAGATCGACCGGCCGCCCGAGCCGAGCGAGAGCGGGTGGTTTTCGGGGAACGCGCTCTTGCCCTGCAGGCTCGTGGTCACGGGCGCCTCCAGCAGCTCGGCGAGCTCGCGCAGCTGCTTCCACGCCTTCGCGTAGTGCACGCCCTGGCCCGCGTAGATCACCGGCCGCGCGGCGGCGACGAGCAGGTCGGCCACCTGGCTGACGGCCTTCGGGTCCGGGCCGCTCTTCGCGCGCGGGGCCGGCGTGTAGGACGCCGGCTCGGGGATGTCCTCGCGCAGCACGTCGACGGGGAACTCCACGAGCACCGGGCGCGGGCGGCCGTTCCGGACCTGGGTGAACGCCCGCCGCATGGCGTCGGGCGCGGCGTCGGGCAGGATGACCTGCTCGCACCACTTGGTCACGTGCTGGTAGTTGAGGAACGAGTTGAAGTTCGGCTGGATGTTGGTGATGCGACGCGGGTAGCCGCCGGGCAGCACGACGATCGGCACGCTGTCGCCGTAGGCCTGGGCCACGCCGCCGAAGGCGTTCTCCGAGCCCGGCCCGTGCTGCATCGCGAACACGCCGATCCGGTCGCCGGAGGTCACGCGGCTGACCGCGTCGGCCATGTGCAGGCCCGTGCGCTCCTGGCGCACGATGATCGTGCGGATATCGGCCTCGGCGGCGGCCTCGATGATCGGGTTGACGGGGTAGCCGATGAGGAAGACCACGCCCTCACGCTTGAGGATCTCGGCGACGGCGTTCGCGACTTTCATCCTGATCTCCGTTCTCCCGGGCCGATGGCCGGCACGTCGGGCGAGAGGGATATTACCCCGGATTCCGCTATGATCCATCGATGAGCCGGGACGGGGGACACCGGAGCGACCTGCGCGCGATCGCCCGCCGCGCCATGCTCGAGCGCGGGCTGCTGCCGGACTTCCCGCCCGCCGTCGTGGCCGAGGTGGAGGCCCTGCGCGGCCCCGCCGCCGACGGCGCGCTCCGCGACCTGCGCGCGCAGCCCTGGCTCTCGATCGACAACGATGACTCGCGCGATCTCGATCAGCTCTCGGTGGCCGAGGCCCTCGACGGCGACCAGGTACGCGTGCTGGTCGCCGTCGCCGACGTCGACGCGCTCGTCGCCGCGGGCACGCCCGCCGACGGCCACGCCGGCCACAACACCACGTCGGTCTACACGCCCGCCGCGATCTTCCCGATGCTGCCGCCGCGCCTGTCCACGGACCTGACCTCGCTCAACGAGGATGCCGACCGCATCGCGCTCGTCATCGAGCTGACCGTCAACGGCGACGGCACGCTGGCGGGCTCCGACGTTTACCGCGCCACCGTGCGCAGCCAGGCAAAGCTCGCGTACACCGCGGTCGCCGCGTGGCTTGACGGCGCGGGGCCGGCGCCTCGCCGCGTGGAGGGCGCGATCGCCGAGCAGCTGCGGCGGCAGGATCGCACCGCGCAGGCGCTCCGAGCGCTGCGACTGCAGCACGGCGCCCTCGAGCTCGAGACCGTCGAGCCGCGCGCCGTGTTCCACGACGAGGCGCTGGTGGACCTGGCCGTGGAGGAGACGAACCGGGCCAAGCAGCTCATCGAGGACTTCATGGTCGCGGCCAACGGCGTCACCGCGCGCTTCCTTGGCGCCCGGGGCCTGCCGTCGCTGCGCCGGGTCCTCCGCTCGCCCGAGCGCTGGGAGCGCATCGTCGAGCTCGCGGCCGCGCAGGGCGGCGCGCTGCCGGCGCGGCCCGACTCCGCCGCGCTCGACGCCTTCCTGCGCGCGCGGAAGGCCGCTGATCCCGTGCGCTTCCCCGATCTCTCGCTCGCGATCGTGAAGCTGCTCGGCTCCGGCGAGTACGTCGTCGAGCGCCCCGGCGAGGCCGCCGAGGGACACTTCGGGCTCGCGGTGCACGACTACACGCACTCGACGGCGCCCAACCGGCGCTATCCCGACCTGCTCGCGCAGCGGCTGCTCAAGGCCGCGCTCGCGGGGCAGCGCGCCCCGTATGGCGACGATGAGCTGGAGTCGCTGGCGCGACACTGCACGGAGCAGGAGGACAGCGCCAGGAAGGTGGAGCGTCAAGTGCGCAAGTCGGCGGCGGCGCTGCTCCTCGGCCCGCGCGTCGGCCAGCGCTTCGACGGCATCGTCACCGGGGCCTCGGCCAAGGGCACGTGGGTGCGCATCTTCGCGCCGCCGGCCGAGGGCCGGGTGGTGCGGGGCGAGAAGGGGATGGACGTCGGCGACCGCGTGCGCGTCGAGCTCGTGGACACGAGCGTCGAGCGCGGCTGGATCGACTTCGCGCGCGCGCGCTAACGCGCGCCGAGCGCCGCGCGCGCGGCGCGCATCAGGTCGTCGGGCGTGTCGGGGTTGATCGAGCAGTCCGGGCCGAGCAGGAGCCAGCGGCCGTCCATCTCGGTGACCGCGGCGGCCGCGCGTTCCTTGATCGCCCGCGGGGTCATCGACGCGATCCCGGGCTTGGCCGGCAGCCCGCCCACCACGGCGCGGCCCGTGCGCCGGCGGCCTTCGGCGAGCGACGGGTTGCCCGGCGCCACCGCCCAGGAGAACGCCGTCACCGGGTAGTCCGCGAACTCCTCGAAGAGCGTGGCCTCGCCGCAGACGTGCATCAGGGTGAAGGGCGCGCCCTCGACGGCCCCGAGGATGGGCAGGTCGAACGGCCGCTGGAAGCGCCGGCACGCGGCCGGATCCATGAGCGCCTTCGTGGCCACGTTGGTCGCGTAGAAGAGCCCGTCGGCGCCCGCCTCGAGGCAGGCGCGCGCGTACTCCGTGAGCGTCTCGCCGATCGCGCCGAGCCCGCGCTCGACCGCCGCGGGGTCCGTGCGCAGCAGACCGAGCGCCTGCTCGCGCCCGCCGCGCAGGAGGAAGGGCAGCACCATCATCGGCGCGAAGACCGTCCAGATGATCGGCACGTCGCCGGCGCGGGTGCGGATCGCCCGCAGCGCCTCGAGCTGTTCGCCGAGCGCGCCCTGGCGCGGGTCCACGGCCTTCAGCGCCGCCACGTCGCTCGCGCCGGCGAGCGGCGCGTGGGTCACCGTGTACGGGACGGCGCGCTGGCCCGAGGGTGTGTAGGTCAGCCCCCACATCTCCGCGAAGCACTGCGCGCGCGACTGGGGCTTGAGGAAGTCCCAGTCGAAGACGTCGAGCAGGCGCAGGGTCTCGGCGGCCAGCCCGCCCGCGGAGTTCTCGGTGGCGAAGTTGTGCATCCAGAAGGCGATCGGTATCCGATCGACCGGCTCGCCGTGCAGGGCGGCCATCACCCGCTCGCGCTTGGTCATCGATGGGCCTCCGGATGCTTCATTCCGCGGCGGCGTGCAGGGTGCCTGCGGATCGAGTGCGAATCTACTCGCTCGCGCGGTCCAGCGCCAGCCCTCACGCGCGGCGCGCGCCCGACTCGTGCGATGACCTCCGGATCCCGTGCCAGCTCGGTCAGGGGAACGACCGTCACTCGACGCCCGAGCTCGTACTGCCGATCTCCCGGGTAGAGCACCGTCAGGTGTCGCAGCCGCAGATCGGAGATGGCCGTGCGCATCGACGGCGTCAAACGTGGCGCATCCTGGAACTTCACTTCCACGCCGTAGCGCTGCCCGCGCTTGATCAGGAGCAGATCGAGCTCGGCACCGGTGTGCGTGGCCCAGAAGTAGGCAGCCTCCGGGCGAACGAGCGCGACAGCCTGCTCGATGGCGTAACCCTCCCACGACGCTCCCGCCTTCGGATGCGAGAGGAGTTCCCGCTCCCCGGCCAGTCCGAGCAGGGCATGCAGCAGACCGCTGTCGCGCAGGTAAACCTTCGGTGCCTTCACCTGGCGTTTCTTGAGGTTCTCGTGCCAGGGTTGGAGCTGGCGCACCATGAAGAGCCCCGAGAGCAGGTCGAGGTAGCGACGGGCGGTGGGCTCGCTCACGCCGAGGGAGCGGGCAGCCTCGGCCGCGTTCCAGACGCCGCCGTGATAGTGGGCGAGCATCGTCCAGAACCGCAGCATCGTGGCCGAAGGGACGGTGATGCCGAGCTGCGGGAGGTCACGCTCCAGGTACGTCTGCATGAACTGCCGGCGCCACACGTAGCTGGCATGCTCCGACCGGGCAAGGTACGCGGGAGGAAAGCCACCCCTCCTCCACAACCGTCGCATCGCTGGTGCGCCCAGCTCGTCCAGCGCGAAGCCGGTCAGCTCGATGGTTTCCAGCCTGCCCGCGAGCGTCTCGGAGCATGGCTTCAGCAGATCCGGGGTCGCGCTGCCGAGGATCAGGAAGCGGGCGGGAATCGGGCGACGGTCGGCGAGCACGCGGAGGACCGGGAAGAGGTCGGGCCGGCGCTGGATCTCGTCGATCACCACGATCCCACGGAGCGGCCCGAGGGCCATCATCGGCTCCGCCAGGCGGGCGAGGCCTCGAGGATCCTCGAGGTCGAAGTACGCGGGGGAATTCTCCGGCACGATCTGCCGTGCGAGCGTGGTCTTGCCTGCTTGTCGCGGCCCGACCAGCGCGGTGACGCGGCTGCGCTTCAGCGCGGCACGGAGGGCCGAGAGCCAACGAGACCGCTCGACCATGCGTCGACGCTACCATGAAAATCGAAACCCAACCGGTCGATTTTCATGGGATGAGATTCCTACCATTCGGTGAGTCGGCTGGGCACAACGCGCTCACCTCACACTGATTTCGCGCCCACTCGGAATCTCACCGCTCGGCTCGCCGCTGAGGCCGCGGCTCACCTCACAGTGCGGCCGCTGCCCGTCCGCCGCTTGCCGCGGACGTAGTCGACGAGGACGTACTCGCCGAGGCGCTCGGGGCCCGAGAAGAACGCGCGGCCGCGGTTGATCGCGGTCATCTGCTCGACGAAGGCGGTCAGGCTGGGGCTCCGCTCGAGCATGAAGGTGTTGATGGTGATGCCCTCGCGGGTGCAGCGCTGGACCTCCTTCAGGGTCTCCTGCAGCGTGCGCCGCGAGGGCGGGTAGGAGAACTCGGCGTCGTCGCCCTCCATGTGGGCGGTCGGCTCGCCGTCGGTGATCATGAGGATCTGCTTGTTGCCCCCGCGGCTCCGGCCCAGGAGCTGGCGCGAGAGCATGAAGCCCGCGTGCATGTTGGTGCCGATGTTGGCGTCGCTCCACGACAGGGTGGGCAGGTCGTCCACGGCGAACTCGCGCGCGTAGAGCGAGAAGCCCACGATGTGCAGCGCGTCGCGCGGGAACTGGCCGCGGATGAGGGCGGAGAGCGCCAGGGCCACCTTCTTGGCGGGCAGGAAGTAGCCGTTGTTGATCATGGAGCGGCTGAGGTCGAGCATCACCACCGTCGAGGCCTGGGTGGAGAGCTCGGTGCGGTACACCTCGAAGTCCGCGGGGGCCAGCCGCACCGGGGTGCCGGGTCCCTCGCGGCGGACCGCGTTCATCACCGTGCCACGCAGGTCGAGCAGGAAGGGGTCGCCGAACTCGTAGAGCTTCGACTCGTCGGCGCGATCACCGCCTCCCCCGCGCCGCTCGATCTCGTGGCGGCCGAAGCGGTCGCGGGCGAGGTGGCGGAACACCTCGCGCAGCGCGCGGTCGCCGATCTTGCGGATGGCCCGCGCGGTGAGGGTGAGCTCCTCGCCGTGGCGCTCGAGGTAGCCGGCCTCCTCCAGCTTGCGCGTCAGCTCGCGCAGGCGGTCGAGGTCGCGCCGGCTCTCCTCGCCGAGGAGATTGCCGAGCTGCTCGGGGTCGATGGCCTCGAGCTCGGCCGGGCTCTGCACGCCGCGGAGCTGGCGCTCGAGCGCGTCCATCTGCTGCAGCTCGTCCATCAGCCGCATGGCCTCGTCCATGCCGAGCGACTCCTCGCCGCGGAAGTCGTAGCGCCGCATGAGCTCGCTGAAGGCGGCGATCTGGTCGAGGTTCATGGCGAGCTCGGCCAGGGCGGACTCGAGGCCCTCGTCCTGGCCCAGGAGCGAGCGCATCATGTCCTGCATCTGCGCCCGCTGCTCCGCCGACATGCTGCCGAGCAGCGAGCCGAGCTGCGCCATCTGCTGCTTCATCTGCTCCAGGAGCTCGTCCAGGCTGTTGGCCCCGGGGAAGTGCTGGCCCCACTTCTGCTTGAAGGCCTCGAAGTCGGGCTCGCGACCCTCGGCGCGCTCGCGGAGCATGCGGTTGAGATCGCGGAGCATCTCGCGCATGCGCGCCATGTCCTCGGGGGTCATGTTGCCGATGGCCTGTTGCATGTTGTTGAGGAAGGGGCGCAGCATCTGCTCCTGCAGCCACTTCATGAGCTCGTCGAACTTGCGGCGCGCCTCGGGCTCGACGAAGTCGTACTCCTGCAGCGCGCGGATCTTGCCGCCCGGGTCCTCGGGCATGGCGTCCAGCCGCTGCTGGCGCTCGGCGGCCTGGTGCTCGAGCCGGCGCCGCGCCTCGTCCGGCACCTCGCCCCGCTCGGCGGCCTGCCGCGCCTCCTCGAGCCGCTGCCGGATGCCCTCGCGCTCGGTCTGCATGACCTCGTCGAGCCGCCGCTTGACGTCGTCGAGGGTCGAGCCGAGGTCGAAGCGGTCGAGCCGCTGCTGGCGCCGCTGGCGCAGCCGCTGCAGCAGGTCCTGCACCCCGGGCTGCCGGCCCCGGGGCATCCCGCGCTGGAGCAGGCGGCGGAGCGCGTTCCAGAGATCACCGTCGGACATCAGGTCGTCGGACATCGCCGAGAGCACGTCGTCGGCGTCGAGGTCCGGCAGCTCCTGCGAGCCGTCCCAGCGCGAGTAGCGGTGGAGAGGCACGGCGGCTCAGCTCCGGTACAGGGTGCGGCCGGCCTGGGTGGCCTTGTTCAGCTTGCGACTCAGGTGCAGGCCTTCGAGCACGAACTCCACGGCGGAGGCGACGGCGGCGGGCTGCAGGGCCTCGAGCTTGCGGGCGGCGACGGTGAGCGGCGGCACCTGCGCGGCCTGCTTCAGGTAGTCCTCCGACGGCATGCTGTCGGACACGGCCACGTGCAGGCCGTTCTGGAACGCGGCCACCACCGGCTCCAGCTCGGCGGCGGTGAAGCAGCGGTTGAAGACGTTGAGCACGGCCTTCTGCACGAGCTTGCCCAGGATCTTCTCCTCCCCGCCCTCGCCGAGGGTCTCCAGCTCGATCTTGCCCGTGGTGGAGGCCACGATGGCCGCGAGATCGCTCACCCGGGGCGCCGCCTCGCGCTCGCCGAGGCGGATCGCCCGCTTGAGCGCGTTGGAGACGAGGTTCTCGTAGTTGCAGATGCTCACGCGCACGGAGACGCCCGAGCGCTGGCTGATCTCCGAGGACTTGCGGGCGAGGTGGGTCAGCTCGGCCACGACCTGCTTCATGTAGGCGGGGCTGATCGCGCGCACGCCGTCCACGGGAAAGGTGGTGCGCTCGGCGTCCATGATCGCGATCTCGTGCTCGAGCTGCCGGGGATAGTGGGTGCGGATCTGGGAGCCGAAGCGGTCCTTGAGCGGCGTGATGATCCGGCCGCGGTTGGTGTAGTCCTCGGGGTTCGCGCTGGCCACCACGTAGACGTCCAGCGGCAGGCGCACCTTGTAGCCGCGGATCTGGACGTCGCGCTCCTCCATGATGTTGAGGAGCCCGACCTGGATCCGCTCGGCGAGGTCGGGCAGCTCGTTGATGGCGAAGATCCCGCGGTTCGTGCGCGGCAGGAGGCCGTAGTGGATCGTGAGCTCGTCGGAGAGGTAGCGGCCCTCGGCCACCTTGATGGGGTCCACCTCGCCGATGAGGTCGGCGATCGTGATGTCGGGGGTGGCCAGCTTCTCGCCGTAGCGCCGGTCGCGGGGGACCCAGGTGATCTCGGTGCGGTCCCCGGCCTCGGCCAGGCGCCCCCGGCAGGCGGCGCAGATCGGGGCCAGCGGGTCGTCGCTGATCTCGCAGCCGGCCAGCGCCGGCACGGACTCGTCCAGGAGCCCCACGAGCAGCCGGGCCATGCGCGTCTTGGCCTGGCCGCGCTCGCCGAGGAACACGATGTCCTGGCCGCTCAGGATCGCGTTCTCGATCTGGGGGACGACGCTCTCCTCGTAGCCCACGATGCCGGGGAAGAGCGGCTCTCCCGACCTGAGGCGGGTCACGAGGTTGTCGCGCAGCTCCTGCTTGACCGATCGCGTGGTGTAGCCGCTCGCGCGCAGTTCGCCGACGGTCCGGGGTCGTGTCATGGACTCCTCATGTGGGCTGGAGGGACGTGAGGCCAATCACCGCCGCCCATTGTAGCCCCGTCGCCGGCCTGGTGTCGCGCAAGAGGTACGACCTTGGCGCGCTGCCCCGCGGCGTGGTACGGTCGCCGCGTTCGTGACCCGCTGGATGAAGAGCGGGTCGAGCTCGCCCGAGTCAAGGAGTCTCGCCATGGACGCGACCGACCTCTGCTACACCCCCGCCACCGAGCTGGCGCGCCTGATCCGGTCCAGGGCCCTCTCGCCCGTCGAGCTGACGCGCGCCGTGCTCGCGCGCATCGAGCGGGTGAACCCCGTGATCAACGCGTTCTGCACCGTGCTGCCGGAGGAGGCGCTGCGCGCGGCGCGCGCGGCCGAGGAGGCCGTCATGCGCGGCGAGCGGCTGGGCCCGCTGCACGGCGTGCCGTACTCGGTGAAGGACCTCGCGCTCACCAGGGGCGTGCGGACCATGGGCGGCTCCTTCATCTTCGAGCACCGCGTGCCCGACGTCGACCCGCCGTTCGTCACCCGGCTGAAGGCCTCGGGCGGGATCATGCTCGGCAAGACCACGACCCCGGAGTTCGGCTGGAAGGCCCTCGGCGACAGCCCGCTCACCGGCATCGCGCGCAATCCCTGGAACACGGGCACGACCACCGGCGGCTCCAGCGCGGGCGCCGCCGGCGCGGTGGCGGCGGGGCTCGGGCCGATCGCCCACGGCTCCGACGGCGCGGGCTCGATCCGCATCCCGTCCTCGTTCTGCGGCGTGTTCGGGCTGAAGCCCTCCTACGGCCGCGTGCCCATGTGGCCGGTCTCCAACAACGACTCCACCACCCACAACGGGCCGATCACCCGCACGGTCGAGGACGCCGCGCTCATGCTGGCCATCATGGCCGGGCCCGACGAGGCCGACCGCACCTCGCTGGAGACGGCGCCGGCGGACTACGTGGGCGAGCTGCGGCGCGGCGTGCGGGGCCTGCGCGTGGCGTACAGCCCCGACCTCGGCGGCCTGCGCGTCGATCCCGAGGTCGCCGCCGTCGTGCGCCGGGCGGTGAGCGTCTTCGAGGAGCTCGGCTGCGCGGTGGAGGAGGTGAAGCCCGGCTTCGCCGACACCCACGACATCATCCGGTGCATGTGGGCGGTGCACGAGGCGGGTATCTATGGCCCGTACCTCGGCCAGTGGCGGGCGCGCATGGATCCCGGGCTCGTGGCGTGCATCGAGGACGGCTACCGCTACGGCGTCGCCGACTACATCGACGCGCGGGGGCGGAAGCTCGCGCACTGGGACAGCATGCGACCGCTCTTCGAGACGTACAGCCTGCTGCTGACGCCCTCGGTCTCGGTTCCCGCGTTCGAGGTCGGGCGGCTCAATCCGACGGGCTGGCGCGAGCACGCCTGGGACTGGTTCGACTGGGCGTCGTTCAGCTACCCGTTCAACTTCACCGGCCAGCCCGCCGTTTCGCTGCCCGCGGGCTTCACCGCGTCGGGTCTGCCCGTCGGCCTGCAGGTCGTCGGCCGCCGCTTCGCGGACCTCACCGTGCTCCAGGCCGCCGCCGCCTTCGAGCAGGCGCGGCCCTGGGGCTCGCGGCGGCCCGCCCGCGACAAATTTTAGCGTGGTGACCGACCGCGCCAGGCCGTCGCTCGGCGCGCTGACGCGGCTGTTCGCCTGGATCGGGCTCACCAGCGTCGGCGGCGGGCGGAGCGCGTACTTCTACGACGCGCTCGTGGTGCAGCGGCGCTGGCTGCGCGGCGACGACTTCGTGCAGGACCTCACGATGAGCCAGCTCCTGCCCGGGCCGTCCACCGCCAACCTCTCGGTCGCCGTCGGCGTGCGTCTGGGGGGCCCTCTCGGCGCCGCCTGCGCGGTCTTCTCCATGGTCCTGCCCGGCGCGATCATCCTGTTCCTGCTCACCCTGGCCTACTTCGGCGGGACGATCGGGGCCGACGCGCGCCCCGTCCTGCGCGGCATGAGCGCGGGCGTGGTCGGGCTGATGTTCGTCACCGCGTGGCGCATGACCCGCTCGTCCATCCGGGACGCGCGATCGGCGATCATCGCCCTGGGCATGTTCCTCGCGGTGGGGCCGCTGCACGTCAGCACGCCCGCGGCGATCGTGGTCGGTGGCGCTCTCAGCATCTGGCTCCACCGTCCCCGCGGCTGATGGAGCTCCTGCGCCTCGCGCTGACGTTCCTGTGGCTGAGCCTGCTCTGCGTGGGCGGCGGGCTCAGCGCGATCCCCGAGATGCAACGGCAGGCCGTGGCGCGGGGCTGGGTCACCCCGCAGCAGTTTGTCGACGGCTACACCCTCTCGCAGCTCACGCCGGGGCCCGCCATGCTCGTCTCGATGTTCATCGGCTACCACGCCTACGGGCTCCCCGGGGGCGTGCTGGCCGTCCTCGCGATGTTCCTGCCGACCTCGGTGCTCACCGCGCTGGCCTCGCTCTCGTGGCGCAACGTGCGCAGGCGGCCATGGGCGATGGCCGTCGAGCGGGCGCTCGCGCCGATCGGCATCGGCCTGATGACCGCCGGCGTCTACACGATCACGCGCTCCGCCGTGCACGACCCCCGGACGGCGGCCATCGCCATCGCCGCGGGCTTCCTCCTCGCGACCCGCCTCCTTCCCCCCATCCTCGGCATCCTCCTCGCCGGCGCCGCCGGCTATGCCATTGGCAGTGTGAGGTGAGCCGCCGCCGGGGCGGCGAGCCGAACGGGGTGCAAGGTGGGCGCGCGGCCGCGCGCCGGCCGAGCGGTGAAGAATCCGGATCAGTGTGAGGTGAGCCGCCGCCGGGGCGGCGAGCCGAACGGAGAAATCCCGCGTCGTGCGAAGGCGCGCGACCGCGCGCGCCGCCCGCGCAGCCGAAGGCGGAGCGCGGCCAGCGCGGCGCCGCCGAGCGCGAGAAGAACGCCCATCGAGGGCTCGGGGCTCGTCACGTGGAGATTGTCGATCGCGATGGGCGCCGGAGCGTCGATGAACTCGAACGTCGTCCCGGGGTGATCGAGGATCAGGAGACGCGTGGTGCCGAGGAACCGCGGCGCCCGCTCGTTCTGCGGAGGCCCGCTCGCCTGGGAGTGAGGGAACGTGCCCGCGTCGCCGGGCACTGAATGGTCGGGAAGATCTGGAAGTCGAACGAGACCGAGGTGATGCCGACGGAGAAGATCATTTCGACGCTGGAAGGGCCGGCCGGCGCTACGCCCTGCAAGGGACTCCGACAGCGCTAGCCCTACTTTCGCACGGGTGAGGTGGTGGCGAGCCGTCGGCAGCGCTGACGGCCCGAGAAATCGTGGGTAAAGCTTGCCCTCGGGCACCGAAGCATGCTACATGAAAGAAGAT
>JACQFL010000001.1 GCA_016200085.1 Candidatus Rokuibacteriota bacterium | reverse complement strand
GGGATCGCCCTGGCGCGAGCCAAGGCTCCGTCATAGACTCCTCGTTGTGCTGCTGGCGTGAACAGGCCCCCGGAATCATGCTGCTGCCTGAGGGCTCGCGCCTCAACGGCCAACCGATTTTTGCGCCGGAAAGTAGCTAGATGATCGGCGCCTCACGCTTCTCCGGCCCGCGCTCACGCTCGATCGAGATCGAGGATCGCGTCTACAGACTCTCCGGGTCGATCGAGTGCTCGGTGAGCTTCTTCCTGAGGGTGTTGCGGTTGATGCCGAGGATCTGGGCCGCGCGCACCTGGTTGCCCTGGGTCTCGCGCAGCACCGCGCGCAGCAGCGGCTTCTCGACCAGGCTGATCATGAGGTTGTAGAGGTGGGCGCTCGCGCGCTCGCGCAGGCCGCGCACGCACTCCAGCAGCCGGCGCTCGATGATCTCCTCCAGGGTGGCGTCGATGGCAACGGAGGCGGCGGCGGAGACGGGGCCGATGGGCAGGTGCTCGGGCAGGATGACCCCGCTCTTGGCCATCACCATCGCCCGCTGGATGACGTTCTCCAGCTCGCGCACGTTGCCCGCCCAGTCGTGGCCCACGAGGCGGTCGAGGGCCTCGGGCGCCACCGCGCGCTCGCCCAGCTCCTCGGCGTACTTGGCCAGGAAGTGGTCGACGAGCAGCGGGATGTCGCGGCGGCGCTCCCGCAACGGCGGCAGGTTCAGGGTGACCACGTTGAGCCGGTAGTAGAGATCCTCGCGGAATTTGCCCTCGCGCATGAGGACCTCGAGGTCGCGGTTGGTCGCGGCGAGCACGCGGACGTCGACCCGGATGGGCTCCTGGCCCCCGAGGCGCTCGATGGTGCGCTCCTGCAGCGCGCGCAGCAGCTTGCTCTGCAGCTCGAGCGGCATGTCGCCGATCTCGTCGAGGTAGAGGGTGCCGCCGTGAGCGAGCTCGAACTTGCCCAGGCGTCGCTCCTTGGCGTCGGTGAATGCCCCGCGCTCGTGACCGAACATCTCCGATTCCAGCAGGGTGGCCGGGATGGCGGCGCACGACGCCGCGACGAACGGCCGGCTCGAGCGCCGGCTGTAGGAGTGGATGGCACGCGCCACGAGCTCCTTGCCGGTGCCCGACTCCCCGCGCAGGAGCACGGTGACGTCGCTGCCCGCGATGCGGCCGATGGTCTTGTAGACGTCCTGCATCCGCGGGTGGCGGCCGATGAGCGCGCTGAACTCGCGGACATCCTGCAGCCCCGTGCGCAGCCGGGCCACCTCCGCGGTGAGCCGGCTCGCCTCGAGCGCGCGCTCGGTCAGCAGGAGGACCTCGTCGAGATCGAAGGGCTTCGCGAGGTAATCGTAGGCCCCGCGCTGCATGGCCTGGATGGCGGTCTCCATGGTGCCGTGCGCGGTCATCACGATCACGTGGGTGGCCGGGCGCAGCTCGCGGATGCGGGCGAGCGCGGTCAGGCCGTCGACGCCCGGCATGCGCACGTCGAGGAACACGAGATCGAAGGGCTCGGCCTCGACGGATCGCAGCGCGCTCTCGCCGTCCTTGGCGGCGGTGACCTCGTGGCCCGCCTGGCGTAGCCCCTTCTCGAGGACCCAGCGGAGCCCGTCCTCGTCGTCCGCGACCAGGATCCGCGCGGGATTCATTGTAACGATCGCCGCGCGGCCGGGGCCGGCCGTGGGTGGCGTGCTGTGGGTGGGCGGGGAGTCATTGTAACGTCCGCCGCGCGGCCGGGGCCGGCCGTGGGTGGCGTGCTGTGGGTGGGCGGGGAGTCATTGTAACGATCGCCCCGCGGCCGGAGCCGGCCGTGGGTGGCGTGCTGTGGGTGGGCGGGGAGTCATTGTAACGTCCGCCCCGCGGCCGGGGCCGGCCGTGGGTGGCGTGCCGTGGGTGGGCGGGGAGTCATTGTAACGTCCGCCGCGCGGCCGGGGCCGGCCGTGGGTGGCGTGCTGTGGGTGGGCGGGG